>CAVAQZ010000004.1:0-82624 GCA_963590945.1 Dysosmobacter segnis
GGACTAGGCGGCAACAGCCAGGAGCTAATTATTATTATTATTATTCATCTTTAAGTGCTTTGCCTTGACTAATATTGACTCATAATTTATGGTTTCTATCAAATAGAAATGCTTTCAGGAAAGCGGAGACCTTAATGAGCATGGAATATAAGACTTTGGCGAGACTATTCCACGCCGACAGGAGCGTGGACTCCTACACCAACCACGACAGGCTCGCCAGGCGGCGCCTCGAGGACGACTCCACCTTCGCGACCGGAATCGGCACGCCCCTGGGCGAGCTGTTCATCGCCACGCCGCGCTGCGTGTGCACGCTCACTCAGAAGGTGCTTCTCGACGAACGCCAGGTATCGACCATGTGGGAGAGCATCCCGGGAGTCATGCGGTGGAACTACATCCACCACGCCATATCCGAGGAGCTGCTCGCCACAAACGAGATGGAAGGCGTCAGGTCGACACGGAAGGAGACGGAAGCGGCCGTGGCCGCCGCCCGGCAGGCCAAGATCGATGGCGACATGGGGAAGGCCAGGTTCGGCGAGTTCGCGAAGCTGTATCTCAACCTCACCGATCGCGACGTCGAACTGCCCAAGACCCTCGAGGACATCAGGGACATCTACGACAAGATCGCGCTCGACGAGATCGACGACAAGGACAGGCCCGACGGGGAACTGTTCCGGAAGGGCGACGTGGAGGTGCAGGGGCCACACGGCACGGCCATCCACAACGGCGTCAGCGGCGAGGCCCGGATATCGGCGCTGCTCGCGCAGATGACAGACCTCGCCCGGTCGGATACCATACCGTTCCTGCAGAGGGCGATCGCCAGCCACTTCCTGTTCGAATACATCCACCCGTTCTACGACGGCAACGGCAGGACCGGACGGTATCTGCTCGCGCTCTATCTCAGCCACGACCTCACGCTGCCCACCGTGCTGTCCCTCTCCAGGACGATCGCGGAGAACAAGAACGAATACTACAAGGCCTTCACGGAGGCCGAGGACAAGCTCAACTGCGGGGAACTCACGTTCTTCGTACATACCATCCTCGGATTCATCGAACGCGCGCAGAAGTCCTTGATCGAGGAGCTCGGCGTCAAGATCGACCAGCTCGGCAAGGCGACCGGCCTGTGCGACGAACTGCGGAAGGAGCATGCGATGTCCGAGAACGCGACACGGCTTCTTTACACAATCATGCAGGAGGAGCTGTTCGGCACCACCAAGTCCATGACGCTCGAAGACGCCGAAGGCGGCCTCGGACTGACGAAGCAGACGGTCCGCAAATACGTGAACGAGCTGGCGAGCGCGGATCTCATCGAATTTGTCGGAAGACGCCCGCTCAAGTTCAGGGCCTCCGAGGCGTTGCGTGCACGTATGGGTGTGAGCGCCGTACCCGACGCGGGCGGAGAGTGATGCGCCGCCATCATACCCGCTTCCTCATCCACGCAAATCCGTCGCGCACCAATCCGAGCATCCACCATGCGGTATCCTCCCGCACCAATAGACCGACGGCCATCCATACCGAGCAATATAAAAGCATGCCGAACGCTACCTGCGCGCCACAGCCCATCGATAGTCCGGACGCATTGCGCAGCAGCACCGATAGGACCAAGAACGCGCATACATGGCAGCCGGCCATGCGGACCACACGCATCAGATTCACCGCTTTGCGAAGCACGTCCCGGGAATAACGCACCTGCATCGCGAAAATAACGGCTTCCGCAACCAGCATCGACGCCGCCGCGCCGGTGGCGCCGAAACGCGCGTCGAGCAGGAGGTTCCCCGCGAGGCTGACCGGCACGCCCATCAGATTGGAGACAGCGAGCTTGCCTTCGCGGTCAAGCGGGGTGAGGATGCATAATCCCAGAAACGTGCTCATACAGGCGAGGAATCCCACCAACCCGATGATGCGCACCGCCGCGACCGCGTCAAGATACTTCTCCGTGGACACCCATACGGTCAGAGGCCCCGCCTCCGCCACCAGATAGCAGCACAATCCGAGACATAGATTGCAGACGAGTCCGAAGCCTTTGCCGACGAGATCGTAGTATTGCCGCATGGAATGCCTGGCATAGTACGACAGTCGCGGCACCATCGCCCCGACGATCGCGTTGACCACACTCCAGCACACGCCCTTGAGCTTGGCCGCAAGCTGGTAGAGACCGACCTGCATGTTGTTGGCGGAAAGCATGCCGAGCAGCACGCTGTCGAAGAACAGGTACATCGACGATGCGATCGATTGCGTCGCGAACGATGCGAGCGGTTTCGCATGGCGGCGTATATGAAGAGGCCCCGCGGCGCGCAGGTTGATCATGCCACCAAGCCGAATCAGGTTGAACACGTTGTTGCCGCAGGTCACGAGCGCCGTTATCGCGCCATAGATCAGATAATCCCCATCTGCCCGCACGAAAAGAAGCATGGCGGCGAACGAGAGCATTTTGAACACGATGCTTCGTATGGTGATGTACTCGTATTCCTCCATGGCCTGGAAGAACCACTCCACCCCGTAGGAAAGCACCAGCGTGCTGGCGAGGAACATAAGCATCAGCATCGAAAGCTCGCGCAGTCTGGGCACGAGCATTATGGCCGCTGCGAAGCACGCCAACGTCGTCAACGTGCAGATGGTGATGATGGCGAGAAGCTCTTTGACCACGGACGCCAGCTGGCGCTTGTCATTGCGCACGCGCGCGCATTCGCGTATGCCGTAGGTCGGTATGCCCACCAGACAGACCGCCGAAAGCCATTGCGAGATGCTCTGGGCGAACGTGACGTTACCGTAGCCTTCCACGGAAAGTGTTCTGGTGATGTACGGAATGGTGATGATTCCGATAAACATGTTGGATGCGGTCAGAATCGTGTTCATCACCGCATTGAATTTCACGGAATGGGCGAAACGCATGGCCTCCCCCGCTCAGCTCAAGGCCTTGGTATGGTGTTGTTTGAACATGATCAGCGTTCTTCGGTACAAAGCCGGCGAGAGACGCAGCAGCAGCAGTTGAGCGCGTTTGGTTTTGGGGATCTCCCGCAGCCTCATGACATGGGGCAGCGTCTTTCGTGTCAGAGAGACGGCATACCGTTCGAAATCCGCCCATCGTCCACGCTGTCCTTGCAGAACGATGTTGTTGTAGGTGCCGATCGTCGCGATGAGATGCCCGTACAGCATGTAGTCGTACGCCCGCGGATATTTGGCCCGCACAAGTTCCAGTGCGGCACGGGTTTCGTCGCTTTGCGCAGTGGTGACGCGCAGGCGCAACGTCACCCGCTCATGCAAATGGTAGTAATACTTCGGAACGGAATCGTAGATCAACGTTTCGGCTTTGTCGATCACACGGAATGTGACGGGATAATCCTCCCCGCTACGTCGGTCCAATGGAAAACGCACGTCGTCGAACAGTTCGCGCCGGTACAGCTTGTCCCATACCGCCACATGAAAGTATCCGGGCAGATTCACGTATTTGAAGGCCTGTTCCGAAGTCATGCGAAGACGACGCTCGCTCGCGTGCGGCACGTACGGCTTGCCGTCCTCCCCTACCAGACTGGTGCCGATGATGGAGATGTCCGCCCGTTCGCCCACCAGATTCCGCAATAGCGTTTCATACATGTCCTCGGCGATGCTGTCGTCCGAGTCCACGAACCCGAGGTATTCGCCCCGCGACGCTTCGATTCCCGCATTGCGGGCCGCGGACGGGCCGCCATTGCATTGGTGGACGACGCGGATCCTGGAATCCCGATCCGCCCAACGGTCGCATAGTTCCGGACAATGGTCCGGCGATCCGTCATCCACCAGAATAATCTCGAGATTGCGGTGGGTCTGCCTCACGATGGATTCCAGGCATGCGTCCAGAGACTCCTCAACACCATATACCGGAACGATCACCGAAATCAGCGGCTGTCCATCGGACATACCGTCTCCTTTCCCATCTGCGTTCAGAAGAACACCCTGTAAGGCAGTACGCCGAAATTTCCCCTGATGCAGATCTGCCGATAGCACACGAAAAACGACATGGCCAGGATCAGCAGCTCCACCGCGATCTGCATGCGACTGCCCAACGTGGCGAGCAAAGCCGTCAGCAGCCAGACGAAAAACATGGTGAAAAACACGGAGACGCGGCTCAACGTACCGACTCCGGCGAAGGCGTCGGACATGATCACATAGGCCAATGCGCCGGCCAGCAACATATCATCGCGCCCGAAACAAGCGGTTCCGCACACGTCGCCAGGCCACCCGACACGCCTGTTCCGTCTTCTACGCCACATATAGACGATATAGGCCGCCGATAGCGCCGCCGTGTACGCCAGCAAAGACACCGATGTTCCGGTATTGCCCATCAGAGAGTCGTGCTGGTAGTGATGGTATTTGGGCACGAACCCGGCGATCCAGGAGATGATCCCCCCGTAGTCGAGGAACTGCATCAGGAACGCCGCTACGACCGCCGCCGCTGACCGCGACTCGAAATGCTCGGATCGCACCCACCGTCTAGCGAAAGGAACAATCAGCACCACGATGGCTGTGAGGTGAAAGGTCATGGCGAACAGCACCAATCCCAATGCGGACTTCCGATGCCCTCGCCCGTACAGCATGAAGGCGAGCAAACACAAAGCCACCGCAATGTATTGACGGGAGATGTTCAACGCCATGAAGAACATGCGTGTTCCGAAAACCATCAGACAGGAGAAGCCCCACCATCGTTTCTCGATGTATCGATAGATGAATAGTCCGATGACGCCATACAGCAGGAGGCTTTCCAAAACGAACAGCACGGTATAGGACGCTCCCGACCAATGCACGGCACTGTTCAACAGACAATAGCCGACCTCGAAACCGTATTCGGAGCATCTGTCGAAACGCCCGAGCAGCCTCGCATACATGGGACTGTCCGTACCTACGTCGCTGGAACGCACACCGGAAACGACCGCGGTCATCGTCAGCATCACGACCAGACCAAGGCATCGGATTTGCCGCAGCTTCGGTATCCGCACAAGCAGACACACCAAGCAGCAGGCCAGAATCAGCATGCCGTAGACCATGTCAACCTCTCGCTCCCGTCAACCCTCCGCGCCTTCAGAATCCGACCCAACGGTAGTGCCTCCGATACAACCCGCAGAACATGGCGAATATACGTTCCCCGGACAGCACGCAATACGCCGCCGTACGGTCCTTCAACCGGGCGCCCGCATCGTCGCGGACAAAAACGGAGTATCGTTGGATCTCCTGCCACAGGGCTTTCTCGTTATCCCGTTCCCGACGGCCCAGCGAAGCGTACACCGTGCACAGCAAGGCAAGACATCGCGAAGCCGTCTCCCTGCCGAGTTCGGGATACCACCGCAGCATATTCTCATACAATCCACGCGATACCTGGATCGCGGACTTCGTCTTTTCGTCATGGAGCGCATCGAGATTGCCCATGATGCCCGAGCTTCTACGCCTGTACGCATACAGATCACCATGCACCAGCGCGCTGCCGCCCGCTTCGTGCATGAAGCGGTATACCGTCGCCAGATCCTCATACAGCAGACTTTCCGGAAACACTTTGCCATCCACCGCGGCGTCGAACAGCACGTCTCGACGGCATAATCTCGCTTGGGCCCCACAATTGATACGTTGGCGCAGCAGCGCTTTCTGAACGTCCACTTCGTCCATGACCTCCACGCTTTTCCCGCCGACCCACGAAGTCCGCATTCCCCGACCATCGCGCAATCTACATCCATGACCGTCACGAAACGGTTTAAGATGAGCGAGAGACGCACAGGGCATGCCGGTTCGTTCGACGGCGGACATGAGCATGGACAGATAATGCCGGGAGACCCAATCGTCACCGTCCACGAAAGAAATGTACCGGCCGCAGGCGAAGGATAGCCCCCTGTTACGGGCGGCGCTCAACCCTTCGTTTCGCTGATGCACGACCTTGAAGCATCTGTTTTTGGACACGTATTCGTCGCAAAGCGGCCCCGACCCGTCCGTCGAACCGTCATCGACGAGGATGACCTCGAATGAAGGATAGTCCTGTGCCGCCAGGGATTCAAGACATTGACGAAGATAGCGCCGAACGTTGTACACAGGAACGATGACGCTGATGTGCTCGTTGGCGGGCATGACTCTCTCTCCTTGGTGACGCACGAGGTTGCGCACCGCGAATCATGTCCGTTCATGGTGCAAAGACCATTCGTCCCCCAAGCATGTCACCGGACCGGGACACACTTGGGGGCGATCTCGGCTTCGACCCTTCGCGATCACCTCAACGCGGCTCCGCGTATTTTCGCGGAAACGCTAGTTGAAATCCTTCGCCGTGAGCAGGGCTACAAGCTCTCCTTCATGCAGTTGCCATTGGCTGAATGGGACATTGGAGCCGAAGACCGCGACCGACGCCGGCGACATGCCCAGATTGAGCATGTCCAGCAACGACGAGTCGGACTTGGAACTGGCTATCCATTGGCAGGCGACCGACACCGTCGGCTCATGGCCAAGCACCAGCAGAACATGGTGCTTGTCTTTGGTCTGGGCCAACTCGTCGAACACGGACTGCACGCCATCCTCATACAGACTTTGCCGATAGTCGACTTTCGGATCGTCTCCGAATACCTTGAGCATACGATCGCAGGTCTGGCGCGCGCGGGTGGCGCTTGAGCACGCTATGCGGCTCGGCATCATCTTGTGTTCCACCAATCCCTTGGCCACGGCCTTCGCCTGCTTGCGCCCCTTGTCGGTAAGTTCACGGCCCGCATCGCCGCCGTTGCCGAAAGGCTCCGTCTTCGCATGGCGCATCACCAGCAGCACATACTTGTAGTCCTTGGCCTTTTTCGCGACTTTTTTCAGGCTTGTTCCCATAGCCGTACGCTCCCATCTTTGGTCGAACACCGCATCTGCCCGCGATCCTCCAAACCATTATCCCGCAGACACGCGCAAACCTGGCGAATCACTCGCCGATTGCGTCCACCTGCGAGTCAAGATCACGCAACACCTTGCGAAGCTTGCGGTCGGAGATATCACGCAGTTCAAGATCCTCAAGCTGTTCGGCACGTTCCTGCGCGCTCAGGGAGTCAATGTCCGTGGTCGTGTCTTTTGTGGCGCGGTCGCGTTTGCGCAACGCCTGGAATCCAGGCGCCATGGCGCGAGATACCATCAGGAACCCGGTATGTCCGATCATCTGATGATCGGGGCGGATCGCCAGCCCCTGGGCCTTCCAGTTGCGTTCCATCGTCTCCTGAATGTCCGGTTCCGTCCAACATCCCGCCTCGCGCAACGCCTCGGCCATACGACTCAGCTGCGTGGTCGTGGTCACGTAGGCAACGAGCACGCCGCCCGGCGCAATCACACGATATGCCTGTTCGAGCCGATTCCACGGGTCGAGCATATCAAGCATGATGCGGTCGTAGGAATGTTCCGGCAGCATGGCCGCGACCGAATCGAAATCACCGGTCTTCAGATCCCACCATGACGGACGGACGCCAAAGTAAATCGTGGCGTTCGCCTCAGCCACACGGGCGAATTCGGAACGCATCTCAATGGTGGTGAGGCTGCCGCCTTCCCCTACGGCATCCAACAGATTGATGCTCATCGCGCCCGATCCCGCTCCGGATTCCAGAACGTTCATGCCGGAACGGATGTCTCCGAGCTGAATCACCTGCGCGATGTCCTTCGGATACATGATCTGCGCTCCTCGGGGCATGGACAGCACATAATCGGCCAGCCGCGGACGCATGACGCAGAATTCCCAGCCTCCGATGGCACGCGTGCCTTTCCATGGCTTGTTGGCGTCCCGTTCCGGATGCTGCTGGTTGATCTGCGCATCACGTTTGGCCGTGACGGTAACGACCACGGAACCTTCCTGCGATCCGATCACCTTGTCATGGAGGATAATGCCGTGCGAAGTCTGCGTCACGCCTCCGGGCACAAGCTGATCGGTGATTTTGTTGGATTTGCGATCCGTGAACTGCACTTTCTCACCAGCCACGAATGGTCCTCGACGCATCTTGCTCTCCTTATCCGAACTCATGTTCCGCTTCGGCTGTTGCGGCATTCCCGACCATCCATGCTACCGTATGCGCGGATTCGGGCCTTCATGAGGATCTTCCGCGCATTCGTCCGGCCATCGGCTATTGCGCGTACGCGCTCCAGCGTCCGTTCGAGTGCGTCACGTGCAGGTCCAGCCCGAAAATTCGGCTGAGTCGTTCGGACGTGAAGCCATGATCCAAATCACCGGAGTATATGATGGTTCCCGGGGCCGGATCGTTGCCCGCGACGTTGTCCGCATACGCGTCCGCCTCGTTTCCGGCGATGCGTCCCATGATCGCCACGTGGTCGAATCCCTGCGGAATCTCCTCGAGCCTGTGCGTGACCAGCAGAACGGCGCGGTCCGATTCCTCGGCGCCCACCTTGCTCAACGCGCGCAACGCGATCTCACGGCCTCCCAAGTCCAATCCGGTGGTCGGCTCGTCAAGAATCAGCAGATCCGGATCGGCCATCAACGCACGGCAGATGAGCACACGGGTGCGCTCACCCTCCGATAGTTTGAACATCATCTTTCCTTCAAGATATTCGATGCCGAACTCACGCATCAGGGAACGGGCTTTGGCGTAATCCTCGTCCGTGTAGGTGTCGCGCCAACGTCCGGTGACCGCGGTCAACGCGGTCACAATCGCGTCGATCGGATCCTCCTGCGGCGGGAAGGCACGCCCCAGTTCCGCGGAACTCAGTCCGATTCGGTTGCGGTATGAGAACACATCGACCTTGCCCAGGCGGTTGCCCAGAATATCAACCGTTCCGCAGGACGGGAAGCCCCTTGTGCTCATCATCTGCACCAGACTGGATTTGCCGATGCCGTTGGGGCCGAACAGCACCCACTTCTCGCCTTTTCTGATCTCCAGATTCACATCGGTCAGAATCACGCGCCTGCGCCTGCGGAATTCCACACCTTCGAGTTTCAGCGCGATATTCTCCTCGCCCATGCCATCTCCTCCTCATCGGACGCACGCACCGTATCGCGCATGCCAAAACATGAAAAACCTCCCGCCAGCATAATGCGCGGACGGGAGGTGACGTCGCAATCGCCCATCCTTCGGGCGTTCAGCCAAGCGCGGGCCCGACCGAGCGCCGAAAGACCGCAGAGCGTCTACCGACGTTCTGCCAGAACATCCTCGTACACCTGGACGGTCTTGTCTGCGATGGATTCCCAGCTGAAATGGTCGCGGGCGCGTTCGTAGCCGGCCTGCCCCATCTTCTTGGCGGTCTCCGGATCGGCCATGATCTTGTTGATGGCGTCCGCCATATCATGTACGAACTTGTCGGGATCGGTCGGGGTGCCGGTGCCGTCGTGCAGCTGGTCGATCGGAACGAGATAGCCGGTTTCGCCGTCGACGACCACTTCCGGGATGCCGCCGGTGGCGGACGCCACGACCGGAAGGCCGCAGGCCATGGCCTCAAGGTTCACGATGCCGAGCGGCTCGTAGATGGACGGGCAGATGAACGCGTCGCATCCGTGTTCAAGAGCATTCAGCTCCGGCTTCGGAAGCATTTCCTCGATCCAAATCACGTTGCCGCGCTCCTCGTCGAGTTTGGCGAAGGCGGTCTTGACCTCTTCCATGATTTCCGGAGTGTCCGGAGCGCCCGCGCATAGCACGATCTGAACGCCCGGATCAACGAAATGCAGCGCTTTGAGCAGATACGGCAGACCCTTCTGCCGTGTGATGCGTCCGACGAACAGCAGCGTCGGCTTGCTGCGGTCGATGTCGTAACGCTCGAACACCTTCCAGCCCTCATCATCCTCGGCCGGCGTTTCGAATTGGCTCATGGTGATGCCGTTATGCACCACGACCACCTTGTCCGGATCGAGATTCGGATAGGCCGCGAGGATGTCCTCACGCATACCCGCGGACACCGCGATCACGCGGTCGGCATGCTCATAGGCGTCCTTCTCGGCCCAGGAGCTCAGGTTGTATCCGCCGCCAAGCTGCTCGCGCTTCCACGGACGGAACGGTTCGAGCGAGTGGGCGGTGATGACCAGCGGGGTTCCATGCAGCATCTTGGCGAGATAGCCGGCCAGGCACGCATACCAGGTATGTGCGTGGATGATGTCGGCATCGACGTCGTTGGCTATCTGCAGATCGACGCCGAAGGTCTTCAGCGCCCCGTTGGCGTCCTTAAGCTCCTGGGGGACGTCGTATCCCACGACCCTGAGCGATCCTTTGGGATCATCGCCGGGGACCTCAGGAACATCCGACGGCTCGCGTGGACCGTCGAAAGCACGTACGGTAACGTCCACTCGTTCGGCCAGCACTTTGGAAAGCTCCTCCGCGTGCACGCCTGCGCCGCCGTACACTTTCGGTGGGTATTCTCGGGAAAGGATGTCAACCTTCATATCCGCATTCTCCTCTTCGAGTCAGGTAGTCGTTTCCGTGTTCCACTTTAGGGCACCGCAACACGAAAACGCGCGATTATTGCGTTCGTGTCACAATAATCGCGCGTTTATTCCGGTTTTTCCTCGCCAGGGAAGGTTTCGCCGTGTGTTTTCGTCAGACGGCGGTGCCGTTCTGATCGAGATTCGGATTATGGCTTGGATTGCCCGCCGTGAAGAACAGGCTCAGCACGCCGACCACGAAGACGCCGCATACGGTGGCGATGAGCCACATCGGATGCTGGGGCAGCCACATGATCACGAAGAAGGCGATCGCGGAGACCGCAATGAGCACCCAGCTCACGACGCGGAACCACTGACGGATCGAATGAGGGGCCTTGAACATCTTGGGATTGGAGTAGTTGGGATTCGTGGTCAGCGTGCTTTCCGCGCTTTCGACCATGCCTCCGCTCGGCTTCCATGGGCCATCCGTACCTTCCTGAAGACGGCGGGACTTCTCCTGCAGCTGATATTCGTCCAGCATGCCGGAACGTCCGCGGCCACGGGTCTGGTCGTACTGCTGCGGCACTCCCCTGCGATTCTGCTTGGCTTGGGCTCGACGCTCTGCACGGTTAGGCATTGTGCACTCCTTTGTTACGTGTTGCTGCATGCCACTTTACCCCACGCCGTCCGGTTTTCCCGTCTTGCGCACGTCAAATGGCCGACTTTTCTTCGCAACCGGCCTTGCGCCATACGAAAAGCGGCTTCCTTCACGATTCAGGAAGCCGCTTCGACGCTTACTTCTTACGATTGCGCATACGCTTCGTTCAACGCGGCAGCATCATCGGACGCTTGGACGCGACGATGGGCGCCGGCAGTTCGGTGGAGCCTGTGAGGTACTCGTCCACGGCGGCCGCGCAGGAACGTCCTTCGGAGATGGCCCACACCACGAGGCTCTGGCCACGACCGGCGTCGCCGCATGCGAAAACGCCGTCCTGGGAAGTCGCGAACTTGTCGTTGCGCGCCACATTGCCGCGACCGTCGAGATCCACCGGCAGCTGGTCCACGAGTGTGGTGGTGTCCGGATGCAGGAAGCCCACGGAGATGAGCACCAGATCGGCCGGAATCACGCGTTCGGTGCCCGGCTGACGGGTGAACGGCCCGTTTTCGCCCGGAGCCACGCTCACCACCTTCAAACCGGTGACGCGACCGTTTTCGTCCGCCACGAAGCCTTCCGTCGCGGTGGAATCCTCCACCTTCACCTTGCTCTGATCGTCCTCGGAGCCTACGAAGTTGACGGAATCCGTGTTGTACACGTATTCTCCGCCTTCCTTCATGGAGGTGGTCTCCTTATACAGTCGTGCGAATGTCGGCCATGGCTGGCTGTCCGGACGTTCGGCCGGCTCCTGCGGCATGATCTGCAGCACGGTAACATCCTTGGCTCCCTGGCGAATGGACGTGCCGAGGCAGTCGGAACCGGTGTCGCCGCCGCCGATGATCACCACATGCTTGCCTTCAGCGGTGATGTCGTTCACCGGCTTGACGCCGTACACGCGGCGCGTGGCATCAGGCAGGAATTCCATGGCGAAATGAATGCCCTTAAGCTCACGGCCCGGAATGTTCATGTCGCGCGGCACGGTTGATCCGATGGCCACCACCACGGCGTCATACCGGGAACGCAGGTCATCCCAAGAGATGTCCTTGCCGATCTCGACGCCGGTACGGAACACGGTGCCTTCCGCTTCCATCTGCTCCACCCTGCGATCGATGAGTCGCTTGTCGAGCTTGAAATTCGGAATGCCATAGCGAAGCAGGCCGCCGATGGCGTCATCACGCTCGTACACGACCACGGTGTGGCCGGCTCGGGTGAGCTGCTGGGCACAGGCCAGTCCGGACGGCCCGGAGCCGACCACCGCGACGGTCTGATCGGTCAGACGCTGCGGGGGAAGCGGCTTGACATAGTCGAGGTCCCAGGCCTGGTCGATGATCGTACGCTCGTCATTCTGCACCATCGTCGCCGGCTGGTGAATGCCGAGCACGCAGGCCGCCTCGCACAACGCCGGGCAGATGCGTCCGGTGAACTCAGGGAAGTTGTTGGTCTCGGACAGGCGGTTGTACGCGTCCTCCCACCGTTCCTGGCGAACCAGATCATTGAAATCCGGAATGATGTTGCCGAGCGGGCAGCCGCTCATACAGAACGGCGTGCCGCAATCCATGCAGCGGGACGCCTGTTCGGTGGTCCACGGCTGCAGGCCGGATTCGGCGTGGACATCGAACCAGTCCTTGATGCGCTCCTCAATGGGGCGTTCGGCTAGTTCGCGACGGGTACGGACCTTCAGGAATCCACGAGGATCTCCCATGTCAGCGCGCTCCTTCCATAACCTGCTCGTACACCTGTTCCCAGACGCCGGGCGTGTTGAAATCTATGTTCTTTTCCTCGGCTTCCTTCATCGCCTTTTGCATGGCGAGGAAGTGCTTCGGAACGATGTGGGTGAATCGCTTGGCGCTGTTCTCCCAGTCGTCTAGCAATCCTTGGGCGAACGCGGAACCGGTCTCCTCGGCATGCTGCTTGACGAGCTCGCGCACCAGTTCGTTCGCGTCCTCGTCCAGAGGTTCGAACAGCAGCGCCCCGCTGTTGGCCGCAGTCGGATTGACCTGCCTCATATCAAGGTCAAGCGCATACACGTTGCCTCCGGAGAAGCCCGCGCCCAGGTTGCGTCCGGTGGGGCCGAGAATCACCACTGTACCGCCGGTCATGTATTCGCAGCCGTGGTCGCCCACACCCTCCACCACGAAGGTGGCTCCGCCGTTGCGGACGCCGAAACGCTCTCCGGCACGTCCCGCAACGAACATCTGTCCGGAGGTCGCGCCGAAACCGGTGACGTTTCCTGCGATCACGTTCTCGTGGGGATCGAAGGAAACACCGTCCTCCGCGCGGACGACCATACGCCCGCCGGAAAGGCCCTTGCCCGCGTAATCATTGACTTCGCCGTATACGCGAATGGTCTCTCCACGCGGAATGAACGCGCCGATGGACTGGCCGCCGGCACCGTGGAACGTCATGTCGATGGTGTCGTCCGGCAAACCTTCCTCGCCGTAGCGCTTGGTGATCTCGTAGCCGACCATGGTTCCCAGCGTGCGGTAGACATTGCGGATCGGCATATCGATGCGTACCGGCTCCTTGCCGTCGAGAGCTGGCTGGGCAAGCTCGATGAGCTTGTTGTCAAGCGCCTTGTCGAGCTCATGGTTCTGCTCGATGGTCTGATGCAGGATGGTTCCGGGAACCGGACCCGGCTGCATCAGCACGTTGCTCAGATTGATTCCATCGGACTTCCAACGCTTGATGGCTTCGTTCTGGTCGAGGCATTCGACGTGGCCGACGGCTTCTTCCAGAGTGCGGAAGCCGAGCTGCGCGAGCAGTTCGCGAACCTCCTGCGCGATGAACATGAAGAAGTTGACCACATGTTCCGGCTTGCCTTTGAATCGGGCGCGCAATTCCGGATCCTGGGTTGCGATGCCCTGCGGGCAGGTGTTCTTCTGGCAGGCGCGCATCATGACGCAGCCTTCGACGATCAGGGCCGCGGTGGCGAAGCCGAATTCCTCGGCTCCGAGCAGGGCCGCGATCACGACGTCTCGGCCTGTCTTGAGCTCTCCATCGCACTGCACCGTAATACGGGAACGCAGACCGTTGAGCACCAGCGTCTGCTGGGTTTCGGACAGACCAATCTCCCAAGGGGTACCGGCATGCTTGATTGCGTTGAGCGGGGCCGCGCCGGTGCCGCCGTCGTATCCGGAGATCAGCACGACGTCGGCATGGCACTTGGCCACACCAGCCGCGATGGTGCCGACACCGAACTCGGAAACAAGCTTGACGTGGACGCGGGCCTTCGGATTTGCCATCTTCGCATCGTTGATCAGCTGCTTGAGATCCTCGATGGAGTAGATGTCGTGGTGCGGCGGCGGGGAGATGAGCTCCACGCCCGGAGTGGCATGGCGCACCTTGGCGATCCACGGCGGGACCTTGGCTCCCGGCAGATGGCCGCCCTCACCCGGCTTGGCGCCTTGGGCCAGCTTGATCTGCAGGTCGGTGGCATGCACGAGATAATCGCTGGTCACACCGAAACGAGCCGATGCGATCTGCTTGATCTTGCTGTAGCGCAGAGGGTCGTTGATACGGTCTTCGGACTCGCCGCCTTCACCCGAATTGGAGCGCGCTCCGATGGTGTTCATGGCGATGGCGAGGGTTTCGTGCGCTTCCTGGGAAATGGAGCCGTAGCTCATCGCGCCGGTGGAGAAACGCTTGACGATCTCGCTGGCCGGCTCGACTTCGCTGATGTCGATCGGCTTGCGGTCGGACTTGAACTTCATCAGGCCACGCAACGTCATCAGACGGTTGGATGTGTCGTTGATGTGGTTCGAGTACTTCTTGAACATGTCATAGTCGCCGCGCTGGGTCGACTGCTGCAGCAGGAAGATGGCCTCCGGATCGTTGAGGTGGTCCTCGCCGGTACGACGCCACTTGTATTCGCCGCCGGTACGCAGGTTACGGTGCGGGCGTGCGGTCCACTGGGTCGGATACGCCACGCGATGGCGGATGGCCACCTCCTCGGCGATCTCGTCGAGGCCGATGCCGCCCACACGGGAGGTCGTTCCGGTGAAGTACTCATCGATGACGTCCTTGTTCAGGCCGATGGCCTCGAACAGCTGCGCGCCACGATAGCTCATGATCGTGGAAACACCCATCTTGGCCATGATCTTGAGCACACCGGTGGAGAGCGCGTTGGTCAGGTTCTTCACGGCGGTTTCGCCATCGATCTTGAGATAATCCTTATGCGCCAGGTCTTCTACGGATTCGAAGGCGAGGTACGGGTTCACGGCCGCGGCGCCGTAGGCGATCAGCAACGCCACATGATGGATTTCACGCACGTCGCCGGCCTCGACAACCATGGAAATCTGCGTACGCGTGTGGGTACGCAGCAGGTGGTGTTGCACCGCGGAGGTGAGCAGCAGGGATGGAATCGGACCCCAAGCGTAGTTGGAGTCGCGGTCGGAAAGCACCAGGAAGTTGCATCCGTTCGCGATCGCCTCGTCAATCTCCTCGAAGATTTCGGTCAGACGTTCCTTGAGGGCCTTTCCGCCGCCGGCCACCTGGTAAAGGCCTTTGACCACAAACGGCTTGTAGTAGCCGCCGAGATCCTTGGCTCTGTCGAGGCGCTTGAGCTGAGCCATCTCGTCGGAATTGACCACAGGAAGCGGAATGAGGATCTTCTTGGCATGCAGCTCCGAATCGGACAGGAGGTTCGGCTCCGGGCCGATGGCGGATTCGAGGCAGGTCACGATCTTCTCTCGTTCCCAATCCAGCGGAGGGTTGGTGACCTGCGCGAACTTCTGGGTGAAGTAGTCGAACAGCATGCGGCTTCTGCTGGACAATGCCGCCATCGGCGCATCGTTGCCCATGGAGCCGAGCGGCTCCTTGCCTGTGTTGGCCATCGGCGCGAGCAGCAGCTTCAGGTCTTCCTCGGTATAGCCGAACGCACGCTGACGACGCTGCACGGACTGGCCGGAATGGTTGACATGCTCACGCTTGGGCAGTTCGCTCAGCTCGATGGAGTTGCCTTCCACCCACTGGCGGTACGGATGCTGGGAAGCGAGACTCTTCTTGATCTCCTCGTCGGAGATGATGCGACCCTCGTCGGTGTCGACGAGGAACATCTTGCCTGGCTCGAGACGGCCCTTGGTCACGATGTGTTCGTCGGACACTTCCGGCAGCACACCGGTCTCAGACGCGAGCACGATGTAGCCGTCATCGGTGAGCTGCCAACGTCCCGGACGGAACCCGTTACGGTCGAGCAACGCGCCGACCTGGGTTCCATCGGTGAAGATGATGTGAGCAGGGCCGTCCCACGGCTCGATCAACGTGTTGTTGTACTCGTAGAACGCCCTGACGTCAGGATCGAGCTGGTCATTCTTCTCCCACGCCGGCGGCAGCATCATGGAGATGGCGTGCGGCATGGAGCGTCCTGCGAGATGCAGCAGTTCGAGGCATTCATCGAATGTGCCCGAATCGGAATACCCCGGGGTGGTGATCGGCAGCAGCGGTTCGAATTCGCCGAGCAGTTCGGAGCTCAGGCGTCCTTCGCGTGCGGAGAGCCAGTTGCGGTTGCCCTGGATGGTGTTGATCTCGCCGTTGTGGGCCAGCTGGCGGAACGGCTGCGCCAGCGGCCAGCTCGGGAAGGTGTTCGTGGAGAAGCGCGAGTGCACGATGGCGATCTTGGCCTTCATGCGCTCATCGGACAGATCCAGGAAGAAGGGCTTGAGCTGCATGGTGGTGAGCATGCCCTTATAGGTGACGGTTCGCGCGGACAGAGAAGCGAAATAGATGCCCACCTCATGTTCGACGCGCTTGCGGATGCGGAAAGTCTTACGATCCAGCTCGATGCCCGCAAGCTGTCCTTCCGGATCGGCCACGACCAGCGTCTTGAACGACGGCATGCTGGCCAGCGCCTGCAGTCCCAATCCGTCGGGGTTGGTGGGCACGACACGCCACGCGAGCACTTCGAGCCCTTCCTCCCGCACGATCTTGGCGATGGCCTGCTCCTGCTGCCCGGAGGTGGCGATGTCGCGGTCGAGGAACGCGATGCCGGCCGCGTAGTGGCCCTCTTCCGGAAGCTCCACACCTACGGTGGCGCGCATGAACTCGTCGGGCATGCTCATGAGGATGCCCGCGCCGTCGCCGGTGTTCTCCTCGGCGCCGACGGCGCCACGGTGGTTGAGGTTCACCAGCACTTCGATGGCATCGTCAACGATCTTCCGTTCCGGACGCTTGTTGAGGGTGGTGACCATACCCACGCCGCAGGCGTCATGTTCGGCGCCGGGATCGTACATACCTTGGGAATCATGGATCGTTAGATCTAACGGGGCGTGGAAAGTCACCGAAACCACCTTCAATGTTTTTGGGCAAGAAAAGTCTTGCGGTTCTTTAATGCGTGGTTTAGAATACCGCGTCCCTATGTCGTTGGCGTTTCGGTTGTCCATATAACGAATCGACAATAAAGTCAATAGACTTTCCCGATTCTCCTCCACGCCTTGGCTTCAGGGTTCCGGTTTCGGTCACAGGATCTGCGTATCACAGCGATTCCAACAATTTCGAGATGACGGTGTCGTTGAGGAGACGCCCACGCAGGGTCGGAATCGCACGCTGCGATTTTCTCACTATCAGACCATCGTTTTCGAGACGATGCCACACTTCCTCATCGATGATCCCGTCGAATTGCCCGGTATCGAGACCTTCCCGCAGGCGCAGCCCGAGCATGATGGTCTCCTCGAGCGTTTCCTCGGGTGTGATCTTCTCGCTTCCGGACCAGGGCATCCTGCCTTCGTTGAGCGCGGCGCCCCATAAGCGTGGGTGCGCGGTATCCCACGAACGCAGCGCATAAGCGGGATTTCCCCCACCATTCACAATGGAATCCGAGTTCTCGTAAACCGTGTTGTAGTGGGAATGGGCGCCGGGGCCGAGCCCGGCCCAATCGACGTTGCGCCAATATCCAAGATTATGCCGCGACTCATTGCCCGGGCGGGCCCAATTGCTGATTTCGTACCACTCGAATCCCGCTGCGGACAGCATTTCGTCGGCGATCTCGTATTTCGCCGCCTCGTCGTCATCATCCGGCATCGGCAACGTACCCGCCGCGATCCGCCTGCCCATCTTGGTGGTCGGGGCGATGGTCAGCGCGTACGCGGAAATGTGGTAGACGCCGAGATCAATCGCGGTATGCACCGAATCACGCCAATCGTCGAAGCTTTCCCCCGGCGCGCCGTATATCAGATCCACGCTCGATCTCATGCCGGCTTCATCGGCCGCCCTGATTCCCGCCGCGACATTCGCCGGCGTGTGAGTGCGGTCCAGTGTTCTGAGCACATGCGGCACGGATGACTGCATGCCGAAGGAAACGCGGTTGAAACCTCCGTCCGCGAGTTCCTTCACGTAGCCGGCGTCAACCGTGTCGGGATTCGCCTCGGTTGTGATCTCGGCGTCCCGGGCGATTCCCCACGTCTTGCGCACGGCGTCCAGCATGGCCACCAGATCCGCCGCCCTGAGGACGGTCGGCGTGCCTCCTCCGAAGAAGACCGTGCTTGCCGGTTCCGGCACGATTCCATGGCGCTCCTGCCAATCGCGAACAAGACGCATCTCGCGGACCACCATGTTGGCGTAATTCGAACGGGACGCACCCTCGCCCAGATCCGCCGCGGTATACGTGTTGAAATCGCAGTATCCGCAACGCCTCATGCAGAACGGCACATGCACGTAGACTTCGAACATCAGCCCTCGGTCTTCTGCGCTGCGCGAATCTTGTCTTTCGTGTCGCGGTCGTTGCCGGCTTCTCCGGTGGATAGCGCCGCGATGAACGCCTCCTGCGGCACTTCGACATGGCCGAGCATCTTCATGCGCTTCTTGCCGGCCTTCTGCTTTTCGAGCAGCTTGCGTTTGCGGGAGATGTCGCCGCCGTAGCACTTGGCGAGCACGTCCTTGCGCAGTGCGCGAATGTTCTCTCGCGCGATGATCCTGGAACCGATGGCCGCCTGAATCGGAATCTCGAACTGCTGGCGCGGGATGAGTTCCCGCAGCTTCTTCGTCATCATCACGCCGTAGGAATACGATTTGTCCTTGTGCACGATGGCGCTGAACGCGTCGACTTTCTCGCCTTGGATGAGGATGTCCACCTTCACCAGATCGGCGGACTGCTCGCCATCCTCATGGTAGTCAAGGGAAGCGTAGCCCTTGGTACGGCTCTTCAACTGGTCGAAGAAGTCGAAAACGATTTCAGCCAGAGGGATGCGGTAATGCATCTCCACGCGGTCGGCGGAGATGTACTCCATGGTTCCCATCTGGCCACGGTGGTCCTGGCACAGATCCATGACCGCGCCGATGAATTCCTTCGGCGTGATGATGTCGGCCGCCACCATGGGTTCCACGATCTTCTTGATCTTGCCTTCCGGGAATTCGCTCGGATTGGTCACACGGTGCACGCTGTTGTCTTCCGCGGTGACCTCGTAGGGAACGTTCGGAGCCGTGGAGATCAGGTCGAGATTGAATTCACGGCTCAGACGCTCGGTCACGATTTCCATGTGCAACAGTCCGAGGAAGCCGCACCGGAATCCGAATCCCAGCGCCACGGAGGTCTCGGGCTCGTAAATGAGCGCGGCGTCATTGAGCTTGAGCTTGTCAAGCGCTTCCCTCAATTCCGGATATTGCGCGTTGTCGATCGGAAACAGGCCCGCGTAGACCATCGGCTGCGGGTCCCTGTATCCGCTGAGCGGCTCCGTGGCCGGCTTCGCGGCGGATGTGATCGTGTCACCCACCTTGGACTGGCTTACGTCCTTCGCGCCGGTGATCACGTATCCGACCTCGCCCGCGCCAAGGGCCTTGGTGGGCATCATATCCGGGCTGATCACGCCGATCTCGATCGGATCATGCGTCATGCCGATGCCCATCATGTGCAGCTTCTCACGGGAACGCAACTCGCCATCGACCATACGGATGTAGGTGACGATTCCACGGTACGAGTCGTAGACGGAGTCGAAGATCAGCGCGCGTGCGGGCGCGTCGGCATCGCCTTTAGGCGCGGGAATGTCGGTCACGATGCGGTCGAGCAGCTCGGCGACGCCTTCTCCGGTCTTGCCGGACACACGCAGCACCTCGGAAGGATCGCAGCCGATCAGGCCGGCGATCTCCTCCGCATGCTTGTCGGGCTCGGCGCTGGGAAGATCAATCTTGTTCAGCACGGGGATGATGGCCAGATCATGATCGATGGCCATGTACAGGTTCGATAACGTCTGCGCTTCGATGCCCTGTGTGGCGTCGACGAGCAGCACCGCCCCCTCGCATGCCGCAAGGGCACGGGAGACCTCGTAGGTGAAGTCGACATGTCCCGGGGTGTCGATCATGCCGAGCGTGTATTCGACGCCGTCGAACGTCCAAGGCACACGCACGGCCTGCGATTTGATGGTGATGCCGCGTTCCTGCTCGATGTCCATACGGTCGAGGAATCGGTCGCGCATCTCACGTTCCGGCACGATGCCGCTGAGCTGCAGGATACGGTCCGCCACCGTTGACTTTCCATGGTCGATATGCGCGATGATGCAGAAATTGCGGATCAACGACTGATCGGTGAAACCGGGCTGGTTGTGCTGCTGGCCCACGCCATCCTCCTCCTGAAATATTCAACGCAAACGATTCTAGCTGTTATCATCGGCAGTGTGTGCCGCGACACTCACAGGCCCGTTGGCGATTTATCCGCGTGCCATGTTATCATCTTCGTTTGTATGTCCTTATAGAAAACGTCGTTTGGAGTAATAGTGGCAAACATCAAGTCGCAGAAGAAGCGCGTTCTCACCAACGAGAAGGCCCACAAGCGTAACGTGGCCGTGAAGTCCGGTCTGAAGACCGCCGTCCGCGCTACCCGCGAAGCCATCGCCGCTGGCGATAAGTCCGCTGCCGAAGCCGCCTACAAGGTCGCAGCTCAGAAGCTCGACAAGGCTGCTGGCGCCGGCGTGATCCACAAGAACCAGGCTGCGAACCGCAAGTCCGGTCTCGCTGTGGCCATCAACGCTCTCTGAGTTTCACAAAGCTCACAGCTCGTTGAAGCTCCGCAAGAATCGTCTTGCGGAGCTTCTTTCGTTTCAGGAACCTCCCTTGGGGTAATCCCGTTCCCGGACATGTCGGCGTCTAACCACGTCGGCCATCCGGCTCGTCGTCCTCGGAATCGGGATGGATGACCGGGCGCTTCAGATAACGAGACTCCCCCGGCAGGTATGTGTTGTGCCTCACGAGGGCGCCGGGAAGCTGAATGTCGAACATGACGGACAGCAGTCTCATGGCGACCATGAGAGCGACGATCAGCACGTCAAGCGTCACTTCGGACGCGAATCCCACGACTCCCGCATCGACACCCTTGCACACCAGCACGGTCAGCACGCATCCGACGATGGACGGCACCGCATACCAATGTTTGTCCCGGATCACCATCGGCACCTCGTTGATGAGCATATCCCGAATCAGGCCTCCCCCGAGAGCCGTGAACATGCCAAGGAACACCGCCGTGGTTCCGGACATGTGGTACATCATCGCCTTTGACGTGCCATTCACCGCATACAGTCCCAAAGCCAGGGCGTCCAGAGCGAGCATCGACCACTTCAGCCTGTTGATTTCCGGATGGATGACCGCAACGGTGACGGATGCCAGCAATGCGGTGACCACCAAGCCTTTGTCGGAAACTCCGACCGGCGGCACCACGCCAAGAAGCACATCGCGGATGATGCCGCCTCCCAATGCGGTCAGCCATGTGGTGACGAGAATCGCGAAGATGTCATACCCCTTGCGCACAGCCGCAAGGCCTCCCACCATACCGCAGCAAAAGGTGGCCAAATATTCGACGCCCATGAGGAAATCATTGCTTTCCAGCGCCACTTCCATAGTCCCTCCAATCCAACGACCAAAGAGAGCCTACCATCTTCCTTGCCGGCGTGGAACATCATTCGACGTCATGGGAAGAACCGACCATGAATCGTTTCGGCATGACGAAAAGCGCCGGAGAAACGGAACATCCCGTTTCTCCGGCGCTTTTTCACATGGCACTGATCAGCCGCGAATCAGCAGACCTTCCACATCCAGTTGTGCGGATCCTCGATCTCGCCGAGCTGGATGCCCAGCAGCTGGTTGCGCAGGTTCACGGTGAACTCGCCGCACCCGCCGTCGGCCACGGTCACATCGAACTTCTCGGACTTGAAACGACCGATCGGGGTGATGATCGCTGCGGTGCCGCAGGCGAACACTTCGGTGACCTCGCCGGACTTGATGTCCTCGAGCAGCTGGTCCAGTGCGATCATGGTCTCGACCACGTCATGTCCATTGTCCTGGATGAGTTGAATCAGGGAGCGGCGGGTCACGCCCGGCAGGATGTTGCCGGTCAGGGACGGGGTCTCCACGTGGCCGTCCTTGTGCACGACCATCATGTTCATGCCGCCGAGCTCCTCAAGGTAGGTCTTGGTCGCGGCGTCAACGAAGCAGACCTGCTCACAGCCGTGGTCAATGCCGGTGTACTCACCGAGCAGCGATGCCGCGTAGTTGCCGCCGCACTTGGCGAAGCCGGTGCCGCCAGGACCGGTACGGAACCACTTGTCTTCAACCCAGATGCTGACCGGCTTCACACCGCCCGGGAAGTACGGGCCGGACGGGGACGCAATCACGCAATAATCCACTTCATGCGGAGCACGCACTCCAAGGAACGGTTCGGAAGCGAACATGAACGGACGCATGTACAGGGTGTATTCGCGGCGGGTAGGAACCCAGTTCACATCGCGCTTGACGAGAGCCGCCACGGAGCCGATGAAGTCATCGATCGGCAACTCCGGCAGGTACAGACGCTTGGCGGAATTCTGGAAACGTTCGGCGTTCGCATCCGGACGGAACAGCCAGGTGGAGCCATCGGCATGGCGGTATGCCTTCAGGCCTTCGAAGCATTCCTGGGCGTAGTGCAGCACGGATGCGCCCGGATCCATTTTCAGCGGTGCGTACGGCTCGATGCGGCGGTCCCCCCAGCCTTCTCCCTTGGTCCAGGTCATGTGGGCCATGTTGTCGGAGAACAGCTGCCCAAAAGCCGGCTTGTCGATGAGTTCGGCACGCTTGGCGTCGGATGCCGGGTTTTCGTTCGGGAGCACGGTGAACTTGTCGGTGAGCTTGTCCAGCTCCGCCGGATCATGATGATTCTGTTCAGTCATTTCTAACTTCTTCTGTTGCATCAGCCACATTGAGCGGCATGCGGTTATTGTGTTTTCGGCGCTTGTGGCACCGGTTTCTGGTATGTACTCTCTCACACGGCGATTGCTTTTCGATTACTTGCGTTCGCGATATGAGATAACATGATTTCCAGCGAAAAACGCAAAGGTCCACGCGTGCACCACACGTGGACCCCTGCGTTTTTCAGACTTGAGATTCGTCAGTCAGAGAACCGAGTTCACTCGGCGGCCGGAGCTTCGGCAGCGGCGTCTTCCGGCACCACGACGGAGACGACGGACTCTTCCGGATCCTCGACGTCGAGTTCGACGCCTTCCGGCAGGACGACATCCTTGGCGAAGACCTTGGCGCCATCGGTCAGACCGTCGACGTTGACGACGATCTTCTCCGGCAGGTTGGCCACGTCGGCGCGAACCTTGAGCTCCTGAATGTCGACGAACGCGACAGCGGCACCCTTCGGAGCGCCCTCGACGAACACCGGCACCTCGACGTCGATCTTCTCGCCGGCCTTGACCTCATAGAAGTCAACATGCTCGACGATGCGCTTGACCGGGTTGCGCTGAACGTCCTTGACGACGGCCATCTTGGTCTGATCGCCGAACTTGATGGTGAACAGGGCGTTGGTGTGGCGCAGAGCCAGGGTGGTCTCCTTCATCGGCAGCTGCACGAAGACCGGAGCCTCGCCGCCCGCGTACACGGTGGCCGGGATGAGCTTGGCGACGCGCATGCGGCGTGCCGCGCCCTTACCGAATTCGTTACGGACTTCGCCTTCGAGGGTAATGGTGGTAGCCATAATCAATATCTCCTTGATATTCGTTCTTCTGTTTCGGCGCATCAACGAGCCGTGAGGACGCACAAGGAGTGCATTCACGCGCCGAGTCGATTACGGAGGCGGAACCTCCCTCGCCAAGACAACAGTCAACCAGTATACAGACACCATTGACATCGCCGATGTCATCGACGCCTTCAACTGACCGACACCGTGACCGCCGGCGCAACACGAAACCGATGTCCTCCACATGCCCGCACCACGTACAATCGGAGGCAGAAGCAAACAACGCCGATAGGCGGGAATCGAGGCAGCAATGAAGCAAAACCGTGCCGACATCGTTCGCAGCATACGCATCGCCACAGGTACCTCCGTGGCGGTATTCGCCGGAATCGTGGCAGCGAGCGCCGGTGTTCTGTTCCATTTCGCTCTTGATACCAAGTGGAAGCATTCCATCTTCCATCAGGATATAATCGCGCCGGACCGTTATGAGAAGATGGGCAATGGACCGGCCGCGGAGGCTTCCGCTTGGTTCGAGCAGACCAAGCAGCCTGTGACGATGACGAATAGGGATGGGCTGAAGCTGCATGGCTGGCTGTTTGATCCGGATTGCGTTGACCCCAAGCCCCATCTGTATGCGATTTGCATGCATGGTTATACGGGGCATGCGGATGAGACCGCGATGTGGGCGCATCGGTATGCTCGCCTGGGGTTCACCGTGCTCGCTCCGTCGCAAAGGACCGCGGATTTGAGTGAAGGCCGTTACGTCGGTATGGGTTGGCTGGAACGCAATGATTTGCTGGATTGGATTGACCTGGTTGTTTCCAGTGACGATCAGGCCCGTATTTTGTTGTACGGCGGGTCGATGGGCGCGACGACCGTGATGATGACCGTCGGCGATCCGCGGTTGCCTCGTAATGTGGTTGCGGCCATTGAGGACAGCGGTTATACGTCGGTTCGTTCGGCGTTCATTGACAGCGCCCGCACCATGTTCCATCTTCCCCGTCCGCTCGCAGCCGCCTGTGTGGACGCCGCTGGGCTCATCTGCAAGTGGCGGGCCGGATATGATTTCACGGAGGCGTCATGCGTGAAGTCGTTGAAGCATGCGGTCATTCCGATGCTGTTCATTCATGGGGGCGATGATCATATGGTCAATCCGCGGTTCCTTGAGACCAATTACAATGCCTGTGCGAGTATGGACCGCGAGAAGCTGCTGGTTCCCGGTGCCGACCATATGGAAAGCGCTGGGGTGGCTCCCGATGTTTACTGGCGTAAGGTGGAGGGGTTCATCAAGCGCGTGTTCGAATTGTAGCTCGGCGGGGCGAAAGCCCATCTTTTCGCGCGCGATTTTTGCGCGCGCTGCGACTCTCATGACGAATAGGGGTGTGCCGTTCCGTTGACGTTTTCGGAACGGCACACCCCTATTGTTGAGTCGGCGCTCTTAGCGTTCGGCGCCTAGAGCATGGTCTCGTACAGCTTCTCCAGGGATTCCTCGGAGGTGACGAGCTTGGATCCCGGCGTGTTCACGAGGTTTCCGGGAGAGACCTTGTGGGTGTTCTGGGCGAGCCATGGGATGTCCTTCTTCTCGATGCCCAGATCGCTCAGGGTCACGTCGAGGTCGAGGTCTCGCAGCAGGGTCTTCATTCGCGGAGCGCAATCCTCCGCGGTGAAGCCTCCCAGCACCCTGGCGATGCGGCCGTACTTGAAGCGGTTGTATTGGTAGGTCGCTTCGATGGTGGCCGGTTCGATGGCGGCCAGGCCCTTGCCGTGGGTGATGTTCTTCAATCCGCTGACCGGGTGTTCCATGGCGTGGCCCAGGCCGACTCCCGCCGTGTTGATGATCATGCCTCCGATGGTGCCCGCGAGGCAGACCTTGGCCCACTGTTCGTCGGTTCCCTCGCCACGGTACAGGCTCACGATGTTGTTGGCGATGAGCGGGATCGCGTACAAGGCCAGGGCGTCGGTGAACGGTTGGGCGTTGTTGGCGGTGTAGGCCTCGATGCAGTGGCACAGCATGTCGCAGCCGTTGGCTGCGATCACGCCGCTCGGCATGGTGCGCATCAGGTCGGGGTCGACGATGGACGCGGTTGCCACGAGCGCGGGGCTGCGCAGCGACTTCTTGTCGCCGTTGGCCGGATTGGTCATGACGGAGAAGCCGTTGGCTTCGGATCCGGTACCGAAGGTGGTTGGCACGAGGATGAGCGGCAATGCCTTGCCGGAGGTGCGTTCGCCGTAGATGTATTCGCTGACGCCGCCTTCGTTTTCAGCCATGAACGCGATGCCCTTGGCAGAGTCCATGGCGCTGCCGCCGCCGAGGCCGATCACCACATCGACATGCTGTTGCCTGGCGATTCTGCCGCCTTCGTCAACGGTGGTGGTCAACGGATTCGGCGTGACCTTGTCGAAGAGCACGGTGGTCATGCCGGCTTCTTCGAGCAGCGCGCGGACCTTGTCGTAGGTGCCGTTGGCCTTCACGGAGTTGCCACCCGTGACGATCATCGCAGTGGAGCCGTGCATGGATGCGAGCTTGCCGACCTCCTGCACCTTGCCCTTGCCGAACACGAGGTTCACCGGCAGGAAGTAGTTGAAGCCGTTGGACCATTCGTCCGGGACGCTGGCTTCGGCGGCCGCGGGGTTGACGACCGCGGCGGATTCGGTGGTTTCCTTCTCTTCTTCGGCTCCGTCATGCAATTCGCTGACGTAGAGCTGGGCGTAGTAGCCGAACTTGTCTTTGTAGACCAGCTTGCTGAAGATGAAGAACACGACGCCGAGCGCGGACCATCCGGCGACCATGAGCCATTCCTGCGGGGCCAGGGTCACGCCGGTGCCGGGCAGGATGTACAGCATGATCATGATACCGGACATCAGCACTGCGATTACGCCGACCAGCTTCCAGTGCTTCACCTGGTACGGGCGAACCATGTTCGGTTCCTTCACATGCAGGATGAGGAAGGACAGCGCGACCATGCAATACGCGAGGATGCATCCGAAGTTGCCTGCGTCCACGACCCACACGAGCATCTTGCGTCCGGCGAACGGAGCGAGCACGCTCAGCACGCCGACGACGATGATCGCGACGTACGGCGAGTTGGTCTTGGGATGGAGCTTGGTGAAGAAACGCGGGATCATGTAGGACTCGGCCATGGAGTACATGGCGCGGCTGCCGCCGATCATGAACGAGTTCCAGCTGGTGAGGATGCCGCACATGCCCGCGAGGATCAATACCTTCGCCATGATGGTGCTGTGGAATGCCGCCGCCATGGCGTCCGCGGTCACCAGGCCGGTTCCGCTGCTGGATGCCGCGATCTGGTCTCCGGTCATCACATAGCCGACGGAGAAGATGACCAGCGCGTAGAAGCTGGTGCCCAGGATGATGGAGAGGATGAGGATCTTGCCGATCTTCTTAAGCGGCACGTTGATCTCTTCCGCGGCCTGTGGAATCACGTCGAAGCCGATGAAGAAGAACGGGCTGATGGCCGCCACCTTGACAATGGTCGACATCATACCGGCCATGCCGGAGCCTTCGAACAGCTGGTTCTCGAGGTTGGAGACGTCGCCGGTGACGACGGATGCGGCGATCAGCAGGATGCCCGCGGCGCCGATGCACATGGTCAGGATGTTCTGCAGTTTGGCGGCGATCTGCGCTCCCATGATGTTGATCACGGTGATGAAGACCGCGAACAGCACGGCCGTGCCCAGCCAGGTGGCGTAGATGTCGAATCCCGCCACGGAATACAGGTAGCCTTGCAGGAAGCTTGGCCAGATGTAGGTGATGATGGTCGGCAACGCGCATGCCTCGAAGCAGACGACGCTCACGTAGCCGAGGATGATGGCCCAGGTGCAGACGAATGATCCGATCGGACCCATGGCCCTCATACTGAACACGTGTTCGCCGCCGCACTCGGGCATTGCCGGCGTCAGTTCGGCGTAGGTCATGCCGATGAAGAAGATCATCACACCGCCGAGGATGAAGCCGAGCATGGCGCCGATCACGCCCGCGGTTCCGATCCAGTCGCCTGTGGAGACCACCCATCCCCAACCGATCATCGCGCCGAAGGCGATCATCAGGATGTCGAGAGAACTGAATGATTTCTTAAATTCTGATGTTTTCTTAGCTGGAGTTTCCATCGAAAGTTCCTTCCTCACGTAAGCTCTGCGATGGTGTTTCAAGAATGGGAAAGGACCGAGCTCCCCCGAGCCACGGCCCTTTCGTCCGTTATTCGTTCATCATTTCGATAAGCAGCAGCAGATACTGGCAGGTCTTCTCCCAGCCGAGCATGCTGCTGTCGATCAGGATGTCGCGCTGCCTGCGGTCACCGCGGTCCATGCCGGTGATGTACTGGTGCCTGCTGCGGTTCTTCTCGTCGTTGTAAGCGACGATTTCCCTTGCCTGCTTCTCGTTCACGGATTGTTTCTCCATGATCGCGCGGATTCGCTCCTCTTCCGGCGCGTAGATGAAGATGTTGACCAGGTCGTCCCTGTCCTGCAGCAGATAGTTGGCGCTGCGGCCGATGATGACGCAGGAAGAGCGTTCGGCCATCTCGTGCATGGCCTGATATTGCAGGGAAATGACCTTGTTCGTCAGGTTCGCGTAGCGCGGACCGAGCGTCGTTTCGAACGTGTAGGGAACGTTCGCTCCCTTGTCGGCCTTTTCGACGAGCTCCTTGTCGACGTCGAGATCGTTGATGATCTTGTCGACGAGATCGCGGTCGTAGTATTCGATGCCGAGCGCTTTGGCGAGCATCTTTCCGATTTCAGGGCCACCGGCGCCGTACTCGCAACCGATGGTTATGACCATGTGTTTCATGCCGCTCCCCTCTTTCTTGGTTGTGCTTGCGATTCCCGTAGGTTCGGTCGGATCACGCGGACAGCGCTTCGACGGTCTGCGCGATGATGGACACGGCCTTGTCGGCATCCTCCTCGGTGATGATCAGCGGCGGGACCATACGGATGACGTCCTTGCCGATGGCCGTGATGAGCAGTTTGCGATCGAGGCAGCCGTGCTTGACGTCCACGGCGTTGATGGTGCCGTCGAATTCGACCCCGACGAACAGACCCTGGCCACGGGCCTCCTTGACGTGCGGCAGCTTGGAGAGCTTGTCGATGAAGTAGGCGCCGACCTTCTTGGCGTTGCCAGCCAAATCACGGTCAATGATTTCGGTGACCGCCGCAAGCGAGGCCGCGCAGCAGACCGGGTGACCGCCGAAAGTGGTGCCATGGGAGCCCATGGTGAAAGCCTTGGCCACCTCTTGCGTGGCGCAGATCGCGCCGATCGGCATGCCGCCGCCCATGGCCTTCGCCATGGAGACGATGTCGGGCTTGATGCCGTAGTTCATGTATGACATGAGCGCTCCGGTGCGTCCCCAGCCGGACTGCACTTCGTCGAGCAGCAGCAGAAGCCCCTTTTCATCGCAGAATTCACGCAGTCCCTGCAGGAATTCCTGGGTCGCGGGGTGCACGCCTCCCTCGCCCTGGACAGGCTCGACCATGATGGCGATGGTGTTTTCGTTGCATGCGGCCTTGAACGCCTCGAGATCGTTGAACGGCGCGTAGGAGAAGCCTTCGGTCATCGGTCCGAAGCCGATCTGGCAGGCGTTGTCCGGCTGACCGGTTGCAGACATGGCGCCGAAGGTGCGGCCGTGGAAGGATTCGCGGGCGGTGACGATATGATACTTGTTCGGGCCGTACTTCTCGACGCCGTACTTGCGTGCCATTTTGATCATGGCCTCGTTGGATTCGGTGCCGGAGTTCTGGAAGAAGATCTTGTCCATGCCGATGGAGGTGCAGATCTTCTCGGCGAGCAGCGCCTGCGGGATGGTGTACGGATAGTTGAAGGTCTGCATCAGGGTGGCTGCCTGGTCCTGCACGGCCTTGACCACCTTCTCGTTGCAGTTGCCTACGGAGTTCACTGCGATGCCTGCGTAGAAGTCGAGATACGGGGTGTCGTTCTCGTCATACATGTAAACGCCCTTGGCGTGGTCAGCAAGGAAGTCGAAACGCTCGTAGGTTTCGACCATGTAGGTGTCGACCTTGTTCTTGATGTCCTCGAACGTCAGTCCGGTGTCCTGCAGCTTCATAATGCGCGTCTCCTTTGTTTCTCACGACGGAATATCCTGAAACGAAGTGTCCGGCCGTCGTCTCCAGTCGGAACTGGGACTCATTATGTTGCTTTCCGAAACGGTTTCTCCAGCCATGCAAGCCCAAATTCGATTAGGCTCCAGCACAATCGATTTGTCGTAACATTGCAGGCGACGCGAAGGCTTGAACGAACGATTCGCGAAAAACCGTAATATCGGGCCGCTATGATGTCCTTCAGTCACGATACTGCGCCAAGGATGTCCAAAACATCTCGAAATACGCAGTTAACGTTATGTTTCGTTGGGATTACATATGACACTGGAATTACATGAGTTGATTGAGGGATGCCCGGACGTCCCTCTTCAGCTGGTCGCCGGAAGCGATGGGCTTGGACATCACGTCACCTGGGTTCATGTGCTGGAGCCCACACTGATGGTCGATTATCTTGCCGGTGACGAGCTGATACTCGTCACCGGCATCGCCTTGCAGGAAGATGGCGCGTTGCTCAACCACGTCAAGTCCTTGTATGAGCACCATGCGGCCGGCATCGCGCTTGACATCGGCCATTTCTTCATGGAGCCGCCCGCCGAGGTGGCGACCTTCTGCGAAGAGCATGGCTTCGCGTTGTTCACCATTCCCAAGGACGTGCCGTTCGAACGAGTCGCCCGGCCGCTTTGCCGACGCATCATCGAGGAGGAGACCAAGGAACGCATGGTGAGCACGGCGTTCCAGAACGCCATCTCATTCCCCGACCAGCAGGAACTGTATACGGCGACGCTTTCGGAGTTCCACTTCGAGATCGAATGGCGTTACGCCGTCGCCATCGTGCAAGTGGAGCATTATGCGGCGGATCCGTACGAAAGGCTGGAGCTTATTGCGGCGCAGATTCAAAAATACCTGCACAGGAACGTGCGTTTCAGCGCCGTGTTCAGCGCATGGAAACAGATCATCATCGTGATGCACTGCGACGAACCACGGCAGCTGCGCGTATGGGGACGCGGCATACTCACCATCGTCGAGCATGCGCTGCGCATGCAGGAGACCGCCTCCATCGGCGTGGGAAAACTCACCAAAAGCATCCGCTGCGTCAGCAAGAGCCACCGTCAGGCGGCATCCATTCTGAAATTGCAGTCGCGCAGGAAGTTGGAGGACCACATCAATTTCTTCGACGACCTCGGCGCGTATCGCGTGCTGCTCGGCATCGAGGATCCGGAGATCTCGCATGAATACTACGAACAGGTCCTGGGACCCTTGGTCGAATATGACAGGGAATCCGACTCCGACCTGCTGAATGTGCTCCGGTGCTATCTCAACCATAACGGCAGCGTGAAGGAGACCGCAGATGAGCTGTTCGTGCATCGCAACACGGTAAACTACAAAATCGCAAAGGCCGCGGAAATCCTGTGCATGGACCTGTCCAAGCTTGACAGCAGGCTGCAGCTGCTGCTCGCCTTCATGCTGATGGACATGATGTAGGACCCGTCATGCACCGTCGGCGCCGATACGCAGGTGTGCGAAACATGCCTTCCCGAACGGCCTCCACGCTGTCAGGGATTACGGTCGAACATGTGGCAAAACGGTCAGTCGAGACGCTCGTATGCCACGGCGTCGACCGGTTCGAGCCATTCGTTGCTCATGGCGGAGGGGTCGCCGGCGGGCACCATGAATGCGAGGTGCGAGAACGCCTCACCCGGAGCGGCGCCGTGCCAGTGCTTGGTATCGGCCGGAATGCACACGGCCTGGCCCGCCTTGAGCTCCTTCGGCTCCTGCCCGTCGATCTGGTAATAGCCACGTCCGCCTACAGCGATGAGCACCTGCGCGCCACCATGATGGATATGCCAATTATTGCGGCACCCAGGCTCGAAGGTCACGTTGTGGATGGCGATTTCCGGGGCATCAAGCACCGGCGCCAGATAACTTTGTCCAACGAAATACTGCGCGAAACCGTCATTCGGATCGCCCATCGGAAATGCACTTGGATTGTTCATACCCCGTATTCAACGCCTTTGCAAAAAGAATGTCCAATGAGTGTCCGACATGTTCTTCCATAGTTTTTTTGCATGGAAACCGATGATATGCAAGGCATTGGTTTCCTCCGGTCGAACATGATAGCTTCGAATCATACCGTTTCGGTCATAAGCGAAGGAGCAACATGACAGCCATGCAATACGCAGGCCGTGGCGGATGCGAATGGCTGGACGAAATTCACCAGCATGCAATGCCACTACAATCTGCTCTATCGCGAGGATGAGCGTGAGATGATTCCGGTCTGCCGTCAGTACGATGTCGCTCTGACGCCCTACTCCCCCATGGCTTCCGGCCATCTGACAAGACCGACCTGGAATTCGGACTCGACAAGAAGCGTCACGGACAACACCATGCGCAGCAAATACGACCGTGATATGGAACAGGACATGCCGATCGTCGGGCGCGTCCATAAGGTGGCTGAACGTCTTGGCGTTCCGATGGCCAGCGTCGCATTGGCGTGGCATTGGGCCAAGGGCGTGACCGCACCGATCGTCGGCTGTTCGAAGCCGGAGCGCGTGGACGATGCCATCGCGGCGCTCGGTCTGGAGCTCACGTCCGAAGACATCTCCTACATCGAGGAACCCTATCTGGCGCATGAACTGGCAGGCCCCCTGGCCCGTCCGGGAGAGCGCGCCCTGGCCGGCACCCTTGCGCCGAAGCGCCGTTAGAAGCCGTCGGCGCCGACCGGTTTCCTTGACCTCACTTCGCCGCGAACACGCCTTTGCGCTTCATCCATATATAGAAGCCGACGCATATGAGCACGGACAGGAACGATCCTGCCGGCGCCGCGATGCCCATGGGGAACAGGGTGTCGGGGAACATCTTCGACGCCATGTACGATCCGGGAACGCGCACCAGCGTGATGGCGATTATGTTGTGGAGGAATCCGATGTAGGAGCGACCGTAGGCCGCGAAGAAACCGGAGAAGCAGAAATGCACCCCGGCGAAGATCGAATCCACGATGTAGCTGCTCAAATATTGGGTGCCGAACAGTATCACCATGGCATCGGTGGTGAACAGCCCGACTATGGGCGCCGCGGTGAGTTCCACGATGATGGAGATCGCCATGCCGTACGCCACGGTGATGCAGGTGGCATACCGGAGCGTCTTCGCGGCGCGGTCGTGTTTGCCCGCGCCGATGTTCTGCGCGGAAACGGCCGCAACCGTGGCGAGCATGGACGAGGGCACAAGGAACAGCGCGCTGATCACTTTTTCGACCACACCGACCGCCGCGGCATCGTTGAGCCCACGATAGTTGGCGATGACCGTGATGATGATGAACGCCACCTGGATGCATCCGTCCTGCACGGCGGTCGGTACGCCGATTTTGAGGATTCCGCCGAGCACGGCGCGTTGCGGGCGCAGGTTCGCCACGCTCAGGTGTATGCCCGTCCGCTTTCGTCGTATGGTCGCGAGCGCCACCAACACGCTGAACGACTGCGCGAGCGTGGTGCCGAGTGCGGCTCCGGATGGGCCCATGTCCATGTATCCCATGAACAGATAATCGAGGGCGATGTTGCCTGCGCAGGCCACGGCGATGAAATACATCGGGCTTTTCGAATCCCCAAGCCCTCGGAAGATGGAGCTGATGATGTTGTAGGCCACGATGAAGGGGATGCCGATGAAGCAGATCGTCAGATATTGCGTGGTGCCCGTCACCGCTTCGGACGGTGTGCCGATGAGTGATACGATGCCGTTGACGTTGGCCAGCATTGCCACGGTGAGCGCAAGGGCCACGCCCGCGAACAATGTGATGGTGTTGCCTATGGCTTCGGCCGCGTCATCGAGTCTGTTCGCGCCGATGCAACGTCCGATGCTCACGGTGGCCCCCATGGCGAGGCCGACGATCACCACGGTAAGCATATACAGCACCTGGCTGCCGTTGGCCACCGCGGTGATGCCGTCCACGCCGATGAACTGGCCTGCTATGAGCAGATCGGCCATGCCGTACAGGGTCTGCAGGAAGTACGAGATAAAGTACGGCATGGCGAACTTGATGATGATTTTGAATACGTTGCCGTCCGTCAGGTTCTTTTCCATGCTCTCCGCTCGACTATCGGCATCATTCATTGCCACGGTTATCGGTGTTTCCCACGACTAAGCTACTTCATGCCCGGACTATTCCGCGCTGCCCCGTTCCACGATTCGGAAGTTCACGGTCACGGATCGGGCATCGTCGTTCGTTTTCGTATCCGAATCGATGCGGTCGAACAGCATGTCGAGGCTCGCCGCGGCCATATCACGCGGACTGACGGCAACGCTGGTCAATCCTGGACTGGCATAGGCGCCGTCTTCCAGACCGTCGAATCCGATGACTGCCACATCGTCGGGGATGTTGAATCCGTGTTCGGACAATGCCCTCATGGCGCCGAACGCTATCGGGTCGGTGGCGCAGAACACCGCGTCGAAATCCGAACGTTCCCCCAATACTCGCAGCATGGCCTCATAGCCGGCTTGACGGGTCCATTTGCATGGAATCGCGTCGTTTCGCAGATCGTATGGAATCGAAAGTTCTTCCATGGCATCGACCGCACCGCGCAGACGGAGCGCCGCGGAATTCGGTTCGGCTTCGACCTGTTCGAGGCCGTTGGGCCACATGCCCAGCAGAAGCATCCGCGAGCGCCCGTGGGCGTGAAGATGTTTGATGGCGGCTGCGGATCCTTCGAGGCATGGGGTGAAGACGCAGTCCACTTTGCCTTTGAGCGCGAATCCGTCGACTGCGACCAGTGGGTGGTTGTTCCCGAATTCCAGGATGGCTTCTCCGGCGCCGCTGGGCCAACAGATGATGGTGCCGTCGCATACCTGCATCGCGGCGCTGGACAGCATGCGCTGTTCGAAGTCGCTGGAGAATCTCGTTTGTTGCGAGATGGTTTGGTATCCGTGGCGCTGCGCTATGTCCGACGCGTTTGCCGCCACCGCCGCTGGGTAGATCAGGTCGAAGTCGCTGACCGTCACTCCGATGATGTGGCTTTTGCCTGAGCTGAGTTGTCTTGCCGCGAGGTTGGGTCTGTATCCGAGTTGTGCGGCGGCCGTCAATACGCGTTTTGCGGTTTCGGGTTTGACGATCGTTTTGCCGCGTATCGCGTTGGATGCCGTCATGCGGGAGACTCCGGCGAGGCGTGCCACATCATCTAAAGTAGTCATGGTCAGATCATACCGTTCAGTCCGTGATCTGCGCCGTTGCGGGCGAATACGGGTATGGCGTCCAGCGGTGCTTCGACGGTGACCGTCCTGCCTCCGTTGAAGGTTTGTCCGGTATGGAGGTCGGTCCATCGCGTTTCTTCGCCGCCCGGCAGGTAGACCGTGCGGGAGCGTGCCGCGAGGTCGGTGACCGGTGCTATCAGCAGGTCCGGGCCGAACAGGTATTCGTCGGCTATGTTCGCGGCCTGTTCGTCTTGCGGGAAGTCGAAGAACAGTCCTCGTACGATTGGCTGGCCGTCCTCGTGGGCCGATGCGAACAGTTTCCGGGTGTATGGCCTCATGGTTTCGCGGATGGTGATGTATTTGACCATCAGGTTCTCGATGGTTTCACCGTAGCTCCAGGGTTCGTTGTCCGAGCCCGTGGTGATGTGGTCTATCGGGTTGCCGATGCGGTCGAATGCCGGTTTCCCTTCGATTCTGGTGTATGGCGCGCGGTTGCCGTGGTTGCGCATGACCGGTGAGAAGCAGGAGAATTCGCACCAGCGGGCATAGAGTTCCTTGAAGGATTCGTCGTCCAAGCCGCCCGGGTTGAATCCGCCCATGTCGGTGGTGAACCACGGGATTCCCGCCACTCCCATGTGGATCGCGCAGGTGATCTGTGCTTTGAGGTCTTCGAAGGTGGAGTGCACGTCGCCCGACCAGATGAGCGAACCGTAGCGTTGCGAGCCCGCCCATCCGGCACGTGTGAGGTTCACGATGTCTCCTTCTCGCCCGATGGAGAGCTGTCCGTCGTAGAAGGTTTTGTTGTATAGCTGCGGATACACGTTGCCTACTTTGCCGACCGGTCCGATATGGTACAGGTAGTGCGCGTAGTCGTAGTCTCCTCCCCATTCCGGTTCGGCTTCGTCGAGCCAGAACGCGTCCACGCCGAGGTCGGCGTAGTTTTTACGGCATAGGTTCCATACGAAGTCGCGTGCGGCCGGGTTGGTGGCGTCGAAGAACTGGTTGTCCCGCGGCCACCACATGCCCACGTCCTTGCCTTGGCGTGTTTTGGCCAGGTAGTTATGGTGGCGCATCTCATCGTAGTTTTCGGATTGCAGGTCGATCTGCGGCCAGATGGACACCATGAGTTTGATGCCCATGTCGTGCAGTTCCCGCGTCATCGCCTTCGGATCCGGCCAGAATTCCTCGTCGAATCGGAAATCCCCCATGAGCGGCCAGTGGAAGAAGTCGATGACGATGAGGTCGATGGGTATGTGCTTGCTTTTGAAGGTGCGGGCCACGTTCAGCAGCTCTTCCTGATTCCAGTAGCGCAGCTTGCACTGCCAGAATCCCAATCCCCATTCGGGCATGTTCGGCGCGTGGCCGGTGGCGTCGGCGTATTGGCGTTCGATCTGCGCGTTGGTGCCGACGGTGATCCAATAGTCGATCTGGTCGCAGACTCCCGCCTTCCATTCCGTCCGGTTGTTGCCGAACGTCACGGATCCGACCGCCGGGTTGTGCCAGAGGAATCCGTATCCTCTGCTGGAGAGCATGAACGGGATGGATACCTGGGAGTTGCGGTGGGCGAGTTCCAGCGTGGATCCTTTAAGATCCATGACGGGCTGCTGGTATTCGCCCATTCCGTAAATGTGCTCGTCGGCGTTCGCTTCGAACATGACCACCGGTGATTCCGCGCCGTCCATACGTGGATTGTGGGAGCGTGCCCTCAGACGCAGGGCTCCTCCGTCGGTGCATTCGCGCAGCAGGATCGTTCCCGTCCGGGCGTTCATGAAGGTCAGTCTGCAGATGCTTGCTTCCGCGGACTGTTCGTATTGCTCGGCCAGGACCTTCACCAATCCGTTCGTCAAGGTGGCGGTCGGTCCGTCGATGTCGATTTCCACGCGCTCGTCGTCCAAAACCTCCGGTTCCAGCAACGCCCAGTCCGCATCGGACACGTCCTGCATGAGTCGGGCTCTGACGCGCACGCTGTTTCTTCCCCAGGGTTCGATGCGGAGATATTCCCCATCGCTGGTCCAGTTCAACGTTTTGCCGTCGGTGGTGAAATTGACGTTCTTCGTCACGATGCCGCTCCTTTGTGATGATGCGTGATAATGCCGACATCGAAATTGTAGCGCTAAAACCAATGTGGCGCAATCAACCGCGGAAACATCCGCAAAACCGCTCAGCTCGGCATCGGCACGGATTCCTCCATACCTCCGTCCGAACGATCGGCAAGGCCCATAAGCGCCCCCATTTCGTCCACGTACGCGCCCCTGTCACGGTTCAGCAGAGCCCGGATGGAACGTAGCGACCGCGCATCACGGGGAAGGCGGTACAACGCGATCAGGGCGGCAGCCTCCCCGAGCCGCTCGGCATGGTCCAGCATGCGTCTTTTCTCCGTGCGAGACATCGTCAGCGTATCTATTCCGTTTTCCGGCTCACAGAAGAAGATGTAACCCGCCAAGGTCATCAGCAGACCCATCCTTTCAACGTTTCCGACCATCTTCTCGACTTCGCGGACACCTTTTTCGAACAGCTCGGCATCACGCAGACGGAAGCCGTCATCCAGCAGGCACGCGCCATTCGGCCCAAGCACGGAAATCGCCAGGTCGTACAGATACACGGGGTCCTCCCAGATATCCCCAACCTCGCGCGCGCCCGACCGCTCGATCTCATCCAGCATCAGCGCGGCAGGCCGGGTCTCCCGGTCCCACAGCGCACGATAGGCCCCCACCAATCTGCGGGCGTCGTACAGGTATCTGGCATCCAGGCATTCGGGATATTCCGTGAATCGTCCGTCCTTGAAATCCGCGTTGCACGCATAATCGAAATCCGACGAAACCTTGAGGTCGCGCAGCTGATCGCATACATTTCGGTATCCACGGTCGGGATCACAGCCAAAATCCGTCACGTTGGCGTCCTCACGCAGCATGCACTGGCCCAATCCCCCATAGGCCAACAGCATCAGCGCGGCGTCGGCGGCCCGAGGCTCATCCGCCCCCCATTGAAGCAGGCAGCTCGCCGCGAACCGATACACGCCCCGAAGATACCCTTCAAGGCATTCACGCCTTTTCCTCTTCCCGCCCGTGCGCCTCCTCCCCTTGCCGTCGCCCTTGCGGAAAACCTCCCTGGTATCGAACAATCCGAGAAGGATCGGCATCCTGTCGCTCGGCATGCCCGTCATCATGGCGGCGGAGGCGTCGTTGACCATCTCATAGAGCCAGACGACCATCCCGTATTTGCGGATCACGTTGCGGCAGCCCATGAGGAAGCGCATGTTCCGCAGCTTCATCTCGGCGTCGCCCATGACGGCGGCCGCAATCAGGTCCGGCGTCCAAGGAGAGTTTCCAAAGGCCTCGTGGATCAACGCGTACGTATCCCCGCTCATGCCGAACAGCAGGTCGCACTCGACGCATTCCGGATGGATCCCGTCCGCATACTCGCAGCATCCGGACGAGCCGCATCCGTCAAGGCGATCGATCAGCCGATCCAACACCTTCAGCAGACCCCGCTCATCCATGTTGAAGGGGACGATTCTGTTGTTTCCCATTGCAACTCCTTCGTTGTAGGCACCTCCACTGTCGCATAGCCGACGCGCGTCCCGCCACCGACCCTCTTAAATCCGTGGATAAGTGGATAAACGATGGCTATCCACCGAAGGAGAGTCCATTGTGCACAACTCTCCGTCCCCCAATGATTCCGCCTCCATAGGAAAGCGGACAAAACAAAAAGCCCTTCCCGAAGGAAGGGCTTTTCCACGTTGCCCGGCGCCGCCCCAAGCAGGGCCGCGCCATGATGCCGACGTCAGTCGATCAGTTCCTTGACCGCCGCGATGACGCCCTGCAGACTGGACTTCGCGTCCCCGAAGAGCATCTGCGTGTTGTCTTCGAAGTACAGTTCGTTCTGGATTCCCGCATAGCCGGTACCACGGCCGCGCTTCATGACCACCACGTTCTGCGACTTGTCGACGTCGAGGATCGGCATGCCGGAAACCGGAGTGCCCGGCTTGCGCGCGGCCGGGTTGGTCACGTCGTTCGCGCCGACCACAAGAGCCACGTTGGCCTGGGGGAACTGCGGGTTGATGTCATCGAGGTCCACGAGCTCCTCGTACGGCACGTTGGCTTCCGCGAGCAGCACGTTCATGTGGCCCGGCATACGGCCCGCCACCGGGTGGATGGCATAGGAGACCTCGACGCCATGGCCCTTGAGCAGTTCGCCGAGGTCGGCGAGCTCGCGCTGGGCCTGCGCCTGGGCGAGACCGAATCCGGGAACGAAGATGACCTTTTCGGCGTAGACCAGCTGCACCGCCAGATCGTCGGCGGAGGTTTCCTTCATCGTGCCTTCCGGGCCTTCGCCCGCGCCCGCGGCGGAATTGGATCCGCCGAAGCCTCCCGCGAGCACGGACAGCAGCGGTCGGTTCATGGCCTTGGACATGGCGATGGACAGGGTCACGCCGGCCGCGCCGACGAGCGCGCCTGCCACGATCAGCGCGATGTTGTTGATCGCCAGGCCGGACATGGCCACCGCGGTACCGGTGCATGCGTTGAGCACGGAGATGACGACCGGCATGTCCGCGCCGCCGATCGGAATGACGAAGACGAGACCATAGCCGAGCGCGAACACGGTGGAGAGGATCGACCACAGAAGACGCTGCTCCGGCTGCACGCACAGCATGACGAACGATGCGACGGTCAGCACGATGAACGCGACGTTCCAGATGTTCTTGCCTGGCAGGGAAAGATTCCTGATGAACTTGATGCCCTGCAGCTTGCCCGCGGCGATGAGGGAGCCGGAGAAGGTGACGGAGCCGATGACGATGCCCAATCCCGCCGTGATCAGCACCACCAGGGACGGCGTGCCGTCGGAGGTCAGGATATCGTTCAACGCCACGAGCGCGGCCGCGCCGCCACCCACGGTGTTGAACACGGAGACCAGCTGCGGCATGTCGGTCATCTGCACCTTCTTGGCGGAGACCACGCCCGCAACGGCGCCGATGGCGATGCCGACGATCAGCAGCACGACGGCCACGGCATGCTGGAAGCCGTTGGAGATCTCGCCCGCGAACAGCACGATGAAGGCCATCGCCACGGCCATCACCATGCCGATGGCGGAGACCGTGTTGCCCTTGCGTGCGGTCTTCGGAGAGTTCATCAGGTGCAGGCCGATGACGAACATGACCGCGGCCAGCAGATAGACGAACCATTCGACGACGCCGAGCGGAGTGCTCAGCATTTCGGCCAGGGTACCCATTTACTTGGCCTCCTCTTCCTTCTTCTTGCCCTTGTCGGACTTGAACATTTCCAGCATGCGGTCGGTCACCACATAGCCGCCGACGACGTTCATTGTGCCCAAAACGGCGGCCAGGAAAATGAACACCCATGCGAGGGGGCTGGTGGCATGCGCCGCGACGATGACCACGCCGGCGATGACGATGCCGTGGATGGAGTTCGCGCCCGACATCAGCGGGGTATGCAGGGTGGCTGGCACCTTGCCGATGACCTCGACGCCGATGAGCAGCGCGAGGACGAACAATGTGATGGCAACGACGATATCCATTGCTTACTTCTCTTCCTTTTTGGCTTCTTCGCCGCGGCCTGCCACGACCATGGCGTTATCGAGCTCCTCGTTCAGGTCGATGGCGAGCTTGCCGTCGCGCACGAAATGCGCGAGCACATCGGCCACGTTGCGGCTGAGGAGGTTGGACGCGGTCGTGGAGACGCCGCTGGCCAGATACGGGGCGCCGATGATGGTCACGCCGTTTTCGGTCACATGGGTGCCGATGGCGGAGCCTTCGACGTTGCCGCCAAGATCGCTGGCCGCGCAGTCCACGATCACCGCGCCACGGTGCAGGCCCGCCACGCCTGCGCTGGTCAGCAGGACCGGAGGCTTGCGCCCAGGAACCTTGGCGGTGGTGATGACGATATCGAATTCCGCGGCCTTCTTGTCGACCGCGGCCTGCTGCTGAGCCTGTTCCTCGGCGCTCAGCGCACGCGCGTAGCCGCCTTCGCCCTGGCCCTTGGAGAAGTCGAGTCCGAGATCCAGGAACTTGGCGCCAAGGGATTCGACCTCCCCCTTGGACGCCGGACGAACGTCGTACGCGGTGACGACGGCGCCCAGGCGCTTCGCCGTGCCGATCGCCTGGAGACCGGCGATGCCGGCACCGAGGATGAGCACCTTCGCCGGTCGGATCGTGCCGGCGGCGGTGGTCATCATCGGCAGGAAGGAGCCGTAGGCATCGGCGGCCGTGATGGCCGCCTTGTAGCCCATCACGGAATTCTGGGACGTCATCTCATCCATGGATTGGGCGGAGCTCAGCTGTCGGGGCAGCTTCTCCATCGCCACGCCGACCAGTCCCGCCTTTTCGAGCGCGGCCACGTAGTCGGCGTCCGTGAACGAACCGAGCATACCGATAATCCAGGTTCCCTGCCTGACCTTGGCAAGCAGTTCGCCGCTTGGACGATCGACGAAACCGAGCGCATCGGCGCGCGCGATCACATCGTCCGCGGAAACGACCTGCGCCCCGGCCTTGGCGTACGCCTCATCTACATAGTGCGACGCCACGCCCGCGCCGGATTCAATCAGGCAGCTAACGCCCGATTTACGCAATCTCGTTACGATGTCCGGTGTCAGAGCAACGCGGGACTCGTGTTCGGACGTCTCGTTGAGAACTCCGAAGACCACGGTGGCTTCAGCTGTTTCAGCCATAGGTGCCCTTTCTTCCTCTTCAAAGAAAACTAATGAACAGATACAGCGAACCAGTGTAACGTAGGTCACACCTTTGGTAAGGGAAACGTTCATCTATTGAGTCGGACGGGCGCCCCTTCCCTACGCTACCGTAAGGTGACGTGTCGCGCTCGGTGGTCTATCATTCCTACTCAGATACCTTGTTTTCATACCTGTGGGAGAGTCACGTGTCCATCTTCACCTCTTTGAACAATCAAGCCGCCAATCTTGCGCAGAAGGCGCTGCGGTTGGGAGGTGACTTCGTCCATCCCGTCAGCGACGATTCCGGCAACACCCCGGACTACAACGATCCGGACGCCTTCCTTTCCCCCAACGAACATATCGAACTCCCCCACACCGAGGAGTGGGGACCGCAGTTCCCCTCGACCACCTTCCTCGACCCGCAGACCGGCCTGCTGACCACCGGAACGCAGGGCCGTCCTCCGCTGGACGAGAGCACCACCATCTACGACATCTACGCCGACCGGGCCGAACGCATGGGAGACGAGCCGCTCTACACGTTCAAGCAGAATGGCGAGTGGGTCACGAAAACCGGAGACGAGGTGCTCTCCGATATCCGCAGGACGGCGAAGGGTCTGCTGCACTACGGCCTGGAGAAGGGCGACGGCGTGGCCTTCATGTGCCGCACGTCCTATGAGTGGAACGTGTTCGACGCCGCGGTGCTGGCATGCGGCGGCGTGCTGGCCACGATCTACGACACCGATTCCGCCGAACAGATTCGCAACATCGTCAACAATTCCGATTCACGTCTGCTTGTCGTCGAGACCAAGGACATGCAGGCCAAGGCGGACGGCGCCGAATCGGACTGCCCGACGCTGGAGCATATCATCTGCTTCGAAAACGGCGGTCTGGACGAGATTCAGGCATACGGCTCCGGCGTAAGCGACGAGGACCTCGACGCACGCATCGCGTCGGTCAGGAAGACCGATCTGTGCTCCATCGTGTATACGTCCGGCTCCACCGCGGCGCCGAAGGGCGTGGAGATGACGCATGAGCACTACTGCACCACCGCGTTGAATCTGCCCGAATACATGCCGCAGCTGCTGCATGAGAAGTCCCACACCGTGTTGTTGTTCCTACCGCAGGCCCACTCCTTCGCCCGGGCCATCAACTACATTTGCGTGGCCAGCGAGATGCGCATCTATATCGCGCAAGGCATCAAGACCCTCATCGCCGATCTGCAGGTGGCCAAGCCGACCATCATGATCGTGGTTCCCCGTGTTCTCGAGAAGGTCTACAACGCAGCCTCCCAGAAGGCCGGCCATGGCGCCAAGGGCGTTGCGTTCGCGGCGGCCGTGGTGGCCGCGCAGAACTATATGAAGGAGATCAGCGCCAAGGGCAAGGCAAGCGCGCTCACTAAGGCTCGCCGCGCGGCGTTCGATCCGGTCGTCTACTCCTCGCTGCGCGAGGTGCTGGGAGGACGCGCCAAGTGGATCGTGGCCGGCGGAGCGCCGCTCGATCCGGAGCTCATGGCGTTCTTCCGCGGCGCGAACGTTCCGGTGTACGAGGGATACGGTCTGACCGAGACCACCGCGCCTTGCGCGTTCAACCCGCTTGGGGTGCCGTACCATCAGGGTTCCGTGGGCGTCGCATTCCCCGGATTCGAGCTGCGCATCGCGCAGGATGGCGAGATTCAGGTCAAGGGCACCGCGGTGTTTCCGAAGTACCACAAGAACGAAGAGGCTTCCGAGGATTCGTTCACCGAGGACGGCTGGTACAAGACCGGCGATCTGGGACGAATCGACGACGACGGTTTCCTGTACATCATCGGCAGGAAGAAAGATCTCATCATCACGGCAGGCGGCAAGAACGTTTCCCCCGGTCCCATCGAGGAAGTCATCAAACGTTGCGAGTTCGTCTCTCAGGCCCTGGTCCTCGGAGACAAGCGTCCGTTCATTTCAGCCTTGGTGACGCTTGACGAGGATGCGTTGCGCCCATGGCTGGAGGCCAAGGGACTGAACCGTGACATGCCTTTGGACGAGGCCGCCGGCAACGCCGCGGTACGTGCCGAGGTGCAGAAGTGGGTGGATCAGGCGAATGAGGGCGTCTCCCGTGCCGAATCCGTACGCAAGTTCATCGTCCTCCCGGAGGAGTTCACTCAGGAGAACGGTCTGATGACCGCATCCATGAAGGTGATTCGTCCGAAGGTCATCCAGCGTTACTCCACTCTGCTGAACACGCAGATGTATACCAAGAAGAAGTAGGCCTCGCCCGAAGACGGCGTTCAAGACCTATTGAAATGGCCGTTCCCCGTGTGATGATCGCACGGGGAACGGCCATTGTCGCGGAATCAGGAAGATCAGAATCCCAGCTTCTCCAGCTGCTTGGGATCGGACTGCCATCCCTTGGCAACCTTGACATGCAGGTCGAGCTTCGCCTTCTGCCCGACGATGCGGTTCACCGCGGTGCGCAACTTCTTCTTGACGCGGACGAGATGCTCTGCCCCCCTGCCGATGATGATGGGCTTCTGCGAATCTCGTTCCACGTAGATGGAGACGATCACATGCGCCTTGCCGTCATAGGACTGGCCGCTTTCGTTGTCTTCCGGATATTCGATGGAATCGACCACGACCGCCAGCGAATGGGGCAGCTCATCGTCCAATTCCTCCAGGAAGGCGCCTCGTACGAGTTCCGCGATGGTTTCTTCCGGACGTTCCTCGGTGATCTGCTCGGCAGGGTACATCTGTGGGCCTTCGGGCATGTTCTCGATCAGGACGTTGCGAACTTCCGCCAGATTGTCGTGCTTCAGCGCGCTGACGGGAACGATGTCGGTGAAGTCGGCGAATTCGTTGATTTCGATGAGCTTGTCGATCAGGCCGCTGCGGCTCAGCTCGTCGATCTTCGTGACGACCGCGATGAGCGGCACCTTCCACTTGAACGTGCCATCGTCACGTTTGACCGCGAATTCCGAACGCAGGCGGCTCAGGATGCGCTTGTCCCCAGGGCCGATCTCCTGATCTCCCGGGAGCAGGAACGCGATCGCGTCCACATCGGACAGCGATTCGTCCACGACATCGTTCAGACGTTGGCCCAGCAACGTACGCGGTCGGTGGATGCCGGGAGTGTCCACCAGCACGATCTGCGCGTTCTCGGTGGTGAGAATGCCGCGGATGGCTTTACGGGTGGTTTCCGGACGAGAGGATGCGATGGCCACCTGCGTGCCGATCAACGCGTTGATCAACGTGGATTTGCCCACATTCGGACGGCCCACCACGGCAACGAATCCAGAACGATACGCAACGGGCGCCACGGAATCGGAGTGATCGGATGTCGTCTGGTTCATGTCTGCATCAGTCATGCTTGTCTTTGGAGTCCTTGTCATGGTCAGGCGTCTGTTCGGCGCCATCGTTATGGTCTTCTTGCTGTGTTTCAGTTTCGTCCACGCCCTCGACGTGGGCCGGCTCCACCACGATGGTGGAGACTTTCTTTCTACGCCCTGCGGAATCGACCGCGGTCATGCGCAATCCTCGGGTCACCGCGCTGGAGCCGACGATCGGAACCCTGCCGAGCAGTTTGGTGAGCAATCCGTAGATGGTGTCCACGTCGTCTTCGTCGATGTCGATTTCGAAGATCTCCTCCAGGTCGGCAATCGGCGTGCGGGCGGGCAGACTCCACTTCTTTTCGCCGATCTGCTCGGGCTCGGCGTGTTGGGTGCGGTCGTGTTCGTCCTCAAGCTCTCCGACGATCTGCTCCAGAGCGTCCTCGATGGTCACCATGCCGGCGATGCCGCCGTATTCGTCCACGACGATCGCCACATGCTGGCGTGTGCGTTGCATCTGGTGGAACAGGTCGTCGACCGGTTTGGATTCCGGAACGAGCATCGGATCGCGCACCACCGATTCGACCTCGCGCGTCAGGGCGGCCGGGTTGAACGCCGTGGAGCGGACAGCGTCTTTCAGATAGGCCACACCCACCAGATCGTCCACGTCGCCCCCGATGACGGGAACGCGGGAGAATCCGGAACGGGAGCATAGCTTCAGCATGTTTTCCAACGTCTCGTCGCGTTCGATGCAGATCATGTCGGTGCGCGGCACCATGATCTCCCTCGTCAGCGTGTCCGACAGCGTGAGCACGCTGCGCAGCATCTCGGAGACCTCCGGATCAAAGTCGTTCGTTTCGACAAGACGGTCGATGACGGCGCGTCCCTGCTCAAGCTGAATCTTCTCCAACTCCTCATCATCCGACAGGTCGCCGCCGTGGCGTTTGGAATCCTTCTGGCTTCCGATCTTCGCGAACGGGGTCATCGCCACCGCCATGGCGACCGCGTTGACATGGCGCAGCATGATGTCGACCGGTTTGGTCGCGCCTGCGCTTCTTGGCCGCACCAGCAGGGAGACCACCGCCACGACCAGCGCGAAAACGAATCCGACGAGCAGTTCCATCCACAGCGGAGCTTCGAGCAATGCCGCGATCGTCGCCACCAGCACGCCGTCGAGCACATTGCATGTGATGCGGAAGAACGCGCAGGAGCCGGCCGTCGCGTAACGGTCGGCCACCAGTTTCTGCACGTTATGGATGCGCTTGATCTTCTTCTCACGTATGAACGGCGAGATTTCCGAATCCATCTGAATCTCGAGAATGAGATTGTTCAGGCTCGCCCTCGTCACGCGGCCGACCGCGCCTTCCGTGGCCGCCATCGACAGCGAAAGCCAGACGAGCAGCAACGCCACGACGCCCAGCACCACAATCATCGCAATAGTCGTTGCCATTGTCATACGTTCCCCGTTTTCAATGCTTATTTGGTAATCTGACGTCCGGAGCCGTGCTCACGTTCCCATTCGGCAAGCGCGTCCGTCGTTCCTGCCGGCAGCACGGCCTGTGACTGCGTGCCCTGGCGCAATGCGAAGAAGGTGAGCAGCAGCTGGCGCTGCAGTCCGAACATCTGTCGTTCCTGTTCGGGCGTCACATGGTCGTATCCGAGTAGATGCAGCGTTCCGTGAATGGTCAGCAGCATCATTTCCTCCATGGTGCTGTGTCCGGCCGCAAGCGCCTGCTGGGCTGCCACCCACGGGCAGATCACGATGTCTCCGAGCACACCTTCCATGACGGTGCGTCCGTCTCCGGGGCGTAGTTCGTCCATGGGGAAGCTCATCACATCGGTCGGTCCTTCGAGGTTCATCCAACGCATATGCAGTTGTGCGATCGGATCGGGATCCACGAACATGATGGTCAGGTCGGATTGCGTGCTTACACGCATCTGGTCCATGACCCATACGCCAAGGTCGGAGAATATCTTGGCGTCGATCTGCCAGGCGGTCTCATTGGTCACTTCAACGCTCATCGGCGTTCCTTTCATGATGTTCGTCGGCGACCGGCTGTTCAGCGCCTCGTTCGTCGCGTGCGGCGGAGGTTTTCCCGTGTGCCTGCCTGCTGTGGTCTCCTGCGATGGCCGCGTGCCTGTCGTAGGCGGCCACGATTTTGCCCACCAGCTCGTGGCGGACCACGTCCTGCGGGTTCAGGTGGGCGAAGGCTATGCCGTCGATGCCGCCGAGAATGCGTTCGATGGTGGCCAGTCCCGATTTCGGTACGGTCAGATCAACCTGGGTCACGTCGCCGGTGATGATCATTTTGGTATTGAATCCAAGGCGTGTCAGGAACATTTTCATCTGCTGTTCCGTGGTGTTCTGCGCCTCGTCGAGTATTACGAACGCGTCGTTGAGGGTGCGTCCTCGCATGTATGCGAGGGGCGCCACTTCGATGTCGCCGTCGTCCATGTATCGTTTGAGCTGTTCCGCACCCAGCATGTCGGAAAGCGCGTCGTAGAGTGGCCGTAGGTACGGATCCACTTTCTCGTTCAGCGTTCCGGGCAGGAATCCGAGGTTCTCCCCCGCCTCGACGGCGGGTCTGGTCAGGATGATGCGTCGTATCTGATGGTCTTGGAACGCGCGCACGGCCTTCGCCACGGCGAGATACGTTTTTCCGGTTCCGGCCGGGCCGATCGCGAAGGTGATCGTGTGCGACTCGATGGCGTTGACGTATGCGGTCTGTCCTGCGGTTTTCGCGCGTACCGGTTTGCCGAGGGCGAACGTGATGACTCCGGGCACATGCGGCTTGCGTCGGTCCGCCTTCGCTTCCCGAGTGGCCGCGGAGGATTGTTGCCTATCGGCGAATCGCAGTTCCTCCACGACCCGTCCGTGCCCTGGTCTGGTGGCCCTTACGTTGTTTTTCAGCACGTTCTGTTCCAGCATGCGTCGCACCGTATCAGCGTCCATCGGCGCGGTGTACGCGGCCTGGATGATGTCGGCGATCGTATGCTCGGCCTGCGCCGCCTGCGATTCGGACTTGCTGGAACGGGACATGATCGCGATGCGGTTGCCTCTGACGATGATGGTCAGGTCGGGGAACGCCCGTTCCACTTCTCTGAGCACTTCGTCCACGGGTCCGAGAACGGCTACCGGGTCAAGCTGCTGCGGGATGGCGATGGTACGTGTCGTGGTGGCCACAAAACCTCTTCTGATGATGATCGAGATTCGAATATGTCGGAATACGCGTTGGAGGCGAGTGTCCGGCTACTCGTCGAGCTTCTCTCCGGTGAGCACGTGCGCGTGCACGTGGAACACGGTCTGTCCCGCGTCGAGTCCGGTGTTGAAGATCAGGCGGAAGGCTCCGTTGAATTCGTCGTCGGCGATCTTCTGCGCGACCTGGGCCATGTGGGCGAGCTGCGCGGGATCGGCCGCCGCGAGTTCGGACACGTTGCCGTAATGGTCGCGCGGCACGACCAGCGCATGCACCTTGGCTTTCGGATTGATGTCCTTGAACGCATAGGTGGTGTCGTCCTCATACACCTTCTCACTCGGAATCTCGCCGGCGATGATCTTGCAGAACAGGCAATCCTTGTCGCTCATGATGCTCCTTCTATGCTGGGAAACGTTCCCTACCATGCTATTGCCCAACCGGGATAATTGCCCGCATTGAACCGCCATGTCGTCAGGCGTAGCGGCCCAACGCGCGGGAAAGCAGCGACAACGCCACCGGTCCGGCCGTGGACGCGCGCAGAATGTTCGTTCCCAGCACGCAGACCTGCGCGCCCGCGTCGGTGAAGGATCCCACCTCCGAGTCGCTGATGCCGCCTTCGGGTCCGACCACCACGTATATGGTCCGCGCGCGCCCGTCTTTGAGGCATCTGTCCGAAAGGACGGCGATGTCGGCTTCCAGCTGATCCCACGTTTTTGTGGCGTCCTGATGCAGCACTATCACCATGTCGCCGTGCACGCAGGCGCGTCGGCAGATCGCCACCACCTGCTTGCTGGTCACGCACTCGCCCAATCGCGGGGTCCATGATCTGCGCGATTGCTCGGTGGCGGCCTGCAGCACCTGGGTCCACTTGCGGTCGGTGCGTCCGGACTTCCATTTGGCAATGGAACGGTCGGACTGCCACGGGATCACCTCATCCACGCCAATCTGCGTGGCCACGTCGATCGCCTGCTCGTCGTGGCCGTTCTTCGCCAGCGCCTGCACCAGCGCAAGCCGTACGGTCGGCTGGGGCTCCCTGCCGAATCGCAGCACTTCGGCGATGCCCTGCTGCGCGTCCCGCAACACCGCATGGATGCGCAAGCCCTTTCCATCGGAAAGCTGCATTTCGTCGCCTTCCTTGAGTCTCATGGCCTGGATCGCGTGCCGACGTACGGAAGACGGCAACGTCAGTTTCCATCCGTCGTTGAGTTCGTCACTGTTCACGGGTACGTCATCATGTTCCGTATCAAGCAGAAAAAGGGCATCAGTCATAGCTTCCGAGCCTATCATCACCCCGCACATCAATGGCGGAATCAAGCGCGACACGCCGAGACTTGCATCACGGAGACAAGCTGGTATAGTTTTCATTCGTTGCCGCTGAGCAACGTCACCTGTCCGGGTGGCGGAATGGTAGACGCGCTAGCTTGAGGTGCTAGTGCCTATTTATACAGGCGTGCGGGTTCAAGTCCCGCTCCGGACACTGGAAAAACCCCTTGGAGACAAGGGGTTTTCTTGTATTTCCATGCATATGGCTCACAGCGAAAGACAGATCATGCGTTTCATCCATCTTGATTCCATCGACGACGTACGCGTACACGCGTACACGAATCTTACGGAGATTCAGCTGCGCAACAGGCTGGAGCCGAGCAAGGGGCTGTTCATCGCGGAATCGCCCAAAGTCATCGACCGGGCCCTCGCCGCCGGACGCGAGCCCATCTCCCTTCTTGTGGAAGAACCGTGGATCGATGGCATGGGCGAAACGTTCTCATTCATCGACGGGCATTGGGGCGCGGACGTTCCCGTATACGTGGCGTCCCCCGAGCAGCTGAAGTCGCTGACCGGCTACAGACTCCACAGGGGCGCGCTGGCCGCGATGAGGCGCTGGCCGTTGCCCAGCGTCGAGGAGGTATGCCGCGGAGCCCGACGCATCGCGGTCATGGAGAACATCGTCGACCACACGAACGTCGGCGCGCTGATGCGCTCCGCCGCCGCGTTGGACGTGGATGCGGTTCTGGTGACCCCATCATGCGGCGATCCGCTGTACCGACGCGCCGCACGCGTGTCGATGGGAACCGTTTTCCAGATTCCCTGGACGCGCATCGGCGACGACAAGAGCTACTGGCCGTTCAAAGGCATGGACGAGCTCCATGATCTTGGATTCACGACAGTGGCCATGGCCCTGCAGGACGACTCGATCTCCTTGGACGAACTGGTGCGACGGCTGAACAACGACCCTGACCGGAACGACCATATCGACAGACTCGCGCTGATTTTCGGCACCGAGGGCGACGGATTGTCGCATCACACCATCTCGCGCGCCGACCTTACCGTGAAAATCCCCATGAGCCACGGCGTCGACAGCCTCAATGTGGCCGCATCGAGCGCCGTGGCGTTCTATTCAACCGCGGTTCGCTGAAAAGTCTTGAAAAACTCAAGACTCGCGGGGCAATCTCCTTGCGTGTTTCGCAAAATATGCAATTATTGAGTGCGTAGGCGGTTTGCGAGGAAGCAAACCTAATTGTGTGCGGTGTCGAAACGACGCTCTAGGAGAGGAGTCCTCATGGCGAAGAATCCGAAAATTCTTTCCATCGTGCTTGCTGGCGGTGAAGGTACACGACTGATGCCTTTGACCAGGGATAGGGCCAAGCCGGCCGTCCCGTTCGGAGGCGTGTTCCGTCTTATTGATTTCCCGTTGAGCAACCTGGTCAATTCCGGTTACATGCAGACCGTTGTGCTCACCCAGTACAAGTCCCATTCGCTTGACCGCCATATTTCCACCGTGTGGCGCTTCTCACCGCTTCTGGGCAATTACGTCTCCCCCGTTCCCGCGCAGCAGCGTCTTGGCAAGCACTGGTATCTGGGCTCCGCCGACGCGATCTACCAGACCATCAACATCATCGAGGATGTCCAGCCCGATATCGTCGTGATCGTCGGCGCCGATCACGTGTACCGCATGGATTTCCAGCAGATGGTCCAGCAGCACATCGAATCCGGAGCCGAGTTCACGGTCGCCGGCATCCGTCAGCCCATCAGCCAGTCGAACCAGTTCGGCGTGATCGAAGTCGATCCGGACCACCCGAACATGATCAAGAGCTTCCAGGAGAAGCCGCAGACCACCACCGGCCTGCCGGATGACCCGAACTCCATTCTGGCCTCCATGGGCAACTACGTGGCCAACACGGACGCTCTGTTCGAGGCGCTGTCGCTCGACGAGAAGGCCGAGGACACCAAGCACGACATGGGCGGCGACATCGCGCCGTACTTCGCGGCGAGGAACGAAGCCGGCGTCTACGACTTCAACTCCAACGAGATCCCCGGCGCCACTCCGACCGATCATGCCTACTGGCGCGACGTGGGTACTCTGAAGCAGTTCTACGATGCGCACATGGATCTGATCTCCTATGTGCCGGAATTCAACCTGTACAACACCGAATGGCCGATCTACACGCTGTCCGGCAATCTGCCGCCTGCGAAGTTCGTCCATGCCGGACGCGACCGCCTCGGACATGCCACCGACTCGATCGTCTCTCCGGGCGTCATCGTGTCGGGTGGCGAAGTGCATCATTCCGTGCTCTCCCCGAACGTGCGCATCCATTCGTGGTCGCAGGTGGTCGACTCCATCCTGTTCGACAACGTGACCATCAACCGCCGGGCACGCGTCTATAAGGCGATCCTTGATAAGAACGTCGTGCTGACCGAGAATTCCACCGTCGGCATCGATACCGAACATGATCTGGCCCGTGGCTTTACCGTCACGCCAGAAGGTATCACCGTCGTGCCGAAGGGCACCGTCGTCGACGACTGACGTTCTGCCGCACACAGAACAAAGCCGTGCTTCCGATCGAACGGAAGCACGGCTTTTCCTGTTGCCGATTCATCTGATTCACATGACGAAACGTCGTCTCGGGACTCAGTATTTCGGCAGATTGTCGAAGTTGAATCCAAGGGCGGCCAACTGCTCACGGCCTTCCGGAGTGATCTTCTCCATGGTCCAGCGCGGCTGCCAGGTCCAATCGATGCGGAACTCTTCAACGAGGCCGGCCAGGGTGCTGGCGCATTCGTCTTCGATCAGATCCGTCAACGGGCATGCCGGCGTGGTCAGGGTCATGGTGATGATGGCCCGGCCCAATTCGTCGATCTCGATGCCGTACACCAATCCCAAGTCGATGACGTCGATGCCCAGCTCAGGGTCGATGACCTGATGCAGCGCTTCCTTCACATCGGCCGCAGTGGCGCGGCCGATGTCGTCGACCGCCTTCAAAGCGATGCCGTCGTCCTGTGAGTCCCCACAGCCGCAGGATGCGTGATTCCCACAGCCGCAGCCAACGTCTTCGGTTTCCTTATGTTCGGTTTCCACTGGTTTGCCGTCCTTGAATCCTTTGGCCAGATTGGGATTGAGCATCACGCGACGTGCCGCGTTCTCGTCATTGCCCAACGCCTTGGCCACGGAATCAAACACCGAAGCCTGCGGTTCGGGTACCAGATTATCGCTCATTGTCGCTCCATATACGCTTGCATGTTCTGTTGTGTAGATTAGCGCGTGTCCTATACCGCATATCGTGCGATATGCGGTCGTCTAGCGTTTCGCGGCCAACGCCTTGGCGACGGAATCCTTCATGCCCTCCCATCCGAGCAACGCGCATTTGATGCGCATCGGATATTTGGACACCCCTTGGAAGACGATGCCGTCCTCCAACGATTCCTCGGCCTGCTCGTCATCAAGACCCTTGCCCCTGGATTCCATGAGTCTATGGAATGTCGAGGCGAGCTCCATGGCCTCGTCAACGCTTTTTCCCTCGACAAGATCGACCATGACGGACAAGCTGGCCTGCGAGATGGAACAACCGTGGCCGTCCCACACCAGCCGTTCGATGACATGCGGCTCACTGTCGGAGACCTCCACATGCACGGTGGCTTCGTCACCGCAGGTCGGATTGAACTGATGCGATTCACCGGGGGTGCAGTATTCGTGGGAAACCCTCAGAGTGGTCGGCGCGTTCCCCGACGCGTCCTCCCGCGTCAGATCGGGAGCGAAACGCTCCTTGCCATGAGGATTCTTCGAAGCCTCGAGGATGACCTCCTGGTACATCTGTTCCAGATCCGTTCCGGACATTGCAAAATCACTCATATCGGTCACTCAACCCCAAAGAACGAACGAACCTTGCCGAGCGCCTCAAGCAGCGCGTGAACGTCCTCGACACTGTTGTATACGCCGCTGGACGCGCGGTTGGACGCGTACACTCCGAAATGACGGTGCACCGGCTGCGCGCAATGGTGGCCCACGCGGATGGCGATGCCCTGCGCGTCAAGGAACTGGCCGACGTCATGCGGATGCACTCCCTCGACGTCGAACGCGACCGTGCCGATACGGTCGAGCGAAGACCTTGGGCCGAGGATGCGGACGCCCTCGATCTCACCCATCTTCAGCAGCTCCTCGGTGATGGCCTTCTCATGCGATTCGAGGTTGCTCATGCCGATGTTCATCAGCCATTGCGCCGCGACCCCCGCCGCGACGATCTGCGCGACAGGCTGGGTTCCCGCCTCGAAACGCGCCGGGGGGGCCATGTACTGCGCCTCCTGGTCCATCCAGGCAAGTTCGACCATCGACCCTCCGAAATTCGCGGGAGGAAGGGACTCCAGCAGTTCGCGTTTGCCGTACAGGAATCCGATGCCGGTCGGGCCATACATCTTGTGCGCGCTGAACGCGGCGAAATCAACGTCCATGGTGTGGAAGTCGACGCTCAGATGAGGAACCGACTGGCATGCGTCGAGCACGAATACGGCGCCGACTTCGTGCGCTCGGCGCACGATCGGCGCGATGTCGGTGATGGCTCCGGTCGTGTTTCCCACATGGGTCACGGCCACGATCTTCGCACGTTCGGTGATCACCTCTTCGGCGAGGTCGGCACGCACGCGTCCATCCTCGTCCAGATCAAACCATGTAAGTGTGGCGCCTGTCCGCGCCGCGAGCTCTTGGAACGGCAGCAATACGGAGTGATGTTCCGCCTTCGACACGACTATTTCGTCACCCGGACGCAACGCGAAGCGTTTGGCCGCCTCTCCCCCGCGTCCGAGCGACGCATTGCCGAAGGCGGTGGCCAGCAGGTTCAGTCCGGCCGTCGCTCCGGAGGTCACGACAAGCTCCTCCTCGCCTTCCCCTGCGTTCGCACCTACCAGCTTCGCCACCGACGCGCGCGCCTGTTCGAACGCCATGGTGCTGCGTGCGGCAAGCTCATGCGCGCCACGGTGAACGCCGGCGTTGATCGTGCGGTAGAAGTCGGCTTCGGCGTCGATCACGCACCGAGGCTTCTGGGATGTCGCCGCGGAGTCCAGATATACGAGCGGATGCTCGTGTATCTGCTGGTCGAGAATCGGGAACTCGGAACGGAGTTTCTCAAAATCGATCATGCCAGCGCGCTTTCGGAATCGGCTCCTTCGGGCAGATATGCGTCATAGCCGGATTCTTCAAGCTCGTCGGCCAGTTCCGGGCCTCCGGTCTTGACGAAGTGGCCGCCCGCGAACACGTGCACGATGTCCGGCTTGATGTATTTGAGGATGCGCGTGTAGTGCGTGACCATGAGGATGCCGAACTGGTTGGCTTCCTTGGCGCGGTTCACGCCTTCGGAAACGATGCGCAACGCGTCGACGTCGAGTCCCGAATCGGTTTCGTCGAGAATGGCGAACTTCGGCTTGAGCAGTTCGAGCTGGAGCACTTCGGCGCGCTTCTTCTCACCGCCGGAGAAGCCTTCGTTCACGGAACGGGTGGCGAATTTCGGATCCATCTTGAGTCGTTTCATCGCCTCGGTCAGTTCCTTGGTCCAGGTGCGGATGGCCGGAGCCTTGCCATCCACTTCGGTCTTGGCGGTACGCAGGAAGTTGGTCATGGACACGCCCGGCACCTCGACCGGATACTGCATGGCAAGGAACAGGCCTGCCTTGGCACGCTCGTCCGGGGTCATTTTGAGCACGTCCTCGCCGTCGAGCAGCACCTGTCCGGAATCGACGATGTACTTCGGATGCCCCGCCAGCGTGTAGGCCAGCGTGGACTTTCCGGAACCGTTCGGGCCCATGATCGCATGGGTCTCACCCGAGTTGACCGTCAGGTTCACGCCTTTGAGGATCGGCTTGACGCCGTCCTTGGTTTCGACGTGCGCGTAAAGATCTTTGATTTCAAGTGTTGACATGGTTTGCTCCTACCGGTTTGTTACTCGTTCTCGGCTTGTGTGGCGGCTTCGTTCTCGCCGCGGGTCAGGCGCTTGTCGATGACGCTCATAAGGTGTTCGGAAATCACCGGGATTCCGATCTCTTCGACCAGTTCGCCGAAGAAGCCGCGGACCACAAGTTTGCGGGCCTCGGTCTCCGAAATTCCGCGCGACTGCAGGTAGAACAGCTCCTCGTCGTCGAAACGGCCGACGGACGACGCATGGCCCGCTCCGACGATATTGCCGTTTTCGATTTCAAGATTCGGTTCGGAATCCGCGATCGCCCCCGGGGTGAGCACGAGGTTGCGGTTGAGTTCATAGGAATCGGTGCCCGGCGCGGTCGGGGCGATCAACGCGTTGCCGACCCATGTGGAATGGGCTCCCCTGCCGTCGAGCGCCCCCTTGTAGACCACACGGCTTTTGCATTCCGGATGGTTGTGGACGATCATGGTGCGGTGCTCGATATGTTCCCCCGGATCCACGAAGTAGATGCCCAGCATGTTGAGGTCGCCACGGTCCCCACCGAAATCCTGGTCCATGCGGATGCGGACCACGTCTCCGCCAAGGGTCACGACGCTATGGCGCAGGGAAGCGCCCTCACCGAGGTGTATGCGCTGGTTCCCGACATGCTTGGATTCTTTGCCCCATTCCTGGATGAAGGTGGTGGAGATGTGGGAATCCTTGCCCGTGATGATCTCCACGCCTTCGGCGATCCGTGCGACGCCGTCATGCTCGACGACCACATCCGCATGGGCGCGATCCGCGGCGCTGATCACCAGATGGAACGCGTCAAGGTCCATGCCGTTGCCGTGCACCTTGACCAATATCGGCCGTTCGATCTCGCCTTCGACGCTAAGCACGCCGGCTCGCTTCGAGGAGTTCCAGGCGACGGCCGACACGCGGTCGCTCGGCTTGGACACGACGCCGGTGCCGGGGTCCGCGGGCCTGCATTCGGTATAGGTGGCGCCTTCCGCCAAATCGGAGCCGTCGATCATCGAGACGCTGATCTCGGTTTTAAGGGATGGCTCAAACACGTCGAAGAATTCCCCTATGCGTTCCACCGGGGTGTAGCGCCAGTCCTCCTGCGTGCGGTCCGGTCTGGCGAACGCGTCCACATCGAACGAACGTGGCGCGCGATCCGCCGACGACGGCATCGCCGCGGGATTCGCATACGGATCGTCGGGGTCCGCAACCGGAATGTTGATTTCCTGAGTCTGTGCCATGGTGATCAGCCCACCGATCCTTCCATCTGCAATTCAACCAAGCGATTCAGTTCGAGCGCGTATTCCATCGGCAGCTCACGGCTGATCGGCTCCACGAACCCTCGTACGATCATGCCCATGGCCTCGTCTTCCGAAAGGCCACGGCTCATCAGATAGAACAATTGGTCTTCGGACACCTTCGAAACGGTGGCCTCGTGGGCCATGGACACGTCATCCTCGCGAACGTCCACATGCGGATACGTGTCGGAGCGGCTGAACTCGTCGACCAGCAGAGCGTCGCATACGGTGGAGTTCGACGATCCCTCGGCGCCTTCCACGATTTTGACGAGTCCGCGGTATGCGGAGCGGCCTCCGCCCCGGGAGATGGATTTGGCCACGATGGTGGAGCTGGTGTGCGGGGCGAGATGGATCATCTTCGCGCCGGTGTCCTGATACTGTCCCTTGCCCGCGAAGCCCAAAGACATGGTGCTTGCCTTGGCATACGGTTCGGCGAGGATGCATGCCGGATATTTCATGGTCGCCTTGGAGCCGATGTTGCCATCGACCCATTCCATGGTGCCGCCCTCGCGCACGTAAGCGCGCTGGGTCACCAGATTGTACACGTTGTTGGACCAGTTCTGCACGGTGGTGTAACGCACCCGCGCGTGCGGTTCGACGAAGATCTCGACCACACCGGAATGCAGCGAATCCGTGGAGTAGATCGGAGCGGTGCATCCTTCCACATAATGCACGTAGGAGCCTTCGTCCGCGATGATGAGCGTACGTTCGAACTGACCCATGTTCGGGGTGTTGATGCGGAAATAGGCCTGCAGCGGGATGTCCACGTGCACGCCTTTCGGCACGTATACGAACGATCCGCCCGACCATGCGGCCGTGTTCAGAGCGGAGAACTTGTTGTCGTTGCTCGGGATGCATTTCCCGAAGTACTTCCGCACGATTTCCGGATACTTCTGCACCGCGGTGTCGGTATCGACGAAGATCACGCCCTGGTCTTCGAGATCCTTCTGAATCGAGTTGTAGATGACTTCGGACTCGTACTGCGCGGCGACGCCCGACACCAGTCGGCTTTTCTCCGCTTCCGGGATGCCCAGCTTGTCGTAGGTGGAGCGAATCTCGTCAGGCAGTTCCTCCCAGGTGGTGGCCTGCTTGTCGATCGGTTTCACGTAATACTTGAAATCGTCGGCGTCGAAATCCTTCAGGTCGACGCCCCATTGCGGCATCGGACGGTTGATGAAATCGCGGTATCCCTCCAACCGCTTCTCCAACATCCATTCCGGCTCGTTCTTGTCGGCGGAGATGGCGCGCACGACGTTCTCATCGATGCCCTTTTTCGCGGCTTCCCCGGCGAAATCGGTATCATGCCAACCGTAGGTATAGTCACCGAACTGCTGGATGATCTCGTCGTCCTGCCTGATCTTGTCCTCGTTCACTCGCGTGCGGTCAGCCACGTACTGGCTCATCTCCACGTCAGCCGCGGCATTGGGCGCTTGGTTCTCTGACACCTTACGCTGCCTCCATTCACTCATTCGTACCTATGACAACCTAACAGAATGACCGTCGAATTACCAGTGGATTTTTCGAAATTCGGCGATGAATCAGCCCGGACGTCCCGCATACCAAAACGGAAGGCCAGCATGTGGCCTTCCGTCTCGTGCGCATCATGCCGTTTCGCCCCAATCAGGCCTGCACATGCACCGTGGTCCCCATCAGGCACCAGTTGTAGAACCATTCCGCCTGATCCCAGCCGATGCCCACGCATCCATGCGACGTGTTGCTGGCCATGGCTTGTATGCTGGAGTCGTTGAATGCGCTCTGCGTTGCGATTCGGTGGATGGCGCAGCCGGTTTTGGAGAAGTAGTTCACGAATCCGACGTCCTTGACGTCCCACTTCTCCGAGCTGCCATCGGACAGCGTCAGGTTGCCGCTCATGTTCTGCGACTGGTATTTGAGCCAGACCTTGAAATCACCGTCGGGCGTGCAGTTGTCGTACGTGTTCGGATCGCAATAGGTCGGGGTGCACAGATCGCCGCTCGGCTGGCACTGACCGGTCTGATAGTCGTTGCCCTGGCCTGCGGACATGTGCATCACGCGAACGACCTGCCCGTTCTCGATCGCGGAAACGGTATGGCCGGAAAGGCTGACCACCACCGTTCTCGTGGTTTTCTTTTCGTTCTGCTGGTCGCAGGTCCCCTGAATCGTCACCGATTCGCCACCTTGCGCGATGGCCTTCGCCGCGTCGGCGCCCACGTTCGTGTCTCCGCCATTGTTCACGGTGATTCCGTCATGGCCTTCGATGTTGGTCTGCAGCACGTCACCCACGCTGTTGACGATCACGTCGCCGTCCACCCGATCCGTGTGGAAGTTCGTCTTGATGGACGTCTCGTAGTATTCCTGCAGCTTGGTTCCGTCAATCACCAGCAGATCCTTGCGGAACTGTCCGTCGGCAAGCTTCTCGCCGTCACGCTGCTCGCTGACGGTTATGGCCGAGGCGATGGCCGAAGCGTTGAACTCGGCGACTTTGTGGTCGCCGATGTTGATGGCGACGGGCTTGGCGATCAGCGCGTCGGCGACGGTCTTCGCCTGTTGAGCCTGTTCGTCGGTGACGTCCGGGTCGGTCTGGTCGTCCTCGACGGCGACTGTGTTCGCGTCTTCCTTGCCGAGCGATTCAAGCACGCGTTCGGCCTCCTGGGCGACCTTGACGACGCTGATGCCGGTTCCCTGCCGGCCTGCGACGACGTCGAAGGCCGTGCCGTCCTCATTGAGCTTCAATCCGGCGTCGACGGCGGAGACGGACTGCACTCCCAGCATGTCGCCGACCGTCTGGGCGTCGGCGGCCTTCACGTCGAACGGTTCGGTCGTGATGTCCTTGACGTTCCAGAAAGCGTACCGGTCGATGAAGGAGTCGTTCCTCTTGGCGTTGTACACTTCCTTGGCGATCGCCTCGCTGTCGGCGCTGATGCCGAGATCCTGCAGCGTGATTTTCTTCGTCGTTCCATTGTAGGAGACGGGCACTTCGATTTCCGATGCCTTTTGCGAGATCTCGTCGGCGATCTGCTGCTGGGTGCGTCCCATCATGGAATGCCCCCACAGTTTGACTCCGGGCAGCGCATGGGATTGGAAGAACCAGTATCCGCCTCCGGCCGCGGCTCCGAGCACCACCAGAAGGGCGAGGACGATCCACAGCCACAGCAGGCCGTGCCTCTTCTTCGCCGCGATCGATGGCTCCTGTTCGAAATCCTCGATCGTAGCGAAGGATTCCATGTCGACTTTCGGCACGATCATTGTCGAATCACCCGTTTCCGGGAACGCGTTGTCCTTGCCGTTCATTCCCGAAGCATTATTGTCGTTCAACCTCGCAACCCTTCCGATGCTATCTGAGATTCAGCCGTTCATCACTTGTTGACTCTGACCAATTATGCAACATGGCCATGAACTCCCCCGTGGAAGTTCATGGCCATGCGGTCAACGGATCAGCTGAAATCCGAACCTTCGGCGTTCAGAGTATCCGTCCGTTCCCCCGTTCAGCGGGCCTGCTGATGATCGATGGCCGCCTTGACCAGGCCTGCGAACAGCGGATGGGGCTTGGTCGGACGGGACTTGAACTCGGGATGGGCCTGGGTGGACACGTAGAACGGATGCACTTCACGCGGCAGCTCCACGAACTCGGTGAGTTCGCCGTCCGGGCTTTGTCCGGAGATGCGCAGACCAGCCTCGCGCAGGCGGTCCTTGTATGCCACGTTCACCTCATAGCGGTGGCGGTGGCGTTCGGTGACGTGGGTGGAACCATACAGTTCGGCGACGATGGAGCCTTCCTCAAGTTCGGCCGGATAGGAGCCGAGACGCATGGTGTGGCCCATATCTCCGTTGCCTGCGACGATGTCCTTCTGCTCTTCCATGGTCGCAATCACCGGATTCGCGCAATCCGGTTCGAATTCGGAGGAATTCGCGTCTTCGATGCCGAGGACGTCGCGCGCGTATTCGATGACCATGGACTGCAGACCGAGACACAGGCCGAGCGCCGGCAGCTTGTTCTCACGGGCGTAGCGCAGGGCTCCGATCTTGCCGTCGATGCCGCGGATGCCGAAACCGCCCGGAATCACGATGCCGTCCACCTGGTCGAGAGCCGCCGCGGCTCCCTCCTCGGTTGCGCACTTGTCGGCGGCCACCCACTTGACGTTGACCTTGGCCCAGTTGGCGAAACCGCCGGCCTTGATGGCTTCGGTGACGGACAGATAGGCGTCCGGCAGGTCGATGTACTTGCCGACGATGGCCACGTTGACCTCGTGCTTCGGATGGTGCACTCGCTCGAGCAGGTCCTCCCACTCGTCCCAATCGACGTCGTGGAACGGCAGTCCCAGCTCACGCACCACGTATGCGTCGAGTCCTTCGTCGAACAGGGTCTTCGGCACATCGTAGATGCTCGGAGCGTCCACGCAGTTGACCACGCCTTCGGAATCCACGTCGCACATCAGGGAGATCTTGTCCTTGATGGACTGGTTGAGGGTGCGGTCGGAACGCAATACAAGCGCGTCCGGGGAGATGCCCAGCTGACGCAGCATCATCACGGAATGCTGGGTCGGCTTGGTCTTGAGCTCGTGGGCGGCCGCGATGTACGGCACCAGGGAGACGTGCACGAACATGCAGTTTTCGGAACCGAGGTCGCGACGCACCTCGCGCGCAGCCTCCAGGAACGGCTGCGATTCGATGTCGCCGACGGTTCCGCCGATTTCGGTGATGATCACGTCGACGTCGTCGGATGCCTGGGCGCGCATGCGGGACTTGATCTCGTTGGTGATGTGCGGGATGACCTGCACGCACTGGCCGAGATATTCGCCCGCACGTTCCTTGCGCAGGACCTCCTGGTAGATCTGGCCGGTGGTCACGTTGGCCTTCTGGCTCAGATACACGTCGAGGAAGCGCTCGTAGTGGCCGATGTCGAGATCGGTTTCGGCTCCGTCTTCGGTCACGTAGACTTCGCCGTGCTGGAACGGGTTCATGGTACCCGGGTCGACGTTGATGTACGGGTCGAGCTTCTGCTGCAAAACCCTGATGCCGCGGCTACGAAGCAGGCGGCCGAGAGAGGAGGCGGTCAGGCCCTTGCCGAGAGAGGAAACAACACCACCGGTGACGAAAATATGCTTGGTGATGTGCTCTTGAGAATTGCCATGTTGTCTTCTAACCATGGAACTCCAGCCTATCATCGGTCTATGACGCGGCGTGTTTCGGGATATGAAAAATCGGGCACGACGAATCGTCATGCCCGACCTCAATGTATGAGAAACCGTTTCCTACCGTTCCGCGACCAGATGCGCCACAGCGTCAAGCGCCATCTTGTAGCCGTAGAAGCCCATGCCTGTGATGGTGCCGGTGGCCACGGGAGAGATAACGGAACGCTTGCGGAACTCGTCTCGCGCGGAGGGATTGGAGATATGCACCTCCATGAGGGGCAGCCCTTCGTCGATCACCATGTGCGCGGCGTCGGCCAGACCGTAGGAATAGTGGGTGAAGGCCGCCGGATTCATGACGATCGGCGTCTTTTCGTCGGCGGCCTGATGCATCCAGCCGATCATTTCGGCTTCGTCGTCGCTTTGGCGGACCTCCACGTCGAGTCCGAGTTCCTCGCCCCACTCGGAGCACAGCCTGCGCAGGGTCTCGAGATCCTGCTTGCCGTACACGTCCGGCTGTCGCACGCCGAGACGGCCGAGATTCGGTCCGTTTACCACCACTACCTTGGTCATGTCTTTTTCCTTTGCGTTTCCGTTGTTCTTCCGTGGTATCTTCGATCCGACCGGCATCCTATCGCTGAATGCGGCGGAACGCCTCCTCGACGGCGTCCGCCGGCGGGTCCTCAAGATGGGTCGGATGTCCGATGCCGTCAAGCACCACGAAGCGCAGCTTGTTGCCACGGGCTTTCTTGTCTCGGTGCATGAGGGCGAGCACGTCGTCCCAGCTTCCATTGTTCCACGATGTCGGCAGTCCCAGTGATCCGAGCAGACGTCGGTGATAGTCCACGAGATCCTGGTCGATGTATCCGAGCAGATGGGCCAGTTCCGCCGCGTATACGCAGCCCACGGCCACGGCATTGCCATGTCTCCAGCGGAAATGCTCCAGCTTTTCTATGGCATGGCCGAGCGTGTGGCCGTAGTTGAGGAACTCACGCAATCCGGCTTCCTTAAGATCGGCGGACACATGGTAGGACTTCACTGTGACGGTGCGTTCTATCAGTTCGCCGACCACGTCCTTCAGGTCGGATTCGAGGAAATGCTCTCCGTCGAATCCTCGCAGCTCGTCGGCGTGGCGTTCCAGAATACGCAGGATCTCCGGATCCTTGATGAACCCGGACTTCGCCACCTCGCCCAAGCCCTCGACGAAGATGTCGTTCGGCAGGGAGGACAGCGTCTTCATGTCCGCCAGAACACCCGCGGGGGTGTAGAAGGAGCCGACCAGGTTCTTCCCCTGGGGGGTATTGATGCCGGTTTTGCCGCCTGTGGAGGCATCGACCATGGCGAGCAGTGACGTCGGGCAATTCACGTAACGGATGCCGCGCATCCATGTGGCGGCCACGAACCCGGCAAGATCGGTCGCGGCTCCGCCACCGAGTCCGACGATCGCGTCGGAACGGGTGAATCCCTCTTCTCCGAGTCGCTGCCATATGCCGTTGGCCACCTCGATGGTCTTGCCGGCTTCGGCATCGGGAATGACGATGTCATACACGTCGTATCCCCCTTGGCGCAACAGCGTGCGTGCGCGATCGCAATGGCGTTGCACCGGCTGCGTGTGGATCAACGCCACTTTCGACGGTTTGCTTCCCAATATCTGCGCCAACTGGTTCATGGAGCCTTCGCCGATGCGAACATCGTATGGTTCGATGGTGGAACCGGTGACGTGCACGATTCTCTGATCGATCATTTCCATCAGCTTTCTCGCCGCGGCCCGCGGCGTCTGTCCGTGCGTACGCACATATACGTTGGCGACGTCGCGGAATACCGGATCGCGCTCCTTGTAGAGCTTCTTCCACCGTTCGTTGGCGTCCCCGTTGAGCATCGGCCTGCCGCCCGAACGATTGGCGCGTTCCATGGCTTCCTCCGGGTCTGCCATCAGGTACACGACCTTGCCTCCGTCGGAAATGTATTCCGCCAGACCCTCTTGGATGGAAGGGGTCATCGGAGCGCCCCCTCCCAGGGAGAAGATGCCGTCGAAATCCTCAAGCATGTCGAGCACGACGTCGCTTTCCAGCTTGCGGAATTCAGGCTCGCCGTACCTTTCGAAATATTCGGGAATCCTCATTCCCGCATCCAGTTCGATCTCGTTGTCCGCATCGGCGAAAGGCAGGTTCATCATCTGCGCCACTTCCTTGCCGACGCGCGTCTTGCCGGCGCCCATCATGCCGATGATCACCGCAAAAGGCCTACGCATGCCGCTCATAGCCGAATCACCTCATGTGTTCCGGCCAGGAAGCCACATAGTTTTCCGCATTGCGCTTGGTTTCGGCCACATTGTCTCCGCCGAACTTCTCCAGCACGTACTGGGCGATGGTGAGTCTCACCATCGCTTCGGCCACGACGGCCGCCGCCGGAACCGCGGTGTTGTCGGATCTTTGGTTGATGGCCTGGGCGGCCTCTCCGGTGGCCACGTCAACCGTGCGCAACGCCTTCGGGATGGACGGAATCGGCTTCATCGCGGCGCGAACCACGATCGGCTGTCCGTTCGACATGCCGCCTTCGATGCCTCCGGCGCGGTTGGTCAGACGTTCGATCCGGCCGGTATCGCCAACCACCATCTCGTCGTGGGCCTGCGATCCCGGTCGCATGGCCTCAAGGAAGCCGTCGCCGATTTCCACGCCCTTGATGGCTTGGATGCCCATCACCGCGCTCGCCAATGCCGCGTCGAGTCGACGGTCGGATTCCACGTACGTTCCCACGCCTGCCGGCATGCCGTATACCACCACTTCGACCACGCCACCCAAGGTATCGGCGTTTTCCTTTGCTTCGTCGATGCGTTCGATCATGGCCTTTTCGGCGTTCTTGTCGAGGGTACGGACGGGGGACGCGTCCAATGCCTCGAGGTCTTCCGGCTTGGGCGGCACGGATCGCTGCGGGTCGCAGATTCCCGCCCCGCCGATGGACAACACGTGGGAGACGGTGCGCACCGAAAGCGTCTGCTCGAGGAACTTGCCCGCCACTTCGCCCAATGCCACGCGTGATGCGGTCTCACGGGCGCTGGAACGTTCCAGCACCGGGCGCGCATCGTCGAAGCCGTATTTGCGCATGCCGGTCAGATCGGCATGTCCCGGCCTCGGTCGGGACAAAGGCGCGTTGCGTCCTTCGCGAGCGATTTCGTGGTCGAGCGGGTCGGCGCTCATTACTTCCGTCCACTTGGGCCATTCGGTGTTCGCGATCTCGATGGCCACCGGAGAGCCGATGGTCTCGCCGAAACGCACTCCTGTGAGCATGCGCACCTTGTCTTGTTCGAACTTCATACGCGCGCCACGGCCGTATCCGAGACGCCTGCGCGCCAATGCGCCGACGATGTCCTCCGTGGTGATGCGGACGCCCGCAGGCAACCCTTCGATCATGGCGACGAGCGCCTCACCGTGCGATTCGCCTGCTGTCTGCCAGCGCAACATGCCCTCTCCTTTTCTGCCGGATGCGATTTGTGGACTATCTTAACGGTATGTGGTACCTGATTTGCCTGCCGAGTCTACTGTGTGGACTGGCTCTCAGCGTTGAGGACATTCGGGCGCGTCGGATTCCGCGCTCATGGGTCGCCGTCGGCTGCACGGTCCAGATCATGGCGAACATCGTGTATGCCATATCGGCCAATTCGCTCTACCTGGCACTGCAGGCGCTGCTGTTCGCCGCGCTATCCGCCGTTTTGCAGTGCGCGCTCGCATTGGTCAAACCCGGCGCTTTGGGATTCGGTGACGTCACTTCCACACTGCTCATCGGTCTGGCCGTGGGCATGTTCGGCCTTGGCGCGATGGTTGCATGGTGGCTTGCGATGGCTCTTGTGGGCTTTGCGTGGATTGCCTTGTGGACCTTGGCCGATCCTCAGAGGAACACAAGGTACACCGGCAGAACGCCGTTCGCCCCGGCCATTGTTGCGGCAGGGGCGATTGGCGTTGCGTTCGGCGTGATGTTCTGACGGCTTGACCTAGTTCGCGTTTTCGTTGTTGTTCTTGTATTCGTCGCGGATCTGCCAGAATTCGTCTTCGGTTTCGACGAACTTCGTCTCGCCGGTCTGCAGGTTGGTGGTCACGAAATACAGCCACTTGCCGGCAGGAGGGTTGACGGCCGCGGTGATGGCGCCGTCTCCCGGATTGCTGATCGGCGTCGGCGTAAGGCCCTTATGGATACGGGTGTTGTATTCGTTGCTTTCGTCGGCCAGCTGTTCGTCGGTCAGCTGGCTTGCCGAAATGCCAAGGCCATAGGCTACCGTGGTATCCATGCCAAGGGCCATGTCGGAGTCGATGCGGTTGAGAATCACCCTGGCCACCTGGCCGTAGTATTTCTCACTGCCCACTTCGGATTCGGCGATGGACGCGATGATGAGGATGCGCTGCCGTTCGCTGCCCGTCGGCACTCCGAGGGAATCGAGCTTGTCGATTCGCGCATCGACCATTTCCTTGATGATCTCCTGCGCGGTTTTGCCCTGCACGTTGTAGGTTCCCGGTTCCAGCCAACCCTCGAACTTGCCTCCGGCCTCACTTGGCAGAATGCCGGAGCCGCCGCCGTCTATGACGGCCTGGAATTGCGAAACGTCCAGCCCCGACACCTCAGCCGCGTTGGCGATGACGTCGGACACGCGTTCCCCCGCTCGAACTTGGGCGAAGCCTCCGGCCTGCGTCTGATCCGAGAGAACCTTGACCACTTCGGACGCCTTCATATGCGTCTTCAACGAGTATGCTCCCGGATACAGGGTGGCCCTGGCCGAGCTCACGGCATTGGTGAACGCCGCCGTGGATTTGATGATTTTCGCTTCGACCAGATTCTCCGCGATCACGGAGACGCTTTGGCCGCTTTCCACGGTGAAGGTCACGTCCTCGTCTCCGGAACCGGAATAATCCGCAATCTGAATCTGCGTATTGGAGGATGCCACGGCCTTCCAGTGTTTGATCAATCGCACGCCGAATACGCCCGCGAGCACGATCAGGGCCAAAACGACGACAATCGCAACGATTTTGATTACACGGCGGCGTCGCGCGCGTTCCCTGCGCACACGCATGTCGCGGCGTGACCTCGGAGGGTGCGGGGGCATGTCCGTGTCCATCACGTTCCCCGACTGGTCGACCCACTGCGCATTATCGGAGAAAAAATCATTCAGATCATCGGTCATTGTTTTCTCTCCTACTCTTCCTTACGGTCCAGTGCGGTCTGCAATATCACCACCGCCGACTGCTGATCCACCATCGGACGATGCCTGCGTCCGCCTATCTGCGCTTCGAACAGCTGCCGATGCGCCGTCACCGTGGTCAACCGCTCGTCCATGAACTCGATGGATGGAACTTGCGTGAACGAGTATTCCTCGTCCTGCGCGGCGATTTGCAGCCTCTTTTCCAGATTCGCGACCCAGCGCCTGGCCTTCTTCGCGCTTTTTCCCTCGTCTCCGTTCAACAGAAGCGGCAAGCCCACCACCACATGGTCCACCGATTCGTCCTCAATGACGTCGATCACATCATCCAGCGCACGGAATGAATCACCGTATACCTGAATATTGCCTGCGGGATGGGCGAGGGCAAGCCCCGGGTCGGACAGTGCCAGTCCGACCCGGGCGTCACCCAGATCTATTCCAAGCCAAACCATGCTTGGAATATCAGACCTTCATGGCCTGGTCGGCCAATGCCTCGAGAGCCTCGTCGATCTTCGTGGCGTCCGCTCCGCCGCCCTGGGCGAAGTCCGGCTTGCCGCCGCCACCGCCGCCGAGGATCTTGGACGCGCCACGAACCAGATCGCCGGCCTTGATGCCCTGCTTGCGCGCGGCATCGTTCGTGGCGACGGCGACCATCGGCTTACCTTCCTCGTTCACGCCAGCGAGGGCCACCACGACCGGGAACTCCTCGCCAAGCTGTCCACGCACGTCCAGAACGGTCTTGCGCAACGCATCGAAGGAACCGAAGTGGTCGACGTTCTTGGCCGCCACCTTGACCGCAGCCGTCGAGGCCTTGGTCTGGGCCACAAGCGCCGGGACGGATGCCGCCAGCTGGGATTCGTACATGGCCGCGAGACGTCGGTCGGATTCCTTGAGCTTGGCCAGCAGGGTGTTCACTCGTTCGGCGAGCTCGTCGGGACGCGCGTTGACCATGTCGGAAAGCTGGGAGACCAGAGCGTGCTCGCGAGCGTTGAACTCGTAGGCGCTCTGTCCGACCACCGCGTCAACACGGCGCACGCCGGAACCGATGGAGGCTTCGGACATGATGTTGATCGCGCCGATCTTGCCGACATGGTCGATGTGGGTGCCACCGCACAGCTCGCGGCTCCAGCCGTCCTCGCCGATGGACACGACTCGCACGATGTCGCCGTACTTCTCGCCGAACAGGTGCATGGCGCCCAATGCGATGGCGTCGTCGAACTTCATTTCCTGGGTGGTCACGGCAAGGTTCTCGCGCAGCTTCTCGTTGACACGTGCCTCCACGGCGTTCATGGCGTTCTTGCTCGGGGCGCTGGACCACTGGAAGTCGAAGCGCAGACGGTTCGGAGCGTCTTCGGAACCACGCTGCGTCGCCTGCGGGCCGAGCTCCTCGCGCAGGGCCTTGTGCACCATGTGGGTGGCGGTGTGGGAACGCGCGATCGCTCCACGACGTTCGAGGTCGATGTTGGCGTTGACTTCGGCTCCGACCACCAGCGTGCCTTCGGTCAGACGGCACTGGTGCACGATGAGGTCCTTGATGGGCTTCTGCACGTCGTCGACCTCGAGCACGGCTCCGTCGTCGGACAGAATCTCGCCTTGATCGGCGAGCTGGCCGCCGGACTGCGCATAGAACGGGGTGCGGTCCAAAATGACTTCGATATTGGCCGGACCGGTTACCGCGGGAACGGAACCCTTGCCTTCCTGCATGATGCCGAGCACCTTGGCGCGGGCGGACATGTCGGTGTATCCGAGAAAGTCGATCGGCTGCAGCAGGGTCTTCTTGAAATCGTCGTATACGGAAAGATCCACGTTGTGGCGCTTCTTGAGGGCGTCGGCACGGGCGCGGCTCTTCTGCTCGGCCATGAGCTCGCGGAACTTGGCCTCATCGACCTTCACGCCCTGGTCCGCGGCCATCTCGAGCGTGATCTCGATCGGGAATCCGTAGGTGTCATGCAGCTTGAACGCATCCTCGCCGGAGACGAAGTCGGAGCCGGCCTGCTTGGCCTTGGTAACGGCCATGTCGAAGATTTCGGTGCCGGATTCGAGGGTGCGGCGGAACGCGTCCTCCTCACCGTACGCGGCTTCGGAAACGTCATGGAAGGTTTCGTTGAGCTCCGGATAGCTCGGCTCCATGGCGGCTTTGGAGGTCGGCAGAAGCGTCGGCATGACGGCTTCGGTCACGCCAAGCTCACGCATGGCTTTGACGGTGCGGCGAAGCAGGCGGCGAAGCACATATCCACGGCCGTTGTTGGACGGGCGCACGCCGTCGGACATGATCATCAGCGCGGAGCGCACATGGTCGGCCACGATGCGGAAACGCACATCCATGGCCTCGTCATCGCCGTAGGTGCGTCCGGACAGCTTCTGGGCCGCCTCGATCACGGGGAAGACCTCGTCGGTCTCGTAGATGTTCTGCTTGCCCTGCATCAGGTAGGCGAGACGTTCCAGACCCGCGCCCGTGTCGATGTTCTTGTTTTCAAGCTCGCCCACGATATGCAGGTCCGTTTTGGACTTGACGTTGTCGACTTCGAAGTTCTCGAACACGAGATCCCAGATTTCGATATAACGGTTCTCGTCCGCGATCGGACCGCCTTCGACGCCGTATTCCGGTCCGCGGTCCACGTAGATTTCGGAGCACGGGCCGCCGGGTCCGGGGCCTCCGGTGGTCCAGAAGTTGTCTTCCATGCCCATGATCTGGATGTGCTCGGGATCGACGCCTTCGTTGCGCCACATCGAGCGGGCTTCCTCATCATCGGTGAAGGTCGTCATCCACAGCTTCTCGGGGTCGAAGCCGTAACCGCCCTTGTCCTGCGGGGTGGTCAGTAGCTCGTAGGCGTAGTGAATGGCCTCTTCCTTGAAGTAATCTCCGAAGGAGAAGTTGCCGAGCATCTGGAAGAACGTGCCATGGCGGGTGGTCTTTCCCACTTCGTCGATGTCGAGGGTGCGCACGCACTTCTGGTTGGATGCCATGCGGTTCTTCGGCGGGGTCTGCTCTCCCATGAGGTACGGGATGAATGGAACCATGCCCGCGATGGTGAACAGCGTGGTCGGGTTCGGTGAGATCAGTGACGCGGACGGCACGACGAGGTGGTCGTGCTTTTCGAAATAGTCAAGATAGCGCTTCGCGATTTCAGAAGTGCGCATTGAGTTTGAGCTCCTTTGTCATTGGAGGGCCCTATGCCTTCCAAGCATGTTCGTTGATGTTTCCGGATGGTCTGTATGTCTTGTGGATCGATCGGATGTATCAGCCGATCGTGTCCGCATACTTGGTGTTGAGTTCAGCCTCACGGGCTCGGCGCGTGGCGTTGAATTCATTGACCAGACCTTCAAGCGTGCGCATGGTCACATGATCCTGGTCCGGACCGAGGAGAAACTCCCGTGCGACGTCGGGCGTATTGGCTTTGACGTAGGCCTGCGCCTTGGTGACGGCCACCACGCCAATGCCCACGCCGATTGAAATCCAGAATAGACGTTTGAACATCACTCCCCCTTGTTGACCGTGGAACGGTTGATGTTCTGCTGGTTCAGGAACGATTGTGCCGTGGACTTCAGCGCGTAGACGGTCGACGCCACCTTGATGACCGGCTTGCCCAGGAACGACCCATACAGGTCGGTGAGGGCGCCGACATTGGTGGCCGTCGTGGATGCTGCCGCGGAAATCCTGTTGACGTCTTCCAAGGACTTGTTGACCTGCTGGACGGTGGTAACGCCTTCGTCAAGCGCCGGAATCGCGTGGTCTCCGGTGTCCTTGACGGTTTCGGCGATCTGGTCGAACAGCTTTCCGAGACGAATCAGCGGGTAAATCATGAAACCGGCGAGAATCGCGAACGCGATTGCCGCAATCAGACCGGCGATTTCTCCAACACCCATCTTGTACCTCTTTTCAGCTTCGCGGCGTTCCGCGAACACAATACCTGCACAACAGTAGTGAAAAGCCCCGACTGAAGGCAAATCGCTCGGCGGAATCTCACTGGTTGTACGCGATGATCTCGATGGCCCGATCCAAAGGCTTGCTCGTATCGAAATCGATGCTGGTCACCGATCCGTTGGCAGGCCGTTCGCTTAGATCATACCCGGCCGGCGCGAAACGGTGCATCAGGCTCAGCAACGTGTTGCCGTGCGAGATCTGCAACACGTCGTCACCGTCCTTGAGATCGGGATTGGATGCGATCAGAGCGAACCCTTCCTCCACACGGGCCCAGTATTGCGCATCCGATTCGGCGTCATGGAACGGGTCGGCCTCCTTGAGGAAGTCTCGGGTGGCTCCCAGACCGTACTTGGACACGATGTCGTTGTAGCTCTTCGCCCCGTGGGGTCCTCCGGCCGCGGTCCAGGCCATGGCCATGTCCTGTCCTTCGAAATATCCGTAGAACTGCTCACGGAAGTGCATGTCGTCATGCAGTTTCGGACGCTTATGGCCCGCGGCCTCATTGGCGTCGAGGATGCGTATCGCCGTCATCTGCGCGCGCGTGGTGTCGGAACAATAGGCCGCCGCGAAGTCGTAGTCCTTCAGTTTGACGGCGGCTTTGTCGGCATCGGCGATTCCCGATTCGGTCAACGGCGAATTGGACCATCCCTGAAGACGGTTGTACCGGTTGAAGAAGGTCTGTCCGTGTCGGACGAGATGAAGATGAAGCAACATGGTTTACATGGTACCCGCGAAACCGCGCAAAACCCAGTGCGTGAGAAGAACGGCGCGAAACCGAATGCACTACGATTGTGGTATGCATCATTTCATCTCTCGTTGGCTGGTTCTCACCATAGCGGCCGGCGTCATGGTCGCGCTGCTGCCCGGCATGCACGCCGTCGGGGAGCCACCCGTTCTCGGAATCGCGGCGTTCTCGCTGTTCCTCGCGTTGATCAACGCTTCCATCAAACCGGTCGTTCATGCCATCGCGTTGCCGTTCTCGATACTGACGTTCGGTCTTGTGGCTCTGATCATCAACTGGATGTTCATGCAATTGGCCTCGTGGCTGGCGTTGAGCACGTTCGACGTGGGCGTCACCATTGACGGCTTCTGGTGGTCGGTGGTCGGTTCTCTGATCATGTCGATCGTGTCCGGCATCGTCGGAGGAATCCTTGGCGATTGAGCGTCTCGCGACATCGGACGGCCCGCCGGGACGGTTTCGGAATAGCGAAGAGCCTCGCAACCACATGGTTGCGAGGCTCTTGCTGTATGTCCTTATACTGTATGTTCTTACAGTATGTGAATCCAGATCAGCGGGCGTAGAATTCGACCACGTACTGGATGTTGACCTGCACCGGAACTTCCTCGGCTTCAGGCTTGCGAGTCAGGGTGGCCTTCAGGGAAGGCAGGTTGACGTCCAGGTAGCCCGGAACCGCCGGCAGCACATCGCGGTGCACGCCTTCGGCAGCGATCTGGAACGGAACCATGGTCTGGCTCTTGGCCCTGACCTGAATGGTCTGGCCAGGCTTGACGCGGTAGGACGGGCGGTCGACGATGTTGCCGTCAACGAGGATGTGACGATGGACCACGAACTGGCGGGCCTGGGCGGTGGTGCGGGCGAAGCCTGCACGCAGGACCAGGGCGTCGAGACGGGTCTCGAGGTCGGTCAGCATGGCGTTGCCGGTCTGGCCGGCGGTGTGGGTGGCCTTCTCGTAGGCAGCGCGGAGCTGCTTCTCGGAGACGCCATACTGAGCGCGAAGACGCTGCTTCTCGCGCAGACGCACTGCGTAATCGGATTCAGTGCGACGGCGGGTGCGGCCGTGCTCGCCCGGAGCGTACGGACGCTTTTCGAAAATGCGCTGAGCCTTAGGGGTCAGAGCGATGCCGAGGGCGCGGGAAAGGCGCACCTGGCGGCGAGAACGCTGAACGTTCGTCATTGGTTTAATCCTTTGTTTGTTCTGTCGTTGTCTGAACGGAACGCATATCGGTTGCCCGACGTGCGCTGAGCCAGCCTCTCCAGTGCTTCTTCGTGCATGGCACGAACGACTTGGACCCTTGTCTTTCGATTCGGACCCGTCGCCGACCCACTGATGGGCCAAGGCTCCAGACGGCATGCGCTCATCCGAGCGCACACCAATCGCCAATAATACACACGAGGGCGGGACGACCAGCGAGTCCCGCCCTCTGTCGGCATGTCATGCCGTCGCATCCGCTCACTCCTCGCCCAGCGCTCCCCTGTCCATGCGGTATGTGCGATCCACGTACGCGAGCGCGTCGGGGTCGTGGGTGACCATCAGCACGGCTGTTCCGTCGTGCGCCACTTGTTGGAGCAGTTCCATGACGATGGCGGTGCTCTGCATGTCCAGGTCTCCGGTGGGTTCGTCCGCTATCAGGAGTTTCGGATTGTTCATCAGCGCGCGTGCGATTGACACGCGTCGCATCTCGCCTCCCGATAGTTCCTTTGGATAGCAGTCCGACAGGTCGTCCACTTGCAGTTTGGTGAGCAGTTCGTGCGCGCGTTCCGCCAGGTGGTCGCTTTGGGGGTTCTTTTCCGGTTTCGTCGGTGCTGCGATGACGTCGGGGAGTTCGTCGTCGGTCTGTGTCGGTGTGGCGTCCGTATCGGATGGTTTGGTCTTTGCCTCGTGGATGTCGCCGCGTGTGGTTTCGGAATGGTTCGATGGCTGCATCACCGCGGGCAGGATCACGTTGTCGAGTGCGGTGAGGTTCGCCAGCAGTGTTTGGCTTTGGGTGACGAATCCGATCGTGCGGTTGCGCATCCGGGACATGTCGCGGTCGTTCAATGACGCGATGTCCTTGCCGTCGAGCGTGACGTTGCCCGACGTTGGTTTGAGCAGGCCTGTGATGAGGTTGAGCAGTGTGCTTTTTCCATTGCCCGAGCGTCCGACTATGGCCGCGAATTCTCCTGCTTTCAGCGTCAGATCCACATGGTCCACCGCCGCGAATGGTTTGCCTCTTCTGGTGAATTCCCGGGTCAGGCCTTTCACTTCAAGAACGGCGTCGTCGGTCATGTCACTCCCCTTCCCTGAGTGTCAGATAGGTTTCCGGGGCGGACAATCTCACCGCCGTGGCGATTGACGCGAGCACGCCTGTGAACACAGCGAACACGATGCCTGCCGCGATCAGGGCGATCACGTTCCATGCGTTGGTCTGCAGGTATGGCAGCTGGAGCTGTTTTCCTATGAGCGTGCTGAAGGGGAATATGGCCAGTGATGCGGCGGCTATGCCGGCCGCTCCGCCCGATACGCCGATCAGGGCGGATTCCTTGACGATGATTCCCACCAGTGTGGCACGGTCGGCGCCCATGATGCGGTATGCGGCGAATTCGCGTTTGCGTTCGTTCATGGCGGATGAGAACACCGCGATCAGCACGATGAGTCCCATCGTCCAAAACACCGTGACGAACAGGATCACGTATTTGACGATGCTGTTCAGGCTTGATTTCGTGGTGGCGGTGATTCCTCCCGGATACACGTATCCGAGTCCTTCGAGTCCGGTGGTCTTCTCTATGCTGGAGGCCACCTGCTGCGCCGAATAGCCGTCCTTGACTTTGATGAGCACGGAGGAGATGGCTTTGTCTGCGTATTCGGTCGGAATTGCGGGGTGCCCGACCTTGGCCGAATAGTTGATGACGTCCGGAACGGTGTCCATGTTCACGAAGACCGAATTGTCCAACGAGGTGCCCGTGTTCGCCAGTTGCGCGGCCACGGGGAATTCGTGTCCGTACAGTTTGACCGTGTTGTTGCCTGACACGTTGATACCCGATCCGGCTATGATCCGTCCGCGTTCCAGAGTGCCGTCGAATTGCGAGGCTATCCATGGGGTGATCACGAAATCGGTGTCCGGGTTGAAACCGATGATCTGCACTTTCTCGTCGCAGCATGCCGCGGCCAGAGAGGAGATGTAGGTCTGCACGGTGAGTTCTTCGATGCCGTCCGCTTCGGCGACCTGTTCTTCGATGTCGTTGGTGAAATAGAAGGTGCCGGCGGATCCGCCGGTGAGCAACGCTTCGGCCTCGGTCTTGGTGTTCTGCGGGGTGACCATGAGATCCGCACCCATGCGTTCCCGCATGCTGCTGAGCCCGGCTTCGAGGTTCATGGACAGCAGCGACCCACCGTAGAAGGCCACCGTAAGCATGGTGACGACGATGACCAGCGCGGCCGTGCGGAAGGGTTTGCGTCGGAGGTTGGCCAGCGGCAATCCGGCAAGGGTGATGTGGGTCATGTCAGGCACGCTTCGACGGCTTGGCATCCAGATACGCGGCGACCGCGGACACCGCGATCAGCAAAGCGCCGAGCACGATCAACACGGGCATGGTCACCATATGGCAGTGCATCATGGAGCCTTTGCATACGCCGATCAGCATGGTCGGCACCGCGATCGCCAGCATGCCGAGCACCATGTTGGCGATGCTGATTCCGGCACGGGTCCCGCCGTCAACGAACAGTGCGATCACGGCCAGCGCCGCGATCGCCGCGCCGATGCCCAATTCGGTCTGCGCCGTGTAGTGGCAGGCCATCGGGGTGTCACCGACCTCGCACACATGGGCGAACGTCTGCGGCCCTACGGCGATCAGCACGCCGAACACGATCTGCGGAATGGCTGCGAAAAGCTTCTTGTTCATGACTTCCTCCCTGTTGCAACGAACACGGCGATTATCGCAGTGTTGCCGGCAAAAGAAAAGTCTTGATTTCCTGCGCCACTTATGCTACGGGAGCAGTGGAACGGCCGATTCTCAAAGTTTCTCGATGGGAGCCACACGCAGCATCAGACGTTTGACGTTACCGTCGCCGAAGTCGACGGCGATCACGGAATTCACGCCCTTGTCCTGCGTGTCGACGACGGTTCCCAGTCCGTACCGGTCGTGCGTGATCCTGTCCCCGACATGGAAATCGGCGATATCCAACCCATTGTTCTTCTTCAACGAGTCTACCGGCGTGGCCTTCGTCAGATCCTTCGGCTTGGTTCGACGCGTGCTCACCTTGCCGGATTTGCCCGCGGATTTTCCACTCGAGCCGCGCCCGTACGAACCGTACGACGATGAACCGTACGAGGATTTGCCGGACCCGTATGAAGACCCGTATGAAGAACCATGCGAGGAACCGTAGGGCGAGCCATACGACGGTCTCTTTCCCCGTCCCGAGGAACCGTAGGAGGATGAGCCATACGAGGAACCGCCATACATGGACCCTCCGAACGAGGTCGAGCCGAAATCGTCATCGTCCGACCAGCCGCCGAACTCATCATCATCGAAACCGCTCTGCCAGCCGGAACGCATCCGTTCCACCCCTGCCTCACGTCTCTTCCAATCGATCAGTTCGTCCGGAATCTCATCCAAAAACTGGCTCGGCAGCATATCGGCGGACTGCCCCCACTGCGCGCGCACCGCGGATCTCGTGACATACAGACGCCGCTTGGCGCGGGTAATGCCCACATAGGCCAGACGACGCTCCTCGGAAAGCTCGCTCGCGTTCTCCATGGCACGCTGATGGGGGAACGTGCCCTGCTCCATTCCGGTAAGGAACACGTACGGATATTCCAAACCCTTGGCGGTGTGCAACGTCATCATCGTGACCTTGCCGGAATCCTCATGCTCTCCCGGCAACTGGTCGGAATCCGCCACCAGGGCGGTCGTCTCGAGAAACGCGGCCAACGTGGCATCCGGAGTGTTCTGCTCGAACTCGGCGGCCACGGACTGCAATTGGGAAAGATTATCGACACGGGATGCGTCCTGCGGATCCTCCGAACGCTGCAATTCCTCCAAAAGACCGGTTCTGGAAAGCACCTCGGCAACCACTTCGGACGGCTTGGAATCATGCTCCCGCGCAAAATCCGAAAGCTCGTGCATCAAATCGCGGAAAGCGCCCAACGGTTTCGCGGTACGACCCGTCATGCCTTCGATCTGCTCCATATGCTCCACGCCATCGAAGAACGTCGTCCCATGGGCATCCGCATATGACGCGACCAACCCCTCGGCACGCGCCCCCAAGCCACGCTTCGGCACATTGAGAATACGCCGCATGTTCACGTTGTCCGCAGGATTGACAATCGCCTGCAGATACGCAAGCGCGTCCTTGACCTCCCTGCGTTCGTAGAACTTGGTCCCGCCGACCAGCTGATACGGCAGATCGGCCTTGATCAACGCCTCCTCCAGCGAACGCGACTGCGCATTGGCGCGATACATGATCGCGATGTCGCGATACGCCACCGATTCCTCACCATGGATACGGCTGATCTCGTTCGCGATCCAACCGGCCTCCTGCTGCGCATTGTCCGCGGCATAGCCGACGATCCTGTCTCCCGCACCAAGCGCGGTCCACAGCTTCTTCGGCTTGCGATTCTCGTTCCTCGCGATCACCGCGTTCGCCGCATCCAGAATCGTCTGCGTGGAACGATAGTTCTGCTCAAGCATGATGGTCTTCGCATTCGGGAAATCCTTCTCGAAATCCTGAATATTGCGAATATCCGCGCCACGGAACGCGTAAATGGACTGATCGGAATCACCGACGACCGTAATCCACGACGGGCCGACCTTACCCGCGCCCCTCATCCCCGGATCGGGCTCCTCCCCCGAATCGATACCGCTCAACTCACGTACCAGCACATACTGCGCATGATTCGTATCCTGATACTCGTCGACGAAAATGTAACGGAACCTGTGCCGGTAATACTCAGCCACCTGCGGGCAACGCTGGAACAGCTCCACCGTACGCATGATCAGATCATCGAAGTCAACGGCATTCGCCAAAGCCAGACGATGCTGGTACTCGGCATACATCACGGCGACAAGTTCCTCGACATCGCCATCCGTGGGCCTATAGCCGCGGACACCGGGCTGATAATCGCAGTTCACGGCCTTCAGCTGGTCCTTCCAACCGGTCAACGCGTTCTTGCAATCGGAAATCCTGCCAAGGATCATACGCGGCGTATACCGCTTCATATCAACGTTCAGATCGGCTCCGATGAGCTTGAGCAGGCGCTCGCAGTCGGCCGTGTCGTATATGGAGAAACCTGATTTGAGGCCGATCTGGTCGCCGTCCCTCCTCAGGATGCGCACGCAGGCGGAGTGGAAGGTGGAGATCCACATGCGTTCCGCCTCCGGGCCGACGAGCGCGGCGAGTCGTTCCCTCATTTCCGCCGCGGCCTTGTTGGTGAAGGTGATGGCGAGGATGCTGCTGGCCCAGAAGCCATGCGCCAGGAGCCATGCGATGCGTCGGGTCAGCACGCGGGTCTTTCCCGAGCCCGCCCCCGCGCCGATGAGCAATGCCTGTCCGTAATATTTGACTGCTTCCTTCTGCTGCGGATTGAGATCCTCGATCAGACTTTGAGGGTCGCACAAGACCGGTCCAATGTTCTGCTCCACTGGTTCCTCTTTCCTGCATAGTAAGAAGTCGTTCGTTCGCGAAATTCATGTTTACCATACGCGCCGGTCAGTATTCGCGCATACGGTCAATCGAAACGCGTACGCTGAATTCTAATACGGCTTTGCGAGCATCAATTCATTACGGTCTTCGCAAGGCATATCGATTAAGGAGATTCATGAAGGAACTCGAAGAGCGCATCAAAGCCCAAGGCATCGTCAGGGAGGGCAATGTGCTTAAAGTGGATGCGTTTCTCAACCAGCAGTGCGATGTCGCGCTGTATGACCGTATGGGTGCGGCGTGGGCCGAGCATTTCCGGAGCAAGCCGATCAATAAGATTCTGACCATCGAGGCGTCGGGCATCGGCATCGCCTGCGTGGCGGCACGGCATTTCGGCGACGTGCCGGTGGTGTTCGCCAAGAAGACGCAGTCCATCAATCTTGACGGCGACCAGTACGTCACCACCGTGTATTCCTATACCAAGCGCAAAACGTATCCGATCATCGTCGCCAAACGTTTCCTCAACGAAGGCGACCATGTGCTGATCATCGATGATTTTCTGGCCAACGGCAAGGCGCTGCGTGGTCTGATCGAACTGTGCGATGCCGCCGGCGCCGTGGTGGAGGGCATCGGCATCGCCGTGGAAAAGGGCTTCCAGGGCGGCGGTGACGAGTTGCGCGGCGAGGGCTACGACATTGATTCGCTGGCGATTGTGGAATCGATGGATTGCGCGGCCGGAACGATCGAATTCCGTGGCTGAGTCGGTTTCGCGCTGAAATCGGATATGCGAAGGAGCCGCTTCCCTTAATCGGTCGGCTGATTTCTTCAGCTTCGCGATCGGGGAAGCGGCTCCTTGTTTTCGAACGGAATCACTTGTCGCGATTACCGTTCAGAACATCCTCACTTGGAGAAGACGTTGCCGTAGGTGTCTTCGCCGGCTTCCGCGATGGCCGCGGACTTGCGGGCGATTGCCAGCTCCTCGTTGGTCGGGATGACGCAGATGGTGATTGCGGAGTCCGGGGTGGAGATGATGCGCGGTTCCTTGGAACGGGTCGCGTTCTTCTCCTCGTCCAGCTTGACGCCGAACGGGGCGAGCTTGTCGCACACTTCCTTGCGCACGATGTCGTCGTTCTCGCCAACGCCTGCGGTGAAGGTGATCACGTCGACGCCACCCATCTGGGCGGTGTAGTTGCCGATGTAGCCGACGATGCGGTGCACGTAGACGTCGAGGGCCAGCTTGGCGTCCTCGTTGCCTTCGGCGATCAGGCGATGCACTTCACGCAGATCGCCGTAGCCGGTCATGCCCATCATGCCGGAGCGCTTGTTGAACAGGGCGTCCAGCTCGTCCACGTTCATGTGGGCGTTGCGGATCAGGTGGAAGACCACTGCCGGGTCGATGTCGCCGGTGCGTCCGCCCATCATGAGGCCTTCCAGCGGGGTCAGGCCCATGGAGGTCTCAACCGGCTTGCCGGAGACTTCGGCGGAAGCGGAAGCGCCGTTGCCCACGTGCAGAACGATCTGCTTGAGGCCTTCGGCCGGCTTGCCGACGACGGACGGGACCACGGAGGAGATGAACTCGTGGGAGGTGCCGTGGGCGCCGTAACGGCGGATGTGGTACTGCTCGGCGATCTCCTTGTTCAGCGCGTAGGTGCTGGCGGCCTTCGGCAGCTGGAAGAAGAAGGAGGAATCGAACACGAAGATCTGCGGAACGTCCGGCAGCAGAGCGCGCATGACTTCGGCGCCCTTGGCCTCCGGACCGTTGTGCAGCGGAGCGAGCACGGCGAGGTCCTTGACCTGGTTGATGGTCTTGTCGGTGACCAGCGCCGGGTTCGGGAAGAGGGAGCCGCCCTGGACCACGCGGTGGCCGACGGCCACGATGCCGGCTTCGTCCAGCTTCGGGCCGAACTCGTCGAAGAAGCCGAGAACGCGCTTCAGACCCTGCTCGTGGTCGTGAATCGGCTCTTCCAGCTCGTGCTTCTCGCCGTTGAATTCGTGCTTGTAGTGGCCGTCAACCGGCTCGCCGATCTTCTCGACCAGGCCGGAAGCGATACCTTCACCGGTTTCAAGATCAACCAGCTGATACTTGATAGAGCTGGAACCGGAATTGATGACAAGGACGGTTTTCGCCATTGTGGGCATCCTCCATGTGTTAATCGATGTGCCGCTTTCGCGACTTTCCAAAACCTTAGATTACTCTTTGCTTGCTACAAATTGCCGTATTACTGGGCTTCGATGGCTGTCAGGGCAACGGTGTTGATGATGTCCTGCACGGTGGCGCCTCGGCTCAGATCGTTGACCGGACGGTTCAGACCCTGCAGCACCGGACCGACGGCGACCGCGCCGGAAGAACGCTGCACGGCCTTGTAGCCGATGTTGCCCGCGCACAGATCCGGGAAGACGAACACGTTGACGTGTCCGGCCACGGCATCGCCCTTGGCCTTGGTCGCGGCGACGGTCGGCGACCAGGCCGCGTCGAACTGGATGGAGCCGACCACTGAAAGTTCGGGGGCCTTCTCCTTCACGATGGCTGTGGCTTCCTCAACGAGGTCCACGTCCGGTCCCTTGCCGGAGCCGAGGGTGGAGTACGAGAGCATGCCGACCTTCGGGTCGAGGCCGAACGCCTGCGCGGTCTGGGCGGACTGGATGGCGATTTCGGCCAGCTGTTCGGCGGACGGGTTCAGGTTGATGGCGCAATCCGAGAACACGGCCACATGGTCCTTGAAACACATGAGGAACGCACCGGAGACCAGGGACGTGCCGGGCTTGGTCTTGATGACCTGCAAGGCGGGACGTACCGTGTTCGCGGTGGAGTTCACGGAGCCGGATACCAGACCGTCGGCCATGCCGAGCACCACCAGCATGGTGCCGAAATAGCTGTCGTCGGTCAGCTGCTTGCGTGCCTGCTCTTCGGTCATGCCCTTCTTGGCGCGCAGCTCGCACAGCTTGGCCACCATGGGAGCAAGCACTTCCTCATCGTCCTTGGCCTGGAACTTCGCCTTGGAGAGGGACTTGAGGCCGAGTTCCTCACCGCGGGCGAGGATCGTGTTTTCGTCGCCGACGATGATCAGGTCGACGATATCGCGCTCGAGCAGGTAATCGGCGGCCTTGATGATGCGGTCTTCCGCGCCTTCCGGCAGAACGATGGTCTTCTTGTCGGCCTTCGCCTTGCCCAGCAGGCTGTACTGGAAGGCGTACGGAGTGGTCGGCGCTTCGAACGGGGCTTCAATGGCCGCCACCAGCTCGGCGGTGTCGACGTTCTCGGCGAACACGGCGGTCGCCTTCTCCACGGCGCCCTCCTCGTCGAAGTCAACGGCAGGCAGGGTCCAGACCGGCACCGCGTAATCCGCGAATTCCGCCTTGAGCGGCTCGGTCTGATCATCGTTGCATCCCGTGACGAACACGCCCTGCACCTTGCTGCCGGCCTCTTCGATGACGACCGTGGAAGCCTCGACGGTTGCCTTGACCTGTTCCGGAGTGCGGTTGATGGTGCACACGGCGAGCACGACCGGGGACATCAGGTCCGCCGCGACGTCGGCGTTGAAGGAGAAGATGGCGGGATCGTTGATGGCGGACCTGTCCGTGCCGACGATCACCATCGCTTCCGGTTCGGCGGCCTCGACGGCCTGGGTGTAGGCCGCGACGATGTCGGCCCTTGAGCCGTCCTTGTCGGCGCGAGCACGCTTCGGACAGACGCCGACGGACTGTTCACGGGTCAGGCCCGCGTTGCTCGCGGCGATCAGGGTGTCGGTGAACGTGTCTTTCCTGCATACCGCCGGACGGAAAACGCCGGTTTTCTTCACGGAAGAGAGGGCTTGGGTCACGCCAAGGGCCACTACGTTGCGGCCGTTCGCTGCCTCTGGGCTGATGATGGTGATGCTGGTAAGACTCACTTTTGTCTCCTATGTAGCTGGTGATATGGCGGGTGACATCGATGTTCACACCTTCTGCCCATTGTAATGTGACCAGTGGGTGGTTCCACGGCATGTTGCTGAATATTGTCCGTGAATCGCGGTGTGAGATACCACACAAAATGCGAATACGCGCATATTCGAAAACCGGAGCCGTTCGGCATCCGAAAATCGGCGGAGCTGGAATCAACTCAATGGCATGGAAAAAGGGACCGAGACGAATCTCGATCCCTTTCTCTAATCAGCTAGGCAAATGCCTCACTCGTTATCGCCAGCGGTTGCGGCGGTGGCGGAGACGGCACCCTGCTTGTTGGTGTTGACACCGGAGTAGACCCAGTCGGTGTAGTCC
>CAVAQZ010000005.1:0-46347 GCA_963590945.1 Dysosmobacter segnis
GTCACCGGCGGTATGGGAATACCGGACGAATTCGACTATGTTCAAACAGTCGCAAACACGAGCCATAGCGAACGTATGAACATATTTGCCGAGTGTTAGTATGTCCAAAACGTCGCAAACATAACGGTTTGCGTACGTATGGGGATAGTGGCGGGGAAGTGGCACGGCGGTATGAAGGGCGTGAGGGAATCTCAGTCGGCGAACTCAAGAAGCATGGCGTGCGAATGACGGGGTGAGCCGAAAAGCGTGGAGGAATACGGCCGGTTCCGGATTTTTAAGATACGCGGCCCGAGCGTCCGGAACCCAGGGCTCGTATAGTGGAGTCATGGTTGAAACATTCGCAATTCGCAATATCGACAATGAAATCTCGTCCGCCATGGTCAGCGATTACGGCGCGCATGTGCTCAAGTGGGCGCCGAAGGGCCGGCAGGCCGTGGTGTGGTGCCCGAACGCCATCTATCTCAACGAGGGCAAGGCCATTCGCGGGGGAGTGCCGATCATCTTCCCGTGGTTCAATTCCGGATTCGAGAACGGCCACGTGGCGGCCAAGAAGCCGAAGCACGGTTTCGCGCGCGTGAGCTTCTGGAAATTCGACGAGGCGGGTTCCACGCAATCCAAGCTGCGTTACGAGATGGACAGCAGCCAGATCGACGGATCGATCCTCTCCCAGTTCGTTTCCGGTCCGAATCCGCGATTCCATGCGGTGTATGAGATTTCGGCCTCGGAATGCCTGACCATGAGCCTGACGGTGACCAACGACGGGCCGGAACCGCTTGCGTACGAAGCCGCCTTGCATACGTATCTGCACGTCGGCGATGCCGAACGCGCTCAGGTGTTGGGGCTTGAGCACGCCTCGTACCTCGACACCACGCTTGACGGGGATCCCCTGTGCGAAAGCGACGGCGGGCCGGTGTCGTTCGACGGTCTGGTCGACCGCATCTACTACTCCGAGGACACGCTGGAAGTGAAGGACGACGTGCTCGGCCGCACCCTGGTGGTCGCCAAGGAGGGCTCCGAGCAGACCGTGGTCTGGAACCCCGGAGAGAAGAACGGCAACGCCATCGGAGACCTGCAGGAAGGCGAGTGGCGCGACTTCGTATGCGTGGAGGCCGTGGCGAACCGCGATCGTTCCGTCAGCATCGCGGCAGGTGAATCGCATACCCTATCGCAGACCATCTCCGTCAAGTAGACGGACGTCAAGTAAACGGACGACGGAGGAAAGCCGAAAACACGGCGGTGCGGAAATGTCCCGCACTGCCGTATACTTGTAACTCGTGTGTGCCAACGGCATGCCTTATGTAACAGGCGTGTGGGTTGGGATATCCCGGAACTCGAGCGGATCACGCGCAGTAATGCGGCGGTGAGAGAGGGAAGGGCCATCGGGCCGGTGGACTGTGGCTATCTTTACGATTCAGTGTCGTGAAGTGTGGGTGCAGTGCGGCGGTCACACGAAGACAAGAGAAATCACTGAATCGGAGAATTCAAGTTGCCTACTATTGAACAGCTCGTCCGTAAGGGACGTCAGGCAAAGCCGAAGAAGTCCAAGACTTTGGCACTGAAGGGAAGCCCGCTGCGCCGCGGCGTGTGCACCCGTGTTTACACCACCACCCCGAAGAAGCCGAACTCGGCACTGCGTAAGGTCGCTCGTGTGCGTCTGAGCTCCGGCGTGGAAGTCACCGCTTACATCCCGGGCGAAGGCCACAACCTGCAGGAGCACTCCATCGTGCTCGTCCGCGGCGGCCGTGTCAAGGATCTGCCGGGTGTTCGTTACCACATCGTGCGTGGCGCCCTCGATACCCAGGGTGTAAAGGACCGCAAGCAGGGTCGTTCCCTGTACGGAGCAAAGAAGGCGAAGTAAGAGATATGTCACGTAAAGGACCTTCCAAGAAGCATCAGCTGCTGCCGGATCCGATCTACGGTTCCACCGTTGTGGCCCAGCTCATCAACAAGATTCTGCTCGACGGCAAGAAGTCGATCGCTGAAGACATCGTCTACTCCGCTCTCGATATGGTCAAGGAAAAGACCGATCAGGAGCCGGTGGCAGTCCTCAAGCGCGCTCTCGACAACATCCGCCCGTCCCTCGAGGTTCGCTCCCGTCGTGTCGGCGGCGCTACCTACCAGGTTCCGGTCGAGGTGAAGCCGGCTCGTGCCAACACCCTGTCCCTGCGCTGGCTGACCGATTTCTCCCGCGCCCGTCGCGAGAAGACCATGGCTGAGCGCCTGGCCAACGAGATCCTCGATGCCTCCAACGGCCTTGGTGCTTCCGTCAAGCGCCGCGAGGACACCCACAAGATGGCAGAGGCCAACAAGGCCTTCGCTCATTACCGCTGGTAATTAGTCGAGAACGAGAGTTAAGGAACAATCATGGCACTAGACGTGCTTAATGATCTCAACCAGATCCGTAATATCGGCATCATGGCTCACATCGATGCCGGTAAGACCACCACCACCGAACGTATCCTGTACTACACCGGCAAGAACTACAAGATCGGCGAGACCCACGACGGCGCCTCGACGATGGACTTCATGGCTCAGGAGCAGGAGCGCGGCATCACCATTCAGTCCGCAGCTACCACCTGCTTCTGGAACCGTCAGACCCATGACGAGAAGCAGAAGTTCCAGATCAACATCATCGACACCCCGGGCCACGTGGACTTCACGGCCGAGGTGGAGCGCTCCCTGCGAGTGCTCGATGGTGCTGTCGCCGTGTTCGACGGCAAGGAAGGCGTGGAGCCGCAGTCCGAAACCGTGTGGCGTCAGGCCGATAAGTACGGCGTTCCGCGTATCTGCTTCATCAACAAGATGGATAAGCTCGGCGCCGACTTCTACTACTCCGTCGACACCATCAAGACCAAGCTGGGTGCGACCCCGCTCGTCGTGCAGCTGCCGATCGGCGCTGAGAACGACTTCGCCGGCGTCGTCGACCTGATCCGCATGAAGGCCTACGTCTGGAACGACGTCAAGGGCGATATGGGTGCTCACTACGACACCACCGATATCCCGGCCGACCTGCAGGACAAGGCCGAGCAGTATCGCGCAGAGCTGCTCGACCAGGTCGCAGAGTCCGACGAAGCCCTGCTCGAGAAGTACCTCGAGTCCGGCGAACTGACCGAAGAGGAGATCCGTACCGGCATCCGCAAGCTCACCATCAACCGTGAGGCCTACCCGGTGCTGTGCGGCTCCGCGTTCAAGGACAAGGGTGTGCAGCCGATGCTGGACGCCGTCGTCGACTACCTGCCGAGCCCGGAGGACGTTCCGTCCATCGTCGGCTTCGACCCGAAGGACGAGTCCATCGAGATCGATCGCAAGCCCACCGCCGACGATCCGTTCTCCGCTCTGGTCTTCAAGATCTCCACCCACCCGTTCTACGGCAAGCTCGTGTTCGTGCGCGTCTACTCCGGCGCCGTCAAGCCGGGCGACACCGTCCTCGACTCCACCAAGGGCAAGAAGGAACGCGTCGGCAAGATCTTCCAGATGCACGCCGACAAGGAGAACCCGGTCGACGCAGCAGAGGCCGGCAACATCTACACCTTCGTTGGTCTGAAGAACGTCACCACCGGTGACACCCTGTGCGACGAGAAGGCTCCGATCTCCCTCGAATCCATGACCTTCCCGGATCCGGTGATCGAGGTTGCCGTTGAGCCGAAGACCAAGGCCGATCAGGAGAAGATGAGCATCGCTCTGGCGAAGCTGTCCGACGAGGATCCGACCTTCCAGGTCAAGACCGATGAAGAATCCGGCCAGACCCTGATCTCCGGCATGGGCGAGCTCCAGCTCGACATCATCGTCGACCGTATGCGTCGTGAATTCAAGGTGGAGTGCAACGTCGGTAACCCGCAGGTTGCATACCGCGAGACGATCCGCAAGGCCGTCATGAACCAGGAATACACGCACAAGAAGCAGACCGGTGGTTCCGGCCAGTTCGCAAAGGTCCTGATGAACTTCGAGCCGCTCAACACCGAGGAAGGCGAGACCTACGAGTTCGCCAACGAGGTCACCGGCGGCCACATCACCAAGGAATTCATTCCTTCCATCGATGCTGGTGTGCAGGAAGCCATGGAATCCGGCGTGCTCGCCGGCTTCCCGGTGGTCGGAGTCAAGGCAACCGTCACCGACGGCCAGGTCCACGACGTCGATTCCTCCGAAATGGCCTTCAAGATCGCAGGTTCCATGTGCTTCAAGGAAGCTGCCCCGAAGGCCAAGCCGGTCATCCTCGAGCCGATCATGGCCGTGGAAGTGCGTACTCCGGAAGAGTACATGGGCGACGTGATGGGCGATCTGAACGCACGTCGTGGTTCCATCCAGTCCATGAACGACTCCACCGGTGTCAAGGTCATCGACGCCAAGGTTCCGCTGTCCGAGATGTTCGGCTACATCGGCGACCTTCGCTCCAAGACCCAGGGCCGCGCAATGTTCACCATGCAGATGGACTCCTACGCCGAGGTTCCGAAGAACGTCGCCGAAGAGATCATCAAGGCCCAGCGCGGCGAGTGACACGCGCCGCCGCTTAAGTGGAAACTGTCTCCAGTCAGCGCTAATATTTTGTAGCGCTGACTGGGTTCGGGCTCCAAAGTGGCACAAACCCGTCAAACCCAGTAAAATGTAGCGAGTGCCTTGACAAGGGTTCAAGGCTTACTACGAGACGTCCAGGAGGACAAAACACATGGCAAAGGAAAAGTACGAGCGTACTAAGCCGCACGTTAACATTGGTACCATCGGCCACGTCGATCACGGTAAGACCACCCTGACCGCAGCCATCTCCAAGGTTCTGCACGAAGAGTACCCGGATGTCAACCCGGCTTACGACTTCAACCAGATCGACGCCGCTCCGGAAGAGCAGCAGCGTGGTATCACCATCAACATCGCCCACATCGAGTACCAGACCGCTGAGCGTCACTACGCTCACGTCGACTGCCCGGGCCACGCCGACTACGTGAAGAACATGATCACCGGCGCTGCCCAGATGGATGGCGCTATCCTCGTTGTGGCCGCCACCGACGGCCCGATGGCTCAGACCCGCGAGCACGTGCTGCTCGCCCGCCAGGTGGGCGTGCCGCGCATCCTCGTCGCTCTGAACAAGTGCGATATGGTCGAGGACGAAGAGCTCATCGAGCTCGTTGAGGAAGAGGTCCGTGACCTCCTCGACGAAAACGGCTTCGATCGCGACTGCCCGGTCATCCACACCTCCGCTTACGGCGCTCTGCACGACGACGCCGCGGATCACGACAAGTGGGTTGAGTCCGTCAAGGAACTCATGAAGGCCGTCGACGAGTACATCCCGACCCCGACCCACGATCTGGACAAGCCGTTCCTGATGCCGATCGAAGATGTGTTCACCATCTCCGGCCGTGGCACCGTGGTCACCGGCCGTGTCGAGCGTGGTAAGCTCCCGGTCAACTCCAACGTCGAGATCGTTGGTATCCGCGACACCCAGACCACCACCGTCACCTCCATCGAGACCTTCCACAAGCAGATGGACGAGTGCGAGGCTGGCGACAACACCGGTCTGCTGCTGCGCGGCATCAACCGTGACCAGGTCGAGCGTGGCCAGGTCCTGGCTGCTCCGGGCTCCGTGACCCCGCACACCAAGTTCGAGGGCGAAGTCTACGTGCTGACCAAGGACGAAGGCGGCCGTCACTCGCCGTTCTTCTCCAACTACCGTCCGCAGTTCTACTTCCGTACCACCGACGTCACCGGCGTCATCACCCTGCCGGAAGGCGTTGAGATGGTGCAGCCGGGCGATCACGCTACCTTCGGCGTTGAGCTGATCCAGCCGATCGCTATGGAAGAGGGCCTGACCTTCGCAGTGCGCGAAGGCGGCCACACCGTCGGCTCGGGCCGTGTCACCAAGATCGTTGAGTAGTTTCTGCTGAACAATCAAGACACGCTTGAACTAGCGTTTTAAGGAAACCTCCCAAGGCATCCGCTTTGGGAGGTTTCCTTATATGTGGAAGACATACGAACAAAGTATGCACGCCGTGGCATAATAGGCAAGGCTCTTTTAAGCTTTTTCCGTTAGACGAAGAAATAGGTGAGTTAATTTGGCACAGACTACCAATGACATCAAGAACGGTTCCGTCCTGAATCTCGATGGCCAGCTGTGGGCCGTCATCAAGTTCCAGCACGTCAAGCCGGGCAAGGGCCCCGCCTTCGTGCGTACCACCATCAAGAACGTGCTCTCCGGCAAGATCGTCGACAAGACCTTCAACGCAGGCATGAAGATGGAGTTCGAGACCGTCGACAACCGCACCCTCCAGTACTCCTACGAAGACGGCGACAACTTCGTGTTCATGGATATGACCACCTATGATCAGATCTTCATTCCGAAGACCCTGGTCGGCGACCAGGCCAAGTACCTGCTCGAAGGCACCGATTGCATCGTCTCCTTCCATGATGGCACCCCGCTGTCCGTGGAACTGCCGGCTTCCGTGGTGCTGACCATCACCCACACCGAGCCGGGCCTGCAGGGCAACCGCTCCAACGCCGGCACCAAGCCGGCCACCGTCGAGACCGGCGCCGAGATCCAGGTCCCGCTCTTCATCGGCGAAGGCGAGAAGGTCAAGGTGAACACCACCGACGGCTCCTACCTCGGCCGCGAGAACTGAGAGTAAGGAAGAAAGAAGTTTCATGGCACGTTCCACCGCTCGCAAGAGGGCTCTGAACACGTTGTATGAAGCGGATGAGAAGGGACAGGACATCCTGTCCCTTCTTGCTGAGCGCATTGAGCAGCCCGGCGCTCAGACCCCGCTGCCTGAATACGCCATCGAGATCGTTCGTGGCGTCGAGGAACATCTTTCCGCCATCGATTCCATGCTTGACAAGCATTCCACCGGTTGGAAGGTCAAGCGCATGGGCGTTGTGGACCGCAATATCCTGCGTATCGCGGTATGGGAGATCATGTTCAATGATGACGTTCCCAACATGGTGGCGATCGACGAGGCCCTGGGTCTCGCGAAGACCCTGTGCGATGACGAGTCACCGGCTTTCATCCATGGTCTGCTCAGCGCCGTGAGCGCGGACGCTCCGACCGTTCAGGCGGAGGAGAAACCGACCGAGCCTTCGGCTGAATAAAGCCGAAAGTTAAGCGATTCGGCCGGGTCGCGAGTCCTAACCGGCCGCTATCCTTGGTACGAATACCTTGACTATAAGGGGGTTTTGGTGAACCAGTATGATTCCGAAGCCGTGTTGTTTGACCCTCAGGATGCAGTGCTTGTTCTTGAAGACGGACAGGTGTATGTGGGCGAACCCTACGGCGCGATCGGCACGACCAGCGGGGAAATCGTTTTTTCGACCGGCATGACCGGGTATCAGGAAACGCTTACGGACCCCAGCTACGATCGTCAGATCGTGGTACAGACGTTCCCGCACATCGGGGACACGGGAATCAACGGGGAGGATCCGGAATCCTCCAGAATTTGGGTCGCCGGATACGTGGTACGCGATCCCAGCCCGAATGTGAGCAATTGGCGCGCCACTGGCAGCCTTGACGAGGATCTGGTTTCCAACAACATCGTCGGCATCAGCCATATCGACACCCGCAAGCTGGTGCGTCACCTCCGTTCCGCCGGCGTGATGCGCGCCGCGATCTTCTCCGGCGACGCATTGCTCGACGACAACGGCAAGCCGCGCACCATCGATTCCATGCTCGATGAGGTTAAGGCGACGCCGCAGATGAAGGGCATGAGCCTCTACGACGAGGTCAGCACCAAGGAAGCCTACACCATTGAGCCCTGCGGCGAATTCGAAGGCAAGGAGCCTTTGTTCACCGTGGCCGCAGTTGATCTTGGCATCAAGGGCATGACCCCGCACCGCATGGCGGAACGCGGATGCCGCGTGCATGTGGTGCCGTCCACCACCACTTTCGAGCAGATCGAGGCGCTCAATCCCGATGGCGTGTTCTTCTCCAACGGACCGGGCGATCCGGAGCAGGCCGATCCGGAAGTGAACCTGCTGCGCCAGGTTCTCGACGCCGGCCATCCGTTCTTCGGCATCTGCTTCGGCAACCAGCTGCTCGGCCGCGCGCTCGGCTTCGGCACGTACAAACTCAAGTTCGGCCATCGCGGCATCAACCAGCCGGTCAAGGACATGACCACCGGCAAGATCGAAATCACCGCGCACAACCATGGCTTCGCAGTGGACGCGCCCCTCGGTGAAACCGTGGACGCGCCGTACGAGAACGGCAAGTACGGCAAGGTGTTCGTAAGCCACATCGATCTGAACGACAATGTGGTCGAAGGCCTGCAGTGCGTCGATATCCCGGCGTTCTCCGTGCAGTACCATCCGGAGGCTGCGGCCGGCCCGCACGATGCCGCATACCTGTTCGACCGTTTCGTGGATCTCATGCGTTCCGCCAAGGAGGGAACCCGCAATGCCTAAGCGCACAGACATCAAGTCCGTGATGGTCATCGGCTCCGGCCCGATTGTGATCGGCCAGGCCGCTGAATTCGATTATTCTGGAACCCAGGCCTGCCGCGTGCTGCGCGAGGAAGGCATCAGGGTCATTCTGGTCAACTCCAACCCGGCCACCATCATGACCGATCCGGAAATGGCCGACGCCACCTACATCGAGCCGATCTCCACCCAGATCCTCGAGCAGATCATCGCCAAGGAACGCCCGGACGCGCTGCTGCCGACCCTCGGCGGCCAGACCGCGCTGAACGCCGCCATGGCATTGGGCGAGGCCGGTGTGCTCAAGAAGTACGACGTGGAACTGATCGGCGCGTCCCTTGAAGCCATCGATCGCGGCGAGGACCGCGAGCTGTTCAAGAAGGTCGTGGAAGAGGCGGGCGCGGAATCCGCACGTTCCGACATCGCCCATTCCCTCGAAGAAGTCGACCGTATCGCCGAGAAGTTCGGCTACCCGCTGGTGGTCCGACCGAGCTTCACCATGGGCGGCCTCGGCTCCGGCATCGCGCACGACGAGGAAGAGCTGCACCGCATCGCAGGCGCCGGCATCCACTATTCCCCGACCGACGAGGTCCTGATCGAAGAGGGCATCGAAGGCTGGAAGGAATACGAACTCGAGCTGATGCGCGACAAGAAGGACAACGTAGTCGTGGTCTGCCCGATCGAAAACGTTGATCCGGTCGGCGTGCACACCGGCGACTCCATCACCGTCGCACCTGTCTTCACCCTGACCGACCGCGAATACCAGAAGCTCCGCGACATCGGCATCGCCATCATCCGCGGCGTCGGTGTGGACACCGGCGGCTGCAACATCCAGTTCGCCATCCATCCCGACACCGGACGCATCATCGTGATCGAGATGAACCCGCGTGTGTCCCGATCCTCCGCATTGGCGTCGAAGGCCACCGGCTTCCCGATCGCGAAGATCGCCACCAAGCTGGCGCTCGGCTACACGCTTGACGAGATCCAGAACGACATCACGCAGTCCACTCCGGCCAGCTTCGAACCGACCATCGATTACGTGGTCACCAAGGTGCCGCGTTTCGCCTTCGAGAAGTTCCCGGGCGCCGATCCGACTTTGACCACGTCGATGAAGTCCGTCGGCGAGGCCATGGCGTTGGCCGGCAACTTCCAGGAATCCCTCGGCAAGGCCATGCGTTCCATCGACAAGCGCCATATGGGCTTCAACTGGGATGGCGACAAGCCGTCCGCCGAAGAGGTCGAGCAACTGCTCGAAGCCATCAAGGTGCCGACCGAACATCGTTATCTGCAGATTCAGCGCGCGCTGTGGGGCGGAGCGACCTCCGAGCAGATCTTCGCGGCCACCAAGATCGATCCGTGGTTCATCCGCCAGTTCGAGCTCATCAACGAGACCGCGTTGGAAGTCAAGTCCGCCGAGAAGCTCACCCGCAAGCTGCTGAAGAAGGCCAAGCTGGCTGGTCTGTCCGATCTGCAGATCGCCCACCTGCGCAAGATGGGCGACGAAGGCGAGAACACCATCCGCGAACTGCGTTGGACCTACGACCTTCGCCCGGTGTTCAAGACCGTCGATACCTGCGCAGCCGAGTTCGATGCGGTGACGCCGTACTACTACTCCTGCTACGCCGACGAAAGCGAGCTGCGACCGCGCGACCGCGAAGCCGTGATCATCCTCGGTTCCGGCCCGAACCGCATCGGACAGGGCATCGAATTCGATTACACCTGCGTGCATGCCGTGCAGGAGCTCGGCAAGGACTATGACACCATCATGGTCAACTGCAATCCGGAAACCGTGTCCACCGACTACGACATGTCCGACCGTCTGTACTTCGAGCCGCTCACTTTCGAGGACGTGCTCGAAATCTACGAGGCCGAGAAGAAGATGGGCCCGATCAAGGGCGTCATCGTGCAGCTCGGCGGTCAGACCCCGCTTTCCCTCGCCGCACGTTTGAAGGCCGCCGGCGTGCCGATTCTCGGAACCACTCCGGAATCCATCGATCTGGCCGAAAACCGTGAGCTCTTCGGTGAAGTGCTCAAGAAGGCCGAGATGAACGCTCCGCGTTACGGCACCGCCCTGAGCCTCGACGAGGCCCGCGAGGCCGCGCACAACATCGGCTATCCGGTGCTGGTACGACCGAGCTACGTGCTCGGCGGCCGTGGTATGGAAATCGTGTACGACGACGCCCAACTGCGCAAGTACGTCGACCGCGCGCTCAAGGAGGCCCAGGCCGATACCGTCGTGTCCGGACGTCTTCCCTCTCCGCTGCTGATCGACAAGTTCCTCCAGGACGCCATCGAAATCGACGTCGACGCGCTGTTCGACGGCGAGGAGCTGTACATCGGCGGCATCATGGAACACGTTGAGGAAGCCGGAGTGCATTCCGGCGACGCCGCGTGCACCCTGCCTCCGAGCACATTGTCCGACGACCAGATCCGTCGACTTCGTGAGGGCACCTACGCCATCGCCAAGGGCTGCGGCGTGCAGGGCCTGATCAATGTGCAGTACGCATTCATGGCCAACACCCTGTACGTGATCGAAGCGAACCCGCGTGCGTCCCGTACCGTGCCGTTCGCATCCAAGGCCACCGGCGTCGCTCTGGCGAAGGCCGCGGCACGAATCATGGCCGGCGAGACCATCCAGCAGCAGCGTGACAACGGTCTGCTGCTGCCTCACGGCGACGGTGGAGACATTCGTGGCGGACAGCAGGTCGCGGTCAAGGAATCCGTGCTGCCGTTCAAGCGCTTCCGCACCTCGCTCGGCAAGACCGTCGACGTGCTGCTCGGACCGGAAATGCGTTCCACCGGCGAAGTCATGGGCTTCGACCGCGACTTCCCGCACGCGTTCGCCAAGAGCCAGCTCGCCGCGTACGATGGCGGCCTGCCGACCAGCGGCAGCGTGTTCATCTCCGTGAACGACACCGACAAGCGCCAGCTGCCGCTGTTCGCGGCCCGTCTCGTTGAGCTCGGATTCGACATCTGGGCCACCGAAGGCACCGCCTCCGTGCTGCGTCGTTACGGCATCGATTCCAAGATCGTCGACAAGATCAGCGTCCGTATGGACTCCAACCCGGAAGATCCGGTCACCACGTACCATGCGGAAGGCAGCGTCGGCAAGAACGTCGTCGAGCTGATCGAGGAAGGCGCGATCGACCTGATTCTCAACACGCCGAACTCGCGTGGCTCCCGTTCCGACGGCTATGCCATCCGTTCGGCGGCAATCGCGGCTGATCTGCCCCAGTTCACCACCATGACGGAGTTCTCCGCGGTGTTGATGGCTATCGAAGCCGTGAGGAATAATGATTACCAGATCATGAGCATTCAGGAACATTCTCAGCAAATGTTCGAAACGGAAAGCCGAGCGTAACCGATGAATAGCCCCACACGTGAAGAGATGAGCGCGCAGCGTTCGGACTTCGGTCTTCGCCTGCGTAATTCCATGGCCAAATACGGCCCGTTGTGTGTGGGAGTGGACCCGCACAGACAGCTTCTTCTCGATTGGGGCTACAACATCGACGCCCTGGGTGCCGAGCTATACGCCATGCGTATGCTTCAGGCAGCCAACGGCCGCGCCGCGGCCGTGAAATTCCAGTTCTCCATGTTCGAGCGCTACGGTTCGAAAGGCATCGCGGCGCTCGAACGGGTGCTCTATGCGGCACGCCAGATGGGCATCATCACCATCGTCGACTGTCTCCATGGCGGTTTGCCCACCACGGTCTCCGCGTTCGCGGACGCATACTTCAAACCGGGCGCTCCGCTGCTGGCGGATGCCATCACACTGCTGCCGTACTACGGCGCGCGATCGCTCGGTGGCGTCATCAATGACGCGCTCAACAACGGACGTGGCGTCTTCGTGGCGTCGCTTACCTCGAATCAGGAGGGGGCGAGCCTGCAGACCGCCATACGCCAGGCGGGCGAGTACAAGGGTAAAACCGTTGCGTACGGCATCGCCAGCACCGCGCAGAAATTCAACAAGGGCATTGACGGCATGGGATCCGTCGGCCTGATCATCGGCGCGACCATCGGCCAGTGGATCAACGATTCAGGCGTCGATCCTTCCAAATTCACGGGCCCGATTCTTTCCCCCGGATACGGATGGCAGGGAGCGGAGACCCGTGATCTGAAGACCGTATTCAAAGGAACCAAAGGCAACGTGCTCGTCACGGTGTCTCGTTTCATCGCATCCCACGGTCCCAATATCGCGGAACTCGCGGCTGCCACCGAATACGCGTCGCTCGACATCCGTCAGGCGCTCATGGAAGCGCAGGCCGAAGGCACCGATGATGACGACGATCTGATCGATGACGACGAATACTGATTTTTATTTTTTTAAGCTATGCCGATTTCAAGAAAATGAGGACTTCTGATGACTGACTCCCGTCGTGGTCGACTGATTGTGCTGTGCGGACCGGCCGGTGTGGGCAAAGGCACGGTTCTTGGACGGGTGCGCGAGGAACATCCGCAGATCTGGCTTTCGGTATCCGCCACCACACGCAAGCCCAGGCCGGGCGAAGTGGACGGCGTGAACTACTTCTTCATGACCGAACAGGAGTTTCTCGACAAGGAAGCGGCCGGAGAATTCCTTGAAACCGCCGATGTGTTCGGACTGGCCCATTACGGTACGCCCGTCGGACCGGTCGTCGACCATCTGGAACGCAATATTCCCGTGGTCCTCGAAATCGACGTTCAGGGCGCGCGCAGCGTCAAGGAACGTGCGGGGGAGTTGGGTCTCGATGTGGTGACGGTGTTCATAGCACCGCCGTCTTTTGAGGAACTCAAGCGTCGACTGATCGGTCGTGGCACGGAAACTCCCGAACAGCAGGAGAAAAGGCTTGAAACCGCGAAGATCGAACTGGCTGCCGAACCCGAGTTCGACGTGGTGATCGTCAATGAAGAAGTGGAGGATGCCGCCAACAGGTTGTGGCAGATCATCGCATCGGAATTCGGTCTGTGACGTTCGTGCCGATTCCGACGGTTACGGCAAAATATGAAACTTCATAACCGATGACAAAGCGGGGGTGTTGCGTGGAATTCACGCAACACCCCCGCTTTGTCGTGTCGGAAGGATCAGGCAAGACCGGAAAGCCTGTCGATCAGTTCCGGATCGCGGGTCGCGCCCTTGTCGGCGGAGCGGGCGAATGCCGCATATGCCTTAAGAGCCTGGGAGACCTTGCGGTCACGGTGCGCGACATAACCGTCGCCTGCCTCAAGGTCGATACGACGCTGTTCCAGTTCCTCATCGGACAGCTCGACGTTCACGGTACGGTTCGGAATGTCGATGTTGATGATGTCGCCGTTCTTGATCAGGGCGATAGGGCCCTTGTTCGCCGCCTCAGGAGCGATATGGCCGATGGACAGGCCGGAGGAACCGCCGGAGTAGCGGCCATCGGTCAGCAACGCCACTTCCTTGCCGATGCCCTTGCCCTTCACGAAGGAGGTCGGGTACAGCATTTCCTGCATGCCCGGGCCGCCCTTCGGGCCTTCGTAACGAATCACCAGGGCCATGCCCGGCTTCAAGGTGTCGTTGAGAATGACCTCGATGGCCTCTTCCTGGGATTCCACGACCAACGCGGGGCCACGGAACGTCCAGATCTCCTTCGGCACGCCGGCGGTCTTGACCACGCATCCGTCGGGAGCGAGGTTGCCGCGAAGCACGGCCAGACCGCCTTCGGTGACCGCCGGATGGTCGATGTCATGGATGGCGCCGTTCTCACGGTCGTAGTCGAGCGAATCGAACAGCGTGCTGTGTGTCCACGGATCGGGGGAAACGATGTGTCCCGGAGCGGCCTTGTGCATCTGCTTGGCTTCCTCGGTGCAGGAATCGCGCATGATGTCCCAATCGTTGAGCTTGTCCTCCAGCGACTTGTAATCGACGGAGCACACGTCGCGGTGCAGCTTGCCGGCACGATCGAGCTCGCCGAGGATTCCGGTGATGCCGCCGGCGCGGTGCACGTCGGAGATCTCCCATTCGCCGGACGGCGAAGCCTTGCAGATGCACGGCACGGTGTGGGAGATGCGCTCGATGTCGTCGAGCGTGAAGTCCACGTCCGCCGACTGGGCCATGGCGAGGATATGCAGCACGGTGTTGGTGGAGCCGCCCATGGCCACATCCATGGTCATGGCGTTCTCGAACGCTTCCTTGGTGGCGATGGAACGAGGCAGCACGCTCTCGTCATCCTCGTCGTAGTACTGCTTCGCGATCTTGACGATCTGCTCGGCGGCACGCTTGAACAGGTCCTTGCGGTAGGCGTGGGAGGCCAGAATGGTGCCGTTGCCCGGAAGGGCAAGGCCGATGGCCTCGGTCAGGCAGTTCATGGAGTTCGCGGTGAACATGCCGGCGCAGGAGCCGCAGGTCGGGCAGACGGTCTTCTCGTAGGCCAGAAGGTCCTCTTCGGTCAGGTTGTCGTCCGCGGATGCGTACATCACGTCGATCAGATCGGTGTTCTTCTTCACGGTGCCGTCGGGCAGCACGGTGGTGCCGGCCTCCATGGGGCCGCCGGAGACGAAGATGGTCGGAATGTTCATGCGCAGCGCGGCCATGAGCATTCCCGGCACGACCTTGTCGCAGTTGGGGATGCAGATCAGGGCGTCGGCGCAGTGTGCGTTCACCTGGTATTCCACGGTATCGGCGATGATATCGCGGCTCGGAAGCGAATACAGCATGCCGGTGTGCCCCATGGCGATGCCGTCGTCGACGGCCATGGTGTTGAACTCGCGCGGAATGCCGCCAGCTTCCTTGATGGCCTCGGAGATCAGTCGTCCGACCTTGTTCAGATGCACGTGGCCGGGCAGGAATTCGTCAAAGGAGTTCGCGATGGCGATGATCGGCTTGCCGAAATCCTTGCCATCCACGCCTGCGGCGCGGTACAGGGCGCGTGCGCCCGCGAATACTCGTCCATTCATAAGTTTTGCAGATCGCATTTCCATATCCACTATTGTGGACGTTGCGCGGGACACGCGTTTTGTCAAGAGCCAATATGTGGAATTTCCACAAGCCCGCACATGTCGGACGGGCGTGAGCCCGAGGATTTCACCGTCTGGATGGAACAAGTCCAGCAGCGTATCTATACTTGTGAGATTGGAAAAGAAGCTTTTGGCTTATCTGATGATTGGGAGATAATCAATATGGCATTCGGCACTCAGCCAACCCCGACCGGACTTGCGGATCCGCCGATCGATGATCTGATGGAGCATGCGGACTCCAAGTACGCCCTGGCTATCTTCGCCGCCAAGCGCGCCCGCCAGATCAATTCCTACTTCACCCAGCTCAACGAAGGTCTGCTGCAGAACGTCGGACCGCTGGTGGAATACCAGAACCAGGAGAAGCCGTTGTCCATCGCGTTCCGCGAGATCGACGAGGGTCTGCTGGAGGAAACCCTCGGCGAAGACGATCTGACCGAAGGCAACTGATCCAAAGGTTCCGAGAGGGAACCGATGCATTCTTCATTCGCCCCGATACCTGAGCGGTGCGCATTGAATAGTACAAAAAGAAGCTATTGATTGCGTCAACGAAAGGCCGGGGCGTTTTTCTTTGCCGCAACAGGAATGGCAGGCGCGGTTCGGCGTCTGCGGAAGGAGAGGCCTGAAATGGCTGAACTGAGATTGATCTCCGCGGAATCCGTTACGGAAGGGCACCCCGACAAGGTGTGCGACCAGATTTCGGATGCGATCCTCGACGATATGCTCGCGCAGGATCCCCAATCCCATGTGGCGGTGGAGACCTGCGCCACCACAGGACAGTTCTTCATCTTCGGAGAGGTCACCAGCGAGGGATATTCCGATATTCAGAACATCGTGCGTTCCGTGGTGCGCGACATCGGATATACCAGCTCGAGGGTCGGCCTTGATGCCGATTCCTGCGGAGTGACGGTCGCGTTGACCGAGCAGAGTCCCGAGATCAACCAGGGTGTGGCCCGTCTTGGTCGTGAAGAGGAATCGGATGCGTCCCGTGAGCGGCGTTACGAGGCTCAGGGCGCGGGCGATCAGGGCATGATGTTCGGCTATGCCTGCGACGAGACCGACGCGCTCATGCCGTTGCCGATATATCTGGCGCATCGTCTGGCATATCGGCTTACCGAAGTGCGCAAGAGCGGCGAGGTTCCGCATCTGCGTCCGGACGGCAAGACGCAGGTGACCATTGAATACGACGAAAACGACAATCCGGTGCGTCTCGACACCGTGCTCGTCTCCACCCAGCATGATCCGGAAGTGGATCAGGACTGGCTCAAGGAACACCTTGTGAAACATGTGATCGCACCGGTGCTTGACGACGTGCTCGCGGATCGTGTGGACCATGACGACTACCGTGTGCTGGTGAATCCGACCGGATCGTTCGTCCTGGGCGGACCGGCCGCCGACGCGGGTCTGACCGGGCGCAAGATCATCGTAGACACCTACGGCGGTGCCGCCCACCACGGCGGCGGCGCGTTCTCCGGCAAGGACCCGAGCAAGGTGGACCGTTCCGCGGCTTATGCCGCACGCTGGGTCGCCAAGAACATCGTCGCGGCCGGACTCGCCCACAAGGTCGAGGTGCAGGTGGCGTACGCCATCGGCGTGGCGGATCCCGTGTCCATCAACGTGGAGACCTACGGCACCGAGATCGGCGTGTCTCGTGAGCGGATCCAACAGGCCGTGCGCAAGGTGTTCGACCTCCGCCCGGCGGCGATCATCGACGAACTCGACCTGAAGCGTCCGATCTACTCCAAGACCGCGGCTTATGGACATTTCGGTCGAAACGATTCCGACTTCACCTGGGAAACCACCAACAAGGTCGAGGAGCTCAAGTCGGCGGTCGAAGACTGAGCTACCCTTGAACCATGACCAGTGAGGATGCCGAGCAGCTGACGCTTGACGGGCTTGCCCCGAGAAAGCGGCGTAAACGCGCGCCCGCCGAAAAGACGCCGGCGGTTCGTCATCCCATAGCCCAGGTGGTGTTGGACGTGCAGGCCACCCACCTGGGGCGAACCTTCGACTATTACGTCGAGGAACAGTATTCCGAAGCCGCCCAGCCGGGCGCGATGGTGCGCGTCCGTTTCGGAGGCCAACGTGTCAACGGCATCGTCTGGCGGCGCGCCGATACCAGCGAAACGCCTGAATCGTCGTTGCGGTATATCGAACGCGTGGTCGCCGACAGGGTGCTGGTGTCCGAATCCATGCGCCGCGACGTGACGCTCATCGCCGACGCTTTCGGCGGAACGCGCGCCAATGTCCTCAGACTGGCCATTCCGCCTCGTGTGGCACGCGTCGAACAGGAGCAATCGCGCAATCAGCCGACCTCTCGCGAAACACAGGCGAGACGAAAACGACTTGAGGTCGTGGCCCAGGAGTCGTACGAATGGCTGGTCCGTCTCTACGGCAATATCAATCTGCTGCGTGACGCGTTGAACGGCGCACGGTTCCAGTCATTCGTGTTCGATCCGCTTCCCGGGGCCGACCATTGGCGCCGCTGCGTGGCGTGGATGGTGTCGGAAGCGATTTCGCAGGGCCGGCAGGTGGTGCTCGTGCTGCCGACAATGCGCGAAATCGAAGACATGGCCGAGACCCTTCAATCGATCGGTCTGAGGGGATTCGCGCCGGCCCAGGCGGCCAACGGGTCATACGGCGGCGATTTCGCCGTGCTGAACGCGCAGATGGCTCCGGCGGAACGGTATCGTGCGTATCTGGCGATCGGGGCCGGGCAGGTGCCCTGTGCGATCGGCACACGCGCCGCCATGTACGCCCCTGTGGAAGGCGACGCGCTTTTCCTTGTGCTTGACGATGTCTGCTATCAGGATGCCGACGGCATGATGCCGTATGCGAACGCGCGTGGAGTGCTTCGATTGCGGGCCAAATCGCATAACGGCGTGTTCGTGGCCATGGCGAACGCCCGCAGCGTGCAGAGCCAGTGGGAAACCGAATCGTCGCATGTGGGCAGCACGCAGGTAAGCGGATTCAGCACCCCGATCCACCCGCTGCCCGCCGTTGTCAAGGATGAAAGTCCGTGGATTCGTTGGCTTAACCGCGACGAGCTCGCGCGCCTCGCCGACCCGACCGTGGGATCGCGTGTGCCGCATACCGCGGTGCGGATCCTTTCCAAGGCGTTGGAGACGGGTCCGGTATTGTTGTCCATTCCCCAGGATGGCATAGCCGAGGCTTTGAGCTGCTCACGGTGCCACCGTCAGACGCGCTGTCCGCGCTGCACGGGTCCGTTGGAGCGATTGCGCGACGGAACGGTTCGCTGCCGTTGGTGCGGGGCCGCCACGGTGCAGTGGTCATGCCCCTCTTGCCATAACGAGCGCATGCGCGTGGTGAGGGTCGGCGCCGCCGGCACCGCACAGGAGCTGAGCAGACTGTTCCGAGGCGTGCCGATCGTGTTGTCCACGCCGAACCAGCAGCGCGGCATCATACGGGAGGTGGATTTCGCCCCACGGCTGGTCATAGCCACGCCTGGCGCCGAACCCAGGGTCCGGGGGTCTTCGCAGTATGAACGCGAATATCGGTCCGTGGCCATTCTCGACGCATGGACCAGCCTGTATGCGTTCGGCATCGACGCAGGTGTGGACACGCTCACGTCATGGATGCGCGCGGTCTCGCTGTGCGCTCCGAGAAGCAGGGGAGGACAGGCCCTTCTGATAGGCGAAACCGATCCGACGCTCGCCCAATCGCTGATGCTGTGGAATTCGCCGCTTCTGGCGCAAACGGAACTTGAGGAACGTTCGAAGACCGCGCTGCCTCCCGCATTCGCGGCGGCATGCGTATGGGGACGCCGAAGCGCGGTCAAAACGGCCCTCGAACGGATAGGAGCATTGGGCGGCGGCGATTTCGCCACCCTCGAAACCAAGGAAGGCTCCATGCCGTCGGTGCTTGGTCCCGTGCCGATTCCCCAACCGCGCACCATAGACACCCGGGAGCTTGAGGTCACGGCGGACAGGGTCAAGGCGATAGTGCGCGTTCCGCAAAGCAGACGCGCGGAACTGGCTGTCCGGCTGCGTTCGGCAAGTGCCAGACATGCGGCGGGAAGGGAGCCGGGGGAGCTGCGCTTCCAGCTTGACCCGAAGGAGCGTATCTGAATCATCGGGACGGTGCGTATGGTGAAGACACGTCCTCTTGGCATGAAACACTGAGGAGATCCATACATCCGTATGAACGAATGGAGGAGCATATGAAAGGCTGGCCTGGAGAGCCCGACATGGAATACGACGTGCTTATGGCCGAAGGCGAGGCCGCCGTCAACGCGGGCAAGCCGATCACCGACGTGATCTTCGATTTCGGCAACGTGCTTGTCTACTGGGATCCGGCATCCGTCATGACGCCCAGGTACGGCGACGAATTGGTCGAAAAGTTCCTCGACAACGACATCTCCGGCTTCTACGACATCAACAACGAGCTGGATGGCGGCATGTCGAACAGCGAAGGTGTGGCGCTGATGCGTGAACGCCATGGTGATGAATGGGCCGACATGCTGCAGTACTATCTCGATAACTTCGTCGATTCCCTCACAGGCGTCGTTCCGGGCGCCCGCGTGCTCATCAACGATCTGAAGGCCGCCGGCGTACATGTGTGGGGATTGAGCAACTGGCAGAAGGACCTGTTCCCGATCGCGCTTGAACACTACGACATTCTGCACAGCCTCGACGGCCGTGTGGTGTCCGGCTACGTCGCGTTGCGTAAGCCCCATCGTGAGATCTACGACTATGCGCTCGAACGGTTCGGCATCGACGCGGCCGGGGCGATTTTCGTGGACGACAAGGCCATGAACATCGTCGGCGCGAACGCGGCGGGCATTCGCGGCGTGCGATTCAGGGATTCACGCGCGTTGCGCACGCTGCTGATCGACGCGGGTGTGGATATCCCCGCGCTCAAGCGGGCGTGAGGTCGGTTCGTCGAAAACACGGGGTTGCCGCCGCTGCGTGGCGATCGCCGGAAATGTTTGAAAGTGTAAGGAGAGACGTTTCATGTTGAAGGTGCTGTTTGCGGGTACCCCTGATGTCGCGGTGCCGTCGCTGAGGAAGCTTGCCGAGGATACCGAACATTTCGAGGTCGTCGCAGTGCTCACGCGTCCGGATGCGCCGACCGGCCGTGGACGAAGGCTTGTCGCGAACCCGGTGAAGCAGGCGGCCGTCGAGCTTGGCCTGCCGGTCATCGAATCCGATCCGAACGAGGAGACGTTCGTTTCCGAGCTCGCGGCCACCGGCGCGCAGGCCGCCGCCGTGGTGGCGTACGGCAACATCCTGAAGCAGGAAGTGCTCGACGCCTTGCCGATGGGCTGGTACAACCTGCATTTCTCGCTTCTGCCGCAGTGGCGTGGCGCGGCGCCGGTGCAGCGTTCGATCTGGGCGGGGGAGACCCTGACCGGAGCGACGGTGTTCCGTATCGTGCGTGCCATGGACGCCGGCCCCATCCTCGCGCAATCCACGGTGGAGATCGGCGCCCACGAGACCGCCGGAGAACTGCTGGACCGCCTTGCGGAAGATGGTTCGCATCTGCTGGCCGCATCATTGCAGGCCATGGCCGACGACCAGATCATTCCCGTCGAACAGCCGGCAGGAGCCTATGAGGTCGCTCGGAAAATCACGGTGGAAGACGCGCATATCCGCTTCGATGTGCCGGTGTTCGCCGCCGACCGTCAGATTCGCGCGTGCACGCCCAATCCGGGCGCATGGTGCGAGCTGCACGCCAACGGCGATGCCGAACCGGCCACGTTGCACGTGCTTCGCGCACAGCCGGCCGATATGGAAAATCCGAACACTCCGGCGTCCCTTGAACCCGGACGCATCGTCGCAGGCAAGAAGAACGTGTGGGTCGGCACCGCGACCCAGCCGCTTGAGCTCCTTGAGGTCAAGGCCCAGGGCAAGAAGGCCATGCGCGCCGCTGATTGGGCCCGAGGGGCCCATCTTGACGGCGCATACTGCGTGTGACCCTGGATATGCGACTTCTCCGGATACGCCCGGGTGTATGACGTGGGAGGCCTACCTGAGAAAATCGAGGATCTTGTACAGGTTCCGCTCGTTCAGGCAGTGCTTGGCCTCCCGCTGGACCTTCGGCTTCGCGCAGAACGCGACGCCGAGACCGGCCGCGTGGATCATCGGAAGGTCGTTCGCGCCATCGCCCACGGCCACGGTCTGCGCCATGTCGACGCCCATCCGGTTCGCCCAAGTGCGCAGCGACTCCAGTTTGACATCCTTGGTGACTATGCTTCCCAGCACCCGGCCCGTCAGCTCGCCGTCGTTCGATTCAAGCCGGTTGGCGATCCAGAAATCCAGATGGGCGTCTTCGGCGAGACGATCCACGACCTCATGGAATCCGCCGGAGACGACGCCAACCTTCCAACCATGGGCGTGCAGCGCGCCGATAAGGTCGATCGCGCCGTTCGTGAAGTGCACGCCGTGATACACCCGGTCGAAGATCGAAATCGGGAGACCCCTCAGCAATGCCACGCGAGCCTCAAGCGCCTCGCGAAAATCAAGCTCGCCGTTCATGGCCCGCGCGGTGACCGACGCGATCTCGTCGCCGACTCCGGCGGCGGCCCCCAGCTCGTCGATGACCTCCTCGTCGATGAGCGTGGAGTCCACGTCCATGACGAGCAGTCCGGGGCGGGAAAGCGTTGGAACGGTGATGTTCGGCGATTCTTCTTCAAGCATGGTTCCGATTGTCGGAAATCATTAGGACAATGGGTATTCTTAAGGTTTGAACGTGGTTCGAACCTGGTTCGAACGATTCCTGTTTGAACGACCTGCGAATGGGGGAGGACATGGACGAATCGAACGACGCCTTGGAGGCTCTGAGCGAGGCCAACGACCGTCTGATGGCCAAAAACCACGCGTTGGCGCAGGCACTGAGCCGGGCCACGAAGGAACTCTCGAAGGCGAAGGCGCAGCTGAACCAGCTGGCGGGTCCTCCCATGACCTTCGCCACGATGGCGAGGGTGTATTCGTCCCGAACCGATGAGCAGGGCGTGCAGCATGCCAGCGCCGAGGTGATTTCCGGCACACGCCGCATGATCGTGCCGGTCGCGGCGAACGTGCAGGCATCCAGACTCGAACCCGGACGCACCGTGTTGCTGAACGAAAACATGGTGCTCGTGCGACAGGACGGCACCGACACGTTGGGCGCGGTCCGCACCGTGAGGCAGGTGTGCGATGACGGACGATTGCTGGTCGCGGACGGCGGCGGCAACGCCACGTTGGTGCGCCGGGCCGGAGCGCTGGCCAAGGAAAACGTCAATCCCGGCGATCAGGTCAGCGTCGATCCGTCGGTGAGGTTCGCGCTGTCCGTGCTGGCCTCCCAGGACGATTCCGACCTGGTGCTTGAGGAGGCGCCGAACGTCACCTTCGACGACATCGGAGGCCTCGACGAGCAGATCGAGCGCATCCGCGATGCGGTGCAGATGCCGTTCCAACATAGGGAGCTGTTCGAACGGTATGATCTTAATCCTCCCCGCGGCGTGCTGCTGTACGGTCCTCCGGGCAATGGCAAGACCCTGATAGCGAAAGCCGTGGCCAACGCGCTGTCGGAAGGGTCGGAGGCCGGAGCCGGAGTGTTTCTGTCGGTCAAGGGGCCGGAGCTGCTCAACAAGTTCGTGGGAGAATCGGAACGCCTGATCCGCATGATCTTCAAACGAGCGAGGGAACGCGCCGCCGGCGGCACCCCGGTGATCGTGTTCATAGACGAGATGGATTCGCTGCTGCGCACACGCGGCTCAGGGGTTTCCTCCGATGTGGAGACCACCATCGTGCCGCAGTTCCTCGCTGAACTCGACGGTGTGGAATCGTTGGGCAACGTGATGGTGATCGGCGCGTCCAACCGCATCGACATGATCGATCCGGCCGTGCTGCGTCCGGGAAGACTGGATGTGAAGATTCGTGTGGAACGTCCGAAATCCAAACAGGCGGCGCAGATCATACGGCATTATCTCACCGACGATCTGCCTCTTGCGGAAGACGTCGACGCGAAAGCGCTCATCGACGTGCTCGTCAATGACATCTACGCCACGGACGAACACAGGTACATGTGCGACGTATGCGACGAATACGGACACTGGTCCGCGCTGTATCTGGCCGACATGGTGTCGGGCGCGTTGCTGAAGAACATCGTCGACCGCGCCAAAACCAGCGCCGTCAAGGCGTCCATCACGACGGGAGAGCCCGCGGCCATCGGCATCGACCTGTTGGCGAAGGCCGTCGATGAGGAATTCAGGGAGACAAGGGACTCGGTGCTGGACGCCGATCCCGAGCAATGGAGCCGTGTCAACGGGTTGGAAACCGGCCGCATAACACGCATCAGACCAGTCGAACATCACGAAAAATAACACGGAAAGTACGGAAAGGGAATTTTCAACATGAGCGTTCGCCGCATCATGGGCACGGAAACCGAATACGCCGTTTCCATAACCGGACAGCACCATTACAATCCAGTCCAACTGTCGTTCGACGTGGTCGAAGCGGCATCCGACGAACGCACGAAACACATCCGCTGGGATTATCGGCAGGAAGACCCGGTGAACGATGCGCGCGGAACCAGACTGGAACGAGCCAACGCCCACCCCGACCTGCTGACCGACGCGCCGCAGCTGAACATCACCAACGTGATCGCACCCAACGGAGGACGCGTGTACGTGGACCACGCGCACCCAGAATACTCATCCCCCGAAACGCTCGACCCGTTCGACGCATTGCTGTACGACCGGGCCGGAGACGTCATCATGCAACGCGCCGCGGACAAAGCGGGCGAACGGACGGGCCAGGCGATCGCGCTGCACCGCAACAACGCGGACGGCAAGGGAGCGAGCTGGGGAACGCACGAAAACTACATGATGCTACGCCGCGTGCCGTTCGACCACGTGTCGAAACTCATGACCACGCATTTCGTGACGCGTCAGATCTTCACGGGTTCCGGACGCGTGGGAATCGGCGAGAAAAGCGAGACCGCCGGATACCAGCTCAGCCAACGCGCCGACTACTTCCATATGAAAGTCGGACTGCAGACCACGTTCGACCGTCCGATCATCAACACCCGAGACGAACCGCACAGCACCGACGAATACCGCAGATTGCACGTGATCGTCGGGGACGCGAACCGTATGGACGTTCCCCAGGCTCTTAAATTCGGCACCACCAGCATGCTGCTATGGCTGCTGGAACATGCCGAGGAAGCGGGCGTCGACATGGAGGAGATGCTGCGGACGCTGGAGCTCGCCGACCCGGTGTCGGCCATGCACGAGGTGTCGCATGACCTCACCTTGGGCGCCGAACTGCCGTTGGAGCGGGGAGGCGCGGTCACGGCATGGCAATTGCAGGTCACCCTGCGCGGATACGTGTATGCGGTGGCCGCGGCCATCTATGGTTCCGATGCGTCCGGCGAGCCGGCTTGGCCGGACCGTTCCACCCGCAACGTCATGGCGATGTGGGGGCAGGCGCTTGTCGACGTGGCCACGATACGCCATGCCGACGATGACCACCGGCTGCTGTTGCGCGAGCAGGCTTCCCGCGTTGAATGGCTGTTCAAATGGCAGCTTTTGGAAAAACTGCGCCGCAAGGTGCGTTCGGATTGGAACGACCCGCGGCTATGCGCCGTCGACCTGAAATGGGCCGCGCTCGATCCATCCGATTCGATTTTCGCCAAGCTTGAATCGCAGACCGAACGCCTGATCACGGACGACCAGCTGGAGAAGGCTTGCGGCGGCGCCCCGGCCGATACCCGTGCATGGTTGCGCGCGAAGATGATCGAACGCTTCCCCGATCAGGTGGTGGCCGCATCGTGGTCGTGCATCAGTGTTCATTGTGAGACGACTAGTGATGAAAACGTGGAGAATGCGGTGTCCTCATTCGACATGTCAGACCCCCTGAAATGCGATGAATCGCAATGTTCCAAAGCTTTTGACGACGTCCATGATGCGGTGTCCGTTTTGGAATCCTTGCGCTGAAACTCACATTATGCGGGTAACATCCGGGAGTAATGGCATGACCAGAAGCAAAACGAAATTATTGAAGTAGAGGCTTCGGTGTTATGGAAGAGGACGTACCGGAGCCGGCCAAGAGGAAGATAACGGAAAACCCATGGAATTGAGGCAAGCGGCCCTCGAAGTGGCCCGCATCCTGCAGGATGCCGGCAAGCACGCGTTGACGGATCAGACGAATCCGCGCGATATGAAGAGTTTTGAACTGTCGGAAGACCACCTGCATTTCACTTCGGAATTGGACAAGCGCCTGATGCAGTTCGTCAGCAATCGTCTTACCTACGTGAACACATTCAACGGATTCTGGCATTCGCGTCCGAGCGAATGCCATCCCGGAGAACGTTATTGGTGCGTCAGCGGCATCGACGGCGTAATCAACTTCGCCCGTAGCATGCCCGAATGGACGATCGCGGTCACCTTGTTCGAATTCAACGAGCAATGTTCGGCGCAGCCGATCCTTTCGGTGGTGCATGCCCCCGCGCTTGGACTGACGTATCTTGCGGTCCGTGGCCAGGGCGCCATCCGCATCCGCCGCACTCCGCTCGGCGACAAGCGCGAGAAGATCATTCCCTCCACCACGCCGTCTCTGGATGGTGCCGTGGTGAGCTTCGGCATGTCCTATGTGCCGTCCGAATCCAAGAAGTCCTTGGACGTGGTGTCCCGCATCGCGGGCCGTCCCGCCGACATCAAACGCGTCGGACCGGTCTCCCTTGATCTATGCAAGGTGGCGGACGGCACATACGACGCGTACTTCGAGCCGCACCTTCACAAGTGGGATGTTCCCGCCATGTCGGCCGGCGCCATGATGGTATGGGAGGCCCAAGGGTGCGTGAGCCAATGGACGGGCGAAGGCGTGCATTGGCGCCAGGAAAACGACATTCTGGCCACCAACGGTCTGATCACCGAAGACCTGAGCCGCTATTTGGTTTGATCGCGATCGTGCCGCGCCATCTGACATAAGGTATGGTGCGGCACGTTTTTTTATTTGACGGGAGGGCTACCATGCCTCAGGAGTTCGAACAGGCGCGTTCCGAAGAGACGTCGGAGCGGATCGACGAGACCGTTGCCGTGGAAAACACGGATGTGAGGGAAGGGATCGACGTCCTTGACGCGGTGCTTGACGACATCGAATCCGTTCTGGAATCCAACGCCGAGGAGTACGTCGGCAGCTTCGTGCAAAAGGGCGGCGAATAATGCCTCAGCTGCGCGACAGCGGAAACCACTCCACCAGCGGCATCGATGAGACCACGCTGGGCCAGGTGCATTCCTTCGCCCGTATCTTCGGCATAGAAACGGAATACGGCGTCAGCGTCACCGGAACGCAATCGCCATGCGATGCGGGGCGGACGGCCATGATGATGTTCCAGCCGATCGTCGCGAGGTCGCGTTCCACGAACACCTATATCGAAAATGGTTCCAGACTGTACCTTGATGTCGGATCTCATCCGGAATACGCCACCGCGGAGGCGCGGGATCCCATGGACGCGTTGGAATTGGACGCAGCCGGAGAACTGGTGATGCGTGACCTTGCGCTCGACGCGCAGCGTCGCCTGCGCGGAAGCGTCGGAGCCGGTGCGGTGGTGCACGTATTCAAGAACAACGTCGACTCCGCCGGACATTCCTTCGGATGCCACGAAAACTATCTGGTGCGTCGGTATGTTCCGTTGGAAACGATCGAACATGAACTGCTGCCGTTCCTGATCACCAGGCAGATCTTCACCGGCGCGGGGCGAGTGGGGAAGCGGGGTTTCCAGATCACGCAACGCGCGGACTTCCTTGACGAGGCGGTCTCCTCCGCCACGACCCGGTCCCGGCCCATGGTGAACACGAGAGACGAACCGCATGCCGACCCCGACGCGTTCCGTCGGCTGCATGTGATCATCGGGGATTCGAACCGTTCCCAGTGGGCCACGATGATGAAGCTCGCCACCACGCATCTGGTGCTGTGCGTCATCGAACAGGCCGGTCGGGAAGGCCGTGAATCGGGGTTCGGAAAGTTCGCGTTCGCCGATCCGAGCGACGCCAACCATGCCGTGAGCCGTGATGTGAGCGGAACCGAGGCCAGCTTCACCATGCTGGACGGCACCGTGGTCCAAGGTGGCGCGGTGGCCGTTCAGGAGCGGTACCTCGAGGCCGTGGAACGATTCGTGCAAGACAATCCCCAAGTGTCGTCGTCGTTGCCACGCACCGATGTTCATGAGGTGGTACGCCAATGGCGTCAGGTGCTTGATGCGTTCAAGACAGGCAATGCCGCCGACTGGTCCGACAGAATCGATTGGGTGTGCAAATACCGGTTGTTCGAAGTCCTGCGTTCCCGTGCGGGCGACGTGCCGTCCAGCAAGCTCGAGCAGCTTGATATGGACTATCACGACGTGGCCAACGGTTCCGTATATGATGCTTTGCGCCGTCGCAAGGGCATGCGCGTCCAAGTGCCGCAGGACCGGGCGCAACAGGCAAGAACGCAGCCTCCGTCGGATACCCGCGCGGCATTGCGAGGCAGATTCGTCGGCGCCGCGGAATCGCATGACGCGCAATATTCCTGCGATTGGACACGGCTCACCCTAACGGCCCCGCAACGAATGGAACTGACGCTGCTTGATCCCTTCTCAAACGACGAATCCGAACAATTCCAAACGCTGCTGGACGCCTTGCGGCATTAGGGGCGGCGATAGTCCAGGCATGGCGCGAGCCTACCGTCTGCCCGCCCGTCCATGCCTGGCTGATCAGATCTCGCCTCGATATTTCGCCATCATCTGCGATTGCAGCTGTTGCGCGCTTGGAGGAGTCCATGTGATCGCGTCGGCGCCGGCCTCGATGGTCGCGAGAATGCGCTCCTGCGAACCTCCGCCCGACGCCAGAATCGGAATCTCCGGATGGTGCGCCCGGATTCCCGCCACGACCTGCGCGGTACGGGCTCCCGCCGCGACGTTGATGATCGCCGCGCCGGCAAGAATCTTGCATTCTGTGATTTCGTCGTCTTCCGTGACCGTGGCTATGACCGGGATGTCCACCATCGACATGGTGGTTTCGATGGTTTCCGCAGGGGCAGGAGCGTTGATGACGACTCCGGCCGCGCCCTGCATTTCCGCGACCATCGCCAGTTCCGCCACACGGGGACCCGTGGTGGTGCCTCCTCCCACGCCCACGAACAGCGGCATCTGCGCCACGGTGAGCAACGCCTGGGTGATGACGGGTTCGCCGGTGAACGGATAGACGGCAAGAATGGCGTTGGCGTTGGTGTTGCGGATGATCACGGCGTCAGTGGTATAGGCGAACGATTTGAGTGTGTGGCCCTTGACCGTGATGCCGCCGCATTGCTGGGAGATGATCTCCGGAACCCTTGCGCTGGGAGAGGAGAGCCGCCCTTCGACCTTTGCGGTGCCGTATGCGGTTCTGGATACGTGCGGCACCGCCGAATGCTGTTCCACGGCCACCGCCTCACTGGGCGCGAACAACGAATATTTGTTGATGAGTCCGCCGCCCGCCTCGGCCCTCCGCTGAACCTGTTCCGCTTGGACTTCGTGATCATGTGGGGCGTTCTCCTGAACCCGCTGCTGTTCGAGACTCATTCCGTCATCTCCTTGCTGGTGTGGTTCAGTGCCAGGAATTCACGGATCGCCTTGCGTCGTTCCATGAACTCCTCCTCCAGAAGTTTGGTGTCGGCGTTGTCTATGATGCGCTGTAGCAATTCGCTGAGGGTGGAAAGCTCCTCGTCGGACAGGCAGTCGAGCATATGCGTGGCCGAGTCCTTATGCGCGATGTTCTGTTGGGACGCGGCCGTACCGTGATGCCGTGCGGTCTCGACGTTGCGCAGACGTGTGGCGGCACGCAGCGCGGTCTGCGTGCGGGTCGCTTTGAGCTTGGTGTGCAACAGAAGAATGTTCAACTCATGTAGTTTGTTGATGACTTCTTTTTTCTGGTCGGTCATGAAGACTCCCCGTTCTTTTGGTATGTTGCCTGGTACGCACAGTCTAACGCAGAAGGCCATGCGGGGCTTTCGGCAAACATGGGAGATATGCGCAATTAACCGGTATAAACGAAAAGCCCCGACTTTTCAGTCGGAGCTTCATTCGTCTGCAAGATCCATGAGGGCTTACTTGGTGACGGCCTTCTTCAGCAGGGAGCCTGCGGAGATACGCACGCCATAGGTTGCCGGGATCTCGATGGTCTCGCCGGTGCGCGGGTTGCGGCCGGTACGGGCGGCGCGCTTAACGCGTTCTGCGGAGAACAGACCGGTCAGCTTCAGGCCTTCGCCGGACTGCATTGCCTCGACGAACACGTCCTGGAAAGCGTTGACAGCCGCCTCGGCCTGAGCCTTGGTCAGGTTGGACTTCTGGGCGATCTTCGAGACGAGATCAGACTTGTTATATGCCATAAAGCATCCTTCTTGGATCAGGGGATATCCAGATTACGAACATCCACGTTCACATACGATACTAGCGCACGTCATGGGCAAAAACGGCGTTTTATAAGGGATTTCAGCTTGTTTTTCCCCGAAGGGAGGCAAAATTCCCTTAGGAAGGGGGCTTTGTCAGATCAGATTGCGCCGATCAAGCCATTTCATGGCCAACGCGCCTACCGGAATACGCAGCCAGTAGAAGGCGATCCTATAGACGAGGGTAGCGGAAACCGCGATGGTGGAAGGTATGCCGACCGCGGTGAACGCAACGGACAACGCCGCCTCCACGGCACCCAGGCCGCCAGGCGTCGGCACCGCCGAACCCAACGTGTTGGCGAGCAGGAAGATGAACGTGGTCTCCACCGGATTCGTGGGATATCCGAAAGCCAGCAACGCCGCCCAAAATCCCAAACCCGTGGCCACGTTGAGAATGAACGCTCCGGCCACGCCGAGCGCCATCTCCTTCGGACGGGTGAGCACGTTGATGAGATTGCGCGCATACGACTTGACCAGCGGCAGATATTTGTCCGTGATCCTACGTCGTATGGGACGGATGGCCATGGACGCCGAGACGATGATCGCCACAATGGCGATCACCATGATCAGCGTGTTCGTGGGGATCATGCCGGAAAGCGTGTTGCGCCCGGTGAAGATTCCGATGAACAGTACCAGAAGAACGGTCATGCTGCTTTGCACCGCCCAAACGGCGCTCATGATGGCGGTGGCCGCGGTGCTGCGATAGCCGCTTTTCCTCAGGAACTGCAGATTGACGAATGCCGGTCCGACTCCCGCAGGCATGGAAACCGCTGTGAAGCCCGCCGCCATCTGCGAACAGTACACTCCCACAGGATTGCGCTTGTCCTTATCCATGAAACCAAACAACGTCATGGCGGAACCGAACCATGCCACGAATCCGAATGCCACGCACAGCAGCGCCACAGCCAGATTCGCATCCCTCACGGCATTGATCATCTCCGCAGGCTGAATCTGCGTGAACACCACATACACGGCGACGACCAGCAAGGCAATGGCGACGAAGGAGCGTGGACTGAAACGGGAAAGCGGTACCTTTTCAATAGAATCGGCGACCTCCTGAGGAGCGAGCATGCCGATTCGACCGCGCAGTTCGGTCGGAAGCCGTTTCTCCCAGCCAGGCAGGGCGCGGGTGGCCGCCGGAACGGCGGCCTTCTGCATGAATGGAGCCAAATCGATCAGCTGCTGGTCGCCCCAGGTCCTTCTGGCGCAGGCCAAGGCTCGGTCTGCGCCGTTCAACGTGCTGAGCAATACCAGAAGCTGCACTTTGTCAAGAGCGCAATTGGGCGATGAGCTGCCGTAATCGCCGTTCTGCCATCCCGCGATCACGGGGGTGCCATCCTCCATGCGGGCCAACGTGTCCGGAGTGATCCTGCGGTGGGTGAACCCGTGACGGTGCGCGTCGGACAAATACCGCATGAACCGTTCCATGTCGCTGTCCGACATGGTGTTCGGATTGCATTCAAGCGGCATCCTGTCGGTATGGAACACAAGGATGGAGGATTCGCCGCTGTCGGCCACGCCGTACACGTCGGGCGTCAGCAGCCCCGCGTTGGCCATGCCCAGAAGCATCGCGTAATGGTGATGCTGGGCATCGATGGAGGAGCGGTCCCGACGCATGGAAACGCCGGTCAATCGGATCCACTGCCACAATTGGTTCAGATACCCCGCCACATGCACCTGATTGTCAAGCACGGAAACGGTGTAGCGCTCGCCATTGCGGTCGGTGGCATAGTAGATACGCGAATTCTCCGCCAGATCATCCGCGAGCGAGGTCCTCAACACACTCGAATCATCATATGAATCGAAACTGCGGGAGAGGGACGCCACGTCTATGCCGATGGAACGCAGCGATTGCGCCACCTGAAGACCCCACACCCCGTTGTTGCGAGTGCCGACCGCGAAACGGATCAACATGCCGATGGTACGTCCCGCGGCGAAGGAGACGATCATACCGGCCAGGGAGTTCCACGACAGCATCACCAGGAGCACCGCCAGCGCATAAAGCACGTTCCAGCCCCATTTGACCGCGGATCGGAGGCGACGAGGGCCGGCTGTGGTCAGGAACGCGGCCATGGCCGCATAAAAATCGGGGAGCAAACCGATGCCGAGCGACGTGCCGTTGGATTGCAGCGCGATGATGAGCGTGTTGTTGCCCGAACCACTGATCAGCGAGGAGATCGCCCAGACCACGCCGAATCCAAACAGCAGCGTGAGCGCCGATATCACGCTTTGCAGCCATTCCTTGGCAACAAGCAGTTGCATGAGCACGGTGACGGTGATGGCGACAAGCGCGATCTGCTGCAGAAGGGAAGCGGGAACATCCATAAGCCAACTGATCGCCTGACTGACCGATCGGACATCCGATTCGACGCCGGTCGTGGTGCCATGCAGATAGATGGAGAACAACCCGACCCCCACGCCGATGAGCAATGAAATGAGAGCCCGCATCAAATCGGCGAAATCGCGGCTGCGCTGTGGTGGCACGTCGTCTATATGCGGTTCGGCGATGTTGGGTTCAAGAACGAAAGACACTATCGGCATGCTCCATACATACAGGTCGGAAACCGCTGAATGCCGTTTCCTTTTTCGCTACGATAATACGCCTTGGGGCGGCTGCAGCGAAATGCAGCCGCCCCAAGACAAGGCTTTTGGCATCGAGAAGCCGAATGCGTCAGCGGTCGAAATCAACCAGCTTGCCGGCCACTCCGACGTAAGTGGAAGGGGTGAGCGCCTTCAGACGGGCCGCGGTGTCTTCGTCGAAGGCCTGCTGGTCGATGAACTGTTCGACGGCCTCCTTCGAGATCTCATGGCCTCGCATCAGCTCCTTGACCTTCTCGTACGGCTTGTCCATGCCCGGAAGGCCGGCCAGCTCGCAAGCGCGCATCGCGGTCTGAATCGGCTCGCCAAGAACCTCCCAATTGGAATCAAGCTCGGCCTCGATGGCGTAATCGTTCGGATGAATGGAGTTCAAGCCGCCCATCAGGTTGTTCAACGCCAGCACGGAATAGCCCAAAGCGGAACCGATGTTGCGCTGGGTGGTGGAATCGGTCAGATCACGCTGCCAGCGGGACTCGACCAGCGTCGCGGACAACGTGTCGAGCAGGGAGCAGGAAATCTCCAGATTCGCCTCGGCGTTCTCGAAACGAATCGGATTGACCTTGTGCGGCATGGTGGAGGAGCCGGTGGCGCCCTTGACCGGAACCTGGGCGAACACGCCACGGGAGATGTACATCCACACATCCACGCACAGGTTGTGCAGAATGCGGTTGACATGGCTGATGGTGCCGTACAGCTCGGCCTGCCAGTCGTGCGATTCGATCTGGGTAGTCAGCGGATTCCAGGTCAGTCCCATGCGATTGGACACGAATTCACGGGAGACCGCGACCCAGTCCACATTCGGGCACGCGGCGAGATGCGCTCCGAACGTGCCGGTGGCACCGTTGATCTTACCCAGGTATTCCTGGGCCTTGACCTTGTTCAGCTGGCGGTTCAGACGGTACACGTACACCGCAAGCTCCTTGCCCAGCGTGGTCGGGGTGGCCGGCTGGCCGTGGGTCAGCGACAGCATGGCCTTGTCGCGGTACGCGTCGGCCTTCTCGGCCAGATGATCGACGATTGCCTGGGCGCCCGGAAGCCACACGTTCTCAATGGCGTCCTTGACGCAACGGGCGGTGGACAGATTGTTGATGTCCTCCGAAGTGCAGGCGAAATGCACCAGCGTCTTGAGATTCGTCAGCTGGGTCTCATGGCCCAGAACCTCGGCCGCCTTGTCGAGCTGGTCGTCGATGTAGTACTCCACGGCCTTCACGTCGTGATGGGTCTTTGCCTCATGGGCGGCATGCTGGGCGATTCCCTCAGCGCCGAAATCCTCGGGAATGGAACGCAGGAACGACTGCTCCTCCTCGGTAAGAGGCTTGACTCCGGCGACGACGGGCTGGTTGCCGTTGCCTTCGAAACCGTTGGCAAGCAGAATCATCCACTCGACCTCCACACGCATGCGCTCGCGGTTCAGCGCCGGTTCGCTCATGTATTCCACGAGGGCGGCGGTCTGCGCATGGTAGCGGCCGTCGAGAGGGGTCAGTGCGATTGCGGGAGAGATATCAGTAAGCTTCATGGGCAACAGGATACTTCGGACTATAGAACTAATGGCTCATGCGTCCCTGCCAATACGTGACCTCCTCCAATTCGCCGTCTATGACTTCCTGAAAATGCCGTTCGTGGGTTTCGAGCGGTATCGATCCCATATCGATGGCGTTCTGATACGCGGCTTGATGGTATTTGAGCCAATGGGTGATTTCCTTGCCGTCCGGAGCGTCGTCGACCGGCGTGCCGGCAAACGACGTATCTCCATCCTGTTTGACCTGGCTTAGCGTTCCGCGTACGGTCAGCCAATTCTCGGTATTGGGATTGACCGCTCCGTCAAGTGCGGCGACGAGCTCGTCGTCCATTTCGATGCTGGTCACCCACGTGGATTGCGCAATGGGATGATTCGCCACGGGAGACCCCGCCGTGACCACATGTTCTATGGTGTAGTCGTCCTTCAGGTCGGAAGCCAACGTCGCGGCTACGATGCCTCCTTGCGAATGCCCGATCATGGCCACGGGCTCGTCCTTGCCGATCCCGGCCTGTTTCATGGCCTGAGCGACCATCCGTGCGCTGTCGGCCTGCATGCGCTGCTCTGGATCCGAGCTCATCAGCTCCACGTTTTGAGGCCATCCGAACGGGGAATCTGGTTGTCCGTCGGTGCCGGGAATGGTGACCAGCCATGCGTTCGTCCCGTCTTTCCTGCGGTATCTGCTTATGGCTATCGTGCCGTATTCAAGCCCGCTGCCAAGATCGGCCTTGCCGAGCCTCTCCTCGGCCAGACGACGCAGATCCTCCATCGATTCGCCGACGCTGTGCGATTCCCGTACCACTTGGGTTTTGGGTCGCACCTGGGTTACGGTGAGCTCATTGCCCTGCCACAGGTCGTAGCCGATGCTGCTGCCCTTGGCGATGATTCCCGCGGCCGTGTTCACCTCGTCGGTTTTCAGCAGTCCGCGCAGAGGGCCGGTTCCGCTGATGGCGGCGCCCGCGGCGCCCATGATTCCCTCCTGTGCCCAGTCGAGGGAATCGAGCAGATATATGCCGTTCGATTTGCCTTCCTTGATGGACCCGAACAGGTATCCGAGGCCGCTGATCACGGCGCCCACGGCGAAGGATTCCTTCGGGAAGGACCGTATGGTCAGTTGCAAGGTCTCGTTCAGCACCCTTCTGCTTGCGTCATCGGCTTGCGAATACAACGATTGCGCGCGCATGACCAACAGCGACATCTGCGTGAGCTCCGCGGCGATGTCCATGCATTGCCGGGCATGGTCCTCACATTGTCCGGCAAGTTGGGAGTACGGCAACTCGACATGGTCCGCGGACAGACAGAACGGCATTGGCTGGGTGACTGCGGATACCGCAGGCATCACGTATTGCCGCATTCCCAATTGCGCGACGAGCGCACCGAACGCGATCCCTGATATGTTCAATGACCTCGCGGCCTCGCCCAGCGCTCTGGCCGCGTCCTCATACAGCTGATATTGAGCGGGGGCGAATGCGTGGCCCCCGCTCACGATGGAAGTGACCTGCCAGCTCATGCCGCACCCACAGACCACAATATGCGCGATGTCGTGTCGATCTCGTCGCGCAACGCGACGGATTGCCGGCTCAAATCGATCAATTGGCTTCGATACGATTGCGCCGCTTTGCCCGCCCAGTCTGGCAGGGTGTGGGTTTTCAGCACCGTGTCGAGATCGTCAAGGTGGCAAAGCGCGGACCGCAATTGCGCCGCGATGAGATTCTGATTCGCCTGAACCGTGCTCCGGCATCTGCAGGGCATGCCCGGCACGGAGACGGGGTTGGCCAACGCGTCCATCAACGATGATGGCTGATCATATGCAAATGAAGTGTCCATGACCGTATTCGACCATGTTCCACGGCGTTGGCGTCGAAAAAACCGCCCTTGTGGTCGGAGAATGATGCAAAAGCCGTTCACGGGCGTGTCGTCGTTGGGATCCTGCGAAAACGGATGGCCTTGCCTTGTGGATGGCCATCCGTTTTCGCCATCGTCCAGTCGTATCGTTCACGCTGGGGTTTCACGAATGACACGATATGGCGGGGAGGCATACGAATCTACCAGGGTTTCGCTTGTGAGGAGACACCTTCGTTCCCTGTCGTCGCGGAGCCGGAGGATTCGTCGTTTCCGTCGGATTGCGTGGACGACGTGTTCTGTTTAAGCAGTTCCTCCACCTTCTGGAGCTGCTCATCGGTGAGGCTGCCGCCTGCCGTGCCGGATTCGACCGTCCCTCCCGCGGAATCCTCCGTAGCGTCCGTGGAAGATTGATCATCGGCGGCGTTGAGTTGCTTCTCCATCAGCTTGGTCAGTTGTCTGGAGATGTCGCTGTTGTAATCGATGTCCTCGCGCAGGCCCGGCAGCAACAGGACGCCGAATGCGCCGGCATCCTCGAACTGGGCATCGGTCTGCTGCTGGCTGGCGTATTGCTTGTCGAGATCGGCGCTCTCCTGCTGAACAAGCTTGATGTTCTCGCTGAGGCGTTGCGTGGCCTGGTTGTAATTGCCCATCGCGGTCAGATTCACCATGGCGAGCAGACCGACCGCCAACAGAACCATGGCCAGTGCGATCAACACGATGCGAACGGCCAGCGGGGCTTTCGCCTTCACGGACGTCTTCTTGCTCACAGCAGCCTCCTCGACTGAACTACCCAGGATCCGAGTTCCCATGCCAACAGCACGGCCACGGCGATGGCCATGGGCCATACCACAGGAACGGTCCGAGTGCGTTGCTTGACTGTTTGCGTTACCCGCCATGCGCTGGAGGCCTCTTCGGAGAGGCCGTTGCTCATGGTGTTCGTGGCGTCCAAACGCAAAGCCGTGCCGCTGAGCTCGTCCGCGATCGTGCTCATCTGGTCGAAGTCCGCGCAGGAGACGCCGGGCTCGCCCGTCTGCGGATCGACGACCCACTGCCGCCCATCCGTGCCTGTCACGTCATCGGAGGTTTCGGGGATGTTCCCGCCCTGATCGCTGCCGACGGTCACGGTGAATGCGTCGGACAGGTAGTGGCGCAACGACGAGAACGTTCTGCGGGTCTTGCTGGAAGTCTGCTCTCCATCGGAAATCAGATACAGCACGATCGCGTCATCGGGATGCTGCTCGTGAATCGACTTGCAGGTCAACAGCAGCTGGTCGATCGGAACATCCAACGTGGAGCCGGCCGAGACGGACGTCGCCTCCGTGGAGAGCGTGTCGACCCAACTATCGATCGCGTTGGTGTCCGGAGTCAATGGAACATCCAACGTTCCGGAAGCGCCGAATCGAAGAGCCGCGAAACTCGAATTGGGATACAGCGAGGTGATGTCCTTCACCGCCTGCTTGGCCACGTCGAGACGGCTGCGCTGCTCATCCGAGCCGTACTGCGCGTCCGTGACGGCCATGGATCCGGTGACGTCAACGGCGACGACCACGTCCGTCGCGTTGACGGCGCGGCTGTTCGTGGACGATACCACGCTGGGCGTCAACATCATGACGGCAACAAGCACGCATACCAGAGACCTGCGTGCGCAGGACCACACCGTCTCATCGCTGGAGGAACGACGCCGCACATGCAACACGATCTCCACGATCGCCGCAACCACCATGACGACGGCGGTCGCACCTCCCAAAGGCCAACCCAAAGCGGGGGAGAGCGTCAAACCATTCATCGTCTCAACCTCCAAGCCAACGCCATCCATACGATTACGGCCGCAGCCAGAGCCAAGGTCCACCATCCCGGGGCGTCGACCAGCGAAGCCTTGTTCGTGGCGGTGTTTTCATGGTTCCTGCGAGACTCGATCTCCTTGACCAGTTCGGCAACGGACGAACCGTTCGACTGGGTGAGGAACACCCCGCCATGGGATTCGACCGCGGACCTGAACTCGTTGGTGGCGGAATCCGATTCACTCTGCCGGGGGCCGGAGAACAGGCCGTCGACGGTTATGCCCGCCTGGCCGGTCAGGTCCAAAGCCTCCTGAAGCGTATACGTGGGATCGCCGGAAACCACATTGTCCGTGGCGAGCACGATGGATGCGGCGCGAGGGCTCTTCGAAGCGCCGTCGGAATACGTGAATCCCGGCAGCATGGCCGCGCAACTCACGACACCGTCGCCGATCAGCGAGGTCGCGTCCTTGCGGTTCTGCGTACCCTCCAGCCAATCGGAAATCTTCTGATAGTCGGCATCCTCCATCGCGTCGATGTCGTCCTGCGTCTCGACGCCCTCGAGGATGCCGCTGGCCGTCTCAAGCTGGTCGGCCACCAGCTCATAGTCGTCGGTCAGCGGAAAAACGGTGCGGGACGTGGAATTGAAGATGCTCAGTCCGATGCGCTCGCCCTTGAAGCTGCTCACAAGCTTGCGGTAGGTGTCAATCACCTCACGGTCGTAAGGCAACGTCGATCCGGAAACGTCAAGGCATAGCACGATATCGCGGCTGGCGGAACGTTCCTCTCCCTCATCGACCTTGCTTGGACGCGAGACGAGCACGATCGCCAGAATGAGGGCCGCCGTCAGCGCGCACACCGCGATTCTCGACATCACGCGCCACATGCGGAGCATGCCGGAGGCGGATTCGGTGCTGAGATCGTCCTCGAGACTGAATGCCCGGGCTTCGTCGGAAAGGTCTGAATCGCGTTTTGACGAAAGGAACACGACGGCGGCGATGATGGCCAGCGCCGATACCGCGGCCACGGGAGCCGCCCAAAGCCAGTGCCATGACAACGCCATCTACCGCCACCTTTCCACGAGATTCGCCACCCATTGGCCGGCCTGCTCAACGGTTGCCTCGCGTGCGGTGTGGTTGTGCTCCGCGTCGGCGAATTCAGGGGGATACAACGATTCGATGGTCTGTCTGAGCAGCGTGAGCCTTTGCTGGTTGCCGGTGGTGCGTGGCGCGGCCTCGATATCTGCCAACGTATGGTTGCGCATATCCGTTCCTGTGGATTGCGAGACGTAGTCGCGTGCCAGCGCGGCCAATTGCGCGAACGCCTCCTCGCGGGTCAGCCCGCCGTTTTCATGGCTTGAGACGATCGCGTTGATGCGTTGGAGCCATTCGGCTTTGCCGGTGGCGGGGTCGTGGCGGCCATGGTTGGTTTTTTTGCCTTTTCCACGGCTTGGACGTGACAGCAGCACAGTCAGCGCGACCAATGCCGCGGCCAAGATCAGACAGATTGCGATCGCTGCGATCAGCCCGGTTTCGATATGAATCTGGTCCTTCGGATGGAGCAGATTCTCCGGCAGGACAAGCATTACGATCTGCCTCCCAACGAAAGCGTCGACGGTGTCTTCAACCAGTTGCCGGTGGAACGCGCCAGCGCGGCGGATACCATCCTCACGAATTCTCTGAACATGCGCTCGCTTGAGCCGGCGCGGATTACGGTCGAGCCGCAGCGCGTCATCTCGCGCTGGATGGCCGAGGCCACATACTCACGATGGGTGCGCACTTCCTTCATCGTCGTCCGCGTGCGCAGGAATGCCGGTACGCGGCGGTTTTTCGACGCGTCGAGCACGGTTTCGAAACGTGAGGATTCAAACGGGTTGATCGTGGCCACGTCGATAAGCACCATGGGATGCGTTCCGGCGATTTTGCGCATCGTGTCCAGATGCTGACGGGAGAGGGCGTGCTCGTCCGTCGCCAGGACGATCAGCGACTCACGGTCGCGAATGCGCAACGCGTACTCCAGCAGCGCGTCGATATTGCGCGGATTGTTCCAGTCGCGTTCCAGGGCGCCGTCCAGCGTGCGCTCGAACTGGGCGAGGCCTCCGTTGAACGGCACTCGCGTGATGGAGGCGCGGTCGCCGAACACCATGGACACCTGGTCGCCGCGGCGCAGACTCAACGCGGCGAACATGCACAAGGCATTGGCCGCGACCTGATAGGCCTTTTCCCCGGAATCGCAGGTGGCGGTCATTTCGACTCCGACGTCCAGCAGCAGCCAGACCTTCGACGTCGACGGACGTTCGCGTTGCACCACCATAGGGCGTCCCGCGCGGGCGCTGGTCTTCCAATCGATCTGTCTGGCCTCGTCTCCGGCCTCATAGGGTCGGATGTCCATGAGATCGTCGGAACCGAACCGCCTGTTCGACGCATGGGCCCCTTCGAGAACTCCGAGGGCCTTGCGTACCGTGGGCAGGCTCAGTGCGATCCCGAAGGTCTCGATCTTCCTGCGTACCGAATCCCCGGAACGATTGCCGTCGATCATGGAACGGGCACCGCCTGGATGATCGAATCGACGACCTGGTCGCTGGAAACGCCGTCGGCCAAGGCCTCGAACGTCAGCAGAATGCGGTGGCGAAGCACCTCATGGGCGTTGGCCTTCACATCCTCCGGAATCACGTAATCGCGTCCCTGCAGCAGGGCGTTGGACTGCCCGATGCGTATCAACGCTATGGAGGCGCGCGGCGATGCGCCGAGCCTTACCAGCGACGCTAGTCCCTGAATCGGCTTCGTTCCCGCGCCGCGGGATGTCGCCGCGATATCGACCGCATATTGCATGATCGCGTCGGACACATGCACGCGGCGTGCCGCGGAACGAAGGAACTCGACATCGTTGATGGAGATGACGTCTCCATCAACGATGCGTTGGTCGAACGTGTCGGAACCGCGTTTGGTGAGCATGGCCAGCATGCGCTGCTCCTCCTGCGCGGTCGGATAGGTCATCACGGCCTTCACCATGAAGCGGTCCATCTGGGCTTCCGGAAGGTTGAAGGTGCCTTCCTCCTCGATGGGATTCTGGGTGGCTATGACCATGAACGGCTTGGGAAGCGCGATGCGTTGCCCCCCGATGGTGGTGGCGCCTTCGGCCATGGCCTCGAGCATGGCGGATTGCGTTTTCGCGTTGGAACGGTTGATCTCGTCGAGCAGCACGAAATTCGCGTGGATCGGGCCGATCTGCGTGGTGAACTTCTGTGTGGCGAAATCGAAGACCTGCGTGCCGACCAGATCGGACGGCATCAGATCCGGGGTGCACTGCACTCGTTTGAACGAGCCTGACACCGAAGTGGCCAGCGTCTGCGCCGCAGTGGTCTTGGCAAGGCCGGGAACGGACTCGATGAGGATGTGTCCGCCCGCGACCAGCGTGGCGATAAGCGAGTCGCGGAGGGAGTCCTGCCCGACCAACGTCTGCGAGAACCGCGCGCGTACCTGTGCGATGAGGTTCTTCGCGCGATTGATGTCTTCGGGAGACAACGCACCCGTCCGCGTCGTCGTGGACATGGGAACGGTGTGCGTCGGTAGTGGGGTTTTGGGAGGGAATAAAGCCATATGTTCAACTCTAACGGGTCAAGCTGACGGAAGGGACCAATTCACGGGCTCCGCTCCCGCGTCCACGAGCGCCTGGTTGGCGCGGGAGAACGGTTTCGAACCGAAAAAGCCGTATCGTGCGGACATGGGGCTCGGATGGGGCGACTTGATGATGAACGCATTGGTGAGCAGGGGTTCCAGCGTCTGGGCCTTGCGTCCCCAGAGGATGGCCACCAGCGGTTTGACGCTTCCGTCGGGATTGCGACGGTTGTTGAGCGCCCGTATGGCGGCATCCGTGACGACCTCCCAGCCTTTGTCCTGATGGCTTCCGGGCTTTCCCGGCTGCACGGTCAGGCATCTGTTGAGCAGCATGACCCCCTGATCCGTCCATGGCGTCAGGTCTCCGTTGGCGGGCGTCGGAACGCCGAGATCGTCCATCAGCTCCTTGTATATGTTGGTCAGGCTTCGCGGAATCGGTTTCACGTCCGGTGCCACGCAGAAGCTCAGTCCCACGGGGTGTCCGGGCGTGGGGTAGGGGTCCTGTCCCACGATGAGCACCTTGATGCTGTCGAACGGGATGGTGAAGGACCTGAGGATGTTTTTGCTGGCGGGCAGGTAGGTGCGCCCTTCGGCGATCTCCTCCCTGAGAAAGTCGCCCATGATATGCACTTGGGGTTCGACGTCGGCGAGCGCCCGCGCCCATCCGGGTTCCACGAGTTCCTTCAGCGGTTTGATATGCGTCATTCCTACACTGTACGACGTTGCGTGCTCTCCTGCCGAATTTTCCTTCGACGCGCGCTCTCCCGTCTTCGCGTGCATGTGATGCTTGTGCGCTGACTGCGGTGGCCGGTACACTGTCAAGGTAAGTGTGTGAGAAACGAGGTTGCGATATGGCTCAGAAGGATGAGGAGACCTACGATTCCTATCAGAAAGACGCGTTTGACAATCCTCCCACGGGTCCCATGGGGGTCCATCGTGGAGCGCGCTCGGTCGCGTCGCGTGCCACGCCGTATGTGATCGTCGTCGTTGCGGCGTTGTTCGCGGGCCTGTTGTTCTGGGGAATCTATTCGGGTGAGCTGAGCAATCTGAAGATGCCGTGGTCGTCGTCGCAGAGCACCTCCGCTTCCGATTCCTCCGCTTCCGATGGCTCGGCCACGTCCGATGGCGCCTCGTCCGACGCTTCCGCCGATTCGTCCGCCGATTCGTCTGACGCCTCGTCCGGCGACGCTTCGGCGAACGAGGCGAATTCGGATGCGGCGCCGACGGACGACGGCCAGCAGGCGGACGCCAACGCGAACCAGACGGTGAACCTCAACACCGAGGTGCGTGTGGTGAACGCCACTTCGATCAACGGCTACGCCCAGAGCAAGGCGGACGCGCTGACCCAGGCCGGATATACGGCCGTGTCCGCGAGCAATCCGACCGGCAACGTTCCGTCGCAGACCGTGGTCTGGTATCAGAACGAGACGGACAGGGCCACGGCCGAGAACGTCGCGCAGACCCTGGGCATCTCGACCGTGGAGCAGTCCGACGGTCTCGTGACGCCGATCGTCGTGGTCTTGCTTGACTGAAGACACCATGTGAAACGCATGTGAGATATTGTCCCCGAATCCGACGATTCGGGGATTTTTCGTTGTTGTACCGCGGAATATCAGCGTTTAGCCACTTGCGGCCATAAGCGGAATTCTTGCTGACGGCGCAAAGTATGGGTCCGAGGTTGGCACTCTCGCCATGAGAGTGCTAATCTGCACAATTAGCACTCGATGAGTGAGAGTGATAACCGGCAGCTGACGGCTGGTCCTGGCTTGGCTCTGAGAGTGGGAATAACACCGTGTAGCCATATGTGGAGGAACAATGGCAAAGATTATTGCATACGACGACGAAGCTCGTCAGGGAATGCTCGCGGGCCTCGACAAGCTCGCCGACACCGTCAAGGTCACCCTTGGCCCGAAGGGCCGCAACGTGGTTCTCGACAAGACCTACGGTGCTCCGACCATCACCAACGACGGCGTCTCCATCGCCAGGGAAATCGACCTCGACGATCCGTACGAGCGCATCGGCGCCGAGCTGGTCAAGGAAGTCGCCAAGAAGACCGACGACGTGGCTGGCGACGGCACCACCACCGCTACCGTGCTGGCCCAGTCCCTGGTTCACGAAGGTCTGAAGAACGTCACCGCCGGCTCCAACCCGATCGCACTGCGTCGTGGCATCGAGAAGGCTTCCGAAGCCATCGTCAAGGAACTCGTGGCGGCCGCCAAGGACGTCGAGACCAAGGAGCAGATCGCCGCCACCGCGACCATCTCCGCCGCTGATCCCGAGGTCGGCGAGAAGATCGCCGAAGCCCTCGACAAGGTCGGCCAGGATGGCGTCGTGACCGTTGAGGACAACAACCGCTTCGGTCTGGACCTCGACTTCACCGAAGGCATGCGCTTCGACAAGGGCTACATCGCCCCCTACTTCGTGACCAACGCCGAAGACCAGACTGCAGTGCTCGAAGAGCCGTACATCCTCCTGACCTCCGGCAAGCTCAGCTCCCAGCAGGACGTCGTCCACGTCGCCGAACTGGTCATGAAGACCGGCAAGCCGCTGATGATCATCGCCGAAGACGTCGACGGCGAAGCCCTGCCGACCCTGATCCTGAACAACATCCGTGGCACCTTCAAGTCCTGCGCCGTCAAGGCTCCGGGCTTCGGCGACCGTCGTAAGGCCATGCTGCAGGATATGGCCATCCTGACCGGCGCCCAGGTCGTTTCCGAGGAGCTGGGCCTCAAGCTCGACTCCATCGACGCTTCCGTGCTCGGCACCGCCAAGAAGGTCATCGTCTCCAAGGACGAGACCACCATCGTCGCCGGTGGCGGTTCCAAGGAGGACGTGGCCGCCCGCGTCGCCCAGATCCGCGCCGAAATCGCCAACACCGATTCCGATTACGACCGTGAGAAGCTGCAGGAACGTCTGGCCAAGCTCGCCGGCGGCGTCGCGGTCATCAAGGTCGGTGCCGCAACCGAGGTCGAGGCCAAGGAACGCAAGCACCGCATCGAGGATGCCGTGCGCAACGCCAAGGCCGCCATCGAGGAAGGTCTGCTGCCGGGTGGCGGCGTCGCTCTGGTCCAGGCCGCGGCCAAGGCCGAGAACGACGTCCAGCTCGAAGGCGACGAGGCCACCGGCGCGGCCATCGTGTTCCGCGCCATCGAGGCTCCGATCAAGCAGATCGCCGAGAACGCAGGCCTGTCCGGCGACGTGGTGATCGACAAGGTTCGCTCCCTGCCTGACGGCCAGGGCCTGAACGCGGCCACCAACGAGTACGAGGACCTGCTGGCCGCCGGCGTCACCGACCCGGTCAAGGTCACCCGTTCCGCTCTGCAGAACGCCGCTTCCATCGCCGGCCTGTTCCTGACCACCGAAGCCGTGGTCGCCAACAAGCCGGAACCGCCGGCAGCCGCTCCGGCAGCCGGCGCCGACATGGGCTACTGATCGAAAACGATCGTATGACCCATCGCTGAGCGATTAAGCGATTGAAAGCCCGCCTCCCGAAATGGTCGCAGACCAAGGGAGGCGGGCTTTTCGCTATGCAAGGCCCGCGAAATCCCGTATGGCCGGGAGCCTGGCGTGCGGATGCGCGTCGTCCGTGCGTTCACTGCGAGAAGAGGCGGGATGCCTGCATCTCCGTATCGGCATACAGCGTGGAAGCCTGCATGAGGGCCTGCTGGATCGATTCGAGCGACTGCTCCATCTGCTGCTGTGCGGCTCGCCACTGTTCGGCGACGGCGTTGAACTGCGTCGCGGCTCCTCCCCGCCATACGCTCTGCAGGTTGTTGAGATTGCCGTACATGCCTTGAACCGCCTGCCTGATGGATTGGATGGAGGCGTTCACCGCGGCGCTCGACGATTGAATCTGTTCGGAATCCACTTGGTATTGAGCCATGATGCCGGTCCTTTCTTCTTTGAACGTAATTGGTTTGCTGCGCGCTCGTGCTTGACGCAACCGAACGGTAATGTGGACCATATGTCAGCAGTGAACGTGAGCAGCGGAAAAAAGATGGTTGTGGTCGGAGAATCGCATGAAAAGGCGCTCTCCGGCGTGTCGGGCGGTGGGCGAAATGTCTTGAATCGCCGGAGCGACGCCCTTGTAGCGCTATTCGTGGCGTTGATGTGCCTATGCGCGATGATGTGGACAACTCCGTTCGGCTATGCCGACGATGATTCCGGAACCGGCATGACCATCACCGACAACATCACGGATACCGAGAATCTGCTTGGCTCGAACGTGGCTGAGATAACGGACGCCATCGAACGGACGAAGAACGATACGGGCGTGACTGTCCGGCTGCTTTACCTGGCGAGCTTCAACAGCGATCAGGAACCCGACGAGTGGGCGAGCTCCCTGCTGGAGTCCCTCGATCCCGATCCCGACACGGTACTGCTGGCCGTGGCGTCGAACGACGGCAACCTGGTCGTCGCGGTTTCCTCGAATTCGGATGAATGGCTAAAAAAGACGTCGACGGTCGAGGCGCTGTCCGACGCGGCGCAGAAACCTCTGATGGAATCCACCCCGAATTGGGCGAAATCGGCCACCGACATGATGGATCAGATCGCCTTGGAAAAACAGACGTCAACGTCGTCCCATATGAAATGGCTCGGCGTCGGCGGCATGATCGCCGTTCTGGTTTTGCTGGTCGTGGTGATAGTCGTGTTCCACGCCCTCAGGAAACGCAACAAGTCGTCGAAGCGGCGTAGGCGTTCAAGAGGGCGTCATTCGGGCTCCTCGGCGCAGAACCATTCCGAGGATGGCAAGGCGTCGTCGAGGAAGACGGAGAATGCCGGCGACGGGGCCGATCCGACTTCGTCCGAAGCGGATTTGAAGGGCGACGGCGCGGTGTCTATGCAAGATTCAGATTCCGTTCAGGAAACATCCAGTGAAGAGCGCAAAGCTTAGAGACATGAGTAAGCCTATTGAAGCATCCATTGTTGTTGTAGATGATGAGCCGTCCATCCGAGAGCTCTTGGTTGCCTCCCTGCATTTCGCCGGTTTCGAGGTGAATACCGCCGCGTCCGGTTCCGAGGCCATCGAAGTGATCGAACGCCTGCAGCCTGATCTGATCGTGCTTGACGTGATGCTTCCGGACATCGACGGCTTCACCGTGACCCGTCGCATCCGTCAGGAAGGTATCGCCACGCCGGTACTGTATCTGACCGCGCGCGATGATACGCAGGACAAGATCATGGGACTGACCGTCGGCGGCGACGACTATGTGACCAAGCCGTTCAGCCTTGAAGAGGTCGTG
>CAVAQZ010000005.1:46357-64488 GCA_963590945.1 Dysosmobacter segnis
ATTCTGCGCCGCACCCAGGAACAGATCGAAGACGATCCGATCATTCGTGTCGGCGACCTTGAAATCAACGAGGACTCCCACGACGTCTCACGCGCCGGCCAGCCGATCGATTTGAGCCCGACCGAGTACAAGCTGCTCCGCTACCTCATGGACAACGAGGGCCGTGTGCTTTCCAAGGCCCAGATACTCGACCATGTGTGGCAATACGACTGGGGCGGAGACGCGGCCATCGTCGAATCGTACATCTCCTACCTTCGCAAGAAGGTCGACGGCATCACGGTGGAAGATGAGAACGGCGAATCCCACAAAGTGACCCCGCTGATCGAAACGAAGCGTGGCATAGGTTATATGATTCGCGCCCCAAAGAACTGATTCGGGACCGAATATGAGCCAGGATGCCAACACGATGGTTCCCGCGGCCGCGCAGAATGCGCCAAACGGGGATACGCAAGCGCAACGGAAGCCTGCCAAACCGAAGCGTCCGTCGCTCTGGAAGCGATTCGGACGGAGGGTGGACGCGATTCCGCTCAGCACCAAACTGGTGACGTGCATCATCGTGCTGCTGACCGTGGGAACCATAGGCATCTCGTTCTCCATCCGCACGTTGGTGGGCAACTACCTGCTGCAGAAAACCGACACGCAGTTGATCAACCAGGCCCAGATGATCTTCAACAGCATGGATTCGCTCGACACCAACACGAGCGAAGACGGCCGAAGCCTGATGAATACCTACTATGTCGAGGTTCGAGACAGCAACTACAAAAGCACGGGCGTGGGATCCGTGCCCATGCTTATGGACGGAATCGTGTCGGAGCCGAGTCTGCCTGCGGACGGCAGCCTTGACGGAGTGACGCTGGGGCAGCCCTTCACCACGAAAGCGGTGGTGCATGCGACCACCAGCCGCACTGCCGACCATTCCATCATGCAGGCGGCGCAAGCCCCCTGGAGGGTCGTCGCGTTGCCTTGGAGCGAAACAGGCAAAGACGGTCAGGTGAAGAACAGTGGCGTGGTCTTCATCGGACTGTCTCTAAGCGACCAGATCGACACCGCCGACACTCTGACCCGCTTCTGCGCGATGGTGGGCATCGCCGTGGTGCTCATCGGCGCGGTCTTAGGAACCATCGTCGTGCAAAGCACGCTCGCGCCGCTCAAGCGCATCGAAAAGACCGCGGCGAAAATCGCGGCCGGTGATCTGAGCCAACGTGTGCCGGAGCGTCCGGAGAACACGGAAGTCGGCTCATTGTCGGTATCTCTGAACGCCATGCTGACGCGTATCGAGGAAAGCTTCCACGCGCAGGAGGAGACGACGGAGAAGATGAAACGATTTGTCTCCGACGCCAGCCACGAATTACGCACGCCTCTCGCCGCGATCCACGGATATGCGGAACTGTACAAGATGCAGCGGGACATGCCCGGCGCTTTGGAACGTGCCGATGAATCGATCGAACACATCGAGGCGTCCAGCGCGCGTATGACGGTGCTCGTCGAGGATCTGCTTTCCCTTGCCCGATTGGATGAGGGACGCGGCATCGACATGACGCAGCAGGTGAAGCTCACCTCCGTGGTGCAGGACGCCGCGGATGATCTGCACGCGCTTGATCCGGAACGGGGAATAACCTGCGGCCAGGTGGTCCTGGAAGCGGGAACGGACATGGATCATCCGGCCAAACTGTCGTTCCAGCCCGGGCAGATGCCACAGGTCGCATTGACCGGCGACGCGTCCAGACTGCGCCAGGTGGTCACCAACATCGTGGGCAATATCCACCGATACACGCCGGCCGACTCACCCGTGGAAGTCTCCATAGGCGTGTTGCCGGCGTCCATCAGTCCGGAATCGTTGTCTCGGATGCCCTCCAACGAACAGTCGCTGCACCACCTGGTGGAGGCGATCGAGGTCGGCCAGTCGATGCAGGTCGGCATGAGCTACGCGATCGTCCGATTCTCGGACCATGGACCCGGCGTGCCGGTCGAAGCGAGATCGAAGATCTTCGAACGGTTCTACACGGCCGATCCATCCCGAGCCAGGCAGAAGGGCGGCACCGGTCTGGGCATGGCGATCGCGCAGTCCGTGGTGAAGGCGCACCACGGCTTCATCTGCGCCTCCGGCAGCGAAGGCAACGGTCTGACCCTGACGGTGGTCCTGCCTATCGCACCGGTCGAGCCCAAGCCCATCCCGCCGGTGGCGGATGAGAAAAAGAGCGAGAAAAAGGTCCGTAAAACCTGGAAGTGATCGTCGGGAAAACGACGTTCCGACATGAATCCCGTCCGCATGGAACGCGCAAGAAGCGGGAGTGCTCCGCTTCTTGCGCTAAAATGTTTCCTTGATTTGAATATTGGCGGGCGCCATTCGGACGTTCGCGAGAATGCATGTGGAACAAATAGTAGTGAGGTGACAATGCCTAGCGGACGCGTTCGTTGGTTCGATACGAACAAAGGCTACGGATTTATCGAAGGCGAGCAGGGGTCGGATGTGTTCATGCCGGCGGCCGCGCTGCCTGAAGGCGTGAAGACGCTGCGCAAGGGCGCAAAGGTTGAATATTCGGTGATCGAAGGCTGCAAGGGGCCTCAGGCCATGGGCGTCACCTTGGTGGCATCGGCTCCGTCCCTGGTCAAGGCCACCCGTCCGAAGCCGGACGACATGGCGGCGATCGTCGAGGATCTGATCAAACTGCTCGATTCCGCGGGAAACCAGCTGCGCCACCATCGCTATCCATCCTCGGTGGAAAGCAAGAAACTCGCGACGCTGATGCGTGCGGTCGCGGACAATTTCGACGTACAGGAATAGTCATATGCCAGATACCACACTGGATCCCAAGGCGATAGCCAAAGCGGTGGCCATCGAAGTGGCCGATGACGGCAACCAGGTCGGAGACTTCGTCCAAGCCATAGAACTGGACGATTGCGTCACCGATTTTCGCTTCGAGACCAACGTGCGCGGTTATGAAGGATGGCAGTGGTCGGTGACGTTGTACCATGACGTCGAACTCGACCGTTGGACGGTCAACGAATCGTCGTTGGTGCCTACCGAAAACGCGTTGCGTCCACCGGAATGGATTCCTTGGAAGGACCGTCTCGAGCCGACCGATCTTGCCGTGACGGATTCGATAGGAACCGATCCGGACGATCCCCGAATCGAGGAAGGATTTCGCAAGACACAGCCGGAATCCGTGCCCGACGAATCGAGAAGCGCCGGCCAGGGCGATTCCCCGCAGGAACCTCCCGCAGAGGAGCCGCAAAACGAGCCGGATGCCGCGGAAACGTCGGAAGAAACGTCTTGGAACGCTTCGGAACCGGACGATGCGCAAGAAGACGATGGGAACGCCCGGACTTCCGAAGAGGACCTTGACGAGGCCATCCAGACGTTCGACCTGTCACGCAGGCATGTGATGACCCCTCTAGGGCGCTCGCAGACCGCGAAGCGCTGGTATGAGGGGCCACGTGGGCCGAAGTCGCTGTCCACCAAAACCGCGGACGGGAACCCCTGTTCCACGTGTGGCTTCTTCATTCCACTGAAAGGCGAGTTGAACCTGCTGTTCGGCGTATGCGCCAACAAGTGGAGTCCGGACGATGGACGTGTCGTCTCCCTTGACCATGGATGCGGGGAGCATTCCGAAATCGATCCGCCGGAACCGTCGCGCCTATGGGTGCAGTCCAAGCCGGCGTTCGACGATCTGCATATCGATATCATCGCGCAGTCTCCGCGTGACGAGCGTGGTTCGGTGGAACTCATCGAGCGGTTGTCCGCCGACGATGACAGGAATCCGAATGACGAGGAGGACGCTTCCGAAGAGGATATCGAAGCCAACACCATAGACGACGACGCCACCCAGGACGAAGTGTCCGAGCATGCCGCTTCCGAGGACGAGCCCGAGGTGGAGGCAACGGTTGATTTTGGCGCGGATGACGAGGCCGAATCCGAGGAAGTCGCCTCCGAGAACGACTTCTCGCAAAACGGATCCTTTGAGGATGAATCTCCGAAGGATCCGCAAGAGGATTTGCAAGAGAATCCGCAAGCGGAATCCGCGGAAAGCGACGCCGACGGATCGCAGGCGGGGATGCCGGCCGAAACGGATTCCGTGGACGCCGATGCGACCGATCCCGAGGAATCGCGGGAATCCGAATGAATCGCATGACGGCGGTCGCGTGAAAAGCGTCCGCGCGACACGCCAACAGGATGTGGCCATGTTCCATAAGGGACATGGCCACATCCATATATCGGCTATGCCGCCTACGCCGTCCATGCGGGAGGCCCGAAGCGGTCAATGCACGACGGTGACGGTGCAGCCCGCGAAATTGATGACCTGCTTGGATACCGATCCGAGGAAATGCGCATCCAGACCGGACAGACCACGGGATCCGACCACCAGATGCCGCGCGTAACGGGAAGCGGCGACCAGTCCCTTCGTGGCGGAAATATGGAACGCATGCGATTCGATGATGAAATCGTCGGGGATGCCGGCCGAGGGAATGCTGACGGAGTCGAGCAGTTCGTCGAGCATCCGTTCCGCCTTCTTCTGACCCACCTCGATAGGCGCTATCGAATTCTCGTAGCCCTCGATGACGCCGAGATCCTTCAACTGCCAGCAGAACATCACCTGCAGGGGAGCGTGATGCAATATGGCGAGATCAATGGCGAACAGCAGCGCGTCCGTCGAACCGCGCGCGCCATTGACCCCAACCACGATCGGACGTTGATCCTTCGGCAGGGGAGAGCCGGGAAGCTCATAGGCGACCGTGCTGCCATCGGGAGTGAGCGCATTGGCGATGGCGTTCTGAACGCTTGATTCCTCTTTGTCGGGGAGCCGCACCACGGTGACCGGAACCTGGGCCTCCTCAACCAGGGATTCCGATACCGATCCGAGGAACCAGCGCGCCACGCGTCCATACGAACGACGGCCCACCACGATCTGCTGGGCGTTCCTGCCCAGTTGCAGCAGTGCCGCCGTGCCTGTGGCTTTGACGGAAGTCAGCTTGACGCTGCTCTCGTCGATGGGCATGTCCTTCGAAGCCTCAGCCACCCAATCGCGCAGCCGCTGGGCGATTTCATGACGCATCTTGATCCACTGCTCGTCGGAATCGGGCTCCGAGCCCATGTCCCACGAACGCGACCACGCGTAAACCGCGTTGACGTGCTGTCCGGTCAGTGAGGCCTCCTGCAACGCCCATCGCAAAGCCGCGAAGGATTCGTTCGATCCATCGACCCCGACGATTATGTCTCGCGAACCGGTGTCCATCATAGGTAGGCTGGTTCCATTCATGGTGACCTCCTTTGGTCGTCGCCTATGTTCAAGCATATCCGCTGCATTGCGTCGAGAGCGCAATTTACGCGCGCGTATACCAAACGTCACCGCGAATCGGTAAAGTGTTGGAGGACTAACAAGAGTGGAAGGACAAGCATGTTCGAACGGTTTACCGACCGTGCGCGGCGCGTGATCGTGCTGGCGCAGGAAGAAGCTCGTACCCTCCAGCACAACTACATCGGCACCGAACATCTTCTGCTGGGCCTGATCCGCGAAGGCGAAGGCGTCGCGGCCAAGGCACTCGCTTCCAAGGGCGTGACGTTGGACGACACCCGCAAGCAGGTTGAAGAGATGATCGGCAAGGGAAATGCGTCTCCGAACGGGCATATTCCCTTCACTCCGCACGCCAGGCAGGTGTTGGAGCTGTCGTTGCGTGAAGCGTTGCAGCTGGGGCACAGCTATATCGGCACCGAGCATATTTTGCTCGGCCTGATTCACGAGGGCGAAGGCGTCGGCACCCAGGTACTGATCAAGATGGACGTCAATCTTGGCGAACTCAGGAGCGCCACCATCGATCTGATTCGTGGCAACTCCGGCGAGGGCAAGTCGGACGGCAAGGGCGACTTGGCCAATGCCGGCGGAGTGCAGGACCGCCGCAACCAGAACGGATCCGCCATCCTCGACCAGTTCGGCCGCAATCTGACCGCCGAAGCGGCGTCGGGCAAGCTTGACCCGGTGATCGGCCGTTCGGACGAGATCGAACGCGTGATGGTGGTGCTCAGCCGTCGTACCAAGAACAATCCGGTGCTGATCGGCGAGCCGGGCGTCGGAAAGACCGCGGTGGTCGAGGGCCTTGCGCAGAAGATCAACTCCGGCGATGTTCCGGAGACCCTCAAAGGCAAGCAGGTCTATTCCCTGGATCTGGGCTCGATGGTGGCGGGTTCCCGCTACCGTGGCGATTTCGAGGAACGCCTGAAGAAGGTGCTCAAGGAAATCAAGACCCGTGGCGACATCGTGCTGTTCATCGACGAGATCCACACCATCGTGGGCGCGGGCTCCGCGGACGGCGCCTTGGGCGCGTCCGACATGCTCAAGCCGATGCTGGCACGTGGCGAGCTGCAGACCATCGGCGCCACCACCACCGATGAATACCGCAAGTACATCGAGAAGGACGCCGCGCTGGAACGTCGTTTCCAGCCGATCCAGGTGCATGAGCCGAGCATCGCGGAGACCATCGAGATTCTGAAGGGCCTGCGCGAACGTTACGAGAACCACCATCGCGTGACGATCACGGACGGTGCGCTGCAGTCCGCGGCCGAACTGTCCAGTCGCTACATTCAGGACCGTCACCTGCCGGACAAGGCCATCGACCTGATCGACGAGGCCGGAGCGCGTCTGCGCATCCGCCGACTGACCGCGCCGCCGGAACTCAAGGAGCTTGACTCGAAGGTGGCCAAGCTGGCCGCGGAGAAGGACCAGGCCATCAAGGACCAGGACTTCGAAAAGGCCGCTGAACTGCGCGACAAGCAGGAAAAGGTCGAAGCGGAGCGCAAGGAGAAGGAATCCTCCTGGCGCGAAGGCGAATCCGATGTGAAGATGGTCGTGGACGAGGACGTGATCGCCGAGGTCATCTCCCAGACCACGGGTATTCCGGTGTTCAAGCTCACCCAGGCCGAATCCAAGAAGCTCATGAACATGGAATCCGAACTGCATAAGCGCATCATCGGCCAGGACGAGGCCGTTTCCGCGCTGAGCCGTTCCATCCGTCGTGCCCGCGTTGGCTTGAAGGATCCGAAGAGGCCCTCCGGATCGTTCATCTTCGCCGGTCCGACCGGCGTCGGCAAGACCGAGCTGGCGAAGACCCTTGCGGAGTTCCTGTTCGATGACGAGGACGCGCTGATTCGCGTCGATATGTCGGAATTCTCCGAGAAATACGCGGCTTCGCGTCTGTTCGGAGCGCCTCCGGGATACGTCGGCTACGAGGAAGGCGGCGAACTTACCGAAAAGGTACGCCGCAAGCCTTTCTCCGTGGTGCTGTTCGATGAGATCGAAAAGGCTCACCCGGATATCTTCAACACGTTGCTGCAGGTGCTGGACGACGGCCATCTGACCGATGGACAGGGACGCAAGGTGGACTTCAAGAACACCATCATCATCCTGACCACCAACCTCGGAACCCGTGACATCGCCAAGGCCGCCAATACCGGCTTCAACCTCGGAGTCAACACGGAATCGAGCTACCAGCGCATGAAGGATCAGGTCTCTTCAGAGCTCAAACAGCAGTTCCGCCCGGAATTCCTGAACCGTTTGGACGACATCATCGTCTTCAAGCAGCTGACCGAGCCGCAGGTGCGTCAGATCGTCGACCTTGACGTCAAGCAGCTCAACGATCGTCTGTTCGATCGCCACATGTCGCTCGAACTGACGGATGCGGCCAAGGATCTGTTGTCCCAAAAGGGCTTCGATCCGCTGCTCGGCGCTCGTCCGTTGCGTCGAGTCATCCAGCGCGACATCGAGGACGCCATTTCGGAGAAGATCCTCATGGGGGACCTCGAAGACGGTCAGCGTGTGAAGGTCGACGCCGAAGGCGAGGGCATACTCGGCGAATTCACCTTCGCGGGCGAGTCGTTCGAAGAGCCTGCGGCGGCCGAAGACCAGAACGATTCGGCACAGCCCGAAACCGATGGCGCGACGGTCGAGCGGAACGCCTCGGAAGAGGAGACCGCAACGTCGGAAGCTGAGTAGGTTTCGGCCGACCGATGACCGAAACCGTCGAAAAAGCGGCTGTCCACGACCATATGTCGTCGTGGACAGCCGCTTTTTCTTTCCCGGACAGTGCGCCGAGGCGTTCGTGTCAAAGCGTGAGCAGTTCCAGATCGGTATCGATCGATTCGCTACGGGTGAACAGCGTGCGTCCCTCACGTACCGAACGCACGACGGCGCAGCGCTCGTATACCGCATCGAACACCGAGGACGCATCCAGAACGATGAAGTTCGCGCTCCTGCCGGGCTCCAAGCCGTAGGAATCGCGCAGACCCAGCGTGGTGGCGCCATTGACGGTCAGGAACTTCAACGCGTCGTCGATCTCCTCGAAGCTCATCATCTGCGCCAGATGCAGTACATAGTCAAGAATGAGCATCATATTGCCGTTGCCGACCGGATACCACGGATCCTGCATGGAATCCTGTCCCAAAGACACGTTCACGCCGGCCTCGGTGAGTTCTTTGACGCGGGTGATGCCGCGACGCTTCGGGAAGGTGTCCTGACGGCCCTGAAGATACAGGTTCTCCGTAGGGGCGCATGCGAAATTGATACGCGCGGTCTTGAGCAGCTTGGTGAGATGGAAGAAATAGGCGTTGTCCGCCGAACCCAGCGAGCAGGTATGGCTGGCGGTGGTCCTCGATCCTATCCCCGCGCGATAGGCGAGCGCCGACAGCAATTCCAGATATCGGGAATTCGGGTCATCGGTTTCGTCGCAGTGCACGTCGATGAGCCTGTCGTACTTCGAAGCCAGTTCGACCACGGTATGCATGGAACGTTCGCCGAATTCGCGGCATTGTTCGAAATGAGGGATGCCGCCCACGCAGTCGGCCCCCATCCTCAGTCCTTCCTCGACCAGGTCGGCGCCGGATTCGCCGTGAGGGCCTTCGTAGGAGTACATGCCTTCCTGCGGGAAGGACACTATCTGCAATGTGACTGTGTCTTTCAGCTCCTCCTTGAGCTCCAGCAATGCCTTCAGGGATGTGAGATTCGGATCGGTGACGTCGGCATGCGAGCGGATGAACTGCACTCCGTGGCGCATCTCCTTGGCGATGCCGATTTTCGCGCGCTTCTTGACCTCCTCGATGGTCAGGTCGGATTTCGTCTCGCTCCATCGTTGGATGCCTTCGAACAGCGTGCCCGATTCGTTCACGGCTCCTGGCTTGCGAGCGGTGAACACGTAATCGAGATGCAGATGCGTGTCGCAGAACGGAGGACAGACCAGTTTGCCGTCAAGATCGATGGTCTCCACGGTTGACAGGTCCTTTCCCTGCACGCGAAGCCTGTCCGCGAGATTCGGCGCGATCTCGACGAACACGCCATCCTCGACGAGGATGTCTTGAAGCGGTGTGGTTTCGGCGGATGTGCTGCCGGGCTTGCCGGTGGCGATGTGCGCGTTGGTGAACAGCTGCGTGCTCATGGTGTGCTCCTTCGTTACGGACTTCGCGCAGACGTTTTGTCATGTATCCATCTGGTTACGGCGGAAGTCGTCGACGTAATCGTTGGCGGTTATTGTCGGCGTATCGCTTTGCAGAGACGTTACTGGATGTGACGTGTGTATTACTTGGGAATGGACGGTTTGTATGGTTGTTACGGTCAGGGATGTGCTTGATGATGACTTGTTCTCAACCGCTTCGCCGCGCGTCGAGGTGGCGGCCGGCGATCTGGACGCGGCTGTGCGATGGGTGTTCACGAATGAGCGTGAGGATGTCGCGTCCTTTCTTACCGGTGGAGAGCTGCTTGTGGTCGAAGGGCGGTCCCTGGTCGCCGATGGTCGTGAGCCTCGACTCGGCGATTATGTGAAAAGTCTGGTGGATGCCGGCATCGCGGCTTTGGTGGTGGAGCTGGTGGAGGACGTGACCGTTCCGCCGGACGGTCTGTCGCGGGCGGCGTGGGATGAAGGGCTGACCGTCATTGGATTGCATCGTCGCATTCCGTTCGTGGACATCTGCCAGCACGTCAATACCACGATCGTCCGTGGACAGATGCGTATGCAGATGCAGATGGACGTTATGTCCACTTCGTTGCGTGCCGAACTTGCCCGGGCCAGTGATGTTCAATCCGTTGCCGAGTCGATCGCGCGGCTGTTCGACGAAAGCGTCGCCATTTTCGATATGGACGGTCTGCAGGTCGCCCGCGCCGGACGGCATGTCGATGACGATCCGGCATCGAACGCGGTGCTGGCGCTGTCCGATCAGCTGCGCCCGTTCGGCGCGTTGGAGATATCGCAGCGCAACACGATGTTCGATGAGCAGATGCGTCGGAAAATCGGTCAGATCGTTTCTCCGGTGCTGGCGCTTTACCTTGACGGTGGCGCGCGCGTCGGTATGGTCGCGCATCTGGTGGCGGGACCGGCTGACGGCGTGCACGTCACTTCCGTGGAGGCACGTGACGGACATACCATGTTGGAGGCTCTTGGACTCGCCGCGTCCAGCGTCTACATGCCGTTCGGCATGCGACTCAAATCGGTTTCGGGCGCGATGTCGTCGATCTGCGCCATGATCGAGGACTTCGAATCGCATGAGGGATGCGAATCGTTGTGCCTGCTGGAAGGCGACCTGCTGATCGGTTTTTTCGCGGCGAAAGACGCCGGGGGCGACGTGGTCCGTTTCTCCGAACATTGCCTGAGGATCCTGCGCAAGGCGTCGTCCAACGACTGCATATACGAGGTGCATGGTCACGTGGCGCTCGACACCATTTCCTTGATGGATGCGTTCGGCGCGTTGCGCGCCATGTTGAGTTTCCGGAAGGACGACGGCTATCCATACGGAAGCCTCGCCTGCACCGATGCCACTCTGCTTGGGCGCATGCTGGAAGTGGAACGCACCGACGACGCCGTCCGTATGGTGATCACGCAGACCGTGGGATACGAACTGATGCGTAATTCCACATTGATTGACACCCTCTGCGCCTGTTTCGACAATCTCGACAACAAGACCGGAGCGTGCGAGCAGCTCGGCATCCAACGGCAGACGCTCTACAACCGACTTGACAAAGTGACGCAGATCGTCGGAACCTCGCCATCCAGCAAAACAAGTTGGTCCATGCTGCTGCTGGGGGCAAAACTGGTGCAATCCCAACAAAACCTTAGGTCGCTGACCATGGTGGAACTCAAGTAAGGGGAGATGTGCAAAACGTCAAAATCGTCCGGCTGCGGTTTAACCGGCAGTTCACCTGAGTGCAAATACCACAAACGATAGTCGGAGACACGACGTCCGCAGGAGAAACGAAACGGCGGACGGCAGATCAACAGTAGAAAGGTCGGTGTCATTATGAGTGTCAGCGCATCAATCGCAACCGCCAAGATGGCTTCCGCGTCTCCGCAGTCCGAAGAACAGGACATGGTCAGGAAGGTGGCCTTCTCGTCCTTCCTCGGCAACTTCATCGAATGGTTCGACTACGCATCGTATTCCTATTTCGCAACCACCATCGCACTCGTCTTCTTTCCGTCCGGAAACCATACCGTCGCCATGCTGCAAACATTCGGCGTGTTCGCCCTTTCGTTCGTGCTCCGTCCGATAGGCGCCCTCTTCTGGGGCAACTTCGGCGACAAGAAGGGCCGCAAGGGCGCGCTCGCGATTTCCATCATGTTCATGTCGGGAGCGTCTTTCCTGATCGGATGCCTGCCTTCCTACGCGATGGTCGGCATCCTGGCTCCGGCGCTGCTGTTGCTGCTGCGCATGGTGCAGGGATTCTCGGCGTCCGGCGAGTATGCCGGCGCGGCCACGTTCCTGGGTGAATACGCGCCGACCAGCAAGCGGGGCATCTACTGCTCCCTGATTCCGGCTTCGACCGCCATCGGCCTGCTCGCAGGCTCGACGCTTGCCACCGTCATGACCGCATCCATGAGTTCCGACGCCTTGACCTCCTGGGGTTGGAGGGTGCCGTTCCTGATGGCGGGTCCGCTCGGTCTGATCGTCCACTACATTCGTACGAAACTTGCCGATTCTCCGGTCTACGCTTCCATGACCGCTGCGCTGGACGACAAGCAGAAGGGCTCGGCCAGGGAAACCTCCGCATCTCCGTTGCGCGAGCTCTTCCGGCATCATTCCAAGGCCTTGCTCATCAGCTTCGGCGCATGCGTGCTCAATGCCGTCGGCTTCTATACCGTGCTCACCTATCTGCCGACCTATCTGAGCGACACCGTCGGCATGGCCGCGGCACAGTCCTCCACCATCACCACCATCTGCCTGGTGCTGTATGTCGCATTGGTGTTCGGCATGGGGCACATCTCCGACCTGTTCGGCCGCAAGAAAGTGCTCATCGGAGCCTGCGTCGCCTTCATCGTGCTCACGGTTCCCGCCTTCATGGTGCTGAACACCGCGCAATTCTGGCCGGTGCTGATCGTCGAACTGGCCATGTGCGCCACACTGACCGCGAATGACGGCACGCTGTCGAGCTACCTGACCGAGACCTTCCCGACCTCCGTGCGCTTCACCGGATTCGCATTCAGCTTCAACCTGGCCAATGCGATTTTCGGAGGCACCGCGCCGTTCATCGCCACCTGGCTGATCTACGCGACCGGCTCGAGCGTTGCCCCGGCCTGGTATATGGTGGCGGTCGCCGCAGTGGCGCTTGTGGCGATGATCCTTTCCCACGAGAACACCGATAAGGATCTGAACCGTATCTGAGCCGCAGCCGAACCGATTCGTCAACGTCAACGCCTGCCGTTCCGCCACTACCGTGGGCGGAACGGCTTCGAACCATAAAACCAGCAGGTTCTTCCCGATTCTCATGGCGAGAGGAACATACACACAGTAAGGAGTAGCAATGAACAGCAGCCGTCGTATGGACCACATGACCTGGCCTGAAATCGAAGCGTCGAAATCCAAGCCGGTCATCGTGCCGATCGGTTCCACCGAGCAGCACAGCCAGCATCTGCCGTTGGGAGTGGACGCCATGATCGCCGGCCATGTGTCGGAAGACCTGGCCGAACGCATTGATGGCATCGTGGCCCCGACCATCAACTACGGATACAAGTCGAAACCACTGTCCGGCGGTGGACCGCTGTTTCCCGGCACCATCGACATGAACGGCGTGACCGTCATCAATCAGATGCATGACGTGCTGAGCGAACTCATCGCAGACGGATTCACCAAAATCGTCGTGATGAACGCTCATTTTGAAAACGAGGCGTTCATCATCGAGGCGATCGATCTGGTAACCCGTGAAACCGGGGGAGCGGCCACCATCGTCGAAACCAATTGGTGGGATCCGCTGCCGCAGGACGTGGTCGAGAAGGTGTTCGACGGTCTTGTGTTCCCGGGATGGGCCCTCGAACACGCCGCGGTGACGGAAACCTCATTGATGTTGCATTACGAGCCGGAACTGGTACATATGGACCGTGTGGTCGACGAGGGCAACGTCACGCCGAAGGCCTACGTGCGCTATCCGGTACGCAAAGGCGATGTTCCTGATTACGGCGGATTGGCCACCCCAGCCGGTTCGAGCGCGGAACGCGGCAGGATGATCGTCGACGCCTGTCTCGACGCGGTCGAGAATATCTGTGCCGTTGAATTCGCGTGATCGATTTCATGGCGAGGAAGGTCCGTTGACCGCCGATGGTGTGTGGAGACGGGAAGCGGACGGTTCTCTTCCTCGATAAAACGGCGGGAGGGTGCGGTCCATCAGAACGGACCGCACCCTCCCGCCGTTGTTACGTCTTACTTGATGGCGTTCAGCCACTGCTCCTTGGTGGCCTTCTCGGCCTCGAGCTTGGCCTTCTTCTTCGGGTCGGACGCCGCCGCGATCTTCGCGTCGAGCTCGGCCAGCTGGGCGTTGAGCTGCTCCGCGAAGGAGGACTTGCGGGCGTCGGCCTCCGGATCGGACTGCTTCCAAGCGGCATCCTCGACGGCCTTGATCTGCTTGTCCACGGCGTCGAGACGGGCTTCGATGCGGCGAACCTCGTCTCGCGGCACATAACCGATCTGGTCCCATTCCTCCTGAATGGCGGCCAGAGCCTGGCGTGCCTGCTTCGCGGCTTCCTCATCCTTGACCGGGACCAAGGCCTCGGCCTTGACCAGCAGCTCTTCCTTCCTGGCCAGATTCTCCTTCTCGGAGGAGCTGATCTGGTCTCGGTCGGCCTGGCGGGCGTTGAAGAACGTGTCCGCAGCCGCGCGGAACTGCGCCCACATGGCATCGTCGTCGTGGCGTCCGGCGCGGCCGGCCTTCTTCCAGCGGTCCATCAGCTCGGTGAACTTGCGGGAGGTCTCGACCCAGGCGGTGGAATCCTTCAGCGCCTCGGCCTCGGCGATGATCGCCTCCTTGGCGCTCTTGGCCTCGCTGCGTTCGAGGTCGCGTGCCTGCGCCCACTTGCGGCGGGCGACGTTGAACTTGGTGCGGGCGGAGGAGAAACGCGCCCACAGCGCATCCGCATCGGCCTTGTCGATGCGCACGTTGTTGCGCTGGTGCTCCTGCCACTGCTGGAAGAGGGAACGGAATTTGTCGGCGGTGGAACGCCAGTTCGTGTTCTCATCAAGGCCATCGGCCAGCGCTTCGGCCTTCTCGACGATCGCGGTGCGCTCGGCGACGGCCTTGGCCAGAGCGGCCTTGCGGGCTTCATCGATCTGGGCCTTCTTGGCGGCGCCTTCCTCCTTCAACGCCTCGAACTGGGCCTTGATGGCGGCCAGGTCGCCGATGACGGCCGGCTTGTCCGTCTCCTCGGCCAGGGTCTTGATGGATTCGTCGATTTCACGTGCCTTGATGTTGTTGGACTTGAGCCTGTTCGCGAAGAGGTCCAGCTTGGCCTTGAGATCGAGATAACGGCGGGCGTACAATGCCAGAGCTTCCTCCTTGGACGCATCCGGGAACTGTCCGACCTCGCGTTCCTCGTCGCCTTCCCTGACATATACGGTGCCGTCGTCTCCAACACGTCCGAAGGCCTCGGCGGCCTTGACGTCGGCTTCGGAGAAACCGGTGGCGGAAGGCGCGGCGGCGCGCTGGGGGGCTTTCTTGGCGAAGGCCGCGGGGCTTGGCGTATGCGGTTTCATGGCAGCCGGACTGGGGACGGCCGGTTTGCTGGCCTGGACCGCTGGCGTCGTTGCCTGCTCGTTGGTTTCATTGGTGTTCTCGGACGCGGTGACATTCTCGTCGGCCATGGCCAGCTCCTTTAAGTAAGCTTCATGTAGTGCAGAGGCGGCGGTCCTCGTCGGCGTTTTCACAGCATGAAAGGCGCACGACGTTTTCCGCAACCTCATTTATTATAGGGAACCGTGGCAAAAGGCGCATCTATTTCAGGATTTCCAGAGTGGCTCCCCTCTGAACGTGTTGTGGAGCAGCGTGTCATCGACACGCTCCGTGATGTTTTTGAGCTCAATGGCTTCATAGGCATTGAAACCCGTGCCGTCGAGCAGGGTTCGAGCCTGTTGAAAAAGGGCGAGACGAGCAAGGAGATCTACCTGCTGAGCCGTCTTCAGGAGGTCGGTCATGAGTCCGACACTCCGATTGAGGATCGTCTCGGTCTGCATTTCGATCTGACCGTTCCGCTCAGCCGCTATGTGGTGGAGCATTCGGGAGATCTCGCTTTTCCGTTCAAGCGCTGGCAGATTCAGAAGGTCTGGCGTGGCGAGCGCCCGCAGGAGGGTCGTTTCCGTGAGTTCGTGCAGGCCGATATCGATGTGATCGGCAACGGCGATCTGCCCGACCACTACGAGGTCGAGCTCCCGCTGGTCATGGTGTCGGCGCTGGAGAGGCTCCGCGAGTTCGGCCTTCCCAAGGCCACCGTGCATGCGAACAACCGTAAGCTGTCCGAAGGCTTCTACCGTGGACTCGGCCTTGAGGACGTCGAAGGCGTGCTGCGCGAGATAGACAAGCTCGACAAGATCGGCGCCGACGAGGTTGCCAAGCTTCTTGTGGAGGGTTGCGGAGCGGATGAAGCCCAGGCCCGTGCCTGCCTCGAACTGGCGGAATTGACGGCCGCCGATGGTTCGGAACTTTCGGAGAAGTTCGACGCGCTGTGCGCCAAGCACTCCATCTCCAACGATTGCGAGGCCTATCTGCTGGCCCGCCAGGGACTGGATACCCTGGCGATGATCGTGGACGAGGCCGCGCGCATTCGCCCGGGTTCCGTGATCGCCGATCTGAAGATCGCCCGCGGCCTGGACTACTACACGGGTTCCGTATACGAGACGTTCCTTGATGGCGCGGCCTCGCTGGGCTCCATCTGCTCCGGCGGACGTTACGACAATCTCGCGTCCCAGGGCAACAGGAAGTATCCGGGGGTCGGCCTGTCCATCGGCCTTTCCCGACTCGTCTCCTACATGCTGCACACCGCGGGCGCCCGCGCGAACCGCGTTTCCCCGGCATCCGTTCTCGTGGCGGTATGGAACGAGTCCGATCGCGGCGCGTCCAACCGCATCGCCAACCAGCTGCGTGCCCGTGGAATCGCCGCCGATGTGGCGCCGACCGCGGCCAAGCTCGGCAAGCAGATCAAATACGCCGACAAACTCGGCATCCCATACGTGTGGTTCCCGGCCGACGCGGCCGAAGATGGCGCCCATGACGAAATCAAGAACATCATCACGGGAGATCAGCAACCGGCCGATGCTCAGTCTTGGGAGCCGGATACTGTGTATGCCCAGCAAACCGTTACCGTAGAAGCCTGAGATAGCAAGGCTTTACAACGAAGCAAAGGATAGAGGAAGCATGAGCCAGACGGCTTATAGAACACATCATGCAACCGAAGTGACCGAGCAGCTCGTCGGCCAGAAGGTGACGCTCTGCGGCTGGGTCGACCGCCGCCGTGACCACGGTGGAGTGGCCTTCATCGATCTGCGTGACAACACCGGCCTGGTGCAGGTCGTCATCTACGACGAGGATATGGCTCGTCCGCTGCGTTCCGAATTCGTGATTCAGGTCGTGGGCGAGGTGCGTCTGCGTCCTGACGGAAACGAGAACGAGCATCTGGCCACGGGCAAGATCGAAGTCGTGGCCGAGACCATCGATGTGCTCGCCAAGTCCGACGCGTTGCCGTTCCAGGTGTCCACCGCTCTTGAAAACGAGTCCGAGAACAAGCTTCCGGGCGAGGAAGTGCGTCTGAAGTACCGTTATCTCGATCTTCGCCGTCCGTCCATGCAGCGCAATCTGAAGCTGCGTTCCCAGATGTCGAAGGCCGCTCGCCACGCTCTGGAGGAGATGGGTTTCGAAGAGGTCGAAACCCCGACCATGATTAAGTCCACTCCGGAAGGCGCGCGCGACTTCGTGGTGCCGGCACGCTTGGTGCCGGGATCCTGGTATGCGCTGCCGCAGTCCCCGCAGCTGCTCAAGCAGCTGCTCATGGTTTCCGGCGTGGAACGCTACTACCAGCTTGCGCGCTGCTACCGCGACGAGGATTTCCGCGCCGACCGTCAGCCGGAATTCACCCAGCTCGATATGGAGATGGCCTTCGTGGACCAGGAGGACGTGATGGCCATGGCCGAGAAGGTCATCGCCGCCATCTGGAAGTCCGCTGGCTATGAGATCCAGCTGCCGATCCAGCGCATCACCTGGCAGGAAGCCATGGATAAGTATGGCTCCGACAAGCCGGACCTGCGTTTCGGCAACCCGCTGGTCGAGCTGACCGATTACTTCAAGAACACCCCGTTCCGCGTGTTCCAGGCTCCGTATGTCGGCGCCGTGCTGTTCAAGGGCGGCGCCGCGACGCCTCGCCGTCAGTTCGACGCATGGCAGGATTGGGCCAAGCAGCGCGGAGCCAAGGGCCTCGCCTATGTGGTGTTCGCCGAGAACGGCGAGCTGAAGGGCCCTGTGGCCAAGAACCTTTCCGAAGAGGAACGCAATGGTCTGATGGAGGCCGTCGGCGCCGAGGAAGGCGATGCCGTGTTCTTCGCGGCTGGCCGCCGTACCTCCGCCCAGGAACTGCTCGGTGCCGTGCGCGTCGAGCTCGCCGATCGCGCCGGACTGCTCAAGCCGGACGATTTCGCCTTCACATGGGTCGTCGACTTCCCGCTGTTCAAGGCGACCGACGATCCGGATGATGACGATGTGGCGGTCGGCCACTCCAAGTGGACCTCCATGCACCACCCGTTCACCATGCCGTCCAAGGATTGGATCGACACGTTCGACAAGGATCCGGAACATGCGATGTCCGATTCCTACGACATCGTGTGCAATGGCGAGGAAATGGGCGGCGGCTCC
>CAVAQZ010000006.1:0-57584 GCA_963590945.1 Dysosmobacter segnis
CATCACTCTCGCATGAAATAAGTATTTACTTCATATTTTTAATATTATGGTCGTAGATATTTTTTTCACAAAGTCTAATCTGTCGATAAATAAGACAAATTATTCTTCGAGGTAAAGATACTGTGCGCACTGCCTGCTTTGTGTTTTGCAAATCTTTTAGATATTTTTCTTTGTCAGTTTTTTCGTTTAAAGATTTCTTTTCATTCTTAAGGTTTGTGGTGAGCGTATAGTAGCTTCGAGCGGGTAGGATGTTCCTCTTTTGACAAAGTTGCATGTTGATTAGTGCTGCTGTGATGTGGTCATGATAGAAGCCGAAGCTGTACATTTTATGTGTGACGGAATCGGGACGTTGCAACCAGTGGTACAGGACCGCGTCAATATCGGTGACTGCATTCATGCGATCATATAGTGCTCCGGATATTGCTGTGTCTTGGGCGTACATCCCCTCAGGGAATCGGATGTCATTCCAAAGTTCGCTTTTGTAGAGCCTGCACCAATTTGCTTCGTTGAAGTAGAGGGCTTCCGTGTTTTTGCCCATAAGTTGGCCTATCAATCGCAGACTTTTGCAGAACACGGTTTGATACGCATGAAGTGGATTTTTAAAAGTGGTCTTTTTTTCGGGATTTGCGACGCCCTTTGAGGCTTCTTCCCTGATGCTTTCGATCTGGGAGATTCCGAATTGTTGCCATCGTGCCTTACTCATATCTGCGCCAGTGCTAGTGAGGGCATGAAGCAGAAGCTCAATGTTGCGACGGTCAAGTATGTCATCGTTGTCGGCGAAAGCGATGTATTCGCCATGTGCTGCATCGAGTCCAGTGTTCTGTGCTTTGGCAATACCGCCATTTTCTTGATGAATGACAGTGATTCGAGAATCGTTCGCAGCATAGCTGTCGCAGAGTTCGGGGGAGGAATCTCTTGACCCGTCATCAACAAGGATGATTTCAAGATTGCGGTATGACTGATTTTGGATCGATTCAATGCAATGCGGTAGGTATTTCTCCGCGTTGTATACGGGAACGATAATCGAAACCAAGGGCTTTTCGTCAATCATATGAATTCCTCATTTATCTTTTGAACGCTTCCAAATATTGTATGCGAATTCACTCGTCCAATTATGCGGTGACGGGTTTGTATTTCCATGATGAACGCTTTGGACGTTTTGAAAATCGTTATTCCGATCACTGCTCCGGTTCGGGAACATGCTCATATGCGGTGGGAGGTAGGCGGTCTGCTGCTCTTGTCGAATGCTGCCTTGCAAAGTAGGTCGATGTTGCTGAAGGTAAGTAAGTCCGCCGATCTCCTTGATTTCCCCGATATGGTGCGAATACGCGAAGAGCCGGGCGTGAAAGAACCGCACGTCCGATCATCGAATCCGAATTTCTTCAGTCCGGCAATCGGGATGCGGCTCAGTTCAGGCACCGGCTCTCGTACTGTCTATACGAATGTTTCAGATGGGTTCGTCTCAGACGGATCAAACGTCTCTGTGACCGACATTACTTGCTGGAACCCTGCTTGGCTTCCTGGCTGGCGGTCACGGCTTTCGTGGCGGAATCAAGCTCGTTGGTCACGCTGCGCAGCGTATCGGAATAATCCTTGATCTCTTCCGTGGTCTTGTTGTAGTCGTCGGCGCTGCCGCTAGTGGGGCAGGAAGGGGCGTCCGCAATATCCTCCGCGGAAGCGATCGCCTTCTTCAACGTGTCGAGCGTGGAGCTGTCCGCAACGTCGTCGGCGGTGAGCTTTGCGGCATCTTCGGCCGCTTCCTGCGCTTCCTTGAAACTATCCTGATGCACGGCGAGGGACTTGACGTTCAGACTGCACGTATCGCTCGCGGCCTGCGCAAGCTCGCGATTATTACTTATGGTAATAATCGATGCCACGGCCAGTACGATCGCCACAACGGCCACTATTGCCACGATCACAATAGTTCTTCTCGATTTCGTACCGTTCTTCTGCATGATTTCTCTCCTTTTGGGTGGGTATCAATAAAACGTAGAGAGTATACCGCGACCGCAGAAGAGTGCGGTGGCCAATCGGACCGCTATCTGGCTGACAATGCGGCGCGTGGACTCTGCATCGTTGCTGAGTAATGGCTATCTGGCTTTTTCTGACGCGATTGCAACGGCCATAATCTCCAGTCGCTGGATGGGCTAGCCATTTCGGCCGTCATTCGCGACCGATTTATCCAGTGACTGGTGAAATTGTAGTGCTGGGATGGTTGTCAGAGTGCGGAAACCGCCAGTGGGTGGCGGGATTGGGGCGGTGAGTGGGACGTCAGGGGGTGGAAATCGCCAGTGGGTGGCGGGATTGGGACGGTGAGTGGGACGTCAGGGGGTGGAAATCGCCAGTGGGTGGCGGGATTGGGACGGTGAGTGGGACGTCAGGGGGTGGAAATCGCCAGTGGGTGGCGGGATTGGGACGGTGAGTGGGACGTCAGGGGGTGGAAATCGCCAGTGGGTGGCGGGATTGGGACGGTGAGTGGGACGTCAGGGGGTGGAAATCGCCAGTGGGTGGCGGGATTGGGACGGTGAGTGGGACGTCAGAGGGTGAAAAGCGCCAGTGACTGGATGAATTAGCCCGCTTAGATGACGCGCAGTGTCTGGAATCATCCAGTTGCTGGAGGAATCTTGCCTGTGGAGAGCTCTTTGGCGACCGAAAATCGCCAGCCACTGGAGAAATCGGACGCCGAGAACCCCGACCCACCAGAGCGCAATCCCGTCTGCAACCCACCGCCCACGCTGTAATGCGGTAACGTTTTATCTAAGGAAAGAGAAATGTCTCGAAGGGGGATTCCATGGCACGTAGGGCGACTTTGAAGGATGTGGCCGCGGAGGCGGGAGTGTCTGTAACCACGGTCTCTCTGGTGCTGAACAATCGTCCGGCGCGCATTTCTGCCGAACGACGCGAGGCAATCGCGGCGGCGGCGAAAAAACTCAACTATGTACCCAACCAGAACGCAAGAAGCTTGGTGACCAAGCGGTCCAAGTTGGTGGCGCTCATCGTGCCGGATATCGAGAATCTGTTCTTCGCGGCGCTCTCCAAATGCATGGAGGATGAATGCGCGGCTCAGGGTTATTCGCTGATCATCGCCAATTCCGATGATTCTCGCCTGGCCGAACATAAGCTGTTGCAGCGTCTCACATCCCGCGGAGTGGATGGCGTCATGCTCATTCCCGCGCGCGAATCCTGTTCCGATGGCGTCGGCGCGGGATTGCAGGCCGATGTGCAGGCCGTCGCATGCCCGGTGGTGCTGATAGACCGTTTGACGCAGTGCGGCTGGTGCGATGCGGTCGGTTTCAACAATTATCTTGGTGGTCGCTTGGCCGCGCGGTATTTGTTGGAGAAAGGGTGCGAACGCATCGGATTGGTCACAGGGGACGTTGCGGAGTCGAGCGCCGCGGAGCGTCGCAATGGATTCGTGGACGCGCTAGAGCAGGCCGGAGTGCCGTTCGATCCGGCTTTGTGCGTTGAAGGTGATTACCGTTTTGAGGGTGGATATAATGCGGCGGACCGGATTATTGACGGTGGCGCCGCGGCCGTGTTCTGCTGCAATGATGTTATGGCGCTTGGTTTTTGCCAGCGATTGGCGGAACGTGGTTTGACCGCTGATGATATGCGGGTGATTGGTTACGACAATATCTTGAAGCGATTCGGGCTTGGCTGGCGTATGACCACCGTCGAGCAGAATGTTGCGGATTTGGCAAATGTGTGCTGGCGGATGCTTTCGGAACGAATTGAAGATTCTCTTCATAAGGGTTCTGATGGCGCGGGAAAGGATGCGGGAAAGTCCGCGGCGAACGGTCGCCCATGGCTGGCGAATCCACGAGTTGAGGTTTTGACTCCGAAATTGGTGCAGTCGTCCGCTCTGTGATGAGTTGGGCGGGAGCGTGAGCGACTGAGTGGGGGTGGTCCGGGCGTTCGCGTCTGAGCGGCTGTATGAAGCTGCATGCATGCAGGGACCGCGGGGGGCGGAATTGGTCAAAAGATGCGTGTGGAGTCGCCGTGGATATTATCCGGACAGTCGTACGTAGGGCGACTGCATGTGGGCGTAGGTATGTAGGCGGTCGGATTTGGGTAACCCGTGCTGCTGAATAAATGCGTTTGACGCAGGCCCGCCCGATTGTTGCGCAACGTAATGAAGAGATCGCGACACGCTGATAAAGGCTTGTTTGACGAACTTGATAAAACGCTTTACCATAATTTTCGGTAGCGTCACGAGTATTGAATGAAGATGAAATCGTGGCGGATGTTCATCGTTCCGTCAATGAAGAAAGGTACGACAATGAAGAAGTTGATTCTTGATCTTGATACCGGCATCGACGATACGCTGGCCATCTCGTATGCGTTGGGCAGCCCCGAAGTCGAACTGATCGGCATCACCGGCACATACGGCAACGTGCTTGTGGAGCAGGGTGTGCGCAACGCTCTGGCGGTGACCGACCTGCTGGGTCATCCGGAAGTCAAGGTATATCAAGGCCTGCCGCACTCCAGCACCACGGACGGCTTTGAGGTGCTGCCGGTCTCCTCGTTCATCCACGGCGCCAACGGCATCGGAGACGTGGAGATCCCCGATTCGAACCGATCCGTTGAAACCGAATCCGCGGTCGATTTCATCATCGACGCGGTCAAAACGTACGGCAAAGACCTCATCTACGTGCCGACCGGCCCGATGACCAACATCCAGGCCGCGCTCAGGAAGGCGCCGGAAATCAAAGATGAAATCGGCCAGGTCGTGCTTATGGGCGGTGCGTTGACCGTTCCGGGCAACTGCAACGCCTGCATGGAGGCCAACATCTCCCAAGATCCGGAAGCCGCCGACTACCTGTTCCGTTCCGGCACCCCGACCACCATGATCGGCCTCGACGTAACCCTGCAGACCCTGCTCACCTACAAGGAAACCCAGCAGTGGCGAAACCTCGGCACCAAGGCCGGCGCCTTCCTGGCCGACATGACCGACTTCTACATCAAGGCCTACGAGACCACATCCCCCCACCTGGGTGGCTGCGGTCTGCACGACCCGCTCGCGGTGGGCGTGGCGGTCGATCCGACGCTCGTGACCACGATCGACATCAATATGAAGGTCGACGTCGAAGGCCCGACTCGCGGACGCACCATCGGTGACGAAACACGACTGAACGATCCGAACAAGACCATGAGGGTGGCCGTCGGAGTCGACGTGCCGCGCTTCCTCGACGAATTCATGACCCGTATCTCCGGACTGGCCGCCAAGGCGGAGTGAAAAAGGGAAAAGGTACGTCGAGATAGGAAAATCCACTATGACTGAAACCACTGAAACCATATCTGAAACCGTCGAAACCGTCGAAACCGTCGAAAACGACGGCATCAGCAACAGGACGGCCATTCGCGCGCTGATCCCTCTGCTCATCACCTTCGTGCTCGGCACCTTGTGCCTACAGGGATTCAACCTCGTATTCCAGCAGGTGGGCGCCGACGTCGGCGCTCCGGAGCAGGCCTCGCTGATCACCGCATTCCCAAGCATCGTGCTCGGCATCGTCTGCTTCATCTACGGTTCTCTGGGAGATTTCGTGTCCCTGCGTAAGCTGGTGACCGTCGGATTGGTCACGTTGTTCATCGGATCCGTGTTCGGATTCGTCTGCAACTTCTTCTTCACTGCGAACCTGTGGACCGTGATCATCGCCCGCGTGATCCAAACCGCTGGCGAACAGGTGGCCGGATCCGCCTTCCTTGTGGTGGCCACCAAGTATCTGCGCAACGACCTGAAGGTCATCTTCTTCGGTCTGTTCACCGCCGCATACCAGTTGTCCGCATCCATCGGCGTGTTCGCGGCCGGTGCGCTCAGCGCCATCGCATGGCAGTACCTGTTCCTGATTCCGGCGGTGACCATCTTCTTCCTGCCCGTGCTGCTCAAGACCCTGCCGGCCAAGGGCGGCAGCGGCAAGAAGATCGATATCTTCGGTTTCGTGGTCTTCGGCTTGGCGACCGCGTTCCTTACCCTGTTCTTCTCGTATGAGGCATGGTGGATGCTGGGCGTTTCCGCGGTATTGTTCGTGCTGTTCGCCGTGTACATCAGCAAGGCGTCCAATCCGTTCATCACTCCGGCGTTCTTCAAGAACCCTCGCTGGCGTCGCGCGATCAGCCTGATCTTCTTCTTCTACTTCACGAACTACGCGCTTTCCCCGATTTACAACGCCATCGGAACCAACCTTTACGGCATGACCACCACGCAAGTGTCGAAGTATCTGGTGTGGGCCTACGTGGTCGCGGCCGTCATGGGCACCTGCTCCGGTTGGATCGTCGGCAAGATCGGCATCAAGAGGGGCCTCGTGCTCGCCGCCGAGCTCATGTTCGTCGGCTGGGTCGGTGCCGCGTTCACCGTGAACTGCGGCTTCCTCGCCCTGACGTTGTTCGCCTGCGTGTATTACGCGGGATGCGGCATGATGTACTCTCCGGTCGTCTCCACGGTTCTGGGGACCCTTGAAAAGGACGAATCCGGCCGTGGCGTCGGCATGAACGATCTGATCATGAACGTTTCCCCATCCATCGGCATCGCCATCATGGGCAAGCTGCTGAGCTCGGATTACCTGGTTGATTCCGCTCACGTTGTAGGCCATACCGGTGCCGTCGCCGGATATTCCAATCTGTTGCTCATCGGAGCGGTGATGGTGCTGATTGGCCTGCTCGCGTTCTACATGCTCAAGAGGCGTGTCTACGAGGGCAACCATGCATTGGAAAAGAAAACGAAGAAAAGCAACAAGCAGGCGGCCTGATACAGGCATTCTGATTCAAACGGCCTGATTTAAGGAGGAGAAAATGAGTTCAGCCGAAGCGCTCTCCGCACTGGATCGCATCCATGGAACGGTGTCGGTAATCGGTTCCATGAACGCGGACTACACCGTGACCGCGCAGCGACTTCCCGGTCCGGGCGAGACCATCACCGGAGGCCCGTTGCAGCTGCTGCCCGGCGGAAAGTCCGGCAACCAGGCCGCCGCAGCCGCACGCATCGGTGCCAGCGTGCAGATGTTCGGCGCTGTCGGTTCCGACTCGAACGCCGACTTCCTGCTGGGAGCGCTCGGCGAGGCGGGCGTGAACACCTCGAACGTGCGCCGCGTGCTCGGCCCGTCCGGTACCACGGTGATCACCGTGGATGCGGCCGGCGAGAACACGATCGTGTATTCGCCGGGTTCCAACGCCCAGGTGACCGTCGACTATGTGGAATCCATGCGTGACGCGCTGGTGCGTTCCTCGGTGCTCGGACTGTGCCTGGAAAGCCCGATCGAAACCGTTACATGTGCCGCACGCATCTGCCACGAGGCCGGTGTGAAGGTGCTGCTCAACAATTCGCCGTTCACTCCGTCGCTGCCGGCCGAGTTGGTTCAGGCCTCCGACATCCTGCTCGTCAATGAGCATGAGATGGCTCAGTTGCTTGGCATTGAGGAGCCGGAAAACGACGATTGGGACGCTTTCGACTGGAACAACGCGTTGGACAAGTTGCGTTCCTTCGGTTTCGAGCAGGCCGTCGTCACCTTGGGCGGAGACGGTTCCGTGGTGCTTGACGCCACCGAGGGAGAGCCGATCCGCCGTATTGCTCCGGTTCGCGTGAAGGCCGTCGATACCACCGGTTGCGGCGATTCCTTCATGGGTACCGTGCTTGCCGGACTTGCTTCCGGAATGGCGTTGGCCGAAGCGGCTGAACTCGCATCGTACGTTTCCGCATATGCCGCCACCGGTTATGGTGCTCAGGCGTCGTACGGAAACGCGGCTCAGATCCGTGAGGCGTTCTCCAAGTAAATCGCGATTGACCTGATTGCGATGCTTTGCAAATCGTGATTGCGGCCGCGACCGCGTGGCCGCAATCATAACCATATATCTCTCCAAAAAATAAAAATCCCGCGAAACTGCAAGGATCGCGGGATTTTTTTTATGAAAGCGTATATCAGGCGTACAGGTTACGGGTGCGCATGTCTTCCGGCAGGCCGTTCAGCAGCGTGGAGACGGAACCGGATTCGAAAACGGAGCGGATGCCGGCGGCCAGCAGCGGAGCCACGGACAGCACGGTCATGTTCGGCAGACGCTTCTCCTCCGGAATCGGCACGGTGTCGGTGAGCACGATCTCCTTTGCGCCGCAATCTCTCAGACGCTGCACGGCAGGGCCCGAAAGCAGGCCATGGGTGGCCACAAGAGTCACGGACTTCGCGCCGGCGTTGCGCAGCGTGCGGACGGCCTCGCAGATGGTTCCGGCGGTGTCGATCATATCGTCCACAACCACGCAGTCGCGGCCTGCCACTTCGCCGATGATGCCATGCGCCTCGGCATGGTTCGGACGGGTGGTGTCGCGTGTCTTGTGGATGAATGCGAGCGGAAGATTGCCAAGCTTGGCGGCCCACTGTTCGGAGACCTTGATTCGTCCGGCGTCCGGGGAGACGATGGTGGTGTTGTCCAACGGCATGTTGTTGCGCACGTAATCAAGCAGGATGGGGGTGGCCGTCAGATGGTCGACCGGGCCGTCGAAGAAACCCTGTTCCTGCGCGGCGTGAAGGTCGACCGTCATGATGCGGTCGGCGCCGGCGGTCTTGAACAGGTCGAACATCAGGCGGGCGGTGATCGGTTCGCGGCCCTGATGCTTCTTGTCTTGGCGGGAATAGCCAAGGAATGGCGCCACCACGGTGATGGAACGTGCGGAGGCGCGCTTCATGGCGTCGACCATGATGAGCTGCTCCATGATCCACTTGTTGATCGATTCGCCGTGGGCCTGCATCACGAAAGCGTCCGCGCCTCGCACCGGCTGGGTGTAGCGCACGTACATTTCGCCGTTGGCGAAGTCGTAGGCGGTGGTTTCAAGAACATCGATACCCAAATACTTAGCGGTTTCCGTGGCTTGCTCGGGGTATGCGCGCCCCGTGACCAAAGCGAGTTTCTTATCTGGGGTGCCTTCGAGAATCGCCGACATGCTTCGCCTTCCAAACGTTTTCGGTACGTGAAATTAAGCCAGACTTAAATATAACAATGCGGGTAGCCACGGCGCGCGAAAGCCGGGAGGTTCCAAGGGTATTTCAAGGAATGAAGCGGTTTTGATGGCGGTTTTTTTGACGTGGCCCCACCACGCGATGAAGACGTTGGCCGGGAGACTGTTGGCATGCCCGGTTCGTCGGGGTGTGGGGATAGTCTGAACAGGTTGTCATCAAACGTGTCTGTATTCCTTATATATAGATAGTTGAGGGCAGTACGCATACACACTCCTGCCATGGAAGGTCCATGGCCGATAGTCCGAAGGAGGTGGGTGATGTCTGCGCATAAGTACGAACTGATGTTCATTGCCGATCCTGAGCTGGATGAGCGCGGTCTGAAGAAGCTGACCGAGCAGTATCTGGAAACTGTCACCAAGGAAGGCGGCGCCGTCGAGAACATCGACATCTGGGGCCGTCGCAAGCTTGCCTACGAGATCGCCGGCAAGACCGAAGGTAACTACGTTGTGGTCAACTACTCCGCTGAGCCGGCCACCAGCGACGAACTCGATCGTCTGCTGAACCTGAACGAATCCGTCATCCGCACGAAGATTCTTCGCAAGTAAGTAATTCAAGCTTTTGGCTGCATAGTAAGTAGGTAACGTCATGGCAGGCGAAACAATCATCACCGTGGTGGGAAACCTCACGGCCGATCCGGAAATCCGTACCACTGGCAACGGCGCGTCCGTGGCCAGCTTCACGATTGCCTCCACGCCGCGTAACTGGAACCGTAACACGAACCAGTTCGAGGACGGCCAGGCCCTGTTCATGCGCTGCTCCGCGTGGCGCGACATGGCCGAGCATTGCGCGCAAAGCCTTTCCAAAGGCATGCGTGTGATCGCGCAGGGTCGTCTGCAGCAGCGTTCCTACCAGGCGCAGGACGGCTCGCAGCGCACCGTTGTCGAGCTGCAGGTCGACGAGATCGGCCCGTCCCTGCGCTACGCGACCGCCCAGGTAACGCGTACCTCCAGCTCCAATGGCTTTGCCGGCAATCGTGGCGGCAACGGCTTTGGAGGCAACAATGGAGGCTTCGGCGGAAACGCCGGTGGATACCAGGGCGGCGCAGGCTATTCCGGTGGAACCGGCTATTCGGGTGGGGCAGGCTACCATGGCGGGGCTTCCGCTCCTGCCAACGCCGCTCCCGCCGCAGCGCCGGCTTCCGATCCGTGGGGCAACGCCGGCAACACCGGCTCCTCGTTCGGTTCCTTCGGCTCTTCCGAATTCGGTGGAGACGGCGACGAACCGGAATTCTGATCCAAGCCCGATAGCCGAATCACAGCAGCTTATATAGCATATTTCCAGATTTAAGGAGAACATCAAGATGTCACGCAAAAGGCCGCAGCCGCCGGTCAAGCCGTTTAAGAAGAAGCCGAATCCGCTGAAGACCGCCAAGGTCACCGAGATCGATTACAAGGACGTTGCACTGCTGCGCAAGTTCATCTCCGATCGCGGCAAGATTCGTTCCCGTCGTATCACCGGTGTTTCCGTGCAGGAACAGCGCGAGATCTCGAAGGCTATCAAGAATGCCCGCGAGATGGCTCTGCTGCCGTACGCCACTTCCGGTCGCTGATCTTAGAGAGGTTTGAAAAATGGCTGAAACTAAGGTTATTCTTACCAAGTCCGTCAATCACCTGGGTCAACCGGGCGACGTTGTGACCGTCAAGTCCGGTTACGCACGCAACTTCCTCATCCCGCAGGGCCTGGGCTTCGCCTGGACCAAGGGTGCCGCAGCCCAGATCGAGGCCATGAAGCGCGCTCGTCTGGCCAAGGCCGTCGCCACCCGCGAAGAGGCAGTCGCCGCCAAGGAACTGATCGAAGGCTCCGTCGTCGAGATCGCAGCCAAGGTCTCCGAATCCGGCAAGCTGTTCGGTGGCGTTTCCGCCGACAAGATCGCCATTGCGCTGTCTTCCAAGGTCGACGTCAACCCGAAGAACATCACCGTGGACACCATCAAGACCACTGGCGAGTTCCCGGCAACCGTCGCTCTGCACCCGGAAATCACCGCTTCCTTCACCGTGAAGGTCGTCGCTGAGTGATTTCGGCCCCATTCGCTTCGGCTTCCGGGCTGGAGTGAATGACTTCAGACTGCAATACGTCTGAGCTTAAGCATTGAGGGTCCCGTTCCGACCATGGAACGGGACCCTCGTTTTTATGCCGTTTGCGCTACACGATTTTTGTATGTGACTTCGTCGCGGTTTCGTTGCGTTCCTGTTCCTGAGAACTTTATTAATTGCGGATTTTCTCAAATTCTCCGATTTTTGCGATTGATAATGGTTGCTCGTCCTTTTTCATGGTTCGTTATGAACACTCGAAAACGTTGGAATTAAGCCCGACACGCCGAGAGTTGCGTTATTCGCAGAAGCGAGTATATTTATCTCTTGTGCTCAGCGAGATGCAAAAACCTCGCAAGACCAACGCCCCTTTAGCTCAGTTGGTTAGAGCAGCTGACTCTTAATCAGCGTGTCCAGGGTTCGAATCCCTGAGGGGGCACAGACAAATCCTTGGAACTTGACGGTTCCAAGGATTTTTTGCTTTTCCGTCGAACAATGAGGTTCCGCCGTGATCTCCGACCATCGAATCATGTTTCGGTAAATTTCGGCACATAACCCGGCCTTATAACCCCTACGCCTGGCCCGGTCGTAGCCAAGCAAGAACGACTTGGGATGGCGGATCGCTCGCCACCCGCTGGAGCCCCGAGCGGATCTCATACTGGCCGCTGTCGAAATGCCTTGATGATGAGGTCTGAAAGCCCCGACGTGGGGGGTCATGTTGTCCCTAGAATCCCCTATAAATGCTAGAGTGCTCTTGGCTGGCGCTCAGGGTGACAACGATTTGTGTGGCTTCACGGCATCTGGCAAAGCCATCGCACCGGTGCGACGACTTGTTTGCGCACAACGAAAGGAAAGACAATGTTGAGAAAGAAGCTGGGATGCTTGCTCGCCTCCGCCCTCGTGGTGACGGCGATGATGCCCACCACCGCCTTCGCGTCGCCGTCTCAGACGTCGGACGCGGCAAATTCGAAGTTGGAGACGACGTATACCTATACCAATAATGGCTATACGCTCGAGAAGGTCTCCCATGCCGATTCCTCGGCTGGCGACACGGACGGTTTTGTCGATTATTACGAATACACGGACCCCGATGGCAACACCTGCACCGGCGTGACCGAACACATCTATGTCGATGGCGGGAACACGCAAGATACCGAGGCCGAGCTTGCCGCCATCAGGGAGCGTCTGCAGTCCAAGTATCCCGACGCCTCCGAATCCGAGATAGACCGCATGGTTTCCGAAGCTGGCTCAAGCCTGGACGGTGATGCCTGTCAGTCCTACGCTTTCTCCGCCTTGGGCTATGGCGACTGGGTCTATATCGGAACCATGTACGGTGGCACCGGCATCACCAAGGGCAACGCCAAGAAGATGCTCAACTCCATGGGGCTTCTCAAGGACGAGTCCACTGAGGAGGGCGCGGCGGAGTACAACCAGAAGATGGTCGACGGTGTCGTCGGCCTTCTTTACGGCGACAACTACTACACCGAGCACCCGGTGCCCACTCAAGGTGTTCTTTTCAAGATGAACGTCAAGACCGGCGAAACCAAGATCATCATGGCTGGATCGGTCAACGGATACCAGGTCACGCTGCGTAACGCGGTCGAGTACAACGGTCGTTTCTACTTCATCGGCACTCAGGTCGGAACCGAGAGCGTTGCGGATGCGGCGACGGGTATTCCCTCGATCTTCGAGGTCAATCCCGAGGACGACTCCTTCCGCACGGTCTACCAGGCGGTCTCCATGGATGAATACAAGGCCATGCAGGCGTCCTACGTGTTCCCGGTCCCGCGAGCCCTTGCCGTCTACAATGGCTCGCTCGTCGCCTCCGTCACCCGGATGGATGGTGCGCACATCATTTGCTTCACACCCGATGCCGACGATTACGATGAGGACGGCAATTTCAAGGGCATCAGCGTCGACGGCGATTCCGCTCTGCGAAACCCCGAGTTCACCGAGATCGCTGAGCAGACCAAGGAGCTCCTCAACTATCCCGCCTATCACATGTACGACGCCAACTATGGCGGCACGGTCTACCAGATGATCGAGTACAACGGCAAGCTGTACATGGCCATCAACGCGGGTCAGAAGGGCCTGCACTCCACGTTGAATCCCGAGGACGGCAAGTACACCGCAGTGGATCCCACCACTCTTGAGGAGACGGATTGTTACGCGGGCTATGCAATTCTCGAGGGTACCCTCAAGGAGGGTGCTTCTCCCTCCGACCGTGACGCTTGGACATGGACGCCGATCGTCGGCAACACCACTGACGATCAGTGGGACGACAGCGTCAACTCCGCTGATGAACATCCGGCGATGTACACCTTCAACATCGACTCGCACCGCTTCGCCGCGGCCATCTGTACTTTGGAGGTCTACAACGGCTACCTTTACATCGGTGATTACAACGATGTGACCCAGGCGACCTATCCGATGCTGAACATGGACTTCGTCCACCTGTCGACGGTGCTTTCGCAATCCGTGAACCTGTATCGTATGGATGGCGACCACAACATCGAGCTGGTCGTGGGCGATGCGACCGAGGATTTCCCTGACGGATCCCTCACCGGTTGGGAGAGCGGTTACGGGAGCCGCATCAACCAGTACACCTCGATGACCCAGATTTGGGATACCGACAAGACCGATGATAACGACGGCGTTATGCTCCTTGGCACTCTGGACGAAGGCTCGTTGCTCCGCCCGATGGTCAAGGTCATGAATGGCGACGTGCTCAAGATGAGCGAGGACGAGTGGGCCGAAAAGCTCAACTACGTCAAGGTCCTGATCCAACTGCTTCTGCAGAAGGACGTCTCGTTGACCGACGGCACGGCGAGTGTCGGCGACGACGACTCCGCGGCCGCGGCCGATAACGAGACGCTGAGCGCCGAGCAGGAAGTCGCTCAGGCGCTTGCGGCGGCGCAGGCCTACGACGCGGCGAACGGTGCTTCCGCGACGTCCGGCTCCGCATCCGATGACGCCGCTTCCGGCGATGTCGTGCTGACGGATGAGCAGACCGCTTCTCTCGTGGAAGACATCGAGAACGGCGCCATCGAGCTTCACACGATGGCTGCCCAGACCTCTTCGGACGTTCTCTCGCTCGCCTATGGCATGGACTCCATCACCAACCTGGTCGATGCAAGCGGCCAGGAGAGCATCGATGCGTTCTATCAGGTCTATAAGGAGCTCGTCGACGCCTATCAGGAGTACAAGGACCAAGGTGACGCGATGTTCCCCGATTCACTCCAGAAGGTCCTCGATCAGGTGCTGAGCAAGGACTCCGCAAAGCAGCTCCACGCACTCCTGACTTGCCTGAATGCCGTTAAGACCTCGGTTGCCGGCTGCGATACCTACGCCATCACGAGCGATTCCAACGGCGGCAACATCAACATCGATACCATCACGCTCGACGGCCTCGGCGACGACTCGAACCAGACGATGCGCAACTTCGCCATCACTGATGATTACGTCGTGTTCATTCCGGGCAACGCCATCCGTGGTGGCTCCGTTTACCGACTCACCGAGTGGCCTGGCAAGAAGGGCGGCGACAGCACGCCTGACGACGGCAAGTCCGATGGAAAGACCGACGGCGATAAGACCGACGGCGACAAGTCCGACGGCAAGGCGGATGGAAACAACTCCGATACCAACGGCAACGCCGCGTCCAACGCGGACGCGTCCAAGTCTTCGGCCCAATCCTCATCCAAGTCCGTAGTGGCGAAGTCCGGCAGCGCGGTCGCGTTCCTGATGGTCGCAATGCTGGCCATGCTCGTGGCGGCGGCTGGAATCCGGTTGTTCTCCGTCATATCCAAACGGAGCAATCGATAGAACCAAGCCTGAAAAGCGGCGGTTCCGGTAAGGGCCGGGCTTGATGGAGAAACTGCGGGAGAGTCGTTTTCGGCTCTCCCGTTTCAAATTGGCATAGGTGGGAGTACTGTAGTGCGATGTTGTCCGCCTACGGCGGAATTTGCCAACAATCTTTTCTGAAAGTAAGAGAAGCAATAGAGGAAACTGCAGTGGAAATCACACTCTTTACCAAGCTTGCCGCGGAATTCGTCGGCACCGCCGTGCTGATGATCTTCGGCAACGGCGCAGTGGCGAACGTGGAACTGAAGAACACCAAGGGCCATCATGCCGGCTGGCTGAACATCGCCATGGGCTACGGCTTCGGCGTCATGCTCCCGGTGCTTATGTTCGGCGGCATCTCCGGCGCCCACATCAACCCGGCCATGACCATCGCACAGGCCGTCAACGGCATGTTCCCGTGGAGCCAGGTCCTGCCGTACATCATCGCCCAGCTGCTCGGCGCCGCGGTCGGTCAGTTCGTTGTGTATGTGACCTATTGGCCGCACTACAAGGACACCGAGGACGCCAACGCCATTCTCGGCACCTTCTGCACCACCGATGCCCACAACGACCGCATCAACTACTTCGTCAACGAGTTCTTCGGCACGCTCATGCTGGTGCTCGGCGCACTGTGCTGCCTTGAAATGCCGTGGGGCAAGGAAGACCACGCCGCCGCGTCCATCGTGGTCGGCTTCATCGTGTGGGGTCTTGTGACCTCCATGGGCGGCCCGACCGGCCCTGGCCTGAACCCCGCACGTGACCTCATGCCGCGACTGCTGCACGCCATCCTGCCGATCCCAAGCAAGGGCTCCTCCCGCTGGGGCGAGGCATGGATTCCGGTTGTGGCCCCGATCGCGGGCGCCATCGTCGGCGCGTTCCTCTTCCAGACGCTTTTCGCCGGCATCGCCTGATAGAAACTCGGCCGGAAGATATTTCTGCCTGAATGCATTGAAGGTCCGTGGAATCTGATGTTCCACGGACCTTCTCGCGTTTTGGCGGTCACAGGTCGAAATATTCGTTGAAGCGTTCCGTGTCGAGCAGTCGGTCGGCGTGGTCCTTGCGGAGTGCGCTCCACCCCGCCTTCCGGAATTCGTGTAAAGCCTCGTCGGCACTCATGGGTTGCGGCTTTGTGGATCGCCGGCCTTGCAATCCCAGCAGCCACGCGCAGTATCCGACAATCCGTTCCGCCGTTGCGCCGTTGTTGCGCAGAATGCCCATGTCGAGCGATCTCTCACGTTTGGCGAGCCTCTGACCGGCCGAATTGTCGATAAGCGGCAGATGCGTGTATCTCGGTTGAACGGCTGGCGCGAATCCCGCTTCGATGAGCTTGCCGCGAATGTATATCTGCAGTGCGTTCGATCGCAGCAGGTCGCGGCCCCGCACGATGTCGTCCACGCCCATCGTCAGATCGTCCACGACCACCACCAGCTGGTAGGAGAACAGGCCGTCGGCGCGGCGGACGATCGTGTCTCCGATATCGTGATGCAGGTCGAACGTCTGCTGTCCGAAAATCTCATCGCGGAAAGAAACGGACGCGCGCGCACCGGAAGGGAGCGCGATGCGCAGCGAATGACGATCCGCGCGATCAAGCCGTTCCTGCACCTGCTGCGGGTCGTGCGCGGCCAAGCGGCGGCAGGTTCCCGGGTAGACCATGAAGCGGTCGCCCTCCTGCGGCGCGGAGGCCGCACGAATGTCGGCGCGTGAGCAGAAGCAGGGGTATGTCAGCGGGGAATCTTCCTGGCCGCGGAGCTCCGCATGGGAGTTCGTCTGGGATTCCGTTTGGGATTTCGGCGAATCCTGCGGCATCGGTTTGCGCGGCTCCGAATCCAGGAACGTCGCGTCCTGCGGAGCGGGCAGATCTTTCAAGCAACGCAACGCTTCCCCGTATATCTCGTGGCGTTGCGATTGGAAAGCGGGCTCGCCATCCCAATCCAGGCCGAGCCAACGCAGGTCGTCCATCATCGCATCGGCGGCTCCCGGAACAACGCGGGGCTCGTCGATGTCCTCCACGCGTAGGAATATCTCGTCTCCATGCCCGCGTGCGGACAGCCAGGCTCCGAGCATCGCGTAAATATTGCCGATGTGCATGCGGCCGGAAGGTGTGGGCGCGAAACGACCTGGCATGGATTCTCCTGATGTTTGGCGATGGTTGGATTCATGTTCATACTTTGAATATTTTGTGTTTCATTATATGGTGGGATACGATTTTCGGTGGGTTTTCTTGCCTCTGGCTGGTACTATGCCCGAGTGCGTTTGGATATGAGGAAGTCCGGCCGCAGCGAAGAACACAAAAGCGGGATGAAACGGTGGTGGAACATGGCGAGGAAAAGATTCAATCAAACGGAAATAGAGTATTTGGAATCTCTTCCGGCGGTCGAGTCCGTTACTGAAAATCGAATCACGTATTCACGTGAGTTCCAGATCAGCTGCATGAGCCGGTATCTGCAGGGCGAACGCCCGAGTGCGATTTTCACATCCGCCGGACTGAGCCCGTTGGTCGTCGGCAAGAAGCGTGTGGAACGCAACATCGCACGTTGGAAGTGCGATGAGGACATCATGGAGAAGGCGAGGCAGCTCAAAGCGCTTGGTATCCTACCGGTGGATACGACGAGCCATAGGGATGAGATACGGGAGGGGCAAATCCAGTCGCTCATCTGCCAGGTGCTCGCTTTGCAGGAACGCGTGGGGAGTCTGGAAGAGAAGGTCAAGGACCTTTCCGACTGAGAGCTTAATGGGCAATCAGTAGGAAGGGGGTATGGTGGGTCTTCTCGTACGGGAAAAACACGCGGAAAACGCAAAAAACCTTGTGTCTTTTACCGACTATCTGCTAAAACAGAGGGTAGACGGAGTCTTTTGAAGTCCCCCTTCTACTACCGTCTGATATTGGCCCGTACGCATACCGGTTACTTTATCGCTTCACTTCAAGCCGGTCGTACGGGCTTCTTCATACTCTGGTAACGAAACCCGGTGAGGATTGGTGAAGTTCGAAGACCGGAAAAGTTGGGAACGTGTTGTGAAGGTGACGCGATGACAGCATATATGGAGCATAAAGACCTCTCCAATGAGGTGATCGACCAAATCCGCGCGCAGCAGATCTCGGATGGCGTGCATCGCGTGCTGGACCGTATCCGCGAAGCCGAGTCCGCCGCGGGCCGAGATGAAGGTTCCGTGCGTCTGCTCGCCGCCACGAAAACGCGTGACGTGGGAGAGGTCATGGCCGCGATCGACGCGGGCGTGCGCATGATCGGCGAAAATCGTCCGCAGGAAGTGACCGCCAAAGCCGAAGGACTTGTGAGGCTGTGCTCGGAACGCGGATACACTCTGGGGGTCGGCGCTGCTTCCGGCGCTGCGGAACCTGTTCAAGACCTGGAAACGCCTCGTATTCCGTTCCATCTGATCGGGCAGCTGCAAAGCAATAAAATCGGCAAAATACTGCCGTACGTCAACACCATCGAATCGGTCGATTCGCTGGAGCTGGCCGAAAAAATCGCACGCAGGGCGACGGCGCGCGGCATCACCGTGGGCGTGTTGCTGGAAATCAACGAATCCGGCGAGGCCTCGAAATCCGGGTGCGATCCGGCCCACGCCATTCGAATCGCGCAGAAAATCGGCACGCTGGACGGCCTTGAATTGCAGGGGCTGATGACCATAGGCGCGCATGTGGCCGATGAAACCGTTATCCGCAAAGGATTCGAGCATCTGCGCAGGACCCGCGACCTCATCGTCGCATCCGGAGAACCCGGCACGGGCCACTGCCGTGAGCTTTCCATGGGCATGACGCACGACATGGAGCTCGCCATCGCGGAAGGCTCGACCATCGTGCGGGTCGGAACGGCCATTTTCGGAGAACGCGCGTTCATCTGAGTGCGGTGCGGGTCGGCGTAGACTGGCAAGCATGAGAATCGCACGTTTTTCGCATAATGATGTACCGCAGTACGCTTTCGTGCAGACCGACGAAAGCGACGGCAAAGACTATCTCGTGGCGCTCGACGGTTATCCGCTGTCCGGCAAGGCCGTTCAGCCCACCGGCGAGCGTTTCCCGGTCGACGGCGACGGCATTCGTCTGCTCGCTCCGGTGATTCCTTCGAAGGTGTACGGACTGGCCAAGAATTACGAGGCCCATGCGCAGTTCATGCACGAGGCCGGCCATTCCGACATCAAGCACGCTCCGGAAGACATGGTGATCTTCTCCAAGCCGAGCACGTCGGTGATCGGTCCGGACGATCCGATCGTGATTCCTCCATGCTCGAACGACATGAACTTCGAGCCGGAAGTGGCGTTGGTGATCGGACGCATCGCCAAGAACGTTCCTGTGGAGAAGGCCATGGACTACGTGCTGGGCTTCACCTGTGTGAACGACGTCACGCTGCGCGACCTGCAGGGACCTGATCCGATGTGGACGCGCGCCAAGGGCTTCGACACCGCATGTCCGCTGGGCCCGTGGATCGTCACCCGCGACGAGCTCGACTGGCGTGACGCGAAGATTTCGTTCTCGCTCAACGGCGAGGATGTTGAGATGGCGTCGGGAACCACGGCGAACCTGATTCACGGCATGCCTGAGCAGATCGCCGCGATCTCGAGTTTCGCGACGCTTCTCCCGGGCGATGTGATCCTGACCGGCACGCCGAACGCTTCCGGGCATCTTGACCCGGGCGATGAGGCCATCGTGCATGTCGAAGGCATCGGTTCGTTGCGCAATGTGGTGGTGCGCGGCTGATTTTATGGCTGCATGATGGCCACGTGATGGCCGCACGGCGGTAGGCGGGATTCGATTTGACCCTGCCTACCGCCTTTTGCTTTGCGCGACTCGGATGCCTACTTGAGCGCGTTCTCGACGTAGGTGGCGTCGACGATCTTGGTGGCGTCCACGTCCGCTTTCACGATCTGCGCGGTGATTGCGGCCTTGTTGATGGCCGGCAGCGTGGAGGAAACGTAGTCGCCGGTCAGCGCCGTCTCGTTGTCTTCCAGTCCGAAGTACTTCACGCCGGCGAAAGCGGTTTCCAGATCGGCCTTCTTGGAGCCGATGTTCTTGGCGATGATCTCCTGCGCGTCGTCGGTGTCGGAATTGTAGTAGTCGATCGAATCGCCCCATGCCTTGGCCAGCTTGGTCATGGCATCGGCGTTCTCGTCGATGAACTCGGTTTTGGCGACGAACACGTCGGAAATCAGGCCTTCCTTCTGCGAGCCGGTGTAGATGGTCTTCAGGTCGGCGTCCTTGGCCTTCGCTTCGGTGATATACGGCTCATAGGTCACCGCAACCGGCACTTTGCCGGCGATCACGGCGGCTCCCGCGGCGTCCGCGTCCATCGGCACCTTCTGGATGTCGTCGATGCTCATGCCGTTCTGGTCGAGCGCGTAATTGAGCAGCAGATCGCTGGTGGTGCCTTCCTCGTAGGCCACCTGCTGGCCCTTCAGGTCGGCGATGCTGCCGGCGGTCTTGGAGATGATCGCGTCGGCGGTCTCGGAAGCGTCGAGCAGCAGCACGATCTTCGAATCGATGCCGTTTTCCTGAAGCTGCAGCGCGGTGTGGGAGGCCACGCAGCCGACGTCGATCTTGTCGGAGGCGAGTGCCGCGTTGAAGTCGGCGTCGGTGTCGAAACTGGTGATCTTGACGTTCAGGTCATATTTTTCGAAGTAGCCCTTTTCCTGCGCGATGTACCACGGCGCGTAGCCGAGCCATGGTTCGACGCCAAGATTGATGGTCTGGGCGTCGCCATCGGCGGAGCTCGAGCCGGATCCGCATGCGGAAAGCCCCGATGCGAGGAAGGTGATTGCCGCGGCCGCGGCCAGGGCCTTGAGTGGTTTGTTCATGGTTGTTCCTCTCTTGTTTTCTCTTTCGTTGTTGTTTTGGAGTCGCTCTTGGCGTCGCTTGAGTTTGCGTGCCCGTGCATCGCGATTCCTTCGATTCTTCGATGAACGGGTGCGGACGTGTCAGCGCCGTTCGTGGATGAGGTTCCAGATTCGACTGGAGTATCGCTGGAACCGTTCGGTCGCGATCATGTCCTGTCTGCGTGGGCGAGGCAGGTCGATGCGCACCTCTTCGAGGATGCGTCCGGGCCTTGGCGAGAGCACGACCACCCGATCCGCGGTGAAGACCGCCTCGTCGATGTCGTGCGTGACCATCATCACCGTCATGCGGTTGTCCTCCCAGACCTGGGCGAGCAGCAGCTGCATCTCCTGTCGGGTGAGCGCGTCGAGGGCGCCGAACGGTTCGTCCATAAGCAGGATCTCCGGCTTGTATGCCAATGACCGCGCCAACACGAGCCGCTGCTGCATGCCTCCGGACAGCTCGTTGGGGAAGGCGTCTTCGAATCCGTCGAGTTTCACGTCCGCAAGACGTTGCCTTGCGATCCGCGTGCGGTCGGACGGTTTGAGATTCCTGTCTTGCCGCAGCGTGAATTCCACGTTCTTCTGGCAGCTCATCCACGGCAGCAACGCCGGTTTTTGGAAGATGATTCCACGGTCGCGGCCCGGGCCTGTGACCTGTCGGCCGTCGACGAGCACTTGGCCCTGCGTCGGTTCGAGCAGCCCTCCGATGATTGAGAGCAGCGTCGACTTGCCGCAGCCGGACGCGCCGACCACGGCCACGAACTCGTTCGGCTGGAAATCGAGATTGATGTTTTGCAGTACGTTCAGCTCACCGAAGTTCTGCGAGATGTTCTGAACGGAGATTTTCGCGTTGCCGCTCATCGGCGACCCTCCCAACGGCTGAATGCGCGGTGCGCTATGAAGCGCATCACTTGGTCGAAGAACAGTCCGAGAATGCCCAGGACGATGACGTATCCGATGATCACATCGGTGGCGAAGTAGCGTTGCGAAACGGTGATTCGGTAGCCCAGGCCGTTGGTGGCGGCCACGAGTTCGGCCACGACGAGCCAGGTCCACGCCCATCCGAGGCTGACGCGCAGGGCGTCCCAGATGCGTGGCATGGAAGCGGGGAAAACGATGCGCATGACTATGCCCATCCGGCTCATGCCCAACGTCTCGCCGAATTCGATGAGATTGGACGGCACCTGCATCACGGCGTCGCAGATGAGCAGCACCTGCTGGAAGAACGTGCCCATCCAGATGATGAGGAATTTCTGGAAGTCGTCGGTTCCGGCCCAGATGATGGTCAATGGCACGAACGCCACGACCGGCATGTAACGAATGAAGTCCATAAGCGGTTCCGCCGCGGCGCGGATCTTCGCGTTGACGCCCATGCCGACGCCCAAAGGCAATGCCATGGCGGTGGCGATCAGGTATCCCACGGTTATGCGGTAGACGCTCACGCCGATGTCCTGCCAAAGCGTGCCGTCGGACGACTGTTCGGCCAGCGCCTTCACCACTGAGCTTGGGGAGGGGAGGAACAGCGGATCCATCAGACCCGTTTCGGTGACCGCGGCCCAGACGGCCAGCAGCACGCAGAAAGTGGACAGGCTGATCAGCAGCCCGAATTGCGGTTTGAGCGCAGAGCGCAGACGCTTGGTCCGGCGTGGGCGGCCGGGGTTTGCGTGTGGACTCATGGCGGGTTCTCTCATTCTCGTTCGTTGTTTGCGATTGTTGGTTTGCCGTTTTTCCCGTGGCGGGAAGTTTGGTTGGGTCTCTGACCGAATTTGGCTGGCCAGTGGACATTGGAACTATAGGACAGGAAATTTTACGGCTTTGTGTTCGATGTGAAATATGGACGCATGAGATGTGATTTTCTGATTGCCACCCGAATTCCAAGGATAAATTTCAAAAGTTGAGTGATGTGCGCTCAACTTTGGGAATAGAATGGCGGGTGAGTCGGTTGAGCATATCAGACGACGACATATTGCGCCGGTCCGCAGGCCGGCGTGAATCATGGAGGATGATATGGAACAGAAGTTCACCACAATGGCGCAATCCGCGATTTCGGACGCCGTGCAAAGCGCTTCCGCCGCAGGAAACGCGCAAATCGAGACACTGCATCTCATGGATGCGCTGCTACGTCAGGAAAACGGTGTGATCCGCGGGCTCGTTCAAGCCGCGGGGGGCAACGTTCAGGCCATCGGCGCGGCGGTACGCAACGCTCTGGTCGCGCTGCCGGCCGCGAGCGGGTCCACCACATCGCAGCCGCAGGCCAGCAGGCAGCTGAGCGCTGTCATCGTGCAGGCCGAAAAGGAAATGCAGTCCATGGGGGACGAATACGTCTCCACGGAACATCTACTCATCGCGATCGCGGCGAGCAAGCCGAACCAGTCGGCGGAGATCCTGGAAAAGAACGGCGTCACCGCCGAAGCGCTACGCAAGGCCGTTCCCGACGTACGGGGAGGCGCGAAAGTGACCAGTCCCGACGCGGAAGGATCCTACAAAGCGCTCGAAAAGTACTCCACCGATCTGACCGCCGCCGCAAAAGACGGCAAACTCGATCCGGTGATCGGACGCGATCAGGAAATCCGCCGAGTCGTGCAGATTCTTTCAAGGCGCACCAAAAACAATCCGGTGCTCATCGGAGAGCCGGGCGTCGGCAAAACCGCCGTCGTGGAAGGGCTCGCGCAGCGAATCGTGGCGGGAGACGTGCCGACCACCCTGCAAAACAAGAAGCTCATCTCGCTCGACCTGGGCTCCATGGTGGCCGGATCGAAGTACCGCGGCGAATTCGAGGAACGACTCAAGAGCGTGCTTGAGGAAATCAAGAAATCCGACGGACAGATCATCACCTTCATCGACGAGATCCACACCATAGTCGGCGCGGGCGCCGCCGAAGGCTCCATGGACGCGGGCAACATGCTCAAGCCGATGCTCGCACGTGGCGAACTGCGCCTGATCGGCGCGACCACACTCGACGAATACCGCGAAAACGTGGAAAAGGACCCGGCCCTCGAACGCCGCTTCCAGCAGGTGTTCGTCGGCGAACCGAGCGTGGAAGACACGATCGCCATCCTACGCGGTCTGAAACAACGCTACGAAGCGCACCACAAGGTGACCATCGGAGACGACGCGCTCGTTGCCGCCGCAACGCTATCGAACCGGTACATCTCCGGCCGACAGCTGCCCGACAAGGCAATCGACCTGGTGGACGAGGCCGCGGCGCACCTGCGTATGGAACTCGACTCCTCGCCAGAGGAAATCGACGAACTGCAACGCAAAGTGACCCGTTACGAAATGGAGGAGATGCAGCTCAAGAAAGCCGAAGACCCCGCATCCAAGGAACGGCTCGAAAAACTGCAGGCCGACCTGGCGGACGCCCGTGAAACGCTGAGCGGTCTCAAGGCGCGTTGGGACGCGGAGAAAGCCGGACACAACAAGGTCGGCGACCTTCGCGCCAAACTGGACGACCTTCGTGTGGAAGCCGACAAGGCCATGCGCGAAGGAGACCTGGAAAAGGCCAGCCGCATCTCGTACGGCGAAATCCCCGCGATCCAAAAGGAATTGAACGCGGCCGAAGCGGCTGCGGACAATGCCGAAACGAACGACGCCACGCTCACGGACGGCGAACCCATGGTCCCCGACCACGTTGACTCCGACTCCATAGCGGGAATCGTCTCCGAATGGACGGGAATCCCCGTCGGACGACTCATGCAAGGCGAAAACGAGAAACTCCTGCACATGGAAGAACACCTCGGCAAACGTGTGATCGGCCAGAAAGAAGCCATCGCCGCGGTATCTGACGCCGTAAGGCGCTCGCGAGCGGGCATCTCCGACCCGAACCGACCCACCGGATCGTTCCTGTTCCTCGGGCCGACCGGCGTGGGCAAAACCGAACTCGCGAAGGCGCTCGCCGACTTCCTCTTCGATGACGAGAAGGCCATGGTGCGCATCGACATGAGCGAGTATATGGACAAGGCGTCCGTGTCCCGTCTGATCGGTGCCGCGCCGGGCTACATCGGCTACGAGGAGGGTGGCCAGCTCACCGAGGCCGTGCGTCGCCGTCCGTATTCGGTGGTGCTGTTCGACGAGGTGGAGAAGGCCAATCCGGAAGTCTTCGACGTGCTGCTGCAGGTGCTCGACGACGGACGTCTGACCGATGGCCAGGGACGTACGGTGGACTTCAAGAATACGATTCTGATCATGACGTCCAACCTTGGATCGCAGTTCCTTGTCAATCCCGACATGGACGGGGGTTCCAAGAAGAAGGCCGTTATGGATGCCGTGCATGCGCAGTTCAAGCCGGAATTCATCAACCGACTCGACGAGTTGGTCATGTTCCAGCCGCTTACCCGCGAGGAGCTTGGCGGCATCGTGGACATTCAGGTGGCGCAGGTCTCCGCACGTCTGAGCGAACGCCGAATCAAGCTGGATGTTACCGATTCGGCGCGCGAATGGCTGGCGAACACGGGATACGATCCGGCATACGGCGCCCGTCCGCTGCGTCGGCTCGTGCAGACCGAGGTCGGCGATCAGCTGGCGCGTATGCTGCTCGCGGGCCGTGTGCACGACGGTGACACCGTGCTTGTGGATCAGACGGGTGGCGACCATTTGGAATTGTCCGCTTGGGCGGACGGCCAGCTGGAAACCGTATGACGTGAGTGGCTTGCGTGATTGGCTTGCGTGAGCGGCTTGCATGATTGGCTGCGTGGGCGATTGCTTGAGTGGTCGCCTGCGTGGTCGTTTGCTTGAGGCGCGTCCCGAAATCCGAAGCCATGGGCAACAACCTGGCTGCGGATTTCGGGACGCGCCTCGTTTGCGCTTGTTGGTGTCGGCATGATAGAATCGAACGCATGTTCGATAATTTTGCGTCTGTTGTTCTGATTGTGCTTGTGGCGGCCATCGGCGCGGCCGCGGGCTTCTATATCGGCCGTGCGAAAGGCCAGGAGATGGTCCGTGGCATGCATACGTCCGAGGCGGATGCGGTGAAGGCCCAGGCTGAGGACTACCGCCGCCAAATCGGCGAGCTGAACATGTCGGTGACGCAATACCGAACGAAGTCGGAGGGGCTGAGCCAGCAGCTTGCGTACCTCAAGTCCCAATTGGCTCAGGCCCAGAACGCGGAGCAGGCGAGGATCGAACGAGAACGTGAGAAGGCCGCGGCCGAGGCGGAGCGCCGTCAGGCCGAAAGCGAACAGCGGCTGCAGGAGCAGAGCGAAGTGCTTTCCGCCCTGGCTCCGGTGCAGAAGAATCTCGATGCCCTTCAGGAGAAGGTCTCGCAGATCGAAGAAGGGCGCAAGCGCGAGATGGGGGCTCTCGGCGAACAGTTGAAGGGTTTGGGGGAGCAGCAGGCCCGGCTCGACCGTGAAACAAGCTCGCTGTCTGCCGCGTTACGCAACAACAAGGTGCGTGGCGCATGGGGCGAGGCACAGCTTCGCAACATCGTCGAATCGGCAGGTCTGCTGGAACATGTCGATTTCGACACCCAGGTAGTGGTCACCGACGCGGATGGCAATACGCAACGTCCGGACATGATCATTCACATGCCCGGTGGGAAAACCATTCCCATCGATGCGAAGGCTCCGTATGCCGACTACCAACGTGCATGCGAGATCCCCGATACGGCATCCAAGGAGGAACTGGAACGAAAGTCGGAACTGCTGCAGGCTCACGCCAAAGCCGTCCGCGATCATGTGAAGACGCTCGGCGACAAGGCTTACTGGAACGCTTTCGATGACGCTCCGGATTTCGTGATCGCCTTCATCCCCAACGAGTCCCTGCTGCAGGCCGCTTTGGAGACTGATCCGACGTTGATGGACGATGCGTTCTCGCGCAAGGTGGCGCTCACGTCTCCGATCACTTTGTGGGCGGTGCTGAAATCGGTGGCTTATGCATGGCAGCAGCAGAGCCTTACCGATGATGCGAAGATGCTGTTCGACCTTTCCCGTGAACTTTACGACCGTTTCGCGGTGTTGGGCGATCGCGCCACGAAACTCGGGGCCGCGCTTACCCGAACCGTTGGCGCATATAACGCGTTCGCATCTTCCCTGGAATCGCGAGTATTGGTCACGGCCCGCAAGTTGCAGAAGGTCGATCAGAGCAAAGTCATCGGTCCTGTGGAAATCATCGCTCCCGAAAAGGCCGACGTTCGCGAATTGACCGCGCCGGAAACCAGCGGGGAATAGCGGGAAAAGGGGAAACGACGTCATTGGCGTCGGGCCGGATGAAATGGATGCTGGGCCAGTCGGAGGGGTGGCGTTCGCGTCCGAATGGCTTTTTCGGTAATTTATGTGCGCGCTAACAGCAGTACAATCAAGACGATTGGTTTGATATCCGATGCCAACACATCGGATGGAATGGCATGCATAGCGGCGGAGGAACATTGAACGGCAACTTTGACGAGATGAAACTGTGGGATACCGTGGCCGACACCGCCGATGCGGGGCGGGGCGTCAAGGCGGAATCGCTCGGCTCCCGCACGGATGCCGTCCACGCAAGGTTGGAAAACGAACCACGGGAATACTCCGAGAAGTATCTGTCGGAATCCGATATGGCGAATGTGTCCGTTGCGGATGACTATCTGATCAATGCCGGGCAAAAGGAAATCGCGTACCTACTCAGCTTCGACGCCGACAGACTGCTGGTGGAATTCCGCACGCAGGCAGGTCTCGACACCAAGGGCGTGCGAAACTACGGCGGATGGGAAGCCGGATACAGCGCGCGGAACAATCCTGACGGAGCAACCAATCCGAACCGTTTCACGGGACATTTCGTAGGACACTACATCTCCGCGATTTCCGAAGCCCAGCGTTCCACATTCGCGACGGATGAGCAGAAGGAGCGGCTCGCGGCCAAGCTCAAGGCCATGGTGCTGGGTGTTCGCGAAGCTCAGGAGGCCTATGCGGAAAGGGACTCGGAGAACGCCGGATTCTTCCCGGCGTTCAAAGTGGATGCGGTGCCGAACGGCAAAGACGGCCTGATCGTGCCGTTCTACAATCTGCACAAGGTCGAGCAGGGCATGGTGCATGCCTGCATGTATGCCACCGACTGCGAAACCCGTGACGCGGCCCGTGCCGCTTCGGTCGACTTCGCCAAATGGATCGTCAATTGGAAGTCGGCGCATCCCGACGTCGATATGTTGGGCACCGAATATGGCGGCATGAACGACGCCCTATATCAGGTGGCGGGGATCGCAGGCAACGCGGCCGACAAGAAGAAGGCCCTCGAAGCCGCCCATCTGTTCGACGAGATCGGTTTGTTCCAATCGTTGGCGGACGGTCAGGATGTGTTGAACGGCAAGCATGCCAACACCACCATTCCCAAGCTTGCGGGAGCCATGCAACGATACGTTGCGTATACGTCCGACGCGGAACTGTACGGCAGCCTGTCTTCCGACGAACAGAACGATCTGACGAACCTGTATCTGAAGGCGGCGCGGAATTTCTGGGATATCGTCGTCGCCCACCACACCTATGTGAATGGCGGCAACAGCCAGTCCGAACACTTCCATGCTCCGGATCAGCTGTGGAAGGACGCCACGGCCAATGGTGATTCATCCAATGGCGGCGGTTATCAGAACAATTCCACGGTGGAGACCTGCAACGAACATAACATGCTCAAGCTCACCCGGCTGCTGTCGCAAGTGACCAGACAGGCCAAGTATTCCGAATACTACGAGCATACGTTCATCAATTCGATTGTGGCATCGCAGAATCCGGAAACCGGCATGACCGAATACTTCCAGCCGATGAAAGCGGGATATCCGAAAGTATTCGGCACGCAATACGGCGAATTCTGGTGCTGCCAGGGTACCGGCATCGAGAATTTCGCCAAGCTCAACGATTCGATGTGGCTCACCGACAAGAACGACGTGTATGTGAACATGTTCCGCTCGTCCACGTTCGCGGACGAGCGCCATGGCCTCAAAATCACGCAGACCGCCGATGTGCCGAAACGGACGACGGTCACGTTCGAAGTCGAAACGCTGGGTGGGTGCTCAGATGACGGCGCGTCGGGAATCGTGAACCTCAAACTGCGGTTGCCGGAATGGACGACCGCGAACGCCACGTTGAACGGACGGAAGGCGTCCGATCTGCCCAAGGACGGCAACGGTTGGCTTACCGTCGCGGTCAAGGCCGGCGATACGGTCACATACGAATTGCCGGCGAAATTGCAGGCCCACACCTCACAGGACAATAAAAACTGGGTGGCATTCACTTATGGTCCGCTGGTTCTTGCCGGTTCGCTGAAGAGTACGGACGCGACGTCCAACTACGGATATGGCGGCATCCTCGTGCGTACCGCGGCCTATGACGCGGCCGCGAACGCCATGGCCCAGATATTCCCCTCCGAAGTGGACGGAAGGAAGATCGGCGCATCCCGGTGGCTGGAGGATTTCGAGCGAAATCTGGTGCGGATCGACGATCCCGCGGATGGTGGGGAACTGGCGTTCGAATTCAGGAACGTCGAAGGCGAGGCGGTCGGTGTGAAACTCCAGCCATATTACTCGCTGTACAAAACCACATACGCCGTGTACTGGGATCTTGCCGAAGTGGATTCCGAAGCGTATCAGAATCAGATCATCTCAGCCAAGGATGAGGAGCGCGACAATGCGTTCAACACCGATTTGCTGGATGCCTTCGACAACCAGGAGCAGAACGAAAAAGGTTCCCACAACCTGCATAAGGCGAACTCCATCGCAGGCTCATACGAGGACCAGCCCTACCGTGAGGCCAAACTCGACGGTTGGATCAGCTACGACATGAACGTGAGCCGGCAGTGTGGGAAGAACTATCTTGGCGTCCGTCTGTACGCTGGAGATGCCGGACGTAACGGCTTCGACGTATGGATCGACCCGACTCCACTGGATTCCGAAGAAGACCAGTCGGCCGGTAGGCTGAGCGAAAACGCGTGGAAATTCGTTGTTTCCCACGATGCCAAGGCCGATGGATTCTACTGGACCAATACGAGAATCCCATCGGAGCTCGTCGCCAAAGCCCAAAACGGCAGAATACGTGTCAAATTCGATGCGAACGATTCGACCCGAACCGTCATCGGCGGAATCTACGGCGTGCGCACCACCACGGATGAGAGGTATTCCTCGGATGCCTCGCTGACGGGTCTTGCCTTCGACACCGGTGACCTGTATGACGAGGCGGGATCGGCGAAGGGGGAATTTTCCCCGGATTCCACCGTGTATGTGCTGAAGGTTCCAGCCGGCACGGAAGCGGTGCATGCGACCATCATCGGTCGAGGCGATGGCGGATACGTGGCGGTGAATGGCATCATAGTCAAGGACGGTGCCGAGAATCCTCGCGAAATCACGCTCGACGGAGATTCCACGATGATCACGTTCGCTTCCTACGCTCAGGATCATGAGACAGTGAAACGCTACACGGTCGTCGTGGTCAAGAATGGCGCGTCGGGCTGTTCGTTGGAATGACGAGTCGAAAGGATAATCTGGAAGACATGACCGAAGAGAACACTTTCCGCAAGACCAAGCCGGTCGCCGAAGCGACTGGCGACGCTGCCGCCCAAGCGGATTCCACCGTCGAGTTCGCCATGCTTGAGCCTCGCGACCAACTCAAGACATTGCTGCGGGCCGAGATGAAGGACAAGCCGTTTTCTGAGCTTTCTTCGATTCTGTTCGACCATCGTGGAGCTTCGATCGTCGGTCATATGTTGCTTGACGCGTTGGAGGAATCCGGTTATTCCGTCGACGATTTCGACGCTGTCGGCGCTTTGACGGCAGCCGCCGTTCCACTGGTTTCGGCGATGATCCAGGCTGCCGCATCCCGCGGGGAAGACCTGAACGGTTTCGTCATGGACTTCGTCTATCCGTCCATCAAAGGACCGTCCATCAAGGGCAAGCGTGTGATATTGCTTGATTCCTGGCTGTCCGAGAAATCGTACGTGCAGACGTCCTCGCTGGTCACTTTGCGCAACGGCAACGAATTAAGCCTTGATTTCTCCGTTGTCGGAAACGAAGGGGCCGAGGTGCTCGCCGTCGCATCACTGATTGGTGGGGTCGACATGGTCGAGCCGACCATCAAGGTCGTCGATCCTGTTTCCGGAAACGAGTCGGAACTGCCGTTCGTGCAGGTGTACAAGGAGTCCGAGCTTCACTGACCTGACGGGGCGAACCGTTTGGGAGCCGCTTTGCGGGGCTTATGCGTGTGAGTGGTTCGTCTGTGCTTGTACAGTCTGATTGCAGGCTTATGGCGCACGGCGCTACGAGGCCTAGAGGATGTTTCACGAAGTGTTTCATGACGCTGCGCGTGATTAGATACGCTGATTCTGGAGGAATGGTGCACGATCCTAATCCCATTGATATTGCCGCGAAAGCGTCCGGCGAACCGATCTTCCGTGAGGTTGGCGTCGGGCCATGGGCGCAAACGCACCCGGGGGAGGAACGTCCGGATGATCCTCAGTCGCTGAATTATGATTCCAGATTCGATTCGGGGCTGCTTGACGAAGGCGACCGCCGCAATGTGCTTGACCGCTACCGTTACTGGTCGGTTCAGGCCATCAAAGAAGATCTCGATTCTCGTGGCCGTCATGAATTCGAGGTGGCGGTCGAAAACTGGACCCATGATTTCAATATCGGGTCCATGGTGCGTACGGCCAATGCTTTCCAAGCGCGCCGCGTGCATATCGTCGGGCCGCACAAATGGAATCGCAAGGGCGCTCTCATGACCGAGCTGTACCAGCATGTCGAAAATCATCCCTCCATCGCGGAACTGGTGGAATGCTGGAAATACCGTATTTCCGGCGAAATCGCGGCGATGCAATCGCAAGCTGACGCAATTCGTTTCCTCATGCGTGAAAACGCGAGAAAGCTGAAGGATTCAGAGTGGACTGATGCGTTGGAGACAGGCATTTGCGCTGCACGCGTCCCCTCGTTGCGATGCTCTGACGACGTTTCCGGGGCTTCTGTTGCTTCTGGAACTGGCGGTGTTTCCGCTGGTGGATCTGTATTTGATGGTGCTGCCGATGTTCCTTGCGCGGATGTTGCTGACGCTGAATGCTACCGGTCTGGTGTGACTCCGAATGACGTAAATGCGAATGGTGTTGACGGGCAAGAAATCGCGGCTCAGTTGGCTCAGTTGGCTCAGTTGGTTGAAGTGGAGTCGAAAATCGCTGAGTTGCAGTCCGCGCGTGTCATCGCGCTCGATATCATTCCCGGTGCGGTGCCGATGGAAACATACCGTTTCCCAAAGCGTTGCCTCATGCTTTTCGGTGCGGAAGGTCCGGGGCTGTCAGAGAAGGCGCTCGAGCTTGCTGACGATGTGGTGTACATCTCTCAGTTCGGTTCTGTGCGTTCCATCAATGCGGGCGCCGCGGCGGCGGTTTCCATGCACGCTTGGATAGTCCAGCATGCTGCCCCGCAAGCCTAGCGGTTTCGATCACATCCTTTCGCTGTTCAGTTCTAAGACCTAGCGTGTGGTCCTTCAGGTTTAGTGATTCCGAGGTGGCTGCTTGATTATTGATTTGTACTGAAACGTTGCCGCCAGTGGATCGTAATGCTTTAGCGAGATGATTTATCCAGTAACTGGCGGAATTAGGCTTTTAAAACGTTCCCTGGCGGGCGGATTTATCCAGTGACTGGAGATTTTTGATTTCTGCGGTGATTCTCAAAGGTGTGATTTATCCAGTCGCCGGATAAATCTTCCCGCTTGTATGGCACCCAGCGGGCAAATTTATCCAGTGACTGGAGATTTATGGTTGCTGCCGTGGCGCTTCGCGGACTAATTTATCCAGTCGCTGGCGGTTTACGGTCTCTGATGAGTCAATTGATGGATGTTTCCGGTAACTGGCGAAATTAGACGCATGCGGAAAACAAAGCGGAACTGTGCGCTCTCGACCAGGTCGATCGTCGCAGTCGTTCGCGTGGCCGTTCGAAATGGTTGTATCAAGACATGGTTGGTATTCCGGCGCGGCGCAACTTTGCGATCATCGGTTTGCGCTGCAGCACATCGTCGAATGTGAATCGGACGATTTCCGTAACACCGGCACGGCGTAAGGCCGCCTCGCGATTACGTTCCAGTTGAACGGTCTCCTGTATGCTCTTTCTGCCGGTCATTTCGGGGTTTACATATTTCGTCGTGCCATCGAATTCTCCAACGATGATTTTGCCGTCGTTCGTACGCCATAGGAAATCCACGCGGAATTGCTCTCCTGTATCGGGATCGGTGAATGGTACTTGGAGTTGAGGTGTTGGGAAGCCTGCTTCAATCATGGTTCCTCGTGCCAAGGATTCGCCACCATTCTCGCTGCTTGAATCCGTGTATTGCATGAGCCTGAAAATCGGCGTGCAATCGTGCGTGGTATGGGCACATTCCTGCAGAATTTGTTCACTGCCGACGCCTTGAGCTCCGGCGGAGTCGAAAATCGGAAGGGCGAACCGAAAGTCCAGCATTCGTCCGCAGTCGAGAAGCGTACGCGCGGGATTGGTGACCGGTATGCCATTCACCATGACCGCTTTGTCTTTTGGGAATGGACTGTAGATGATGTTGAGTTTGTCGTGCGATCGATGCGAGCCGCGGGAGTTCATCGTTATGGTGAGTCCTTGATTGTGCAGCAGCCATTGGTGCTCGAAGTCATATGCCGCAGCGGCGGTGATTCCTGCGAAAATCCAGTTGTCGTGAAGTTCTTTGAGCGAACGCGCGGCATGCAGCGATTGTTCCGCTGCGTTCAGCCGATTCCAGTATTCCGTGCGCGCATACAGTCCCGGATATGGTTTGACCAGATCTCCGGCAAGATATCTGCGGTAGAGGCCCTTTTGAATCAGAGGCTCGTTGCTGTGCGCGCATCGTCGTGCGATTTCGGCTTGATCCAGCAGCCTGTCGATTTGAGGATATGCTTTCATGATTCGACGCTACCTTGTGTCACGATGCTAGGGGGAGCGTGCGCGGAAAATGTGGATAACTTGAGGTGTTTCGGCGTGTCTGTGGACAACTTTGCCGATATTGGTGACGCCCATGAAAGTGGACCGCTATTGATGCGGTGATGCCGTCTTGATCTCCTCCAGCCAGTCAGATATTTGCGGCGGAGATGCCTTTTTGCGAGTATATTCCGCCATCAACTGGCGAAATTAGGATTCCCTGAATGGTGGTTAATGGGTGGATTCCTCCAGTGGATGGAGGTTTTGGCCTGTGGAAAGGCATTAGGCGGGATGATTTCTCCAGCTACTGGCAGATTTCGCCCGCTAGGAGAGGTGTGAATGGGTATATTCGCCATCGACTGGCGAGACGTGGACTGTGAAGAGGGCATTAGAGGGCGGATTTATCCAGTACATGGCGAAATCTGGTTCCTGAAGCATTGTTCGACGGGTGGATTTATCCAGTGACTGGAGATTTTGGGTTTTTGAGATTCTGCTCAACGGGTTGATTTATCCATCGACTGGTGAAATTCGTCCCCTAGGAGAGGCATTAGCGGGATGATTTCGCCAGTGACTGGTGGGATTTGGCTTCTGAGATGTTGTTGCGCGGGTGGATTTATCCAGTGACTGGCGGAATTCGACCTATGGGGAGGGTTGAATGGGGTTGATTTATTCAGTCGTTGGCGAAGATTCAAGCGAGGGATTGGACGGGAATCGGGCGGATGGCCGGGCGAAGGATTCGGGTGAAAGAACGGGCGAAGAGCGGCTGAAAAGACGTGTGCTCGTCACACAGACGCGTTACTGTTATTGCCATGCCTACTTTCACCAAAGAAGAAATCGTGCATTTGGGCGATTTGGCCCGAATCGCATTGACAGATGAGGAAATCACCCGCCTGCAGGGCGATCTGAACGTCATCGCCGAATCCATCAACATGGTTCAGGAAGTCGCCACGGACGACGTGGAACCGACCGCGAATCCGATTCCGCTGGAGGCCTACCTGCGTCCGGATGTTCCCGAGACTCCGCTGACCCAGCAGGAAGCGACCGCAGGCGCCCCGGTCTCCGAGTCCGGCATGTTCGTGGCCCCGCGCATTCTGGGAGAGGAGTGACATGAGCACCACTGAACTCGTAAAGCTGTCCGCCGCCGAGATGGCGGCCAAAGTCAAAGCCAAGGAAGTCTCCAGCCGTGAGCTGGTCGAGGCGCACCTCGAAGTCATCGAAGCCGCCGAACCGAGCGTCAAGGCGTTCCTGAAGGTCTCCGGCGACGAAGCCCTCGAACAGGCCGACGCCTTTGACTCCAAGTCCGACGAGGAAAAGGCCCAGCTGCCGGAACTCGCCGGCGTGCCGATCGCCATCAAAGACATGATCGTGACCAAGGGCATCGAAACCACCGCAGCATCTAAGATCCTCGAAGGATGGGTGCCTCCGTACGACGCAACCGTCATCGAGAAGCTCAAGGCCGCAGGCATGCCGCTGCTGGGCAAGACCAACCTTGACGAATTCGCGCAGGGTTCCTCCACCGAGCATTCCGCATACCAGACCACCTGCAACCCGTGGGACACCGAACGAGTGCCGGGCGGCTCCGGCGGTGGTTCCGCTGCGGCGGTGGCGGCATTCGAAGCGCCGCTCGCCCTTGGCACCGATACCGGCGGCTCCATTCGCCAGCCGGGCTCACTGACCGGAACCGTGGGCGTCAAGCCGACTTACGGTGGCGTCTCCCGTTTCGGCGCGATCGCCATGGCTTCCTCCCTTGACCAGATCGGCCCGTGCTCCCGCACCGTGCTTGATTCGGCTCTTCTGCAGGAAGTGATCGGAGGTCACGACAAGCGTGATTCCACCTCCATTCCGGAGGGTCCGCGTCCGATGGTCGCAGCCGCCCGCGAAGGTATGAAGCGCGATCTGAAGGGCCTCAAGGTCGGTCTGATCAAGGAATTGGGCGGCGAAGGATTCCAGTCCGGCGTTATGGCCCGCTTCAACGAAGGCGTCAGGAAGCTTGAAGAGATGGGCGCTGAGGTCGTTGAGGTGTCTCTGCCCCACCTGCCGTACTCTCTGGGCGCGTACTACATCATCATGCCGTCCGAGGTCAGCTCCAACCTTGCCCGTTACGATGGCATGCGTTACGGCCTGCGCGTCATGCCGCCGGCAGGCGTTCCGCAGACCGCGGCCAACATGATGGCCTACACCCGTGAGGCCGGTTTCGGCGACGAAGTCAAGCGCCGTATCATCCTGGGAACCTATGCGCTGTCCGCGGGCTACTACGATGCCTGGTACGGCTCCGCACAGAAGGTGCGCACCCTGATCATCAACGACTTCAAGAAGGCGTTCGAACAGGTCGACGTGCTTGTCGGTCCGACCAGCCCGGTCACCGCATTCAAGTTCGGTGAGAAGACCGAAGACCCGATGGCCATGTACGCCATCGACATCACCACCATTCCGGCCAATCTCGCAGGTGTTCCGGCCATGAGCATTCCTGCGGGCCTGAGCGACGACGGTCTGCCGGTCGGCTTCCAGTTCATCGCGCCCCAGCAGCGTGACGAAGCCATGTACAAGCCGGCTGCGGCTCTGGAAGCGGCTCTTGAGGAAGATTGGAACGGTCCGATCTGGCAGTCCCTGAAGACCCCGTGGCTCGACGGGCTGAACAAGTAGAAGCATCGGAGGAAAGAAAACAAAATGGCTGAAAAGTTGATGAAGTACGCCGATGCCGTAAAGAAATTCGATCCGGTCATCGGTCTGGAAACCCACGTTGAGCTTTCCACCACCACCAAGTTGTTCTGCCCGGCCGAAGTTTCCTTCGGCGGCGACCCGAACACCCAGCTTACTCCGGTGAGCCTGGGTCTGCCGGGCTCCCTTCCGGTGCTGAACGAGGCTGCCGTGGATTACGCGATCAAGCTGGGTCTGGCCCTGCATTGCGAGATCGCCGAGTGGAGCCAGTTCGCGCGTAAGAACTACTTCTACCCGGATATGCCGCGCGACTATCAGATTTCGCAGTACGACAAGCCGACCAACGGCAACGGCTATCTCGATGTCGAGTTGGAGGACGGCACCGTCTTCCGTGTTCCGATCGAACGCGCCCACATTGAGGACGACGCAGGCAAGAACACCCACGTCGGCGGCGCGGACGGACGTATCGAAGGCGCGAACCACTCGCTGGTAGATTACAACCGTGCCGGCGTGCCGCTGATCGAGATCGTGACCAAGCCGATCGAGGGCGCCGGAGAGCGCGCTCCGGAAATCGCTGGCGCCTACATGCGTGCCATCCGCGACATCGTGCGCGCGCTGAACATCTCCCACGCCCGCATGGAGCAGGGCAATATGCGCGCCGACGTGAACGTGTCCCTGCGTCCGAGCGCTTCCGATCCGTTCGGCACCCGTTCCGAAACCAAGAACGTGAATTCGTTCCGCGGCATCGAAAAGACCGTTCAGTATGAGATCCGCCGTCAGGCGTCCATCCTGAGTGAAGGCGGCGAGATTCTGCAGGAGACCCGCCACTGGGATGAGGCTTCGCAGACCACCGCAGGCGGCCGTGTGAAGTCCGATGCGGATGATTACCGCTACTTCCCGGATCCGGATCTGGTCATGCTGCACATCACCAAGGAACACATCGAGGAGCTGAAGGCTCAGATGCCTGAGATGCCGCGCGAGCGCCGTAACCGTTTGAAGGCCGAGTGGGGCTTCAACGACCTGGAGATGCGCGACGTGCTCAACGCCGACGCTCTGGATCTTCTCGAAGAAACCGTCAAGGCCGGCGCCACCGCGGCAGGCGCCAAGAAGTGGTGGCTGGGAGAGCTGTCCCGTGAGGCCAATGCAAAGGGTGTGAGCCTTGAGGAGCTGTCCATCAGCCCGTCGGATGTGGCCGAGGTCGAAAAGCTCATCGCGGACGGCAAGCTCAACGACAAACTCGCCAAGCAGACCGTCGCCGGCGTGCTTGCGGGCGAGGGCACTCCCGCTGAAGTCGTAGAGAAGCACGGATTCCAGGTGGTCTCCGACGATGGCGCTCTTGAGAAGGCCGTTGACGAGGCGTTGGCGGCGAATCCGGATATCGTTGAGAAGCTCAAGAGCGGCAATATGAAGCCGATGGGCGCGATCATCGGTGCCGTCATGCGTGCCACCCGCGGCCAGGCTGACGCGAAGGCCGTGACCAAGATCGTCATGGGCAAGATCAAGTAATCCGATAGGTGAGATCAAGCCGTAGACGAGCGTAATGACCTCCCGTTTTCAGACGTTTCGGAACGTCGGAAGGCGGGAGGTCTTCGTATATGCCCCTTGCATACGCCTTTCATATACGCCCCCATTCCTGGGATATGGGCGTTTTCGTTGGAAACGCCAATATCGGTCATACGTCGTCGCTGTTCGGCGAGATGCCATCGGCGTCCGCAAGCGCCGGCGTCCGTGGACATCCGTCCCGGCCTTGCATGGAAATATCCCCGGAAGCCGGCTATGCGGCAACGTTCAGGAATTGGGATTGATCATCTCAGGGAACGTTTTCGACGATTTTTGACGGAAATGTCGATTTTGCCTCCCAGCCTTTCCACAGTCGAGTACAATACCGTCGGTAATGGGTTGCGGCAGCGGCCGTGACCGAATGACATGGGGGAAAGAATCATGCCAGAGAATGTTGAAGCAACGGCAGCGAACGTATCGAGAGAACTTCCTGCACGGCTCGTCATTCCGCCGATCAAAGGCGAGATGGTGCGCTTGCGTCCAGCCATGGTCGAAGACCTTGACCGTATGGATACCATCGAAGCGTATGTCGGAGCGTCCGGCATCACAGGCAAGGACCGTGTTGCCGAACGTGGCGCGGTTCACGCGTGGGTGCACCGTTCCGTGGCTTGGAACAACGGCGAGAAGCCAAGCGAATCCGGAGTGGGGGATCCGGAATTCCGGCGTACGGTAGCTTGGTCCATCGTCACCGAGGCGGACCACGACGGGGACGGCGAAATCGACGCCGCATCCTCCGACAACGTCATCGGCATGATCTTCCTGATCGACATCGACGGCTGGGCCCGTTCCGCCCGCATCCAGGTGGTGCTCGGCAAGGACTTCCGCGGACGCGGCTATTCGCGCGACATCATGCCGCGCGTCATGACCTACGGTTTTGCGCCGGAGCCCGCGGGATTGGGCATGCACCGCATCTGGGTGGCGGTTCCGGAACAGAACACGCGTTCCGTGTCCGTGTACCAGTCGCTGGGATTCGTGCCGTCAGGCCGTTCCCGCGACGCACTGTGGAATGCTTCCCAGAATCGTTATCAGGATCTGATCGTCATGGACACTCTGGCCGACGAATATGATCCGATTCGTTCCCTCGACGCGTTCGGCATGCACCTGATCGAAGACAATCCCGGAGTCAAGGAGGCGTTGAGTGCCCGGGAACATTCGATCGCCATTCAGATCAACAAGAAGGACGATGACGATCCGGCGGTCGAATCGCAGCGGATCCAGCAGGAGCGGCTGCAGACGGTCCAATCCGTGCAGTCGGCCGACGGACAGAAGGAAGATGATGATTTTTCGCTCTTCGACGCGATCGTCGAGGAGGATTCCAAAGAAGACAGCGACGGTCCTGTGAACGGCGACGTCGAAGAGAGCTGGCCGTACGCTTCGGAGGAACGCAAGACATCGAAGGAAGCTTGGTGGCGCACGCTTGGCCGTGGCCGCAAGCGTGACACGGAAGGTAAGTGATGAGCGCCGAGGATCTCGACAACTATGAAACCGACGCCGAACTGGCGTTGTACAAGGAGTATCGCGACGTCATCAAACTGTTCACTTACGTTGTGGAGACGGAACGGCGTTTCTATCTTGCCAACAAGGTTGATTTCAACGTGCGTTCCGCGGGGCAGGACGTGTATTTCGACGTGCGGCTGACCGACGCCTGGGTGTGGGACGTGTATCGTTCCAGCCGCTTCGTCAAGAACGTGCGCATCGTCACGTTCAAGGACGTGAACGTCGAGGAAGTGCAGAAAACGGACATTGACATTCCGGACGACATCCACTGATCCGACTCTCGTTTTCGACGTAGGGTCCGCCTGTTTTCGGACATCGTATGTCTATGGTGCCGCTTTCCGCCCGCAGGAAGGCGGCACCACACATATGCGGAAGTTGATTGCGGGTGATTCCGGCATGGAAAATGCCGGCAAGAGAGCGTGTTCGATATGTGCGGCTTCGCCCTAAGGGGTTAGTTTTGTGTGCATGCGCACACGTTGCGGTGTGCGGTTCCGTGCTTCCGATAGACTGTCTGAGATTTGTTTTTATAAGGAGACCTAAAGTGACGCAAAAGCAATCCGTAGTGATTATCGGCGGCGGTCCTGCAGGCTTGACTGCTGCGTGGGAGCTCGTCAAGGACGGCGGCTCCGAGAATTATGATGTGACCGTGTTGGAGGCCACACGCGAGTTCGGCGGCATTTCCCGCACCGTCAAGCACGGCGGCAATCGCATGGACATCGGCGGCCATCGTTTCTTCTCGAAGGACGAACGCGTCATGGACTGGTGGAAGGAGGTCCTGCCGCTGCAGGGCGCCCCCAGCTATGACGACAAGAAGCTCGGACGTGAGCACGACATGGAGCCGGGCGGACCGGATCCGGAAGTCGAAGACAAGGTGATGCTCAAGCGTCATCGTGTGTCTCGCATCTACTGGAACCGTCATTTCTTCGATTACCCGATTTCCCTGACCCCCAACACGCTGAAGGCCATGGGGCCGAAGCTGACGCTGGTTGCAGGCTTCAGCTATCTGAAGTCGATCGTGCACAAGCTTCCGGAAACCAATCTCGAGAACTTCTACGTCAACCGTTTCGGCCGCAAACTGTATTCCATGTTCTTCGAAGGCTATACCGAGAAGCTGTGGGGGCGTCATCCCTCCCAGATTTCCGCCGACTGGGGTGCGCAGCGCGTCAAGGGTCTGAGCATCATGGGCGTGCTGAAGAACGCCTTCGCCAAGCTCATGCCGAAGAAGCGGGACAATTCCGAGGTCGAGACCTCGCTCATCGAGGAATTCTGGTACCCGAAATACGGTCCGGGCCAGCTGTGGGAAACCGTTGAGGCCAACTGCGAGGCCGCCGGCGTGAAGGTGATCACCGACGCCAATGTGGTGGAGATTCGCCAAGCCGATGGCAAGATCGGCTCCGTCGTATACGTGGATTCCGAAGGAAACCGCACCGAACTGGCCGCGGACGACTTCATCTCCTCCATGCCGGTCAAGGACCTGATCGAAGCGGTCGACGCTTCCGACAAGCCGGCTCCGAAGGACATGACCGAAATCGCCACGGGCCTGCCGTACCGCGACTTCGTCACGGTCGGTCTGCTCGTCAAGCACATGCGTCTGAAGAACACCACCGACATTCCGACCCTCGGCAATCCGCCGATCGTGCCGGACTGCTGGATCTACGTTCAGGATCCGGGCTACAAGGTCGGACGTCTGCAGATCTTCAACAACTGGAGCCCGTACCTGGTCAACGACGTCGACGACACCGTGTGGATCGGTCTCGAATACTTCTGCGAGGAAGGCGATTCCTTCTGGAACATGTCGGACGAGGACGCCACCAAGTTCGCCATCCAGGAGCTCACCCGCATGCAGGTGATCAACGGGCCGCAGGATGTGATCGATTCGCATCGCGAACGCGTCAAGAAGGCGTACCCGGCCTACTTCGACACCTACGACCGCATGTCGGAACTCGTGGAATACCTCGATTCCTTCGGCAACCTCTACTGCGTGGGACGTAACGGGCAGCACCGCTACAATAACATGGACCACTCCATGGCCACGGCCATCGAGGCCGTCGGAAACATCAAGTCCGGCAAGACCTCCAAGAAGAACGTGTGGTCTGTGAACACTGACAAGTCCTACCACGAGGAGAAGTAATCCGGAAAACCTTCCTGAAACCCTTTCGGAAGGTCGGAAGGTTGAATCCGAAGGTTGGCAGCCTGTCTTTCCAAGCCCGTCCGGCAGCGGCCGACGGGCTTTTTCGATGCCCGCTTGCCTTGGTCTGGGCGGCGTTGTAAAGTTACCTACGTCCGATGGGGGTGAGATTTCACCACGGACGTTCATCGAGCGGATTTTCCGATTCTCTTTTTTAAGCCGTTGCAGGCGCGCGCCTGCAAGGCCAAGGAAAGGCACAACAAGTGGCAACCAGCCCGAATCTTGAAGATATGAAATTGCCTGAGCTCAAGGAGCTCGCAAAGCAGATAGGACTTCGCGGTACCTCCACCATGCGCAAGCCCGAACTCATCGCAACGCTGCAGGCCGCCCGTTCCGGCGGCGATGCTCCGGCCGGCGTCACCGTGCGTGCGCCGAAATCCGCCGCGGCAGCTCCCGCCGAAGACACCGCAGTCGTGGCGGAGGAAGTAGAAAGGCAGCCTGAGGAGTCCAAGAAGAAGGAAGACTCTTCCGAAAGCAAGCCGAAGAACCAGCAAGATCGTGGCGGCCAGGCTGATCGCAACGAGCGTCGCAGGAAACCGCAGCGTGCCGAGCAGCATGCCGAGAACGTGGAGGAGGGCATCCTCTCCGCGGTGAATGTGCTCGACGCGTTGGACGACGCTCCGAAGCGCCGTCGCCGTCGTGATGACGAAGCCGGCAATGACCTGCTGGCCGAGCTGGGGCTCGACGACGCGTCGCCGAAGCAGGAGGAGCGCCGTCGCCGCCGCAACGACGATTCCGACAACGAGCTCCGCCGCCGTCGCCGCGCCGCGGAGGAAACGAAGGACGAGGACGTCGTGCGCGACCTGGACGACATCCTTGCCACGCTGCCGGCGCAGAACGATTCCGACTCCGCCCACAACGACGATGCGGAGGATGGCGAGTACCGTCGTGGACACGGCCGTAACGCCGACCGTATGGAACGTCGCGGACGCCGCATGCGTGGACGTGACCGCGAGTATGCGGAGCGTGACGAACGCCGTGGACGCGTTTCCGATCGCAACGATCGCAACGGTCGCGGCGACCGCAACGAGCGTCTGGATCGTAACGATCGTCAGGATCGCAACGATCGCGATCAGCATGTGGAACGCGATCAGCGCCATGATGAGCCGAAGGAAGACCTCGTTCCGGTCGCTGGCATCGTCGATGTGCTGGAATCCTATGCGTTCGTGCGTACTTCCGGATACCTGCCCGGGCCGAACGACGTGTACGTTTCCATGGGCCAGGTCAAGAAGTACGGCCTGCGCAAGGGCGACGCCGTGCACGGATCCATCCGCGCCCCGCGCGAGGGCGACCGCCGCAACCAGCGTCAGAAGTTCGTGCCGCTGCAGTCGATCGATTCCATCAACGGCATGAGCGTCGAGGATGCGCAGAATCGTCCGCAATTCAACAAGCTGACCCCGTTGTACCCGCAGGAGCGCCTCAAGCAGGAGACGGTGCCCAACAAGCTGACGGGCCGTCTCATCGACATCGTCGCCCCGATCGGCAAGGGCCAGCGTGGCCTGATCGTCTCCCCGCCGAAGGCCGGCAAGACCATTACGCTGCAGAACATCGCCAATGCCATCGCCACCAACAATCCTGAAGTGCACCTGATGGTCGTGCTCGTGGACGAGCGTCCGGAAGAGGTCACCGACATGGAACGTACCGTGCAGGGCGAGGTGATTTCCTCCACCTTCGACCGTCCGGCGTCCGACCACACCACCGTTGCGGAACTCGCCATCGAACGCGCCAAGCGTCTTGTGGAGCTTGGCCAGGATGTTGTGGTGCTGCTTGACTCCATGACCCGACTCGCCCGCGCATACAACATCGCGGCACCGGCTTCCGGCCGCATCCTGTCCGGCGGCGTGGATGCCCAGGCGCTATACCCGCCGAAGAAGTTCTTCGGCGCCGCGCGAAACATCGAAAACGGCGGATCCCTGACCATCATCTCCTCCGCCCTGGTGGAGACCGGTTCCAAGATGGATGAGGTGATCTTTGAGGAATTCAAGGGAACCGGCAACATGGAACTGCGCCTGAGCCGCGAACTCGCCGACAAGCGCCTGTTCCCGGCCATCGACGTGAACGTATCCGGCACCCGTCGAGAGGAGCTCATCACCGATCCGCAGGAGCTGCCGATCATCTACCGTTTGCGCCGACTGCTGGGCGGTCTTGAACCGGAGCAGGCATATCAGACGCTCGTGCCGCGTTTGAAGAAGACCGCCACCAACCGCGATTTCATGGCGTCGCTGATTCAGCAAAGCGGCAACGCGAACAACGCCGGCTGACGCGCCGATAAGGGCTTTGCGCCTGGGCCGTATGCTTTCACGCATACGGCCCTTTTGTTTTTTGCCGGAGTTTTCGCTTGGAGTCTTCGATCGGGTCGTTTTGCCTGGCTTGCCTTGAGCGGATCGTTTCGGCTGGGTCGTTTTGCCGGAATCATTTTGCCCGTGTCACTTTGCGGACACCATTCGTTCGTTTTGAGAATAATTAAGATATATGGAAAAAATACGATAAAAGAAGCTATTGCTGTAAAGAAATCTGAATGCAGGCCGCATCTGTCGTAAATATAATCCCTTCGACAAAGGGGAGGTGGAGTCGGGCATTGAAAAATCTCCGCTTTTTGTGCTCTCATGTGACTTGAGGTGGGTATGGTAGGGGATGACATCATAGACGCTGCACACGTTTTCGGCGCCGATGTGTCGGTAGCGTCAGGCAGTAAAGCTTGGGGGGGGGGCTATATGGCAGACAACAATGCCGCTTCGGAGAACGTGCATGCCATCGCGTACCAGATCGACAACATTGACGAGACGATCATCGACATTCTGGAGCAAGACGGTCGCGCCACGCTCGCGCAGCTTTCGGAGGCCACCGGACTGTCGGTTTCGGCGGTGCAGTCGCGCGTGCAGAAGTTGGAGCGTAAGGGCGTGATTCTCGGGTATCGTGCCGTCATCGATAATGAGAAGCGTGGGCTGGGCATGAGCGCGTATGTGTCGGTCACGCCGACCGACTACGCCCGGGAAGACAAGATTCCCGATGTGTTGCGCGATATCAACGGTGTCATATCGTGTGATTCGGTGACAGGCTCGTCCAAATACCTGTGTACCGTGCGTGCCGGTTCGCCGTCCGAACTTGAGGAATTGGTTGGTGATATTCGTCGTACCGTATCCTCCAACACGGAAACGGTCGTTGTTCTGAAGCGTTACTTCTCCAAGTGACATTCGCGCGTTAGTCTTGTATCTATGAGCGATAGTGAACACGATTGGCTCCGGCCAGCAGAGAATACCGAAACCGAAACCGTCATCGACGAAACCACCGCGCAGGAGAAGCCGGAAGTGGCCGAGGCCGTAGCGAAGATAGATGCGCTGCGCCAGTCGATAGACAATGTCGACACCGCTATTGTTTCGCTGCTTGCGGAACGATTCAAGTACACGTCGCAAGTGGGTGTGCTCAAAGCTCAGGCGGGCTTTGCGCCAGCCGATTACAAGCGTGAGGAACAGCAGATCGAACGTTTGCACGGCATCGCCAACGCATCCGGACTGGATCCGGAAATCGCGGAGATGTACCGTGAATTCGTGGTCACCGAGGCGAAACGCCGTCATAAGCGCATCGCCGACGCAGGAGGAGATCCGGGCGTTCTCGATATCTTCGCCTGATTGCGATTCACGCACCGCGATCCGCAAATCGCGATTACGAATTACCCGGTCGCTGATTGCGCTCACGTGAGTTCGTGAATACGAATCCATTCATGAAAAAAGGCCGTCATTGCAAGGCGATTATCTGAATCGTCCTGCAATGACGGCCTTTCGTGTTGAGACTTATCGCGGCTTGCCGCGGCTTCGGCCTACGCCGTCACTTGCGCTTTGCCGGAGGCTCGCCCAGCTCGCTGTCGGCCACGACCACGCTGATCGCGGCTTCCGCCTCGGACTTCGCCGCGGCTGCGGCGTCCTTGGCGGCTTCGGCGGTGTCCTTGACCGCCTGTGCGGCGGCTGCGGCTCCGATGAAGGAGATGCGGCCGACCACACGACCGGCCTCGGCGATATCGCCCAGAGCGTTCTCGATGGAATCGCGCACTTCGTCGGAAACACCCAGCTTCACGGACAGAATCGGGGTCTTCATGGAAACCTTGGCCTTCGACTTGATGCCACGCAGCGCCGCCAGAGCCTCGCCCGCATGGGTCAACAGTTCCGGAGACACCTTGAACGCGGCCTGTGCATAGGTTTCGGCCTTCGGCCATGCGGCACGGTGCACGGAACCCTCGCCCTCATGCATCCAGCTCCACACCTCTTCGGTTGCGTACGGCAGATACGGCGCCAGCAAACGGGCGAACGCATCCAATCCGAGGCCCAGAGCGGTGCGGGCGGACTTCACGGCCGCACCGCTCGGCACGTGGCCGGTGGAGTCCGCGGTACCGTAGGCACGGTTCTTGACCAGCTCGATGTAATCGTCGCAGAACTGCCAGAAGTAGTTCTCGATGACCTCAAGAGCCTTGGAATGCTCATAGTTGTTGAGATTGTCGGTGGCTTCGCGCACCACGCGGGCCATCTTGGCCATCGCCGCGCGATCGAGCGGTTCGGTCACATCGGCCGGGTTCCAGCTGGCGGTCGCGGAGGAGCCCACATGGTGGTTCTCGTCCTCACGGCCGATGGCCAGGGCGAACTTGGTGGCATTGAGCAGCTTGATGGCAAGACGGCGGCCGATCTTCATCTGGCCCTCGTCGTAGGTGGCATCTAGGCCCAGACGGGCGGCTGCGGCCCAATAGCGCACCGCGTCGGCGCCGAACTGCTGAATCGGCTTGTCCGGCACGACCACATTGCCCTTGGACTTCGACATCTTCTTGTGATCCGGATCGAGAATCCAGCCGGACAGGGTGGCGTTGGCCCACGGCAGGCACTTGTTCTCAAGATGGGCGCGGTCCACGGTGGAGAACAGCCAGGTACGGATGATGTCCTGTCCCTGCGGGCGCAGATCCATCGGGAAGGTGGCGTTGAAAATCGCCTGGTTCTCTTCGCCCGGTTCCTCCCAACGGGTCACGATCTGCGGGGTGAGCGAGGAGGTGGCCCAAGTGTCCATGATGTCCTGCTCGGCGGTGAACCCGCCCGGCACGTCACGCTGGTCCTCGGTGTAGCCCTCCGGCACATCGTCGGTCGGATCGATCGGCAGAATGTCTTCGCTCGGCACGATCGGATGATCGTAATCGGCGGTGCCGTCCTCCTTGACCGGATACCACAGCGGGAACGGCACACCGAAGAAGCGCTGGCGGGAGATCAGCCAATCGCCGTTCAGACCATGCACCCAGTTCTCATAGCGCACGCGCATGAAGTCCGGATGGAAGTTCAGTTCCCTGCCGCGTTCGATGAGCTCGGCGTTCAGCTTCTCGTCGGTGCCGCCGTTCTTCAGGTACCACTGGCGGGAGGTGACGATTTCGAGCGGCTTGTCGCCCTTCTCGTAGAAGTTCGTCATACGCTTGGTCGGAGTCGGCTCGCCGTCAAGATCGCCGGATTCGCGCAGGGCGTCGACGATGATCTTACGTGCGGAGAACGTGGTCTTTCCTGCGGTCTCCTGGAAGATCTCACGTCCCTTGGCGTCTTCGATCCATTCCGGAACGTCCATGACGATGCGGCCGTTGCGCTGGATGATGGAACGCAGCGGAAGTTTCAGATCACGCCACCATTCAACGTCGGTGACATCACCGAACGTGCAGCACATGGCGATGCCCGCGCCCTTTTCCATTTCCGCGGCCTTGTGCGCGAGAATCGGCACCTTCACATGGAACAGCGGGGAATACACGTACTGTCCGAAATACTGCTTGTAACGCTCGTCGTCAGGATGCGCGATCAACGCGCCGCAGGCGGCCAGCAGTTCCGGACGCGTGGTTTCGATGTAGATCGGAGTGCCGTCTTCGAAACGGAACGCCACCTTGTGGTAGAAGCCCGGATACTCACGCGATTCCAGCTCGGCCTGGGCGACCGCGGTCTGGAAGGTCACGTCCCACAGGCCGGGAGCGTCCTTCTGATAGGCCTCTCCGCGGGCAAGATTGCGCAGGAACGCCTTCTGGGCCACGCGCTGCGGATGCTTGCCGATGGTGTGGTAGGTCTGCGACCAGTCGATGGACAGGCCGAGGGAGCGCCACAGCGCCTCGAACTGCTTCTCGTCCTGGGCTGTGAGCTTCTCGCACAGCTCGATGAAGTTCTTACGGCTGATCGGCACCTGGTCCTTGGCGTCGATCTTCTTGCCGTCGGTGCCTTCGAACGGCGGAACAAAATCCGGATCATACTTCAGGGAAGTGTCCACGCGCACGCCGTAGTAGTTCTGCACACGGCGCTCGGTCGGCAGGCCGTTGTCGTCCCAACCCATCGGGTAGAACACGTCATAGCCGTTCATGCGCTTGAAACGCGCGATCACGTCGGTGTGGGTATAGGAGAACACGTGACCGACATGCAAGTGGCCGGAAACGGTCGGCGGAGGGGTGTCGATGGAATAAACGGCCTTGCGGTCGCGGCTGTTCTGGAACTTGTAGACTCCATTCTCGTCCCAGACTCCGCGCCACTTGTCTTCGAGACCGTCCACGCCGACCTTATCGGGCAGCGGCGTGAGATTAGCGTTGATGGTATTATCTTGGCTTTCAGTCATAGTCGCTAGTCTAGAAAGCGAATATGACAACTCGCGGCATCGCAGCCGGATGCCGAAATCGCCTGAAATTCGTAGCGGTTATCAGTGCAAGGCAAGCTTGCTCAACGGCAGCAGGCGGTCGGTCATGTTCTTCGGATATCCCTGAAGCTTGTCGGCCACGGCAATGAAGTTCCTACGCGTGTACAGCCATTCGCTGGCCGCGTTCTCACTGACGATACGCGCGTAATTGCGCATCCTCTCCTGGTAGTCAGTGTCATTGGACGCGCACAGAGCGTCGTTGTACGCCTGCTGGGCCTCGCCGTTTTCGTAATGGAACATCGACTGGCCGTCGGTGAACACGCTCGCGTCGTTCTCGTCGCTCATGGTGATCAACGCGGCGCTGTAGGAGCCGCTGTTCATACGTTCCCGTACCTCGCCTGCGGAGTTGAGCACCTCCAGATTGACTCCGATATTGCCGATCTGCTCGATCTGCGACTTGATCGTATTGCCGATCTGCTCATACTCCTTGGGCACCAGAAGGTCGATGTCCGAAATGTAGGTGGAGGCAAAATAGTTGCGCATCTGCTGCGCCTGCTCAAGATTGTACGGATACAGGCCGCTGAGATCCTCGTATCCGTCCTCCAGCGGACTGATGGGGCCTCCAAGCACGCCGTATGCGTCTTCGGCACCGTCGGCTATGGCGTTCGCGTCAATGCCATAGCGCGTCATCTTGCGGATCTGCTCATCCGAGAAGGGACTTTCCTCACTGTTGTTGAAAGCAAGAACCACCTTATCGAAACCGATCCCGCTGTCGGAGCTGAAACCGTGAGTGCCGTTCATATCGGCCGCGGCGGACGCGCTCAGCGGCAACGCCATGCTGATCTTACCGGCCTTCATGGCACTGACCATGGAATCCTCGGACGAATAGTAGTACAACGTGATCTGCGAGGAAGCGGCCTTGTCTCCCCAATACGAATCGTTGCGCTGCAACGTTATCTGCGACTTCGACGCGCTCGACACGGTGAACGGGCCGGAACCGACCGCACTCTTCGCGTAATCCATGCTGCCCGCGTCCTTATCGTAAACGATTCCGGCGCGGCCGCTCAACGCTCGCAGCAGTCGCGGATTCGGTTGGCTCAACGTGATCACGACGGTCTTCTCATCGGGATTGGTGATCTCCTGCAATCCGCTGAGCTGGTCGGAACCCACGTAGGAATTGCTGACGGTGCTCTGCAGTGACCACACGACGTCGGAGGATTCCAACTGATGCCCGTTGGAGAAGGTCACGCCATCGTTCAACGTGAACGTGTAGGTAAGCCCATCCTCCGACACCTGCCAGGATTTCGCGATCCCCGACTGCAGTTCGTTGTTCTCGTTCCGGGACACCAACGTCTCATATACGTTGGAAAGCAGCGCCTGTTCTATCGTATGCCCCTCAACGGTACGAATGTCGAGCGATTCCGGCGCGCTCGACTGCACGCCTACGGTCACGGACGAATTGGAGATGAGCGTGCCGAAAGACGTGATCGGGTTACGACGATTCGTCAACGACCATCCAAGCCACAGCATGATGGTAAGGGAAATCGCCACGCCAAAGAAGATCAGCCACCGCGTCACTTCGGATTTCAGTCTGTTCGTCTGCCCGTTCTCTTGCATGGACTCGATTTTAATTGACATGCGATACACGCAGAATGGGCGATGCGCAGAACCTTAAACCACGAACGCGCTCGGACACGAATCGTTGAGCGGACAATTCAAACAGTCCGGCTTGCGCGCACGACACACGGCCCGGCCATGCAGAATCAGCCTGTGGGAAAGATCCGTCCACTCCTCAGGCGGAAAACAAGCGGTGATCTCACGCTCTATGGAAACCGGATCGGGGGAGGGATCCGCCCAATCGGAACGCCAGCGCAATCTCCCGGTAACGCGAATCACATGCGTATCAACAGGAAACCCGGGCATCCCGAACGCATTGCCAAGCACCACATTCGCGGTCTTGCGGCCAACCCCGGGCAAAGAAACCAACGATTCCATATCAGCGGGAACCTCACCGCCGAATCGCGCGCACAACTCATGAGAAAGCCGAATGATATTCCTCGTCTTGGTGCGATGAAAACCAATGGTGCGGATAATGCCCTCCACACGCTCGGGATCGGCCCCCGAAAGCTCTGCCGGACCCGGGTAACACGCAAACAACTCAGGAGTGACCGTATTCACACGCCTATCCGTGGTCTGCGCGCTCAACACCGTAGCCACCAAAAGCTCAAACGGATTGGAAAAATTCAACGCGCACTCCGGATGCGGTATCTGAGAACACAAAACGGCATACTCCCGCCGCATGCGCTCCAACCGCGCCTTCTTGGATTCCCCAGGCACGCTATCGACTCACCACGCCATCAATCCGCCACATGAGAAGCCGCGTTCCTGGCGGCGGCCTCCACTTCCTCTTCCTCCGGCGGATCAAAACGGTAACCGACATTGCGCACGGTACCGATCACATGCTCATACTCGCCACCCAGCTTGGCACGAAGACGACGAATATGCACATCGACGGTACGAGTTCCACCGTAATAGTCATAACCCCATACCTCCTGCAGCAACTGCGCTCGCGTGAACACACGACCAGGATGCTGCACGAGATACTTGAGCAGTTCGAACTCCTTGTACGCAAGATCAATCGGATGCCCATGCAGGCTCGCGGTATAGCCATTGGTGTCGACCACCAAATCGCCGGAACGGATCATGCCGTCCTCATTCTGCATACTCGCCTCGCCCGGGCCAGATGCCGCGCTCGCGGGCGCGTTGCCGCGTTCCGAAACAAGACGGAGACGCCCCTCTACCTCGGCGGGAGACGCGGAAGCGACCACCACGTCGGCGATGCCCCACTGCGAGTTGACCACGGTGAATCCGCCTTCGGTGAGCACGAGCACGATTGGCGTGGACAGTCCGGACGCATGAATCAGACGGCACAGCGTTTTGGCCGTGGCCAGATCGTCCCGCGCGTCGAGGAAAAGAATGGTGTTCTCCGGCATCTTCACGAGGCTCGCCGCGTCCATCGGCAGCACGCGCACCCGATGGGAAAGCAACGCGAGCGAGGGGAGCACCGTGGAGGGGTCGCTTGCGAACGTCATAAGCGTAAGATCCGTCACGTTAGCTCCCTCTGTGAATCTCCCTGATATCGATTCCGCGATTGTACTCTCGTAATGTATTAGCGGCGTTTCGTCAATTCTATATAAACCTTGTGGACACTTGCGGCTACATTTATTGATATTGCATACGTAATGACCACATTATGAAAAGAGGTCGAAATGACTGCCCCTCAAAGCGCCGTCGGTTCAAAGTCGAACGCTTCCTTCGGCAAGGTTCTGGCCGTTGAGCTCGCAGCTTATGCCATTCTGATTGTGCTTGCGCTTATTCCGGGCGTTTCCTATGGCGATTCGGACGTTCCTTCGGTAGTGTCGTTCACTGTAGTGGGATCCGTCGCGATGATTGCGCTGATGACTGTGTTCAATCCATTCCGCGATGGTGTTGCCGGGCATGTGATTTCCGTGGTCGCCGGTTTGCTGTCGGCTGTCTGCGCCACGACGATGATGCTCGGAAGGGCGATCTTCCCTCCTGATTTTGCCGGTAATGACCTCTTTTGGATGCAGGAAGGTTGGATTGCCGGTGTCGGAGGTCTGCTGATCTTGCTCATCGTGATTTCGTTCGCGCGGCAGATGGCCAGGGAGGAACGCTCCCATCTGATTCGTTCGCTTTCCCATAATATTGTGGAAGGCGTAGCCATGATTTCCTGTGCGGGCTGGTGCTTCCTGCCGTCCATCCTGCCGGTTGATTTCGGTGAGAGCGCATCCACTACGCAGCACGTTTCCCTGCCCGTGTGGGGTTGCTCCGTGGCCGTGGTTGTTGCGGTTGCCGTGGTGCTCGGCGTGTGCTCGTATCTGTGGAATCGCGATGCCGATCCAGAGCCTACTGCGAACAGGCCGTGGATCGGACGCGCGTTGCTGCCGGTCATGCTGACCGGTGCGGTGGTCGGCGTCGCGTCTCTTGCGACTGTCCTGTTGTAATTCTTGGGGAGGGTCCTGCTGTAGGTTCTTGCTGTAAGTTCCTGCTGTAAGTTCCTGCTGTAAGCCTCTGTTATCTCGCCATCATCCTCAACCGTTCCAATGTAACGGGTCTTGTTGTGGTTTCTGCGGTGTTCCGTAGAATCGGGAGGGTTGCGGCGACGGAGTCGCGCCCGAGCCCCGAGGCAAAGAGCTTGACCACTCGTCCTCGTCTCGACGTCGTGTTGCACTCCGAGACCGGTGCGTATAAGAACGCCTCCCATTTCTCGTTGCCCAAGAAATGGGAGGCAGCTCAATGATTTTTGACCGGTCGTCACATTGATCGCGGATTGCCGTGCGATTAATGGGCGGTCACTGTAGGAATGTCGGTGGTCGACGAGTGAGTTTTGTGCAATCGCTGGATGGCCGCCGTGCGATCATCAGACGATGAAGCCCAGATGTTCCAGCAGCACTTTTGCACCGATCAAAATCAAGACCACACCGCCTGCAATCTGTGCGGGTTTCTGCCAGCGTGATCCGAACATGCGTCCGATATACAGGCCTGCCGCGGAGAACAGGCCGGTGGTCACACCGATGATGACCACGGAAATCCAGATGTTCAGTTCCATGAATGCGAAGCTGACGCCGACCGCGAATGCGTCGATGCTGCAGGCGACGGCCAACGGCAGCATGTGACGCCAATCGAATTCCGCGGTTTCCTTGGCGTTCTCTTCGTCTTCTCCGAATGCCTCACGTATCATGTTGCCGCCGATGAAAGCCAGAAGGACGAAGATGATCCAATGGTCCACGGCGGTCACATATTTGCTGAATGTGGATGCTGCGAAGTAGCCGATGAGCGGAAACAACGCCTGAAATCCACCGAACCACAAACCGGTTTTGAACGCATCCAGACCGCGGAGCTTCTTGACGGTCAGACCTTTGCCTATGGAAACCGCGAAAGCGTCCATCGATACGGAAACGGCTATAAGTAGTGTTTGAATCAACATAATCTCAAAAAGGTTCATCCCATCGGTCTCCCCACGGGATGGGCCTCGACGGGTTCGAACCGCCTACGCCTAGGGATGCCGACATAGAACTGCCGCGCGCGCCATCGTTGGGGTGGTCTTTCAGCGGGCTTTGAATTCAGCGAATACTGTTCGCATGCCGTGAATTACAGATTCCACTATAGCGTATCGCGAATTTGGCAGTGTTCTCGGGGGCAAATCCTCCAGTTGCTGGATGATTTTGGTCGCTAAACGGGTCGTGAGAGGGTGGATTCTTCCAGTCGATGGAGGTTTTGGTCGCTGGATGGGCTTTCAGCGGGCTGTTTTCTCCACTTACTGGATGATTTCGGACGTTGGATGGGCTTTCAGTGGGCTGATTCCTCCAGTCACTGGAGGTTTTGGGATGACGGACGGGTCGTGAGAGGGCGGTTTTCTCCAGTGACTGGATGTTTTTACCCACTGACCGGTCTCCCAACGGGATATTTTCTCCAGTCAGTGGAGGTTTTTACCTGCTGATTGGCTTTTATCAGGATGATTTTGCCGTTGACTGGATATTTTTGACCGCCGAACAGGAAATCGGCGGGCCGATTTCTCCAGTGACTGGATATTTACCCCCAAAAAAACACAGCAGAGAAGAAAATAAGGCCCGCCGATATGAACCGGTGAGCCTTACTCATCTAAATACCTAAAACGAAGGAATCACTTCTCGGATTCTTCAAGGCGCTTGCGGGCGGCCACGATTTCTTCCTCGGCCTTGGCGGCGCCGGTCCAGTAATCGCCCGGCAGAACTTCCTTGCCCGGCTCCAGAGCCTTGTACTGTTCGAAGAAGTGCTTGATTTCGGCCTTGTGATATTCAGAAACGTCGTCAACATCCTTGATATCGTCGAAACGCACGTCCGCCGGCACGCACAGCACCTTGTCGTCTCCACCGGCCTCATCGACCATGTGGTACAGGCCGACGGCGCGGCATTCGACCACGCAGCCCGGGAACACGGAGTTCGGGAGCATGATCAGGGCGTCGAGCGGATCGCCGTCTTCGCCCAAGGTGCCCTCGATGTAGCCGTAGTCATCCGGGTAGCCCATGGAGGTGAACAGGGTACGGTCCAGGAACACGCGACCGGTCTCGTGATCCACTTCGTACTTGTTCTTGGATCCGCGAGGGATTTCCACCACGACGTTGAAGGTTTCTGCCATTGTTTTCTCCTTGATCGATGTGATCAGCAGTAGTTCGTTATTTAGAATACCCGCTTTCATGCAATGTTGGCGCTGCACGCTGAATTACGGATGATTTGTACGCCGAATACTCCGATGTCGGAATGCGCCAGTGAGCTTTTTGCGTGAGTCTGCTGTACATCGCGAAATGTGGTGGATATGTTCTATGGCTCCGTGGCTGTGTGGGATGGACGCCGTTTTTACGGTTTCATGTCCTATGCCGATCCTTTGAAGTGGTCATGTTCACTGTCGGTGTGTTCGTGGCGGATTTTCGGCTGAAAAATTGTACGAGGGCGCGGGCGCGGTTCCTGTTGACGGTATGGTGATGTCGGTCATCCACAGGTGTTTCGTCGACCGTATGGTTATCGAACCTCCTAAGGCCTCTAATGTTGCTCTGTATCTCAGCAGTCCCATGGTGGTGGGCTTGTCTATGGCGGGGTCTGTCGGATTGCGTCGCGGAACGTCGCACACTGAAATGGAGATATTGTTGCCGGAAGTTCCGAATGTGATGAGGTAGCCTTGCGCGGGATCCGCGTACTTGATGATGTCGGAAAACAATTCATTGGTGACGCCGAAAAGCAAATCGGCTTTTTTCTTGGAGAGATGGTTCAGCTCTTGGATGGCGTTAATTATCTCTCCTTTGAATTGCAGCTCGTCCAGTCGGTGCTGGAACCGGGAGATGATCTGATTGAGATGCCTGAGTTGGTCGGAATCGTTGGCTTGCTGTGTGTGGTCGGATGAAGCGTCATCGATGAGTTGGGAAATGACGGTACGTGTTTGCGTGAGTGTTTCGCGTAAAACGTCCTGTAGTTCGGTGAGATCCGTTTCGGATAATTGGGAATTTAAACGTAGACGTTCATCTATGAAACGGATTGAGTATGCGAGATTGTTGCAGGTTCTGTCATGCAGCGAGATCGCGACCTGCTGTTGGTATCTGTCTTTTGCGAGCTGATTGTCTGATTCGGTTTTTAATTGGAGCCAGCGGAGCAATAATCCTGTTGAGCAGAAAACGCCCAGTGTCATAAACGTGAGTAGGGAGTCGGTTGCGTTTATTGTTGCCCGCACCATGTACACGCTGGCGGCGTGCGTGATGAAATAGGTGAGGGAGGCTCCGATTCCCTGTAAGAGGTTGTGATATCCGAGCAGTGCCACGGCTAGCAGACAGTTGAAAACAAGTGTTGCGGATGTTTGCAATGGCGGGATGAGGCCGATCCATGATGTGAGGATAATGAGCCAGCTGCCCATGATCTGTTGTTTTGTGAATACAAGGAATATGATTATTTCCATAAGGCAAAAAAGAGCGTTGTATTCAAAATAACTACATCTAATATTTAGATTTATTTCGTCTATTAGGAATATTGTGAGGAATGAAAGATAAAGAATGTTTACGATGAGTGAAGCATGGAGTTTGATGGGAATTTGTTTAATTCTTTGAATTATATTAAATCGTATTTCCTGCATAGTGCGATCGCTTCTTTTCTGTTGGATACCCCCATCTTCTTGAAGATACGGTGGATATGCGTGTAAACGGTGCTCTGGCTTATACCAAGTAATTCCGATATCTGTTCGGTCGAATGGTCTTGTGCGTAAAGTCGTACGATTTTACGCTCTTGGTGGCTTAGCTCAGGTGGATTTCTATCTGCTTCGCGGCTGAGCAGGAGATGTGCCGTTGATGCGTTGTGGAAACGATCGTCGATCGATGATCCCTGACTCACTCGGATGATTGCCTCCGGTAGGGTTTGGATGAGGTTTTCTTTTGAGAGTATTCCTTGGGCGCCGGCCGATATTGCGTCTTCTTCATAACGTTTCGTTTCGTATGCGGTGATGCAGAGGAGTCCTATGTCGCTGGTTTTTTGACGTATTTTTCTGCATACGATGTCGCCTCTGACATCGCCTAAGGCCATGTCGACAATAAGGATGTCGGGAAGGTTATCGTCGAACAGGCAATGATGCAGGGCCTCTGCGCCTGAGTGGGCCACCCATATGACGTTGTATTTTCTGGAAATCTGATCTATCCAATGTGACAACAGCTTTGCGGATAGCACGTCATTGTCGAGAATCGCGATGTCAATGACTTTTCCCCTACTCACGTCAATTCATGTTAGGGGGTATATGGGCCGGTGTCAAGTTTTCCTTGACGGATGCTTGTGCGGGCGCTTGGTGGCGTCTACGATGACAGTCGTCGCCAAGGACGGCGGCGAAAAAAGGTTGGAGGGGTTATGTTGAAGGAAAATGGTTGGACTTGTTGGCGCCGCTGCGCTGGCTTCGGCTCTGTTTGTCGGCGTGCCGACCGGTGCTTTTGCTTCTGAACCTATTGGTTCGGGTGTTGAATCCTGCGGTGGTCAATGGAATGAGTTCTCAATGTCCGACAATGTTTCTCCCGTGTATGAGGTGTTTCCTAATGAGGGCGGCACTTGGCAGTATGGCGCAAACCTGGTGAAGATGTGGTCTAACTATTGGCATGCGAGCAGGTGCCACGGGTCGTCTGTATATACGGATACGAACAAGAACGTGTCGGTTGACACTGCGGCCGGATATTGGTCTTATGCGCAATTGCGGTGGTATGATTCCTCGGCCCGGTATTATTACCGTGTCTGCTGATCGTCGTTTGTTTCCATGGGTGCCTATTCATCGTTTGTGTCGGGATGGGCATCCATTGTTGGGCTCGCATGCGTATTGATTCCTCGCAATGGATGGTTTGATGGGTATGGGGAAAAAGATTCTGGTGGCCCTTAGCTTGGTCATCGCCATGTTGTCTTCGTTCGTTGTCGTTTCGACATTGCAGTTATTGGGGATGACGTATCCGGTTGGGACGAAAACATTTATTTCTGTAAACTTCTCTTCGTTGTCGGCCGGGAAAGATGAGGTCATTTCGGCGATAGAGGATCTGGCATACGATAAGGGGTCATATGGCGTTCTGTCTAAAGTCGAATCCATGTCTCATGACAATGTGAAGCTATTTTATTTTGGTGACCAAAGTAGCGTTGCCGACGGGCTGAAGAGAAATAATTATTCGGGGCGTAGTGAGATTGAGCTGATTCCTTTGTCTGATCTCGCGGATGCGAGTCTTTCCGGAACATATTCTTTTACGGATTCTGAAGTTGAGCAGGATGTGGAAAAGATTGTGGAACAATATGGCGGTTCTGTGGTCAATAATGGCGTCAAAGTATCTAATTTTGATGTTCTTGGTTTGCTTGCCAGCAATCTGTCGGGTGGATTCGGAATTGCCCTGATGTGTGTCGTCGTATGTGCGACATGCTGGTCATGGGTGGGG
>CAVAQZ010000007.1:0-8839 GCA_963590945.1 Dysosmobacter segnis
GCTATACGCGTCTGACCATGGTGTTCTCCGCCTATGCATTCAGCATGCTGTACGAGGTCATGTCCGGTTACCTGCGTGGATTCGGGATTTCGCTGGTGCCGGCGCTGCTCACCGTGGTCGGCGTGGTCGGCGTGCGCATCACCTACATCCAGCTCGTGTTTCCGTACCACCGCACGTTTTCCTCGATCATGATCATCTATCCGATCAGTCTTGCCGCGACCGCCGTGTTGATCGGTTGCGCACTGCTGTATTACAAGCCGGCCAAACGATTCGGCTAGCCACGCCTTTTCGGGTTTCCGCCGTTCATGAACGCCGCGATGCCCCGGGTCGCGGCGCGGGGGAGCGCCCGTTCCACGAAGGCGCCGGACTTCGTGAGCATGCCGTGGTACGCAAGGGGCCGACCCCGCATCATCTTGCGGTATGCGTATGCGGCAAGCCCTCTTGCGGTGGCGGGCCTGACCATGGTGAAGAAGTTGCGGCCGCTCATCTTCGCCGCCTTCTCAAAACCGGTCGCTGTCGGACCCGGGCATACGCAGGTCACGGTCACGCCGGTGCCGCGCAGCTCGTATGCGACGGCTTCGGACAGCGAGCGCACGAACGCCTTTGATGCGAAATACATGGCCATGTATGGTCCGGCCATCATGGATGCGACCGATGAGATGTTGAGGATTCTGCCCGCGCCGGCATCGCGCATGTCTTGTCCGTAGCGGTAGGTGAGTTCGGCCAGTGTGTGCATGTTGAGTTGCATCATCTCATGTTGGCGGTGCCATTGGCCGTCCAGAAAACCGGTCCATTCGCCGAATCCGGCGTTGTTGACCAGATGGTCGACGATGAAGCCGTGTGAGGTCGTGTAGTCATGCAGTTTCATCGGAGCGTCTTCTTCGCTCAGATCGATGGCGAACGTTTCGACGTGCACTGCGTAGCGTCGTTCCAGGAGTTTTTTCATTTCGGCGAGTTTGGTTCGATTTCTGGCCGTGATCACCAGATCATGTCCGTCTGCGGCGAACAGCGAGGCCAGTTCGCGTCCGATGCCGCCGGAAGCCCCTGTGATCAACGTATATCCCATGTCGACTCCTTTGTCTTGGCCTTCTTGAGCGTGGTATTACCACTATAGATGGCGGATGTCTTCGCCATCAAAGCCAAATAACCTTGGATATGTGCCCTCTAGTCTTGGAGTGCGTCGAAGAATCCGCCATCTATAAGCCAAATGGGTGTTCGTCGGTGGTGGGGTTGGCCTGTATGTGGATGATCTTGTATGTTGGGAGAGTGGATAGGTTCAAGGCGCATTATGACTCGCCGATTGGCGGCATCACGATGATTGCGGACGGCGAGGCGTTGTTGGGGTTGTGGTTCGACGGGCATGCGGAAGATGTCGATGATGATGATGCGGTATGGGCGGACGATCTGCCGGTTTTCGGTCTTGCCTTTCGTTGGTTGGATGAATATTTTGCGGGGTGCAATCCGAAAGCTCATGTGCCGATTCGTCTGGAGGGGACGTCGTTTCGTGAGGAAATCTGGGCTTTGCTGCGTGAGATTCCCTATGGCGAGACTGTTTCGTACGGTGGGCTTGCGCGCCGGTTGGAGGCGAAACGTGCCGACGGCCGCAAAGTCTCGGCGCGGGCCGTGGGCGGTGCGGTGCACCACAACCCGGTCGGTATCATGGTGCCGTGCCACCGTGTCGTCGGTGCTGATGGCGGCCTTACCGGTTATGCGGGTGGTCTTGATGTCAAGGCCCGGCTTCTCCGGCTTGAAGGAGTGCTGGAAAAGCCGGACCGGTGACGAAAGGTCATAGACCGGCCTTGGCTATCCAGTCGTTGACCGCTTTGGCGGTTTTGCCGGCGTTCTTCTGCGCGTCGGTGCCACGCACTGCAAGACCGGTCTGTACGATTGCGCCGGTAGCGTCGGCGATGTTGTCGGGGGTTGGTCCCAGTCCGCTGCCCTCGTGCGTGCAGAACGGATAGATGGTCTTGCCCGACCAATCGCGGCTTTCGAGGAACGTGTATACCGGCATTGGCGCGTCGCCCCACCAGATCGGGTAGCCGAGGAATACGGTGTCGGCCGAATCCAAGGCGTCGGTGTCGCCATTGAGCGTGATCTGCGGTCGGACGTTGTCTCGTTGCTCGTCCTGTGCCACGCCGGTGGCCTCGTCGTAGCCCTCCGGATAAGGTTCGCTGCGGGCGATCTCGATGATCGGGGCGTCGGTCTTTTCGGCGATCTCTTCGGCGAGTTTCGCCGTGTTGCCGGTCTTTACGTTGCCTACGCCGTAATTCTCGCCGGTGCGGGAGAAATACACCACCACCATGCTGCTTCCTTTCGATGAATTGGTTGCTGTTTGTCTGGATGATTCGGACTTCGTATCGGGCGTCGATCCGCATCCGCCGAGTGCGAGTGCGGTGATGCACAGACAGGCCGAAAGTGCCTTGCGGGCGTTCATGGTCTTCCGCCGTCCCAACGCCATATGGCTTTCGTGGTCAGGCCAGTGATTGGATCGTGTCGAGATCCCTGAGCACGCGTTTGGGCTGGGTGGAGAGCGGGAAGTTTGCCTCGTCATGCACGCCGTCGAACGAGCCGGCCGCATCCGGCTCCAAGCCTTCGAACAGGGGAGTCAGGTCGGCTTGTGCCGGGCCTTGCTCGGCGATAAGCTCCAACGTTTTGTGGTCGGCTTCGTCGCTGCCCAGCGCCGACACCAGTACGCGCGCGATCTGTGCGCGTGCGACTGCGCCGTCTTCGGGACTTGCGTGACGATGCGTGTCGCCCTGCAGGAATACGAGTCGTTGCTGGTCGGAATCGTTGTAGTCGAACCAGCCGGGGCGTACGATGGTGTATTCGTTGCCGCTGGCGCGCACCAGACGTTCGGAACGTCGTTTCCAATCGTGCGCCCGATAGTCACGGTTGTATTTCGAATCCATGTAGGTCACGCCGATCGCCGTCATCAGAGCGATGCGCACCTTACGCCCATCCAAGGCGAGCAGGGTGTTGCGCACCGCGCCGTAATCGATCTTTTCGATCATCGAGGGACCGTCGTGCGCACCCATGGTGAATACGATGCCATTGATGCCGCCCAATGCGCTTTTCAGTGATTCGACGCTGGTCAAATCACCTTCGAACATGTCTACACGGGCATCAAAGTGTGCGCGACTTGTGTCACGCACCAAGGCGCGCACCTGATAGCCCTGGGCCAATCCTTCTGCCACGGCTAGCCGCCCGATGCTGCCGGTTGCACCGACAAATAGAACATGGGTTGGTTTGGTCATTTCAATTCCTCCGATGATGAACGCTGCGTACCGCTGTCATCGTATGGTCGGAAGGAAGATATGACAAATACAAATCAGCAATAGTAATTAATCGAAAAAATGCATATACTTAATGTGTTGATGCATAGTGGGCGGTGAAACGAGACGATTATGGAAATCAAAATATTGCGCAATTTCATCGCGGTGGTGCAGGAAGAGGGTGTCACCGCGGCTGCCGATGTGCTGCGTATCAGCCAGCCGGCGTTGTCCCGCCAAATCAAGGACCTGGAAGAAGATGTGGGCGCCACGCTGTTCGTGCGGGGTAATCGTGGGCGTGCTTTGGAATTGACGCATGAAGGTCAACTGCTGTACCGTCGTGCGCACGAGATCGTGGAGCTCGCCGACCGTACCAAATCCGAAATCGCCTCCGGCGAGGAGATCGAGGGCGACGTGCATGTCGCGGCCGCCCAATCTTCGGTCATGGATGTGCTCGCCAAGGCCGCGGTGCACGTTCGGGAGCTGTATCCCGGCGTTCGTGTGCAGTTGCACGACGACTACGGTGAGAACATCGTGGAACGGCTCAACAATGGTCTGGCCGATTTTGGTGTGCTTGTACAGCCGACCGATATGAGTAGATACGATCATTTTCCGTTGCCGGGCGGCGATTGGATGGGCGTTCTTATGCGGTCGGACGACCCGTTGGCGGCGAAGGACGGCATTCGTGCCGAAGACCTGCAGGGATTGCCGATGATTATGCCGAAGGGCGCGTTGGTCAGACGTGACCTGTCGGGTTGGTATGGTGCCAATCTGAAACCCTACCGCATCGTCGGCACCATGAATCTGACCTACAATGCCAGTCGATTCGTGCGTGCCGGATACGGTTACGCCATAAGTCTAGGGGGATTGGTGGATGCGGGCGAGGGCAGCGGACTATGTTTCCGTCCGTTCGATCCACCCGTGCACGTCGCGCTCCACATGGCGTGGAAGAAGGACCAGCCGCTCACCCCGTCCGCGCAGGCCTTCCTTGCCTGTGTACGCGAGGTGGTGGCGAAGATGGCCGAAGGCTAGGCGGGTGTTCCGAAACGGAGGAATCCGCCAACCGGCCGGGGGCTACTCCCGTTGCTCGTTCGGATCGAGCATCTTGATGACCTTTGCGGGGGTTCCTACGGCGACCCCGTAGTCGGGAACGTCTTTGGTGACGACGGCGCCGGCGCCGACCACCGCGTATTCACCGATGGTCACACCGGGGCATATGGTTACGTTCATGCCGATCCACGCGTTTTTCTTGATGGTCACCCTGCCATAGGTATACATGGAATGGCGCGCGTTGAAATCATGGTTGATGGTCGCGATGCGAACGCCCGGCGCCACTTGTACTCCGTCGCCGAACTCAATGCCGCCCGAAGCGGACAGGATGGCGGAATGATTGATGAACACGCCTTTGCCGAACGTCACGCGGTTGCCGAAGTCGCAGGTGAACGGCGTCAGGATGCGCACATCATCGAGCTTGCGGCCGAACAGCTCCTCGAGATGACCGACGTAGCTTGGGTCGTCGGGCAGGGTTGCGTTCGCTTTCGCGCACAGCGTACGGGCGCGCATCATCTCGTCGACCGCCTCTTTGAAGTACGGCTCGCGGTTGTCGGTCGGACCGCCTTGGTCCATCAGTTCGTATACATGGCCTTTGCCGTATTCCATCATGAAGTCCTTCGAATCGTATTTGCCGATGTTGGCGCGGACCTCATTATGGAACCGAAATCGCAGGCAAACCAATGTGTGTGATGGGCGCGTTGACATGCGTTTTACGCATGCCAACGCAAATCCATGCCTGACGACCGAGGCGGATGCCGGACGAGAGTCAGTCGACCAGCGCGGCCGGATACTGGGCGACGGCCTGATCGATACTCGCTTCGGTGGAGGTGGCGACGCCCTGAATCAGGAACGGCTTGAGATACGTGGCATGCACATGGCGGAACGTCGTCTCGAACGGGGAGAGCAACTCCTCCATGGTGCGCACATGGCTGCCCTCCCGGGCATACGAATCCGTCGGAGAGCCGGTGGAGACAGCCACCATGAACTCCTTGCCCTCCAATGCGCGCCCGCCGCCATACGCCCAACCGGACTGCAACACCGCATCCTCCCATTGCCTGAGCAATGCGGGTGCGCTATACCAGTAGAAGGGGAACTGCAGCACGATACGGTCATGCGACTCTATGCGCTTCTGCTCGCGTTCCGCATCGATGCGGAAATCCGGATATTCGGCATATTCGTCGATTACGGTCACGTCAGCGGTCCCGTTGGCGACGTCCATGAGCTTGCGATTGACCTGCGACTTTTCCAGATGCGGATGAAACACCAGTACCAGCGTCTTCATCGATCCTCCTTACGTTCATGAGGCTTGGTGACGGATTCATGTACGAGCATAGTAGGCCGGCTTCCTTATTTGAACCCGTCATAAGACGCAACGATAGCCGATGGGCGTTTACACGGCGATGACGCCGTTAGTGTAGGTTCAGGGATTCGATGAAGGAGATGGCATCGTGCGGCGATACGAAGGTATGAAGACCAAGGCTTTGCGGGCCGCCATACCCAAAGTGCTGCCGATCTGCGTCAGCTTCTTCTTCCTTGCCATGTCGTACGGCCTGCTCATGGGAACCCGCGGGTTCTCGTTCCTGTGGCCCATGTGCATGAGCGCGTTCATCTTCACGGGCTCCATGGAATTCGTCACCGTGAATCTGCTGGTCTCCGCATTCAATCCGTTCGCCACGCTGATGCTGGCGGTGATGATGGGCACGCGCCACCTGTTCTACGGCCTCGCCATGCTGGGCAGGTTCAAGCATATGGGATTCAAGAAGTTCTACCTCATCTACGCCATGTGCGACGAAACCTTCGCCGTCAACAGCAGCGCGCGGATCGCCGATGACGTGGACCGCGGCTGGTTCTACTTCTTCGTGTCGTTGCTCAACCAGGCGTCCTGGGTGTCCGGCGCCACCATCGGCGGCATCATAGGCGGACGCTTGACCTTCGACGTCGAGGGACTGGATTTCGTGATGACCGCGCTGTTCGTGGTCATCTTCGTGGACCAGTGGATGAACTCAAAACGCAAAAGCCACATGGCGGCCTTGACCGGCATCGTCGCGCCGGTCATCTGCCTGGCCCTTTTCGGCGCCGACAATTTCATGATTCCCGCGCTCGCGTCCATGCTGGTGGCGTTCTTCATGTTCCGGCCGTATCTGGACGATTTGAAGACGGAGGAGCGATTCGACGAACAGGAGGCGCGCGTATGATGACCATGACCGTTTGGCAGGGGGCCGTCACCGTGTTGATGGCCGTGCTCGGCACGGTCATCACCCGTTTCCTGCCGTTCGTTTTGTTTCCTGATTCGAAACGGCCTCCGCGGGTCGTGGAATACCTTGGAAAGGTGCTGCCGTACGCCATGACGGGACTGCTTGTCGTCTATTCGCTGAAGGACGTCGACGTGCTCTCGCGATGGCATGGCCTTCCGGAAGCGGTTGCGATCGCGGTGATCGTCGCGTTGCATGTGTGGCGGCGCAACATGCTGCTTTCGATCGCGTGCGGCACCCTTGTGTACATGCTGCTGCTTTCGCTGACGTGAAGTCGCTACGGTCGTCCGCTTCTGCGGTTTTGCTCGAGATTCCGCCGTTTTGAGATGTTCGCCTCAGTTGCCGGATGATATGCCTGCCATATGAATGAGCCATATTCTGAGACGTAATGCTGGAATGCGATTATACTCCCTATTGTTTTTCCCGGGCCTGTATGAAAGGCCGCTGTCGATTTGAATGAAAAGCGATTCGGTCGTTCGCATCGCGTCTGAAGACAGCCAGAAGAGGGAGAAGACAATGACAAGTGCGACCAGCGCGGCGGGAACGCGTGTTCCAGCGCCGGGCAAACTGGAATTCAGGGACGACTACACGCCTGAGGAGGCGGAAAGGGTCATTCGAAACTCGAAGGGCGTTCCGGTCGGCGTGAAGCCGAAAATGGTATGGACGTGGCCGAAGGCCTTGCTATGGGCGGCCATCGCCATAGCATGCGCCGCTGGCTGGGCCGTTCTGGCCGTATCTCGCGGCGAGCGGATCAGCGCCATCTGGTTCGTGGTGGTGGCGGTCTGCTCCTATGCGATCGCATACCGTTTCTACGCATACTACATTCAGATCAGAATCATGCGCACCGACGACGCGAACGCCACGCCGGCCGAACGTGTGCATGACGGCGTCAATTTCGAACGTGCCGACCGTCGTGTGCTTTTCGGCCAGCATTTCGCGGCAATCTCCGGCGCGGGGCCGCTTGTCGGCCCGATTCTGGCGGCTCAAATGGGTTATCTGCCATCCGTGTTGTGGATCATTCTCGGCGTGATCTTCGCCGGTGCCGTGCAGGACATGCTCATGCTGTGGATCTCCGCCAGGCGTCGTGGGCGTTCCTTCGGCCAGATGGCCGCCGATGAGATGGGCAAATTCGGTGGCATGGTGCTGTCTATCTTCCTGGTGGTCGTGACGGCCATCGCCATGGCGTTCCTCGCCCTCGTGGCCATCAAGGCCATGGCCGCGTCTCCGTGGGCGGTGTTCTCCATCGGCATGACCATCCCGATCGCGTTGGCTATGGGATGCTATCAGCGTTTCCTCCGCCCGGGAAGAGTCATCGAAACCACGTTCCTGGGGTTTGTGCTTCTTGTGATCGATATCATGGCCGGCGGCGTGATCGCCAATAATCCGACGCTGGCTTCGATCTTCACCCTGTCGGCCAAGGAATTGGTCATCGCCTTGGTGGTCTACTCCTTCTGTGCGGCCACGCTGCCGCACTGGCTGCTCGTCACGCCACGCGATTATCTGTCCACTTTGATGAAGATCGGCACGCTGGTGCTTCTTGTGGTCGGCATCATCATCTCCAACCCGTCCGTCAAGGTACCGGCTCTGACCGAGCTCGCCTCCGTCTCGACCGGACCGACGTTCTCCGGAGACCTGTTCCCCTTCCTGTTCATCACCATCGCCTGCGGCGCGCTTTCCGGCTTCCACGGCGCGGTAAGCTCCGGACTGACGCCGAAGGCTTTGGAGAAGGAGAACCAGATCCGCATGATCGGCTACGGTTCCATGCTGGTCGAATCCTTCACCGCCGTCATCGCGCTGATCGCGGCCATCACCATCTCCCAAGGCGTGTATTTCTCCACCAACATGTCCGCATCCCAAATCTCGACGGCATCCGGCGTGACCATCTCATCCACGTCCACCGCCGATGAACAGGCCGAAGCCGCGGTCAAGGCCGTGAACTCGATGCAGGTTTCCGACATCGAAGGCAATCAGATAAAGGTCACCTGGGATTCGGTGGACTCCAATGGCGAGGCCAAAACCTATGAGGGAGCCGAAGCGTTGAAGCAGGCCGCGTCCGATGTCGGTGAGACGTCCATCGTGTCGCGTACCGGCGGCGCCACCACCTTCGCCATGGGCATGGCCTCCTTCCTGAAGTCGTATCTTGGTGGCCAGGGATCCATGGCCTTCTGGTACCACTTCGCCATCATGTTCGAAGCGCTGTTCATTCTCACCACCGTCGACAACGGCACTCGTGTCGCGCGTTACCAAATCGGCGAGATGCTCGCC
>CAVAQZ010000007.1:8849-54623 GCA_963590945.1 Dysosmobacter segnis
ATCCGACATGGCGTCCCGGCAGCGTCGTCACCACATTGATCGCCACCGCATTGTGGGGGTCAATGCTGTATATGGGTGTTTCCGACGCCAACGGCGGCATCAACGCGATGGTTCCCATCTTCGGCATTTCCAACCAGCTGCTTGCCGCCGCCTGCTTCATGCTGGTCACGGTCTGCGTGGTCAAGATGGGACGTGTCAAATATGCGTGGATTCCGGTCGTTCCTCTGGTATGGGATGTCGCGGTGACCTTCACCGCCGATTTCCAGAAGATATTCGATTCCAAGATCGGCTACTTCGCCGTTGCCAAGACATGGCAGGACAAGATCGACTCCGGCTCCCTGACCGGGGAGGCGTTGGAAAACGCCGAAGCCTCGTTGTCCAATGCGTATCTTGACGGCGCTTTGTCGGTGTTCTTCCTTGCCATGATGGTCATATTCCTGATCTGCGGAGTGGCCGTGATCGTCACGACCATCAGGAAGGGCGAATTCGGCGCGCGCACCACGTCCGAGGAGCCGTTCGTGGAATCCGAATGGTTCGCTCCGAGCAGCCTTATCGCCACATCGCTCGAAAAGAAGGTGTCCCGTGAATACGCCTTCAGAAAATTCGAGTTGTCCCGCGCCGGCAAGACGGAGTCCTGATGGCCGGACGATTGGCGTCGGCGCTGGCCAAGGCGAAGAACGGCGTGGTCTGGTATCTGCGGGAAGTCAGCGGCGAAGCGAAGTACGACCACTATCTTGAGCGATTCGCAGCCGAACATCCGGACGGACGCCCGATGAGCGAACGGGAATTCCTGCTCGCCCGCGAGGAGCATGACAGGCGTCATCCGAACACCGGTTGCTGCTGCTGACCACAGGTCGAAATAAGGTCCCGTTTCCACGGATGCGAGGAAACGGGACCTCGCCATATGAAGTTGAAATTTACTGCGCGAGTCCCATGTCGTATTTGAGCGTCATCACACGAATGGCGGACTGCCGCACCTTCTTCGAAAACGCGGAATCCGAAGAAGCCTTCGCGTACAATCCGTCCAATATCATCCCCACATAGTTCAGGTCTCCGATGCAGGCCAGATCGCCGCCGGCGTCAACCAGACGAACCCCCAAATCATCCGGCTCGAATCCGTCCAGCGCGGCGGCGGACATGGAATCGGACGTCACTACGCCCTGAAAACCGACCTCGCCACGCAGATAATCGGTGATCAGCGCGCTGGAGAACACAGCCGGATTGTTCGGATCGATAGCCTGATAGGTGGCCAGCGACATCATCACCATCGCGGGATTCGCATCCAGCGAACTGTTGAACGCCTCGATCTGATCACAGTCAAGCGTGGTCGTGGTGTCGAGAATGCCATCGGCGGTGAAATCGGTATTGCCCGTCACCGAACCAAGCCCGGGGTAATGCTTGACGACGCTGCCCACACCTGCATCACGCATGCCCTGGATGAACGCCTTCGCATGCTCCGCGTTGCCGTCCGCGTCAAGACCGAAATCACGATCCAACGCACCGATGGGGGCGTTGGAACCGCGCGGCACCGTCACGGTTCCAACCACCGGAGCCAAATCGATGTTGACGCCCGCGGACTTCAATTGGGAACCCCAGACGCCGGCGGAATCACGCAACTGGTCGAGATCCATCGCTCCCTGGTCCGTGGCCGAGGGCATCCGATCGAAACCATCTCCCTGCAGATGCTGCACCAAACCACCCTCCTGATCGGTGGCCACCAGCAGCTTGTCGCCATCCGCGGCATACGATTGCAGCGCGGATACGGCTTGGGCCACTCCGGCAACACCGGAAGTCCAATTGCCGATGAGCAGAATCGAACCGACATGCCGGTCGGCGATAAGATCCGACAATGCGGAAGGATCAGAACCCGCGTACAGCGGAGCCATCACCAATTGCCCCACACGTTCCTGGAGCGTCATCGCATCCACGGCCCTCACCGCCCTGTCGTAAGAGGATTCGTCGGAGACCGGAGGCGCGGATTCCCTGTTCAGGGAATCATCGGAAGGAGCCGATTGCGTAACGGCCGCATCCGACGAGCCCGACGAAACATTCACGGAACAGGACGCCAAAACGAACGGCACAAGCGCGCACACCGCAGCCAAACACCTTACGGACAGATCGTGCAGCCTTCTTCTCATGCCAGCCATTATTCCACGAACGTATGGAGTTGCGCGGCAGGAACCGGCATCGGCGTTCCGTTCGTCCGCTGCCGGCATAACAACGTTCCTAGCCTATCTGTAGGCTGTTATCATGTCCTTTTTTGATATGTTCGGTACCATGTTCGACCCTGAAGACGGCTCGAACAGCTCCGGAAAACGCAAGGCGAGCAACGACGATCCCATCGTGCTCAACGTGCAGACGGACGGAGACCCCACCTACGAAACGCCTCGCAACACAGGCGGAAGGCCACCACGCAGGCCAGCCGGCCCGCGTATCGTCAGCCGGCCCAATAAGCCACGCAAATCCAAGGGGAACAAGATACTGATGGGCGCCGTACTGACGATCGCCATCATCATCGGACTGTTCTTCGCGCTGGCGCAGTTCATCACGGACGTCATGTGGTATGACCAGCTAGGCTTCCAAAGCGTCATCTGGGTGCAACTCGGCACCCGAATCGGCCTATGGGCGGCCTACGCGCTGCTGATCGCGGCGGTCGGTTTCGTTTCCGCGACGCTTGCCATCCGCGCAAGACCGGACGCGCCCGACGGTTCAAGCTTCCGCATCAACGGAGACACCATCGAAGTCGGCAAAGGAGTCAGCTCGAAAACCGCACGCCGCGTGGCCGTGGTCATCTCCCTGATCGTCGGACTGGTGTTCGGCTCGCAATTCAACGCCAACTGGTCCGAAATCCTGCTCATGTTCAACGCGCAGAGCTTCGGCACCGTCGACCCGCAGTTCGGCATCGACAACGGATTCTACGTGTTCGTTCTGCCCGGCCTGGAACTCGTCATGTCGGCGGTGTCGCTGCTGCTGCTCGCAGGCATCATCTTCTCGATCATCGCGCACGTGCTCATGGGCGGCATCAGCATCACCATGCCGGTGAACGGACGCGGCCTGTTCCACATAACCAAACGCGCTCGCAGGCAGATCGGCATCTGGCTGATCCTTAACATGTTCGCATGGGCCGCGAACCAGATTCTCGGGGTGTTCTCGCATCTGACCGAAGAGGGAAGCCGCATCACCGGCGCCACCTACACCACCGTGAACGCCACCATCCCGGTCACCTTCGTCATGGCGGCCATCACGGCCATTCTGGGCGTGGTGCTCGGCGTGTGGATCATGAAGTCGCACTCCTTGGAGGGAAGCGCGCCGATTGCCGTTCGAGCTTCCGAAGCGTTGAAGGCATGGAAGGTGCCGACCGTGGCCATCGCATCCTCCGTGGTGGTCTGTCTCGTGCTCACCGTCGCCTGGCCGATGCTTCTGCAGCGCTTCCGGGTCAATCCGAATGCGCAGGAGATGGAATCGACCTACATCCAGCGCAATATCGACGCCACCCGCGAAGCCTACGGGCTGAACAATGTGGAAGTCGAGGAATACCAGGCCACAACGGAAGGCGAGGAAGGCGCTCTGGCCGATTCCGCCGAATCCACCGCACAGATTCGACTGCTTGACCCGCAGATCGTCTCGCCGACCTTCAAACAGTTGCAGCAGTCCAAGCAGTACTACACCTTCGCCGACACCCTCGCCGTGGACAAGTACGAGGTGGACGGCGTCAGCCAAGACACGGTGATCGCGGCGCGCGAGCTCGACCTCGACGGTCTCGACAGCCGCAACTGGGTGAACGACCATACGGTGTACACCCACGGCTACGGCGTGGTGGCGGCTTACGGCAACAAGGTGACGTCCGACGGCCAGCCGCAGTTCTTCGAATCGGGCATCCCGACGCAGGGCAAGCTTACGGAGTCCGAACAGTACGAGCCGCGCATCTACTTCTCGCCGAACGCTTCCGAATATTCGATCGTGGGAGCCCCGGAAGGCACCAAGTCCTGGGAATTCGATTATCCGACCGGTTCCGAAGGCGCCACCAACACCTTCGACGGCGACGGCGGCCCGAAGATCGGCAATATCTTCGCCCGTCTGCTGTATGCCATTCGTTTCGGATCCGATCAGATCCTCTTCTCCGACCGCGTGAATTCCGAATCGCAGATTCTCTACGATCGTTCCCCGAAGGAGCGAGTGGCCAAGGTGGCCCCGTACCTCACCCTTGACGGTCGTGTGTACCCGGCCGTGGTCGATGGCCGTGTGAAGTGGATCGTCGACGGATACACCACATCCGACGCGTATCCGTACTCGCAGATGACCGATCTGGGGGAGGCCACCAAGGATTCCACGACGGAAACCTCCGAAACGGTGACGGGACTGTCTTCGAAGAACGCCAACTACATCCGCAATTCGGTCAAGGCCACAGTCGACGCCTATGACGGTTCGGTGGACCTGTACGTGTGGGACGAGTCGGATCCCGTGATCAAGGCATGGGAGCGGATATTCCCGGGACAGTACCACCAGCTGTCGGAAATCTCCGGTGATCTGATGAGCCATCTGCGCTACCCGGAGAGCCTGTTCAAGGTTCAGCGCGAGCTTTTGGCGAAGTACCATGTGACCAGCGCGAGCCAATTCTTCTCCGGTGAGGATTTCTGGCAGACCCCGGTCGACCCGACCGAATCGCAGCAGGCGCAGCAGGAGGACATTCTGCAGCCTCCGTACTATCTGACTTTGCAGACCGGCGGTTCGAGCGAACCGGTGTTCTCGCTCACCTCGTCGTATATTCCCGCGGGCTCGTCCACCCGTGAGATTCTGACGGGCTTCCTGTCGGTCGATTCCGACGCGGGCGATGAGCAGGGCAAGATAGGCTCGAATTACGGAACCATACGATTGCAGGAGCTGCCCAAGGACTCCAACGTGCCCGGCCCGGGGCAGGCGCAGAACAACTTCAACGCGTCGGCGGATGTGTCGAAGGAACTCAACCTGCTCGAATCCGGATCCACCAACGTTCAGCGAGGCAATCTGCTCACTCTGCCGCTCGGCGGCGGACTGGTGTACGTACAGCCTGTATACGTGAAATCCTCCGGCTCCACCAGCTTCCCGTTGCTGAAAAAGGTGCTGGTCGCCTTCGGCGATCAGGTCGGATTCGCGAACACCCTCGACGAAGCGCTTGACCAGGTGTTCGGAGGCGATTCCGGCGCCTCGGCCGGAGACGCCGAAAACGCGGGGGAGACCGACTCTTCAGGCAAGACGGACTCCGGGTCGGATTCCAAGAGCGACTCCGCGAATGGCTCTACGGACGGTCAATCGGGGTCCGCGGATTCGGGTGCCGATCTCAAGAGCGCGCTCAACGACGCGGCCCAGGCCATGAAGGATGCCGATGCGGCGATGAAGAACGGAGACTGGAGCGCCTACGGTGAGGCGCAGAAACAGTTGCAGGAGGCGCTGAACAAGGCTCTCGAACTTGAGCAGTAGCCTTCGCTTCGTTGCGGCGCATGGCGGGGTCGGCTCCGGATGGGGCCGACCCCGCCATATACGGGAGTGTTTTGTATGCTTGGCGCCATGAGCGAATATTCTTACCGTCCCGCAACGGAAGCTGACATTCAGGCGATCGCCGACATCTATAACGCGGCCGTCATCGCAGGCGGCTCATCGGCCGACACCACGCCCCGCACGTACGAACAACGTAAACGCTGGGTCGATTCCCACCATGATCCATATGCGGTGTTCGTCACCACTGCGAAGGACGATGGAGACGAGCGGGTCATCGGATTCGGAGCGCTTTCCGTGTTCTACGATCGCGCGGGGTACGACGGCGTCACCGATCTCGCCTATTACATCGACCCCGCATGGCATGGCAGGGGCGTGGGAACCTACACATTGGCGAAACTGCTTGACGAATGCGCAAAACGCAACATGCGCAAGGCCTGTGCGATCATCTTCGCCGACAACGCCGGATCGATAGCGCTGATGAAACGATTCGGATTCACACAGTTCGGTCTTATGCCCGCGGCGGCGACCGACTCGACCGGAACGATGCGCGACATGAGCTACTGGTATCTCGACCTGTAAGTACAATTCCTTGCGGTTACAAGCAGCGTTTATGCGCGCGCAGGCAAGTGCGCTGGCAAGGTACGAACGAATGGAACGACTCTGATGGCATCTGATTTTTGGCTGATTGCAGGATTGGGAAACCCCGGATCCAAGTACGAGGGGACCCGCCACAACATGGGATTCATGACGGCCGACCTGCTCGCGCAACGTTGGTCCGTCAACTTTTCCGACCACAAGGGATTGGCGATGCTCGGCAAGGGTGTGATGAACCTGTCGGGGCGCAACGTCAAATTCTTCCTGGCCAAGCCTCTGACCTACATGAACGATTCCGGTAACGCCGTCGCGTCCATCAGCTCCTACTATCAGATCGAGCCGAACCACATCGTGGTGATCCATGACGACATGGACCTTGATTTCGGCCGCATCAAGGTCAAGGCAGGAGGCTCCGCGGGCGGCCATAACGGCATCAAATCCATCGACCGTTCGCTGGGCACGCCGAAATACTCCCGTGTGCGTATGGGCGTCGGCCACGCGCAGCGTGGCGCCCGTGCGCATGACAACACCGTGAACTGGGTGTTGGGCGGATTCGGTCCAGATCAGCGCAAGCAGCTGCCTGAATTCCTCGCCGACGGCGCGGACGCGGCGGAAAGCATCATCTTCGACGGTCTCGCCAAGGCACAGGAGCGGTTCAATGGCCGCTGAGTCGGTGTCGACGGCCGGTTCCCTGTCGGGCATCCTCGATGTTCTTGAAACGGATGAGGACTTCCGCGCGTTGATTTCCGGAGAAATCAAGCCTCCACAGTCCGACGTGGATCCCAGCATCACGGTCGGGGTGCCGGAAGGTCTGCGCCCGGCGCTGGCCGCAGGGGCGTCCGGCGGCCGAACCGTGGTGTTGGTGGTGGCCTCCGGGCGAGAGGCCGAGGAAACGGTCGAGGCGGTTCGTTCCTGGTATGCCGGAGACCCGAATGACGTCGCGCAGCTTGAGGCATGGGAGACGCTGCCGCATGAGAGGCTTTCCCCTCGAGCGGACACGGTGGCGAGCCGCATGGCGGTGTTCCGCAGGCTGAAGCATCCGCAGAACGGCAGCGATATGTTCGGCCCTATCCGGATCCTCGTCATGCCGGTACGTTCCTTGATTCAACCGGTGGTCGCCGGATTGGGCGACATCGAGCCTCTGGTCTTCTCGCAAGGCGAGGAACTCGCGCTCGACGAGGCTTCCAGACGATTGATCGAGAATTCCTATACACGCGTCGATTTGGTGATGGACCGTGGGGAATTCGCCGTGCGCGGAGGCATCATCGACGTGTTCCCTCCCACATTGCCCCATCCGGTGCGCATCGAATTCTTCGGAGATGAGATCGACACCATTCGTGAATTCCACTCATCCGACCAGCGCACGTATGGTGACGGCATCGCCACGGTGTGGGCGACGCCATGCCGTGAGTTGCAGCTGACCGACGGCATCCGCCAACGTGCGAAGTCGTTGATCGGTTCCATCGCCAACGCCGACGACATGCTTGAATCCATTGCCAACGCCATCCCGGTGGAAGGCATGGAATCGCTGTTGCCGGCCCTTGTCGACAACATGGAATCGGTGCGGGGCATGCTGCCGGACGATGCGCTGATCATGCTTTCCAACCCCGAAAAGCTGCGCCGTGCCGCCGACGACTTGACGAAGACGGCCAATGAATTCCTTGCGGCGAGCTGGCACGTCGCAGCTTCCGGGCATGGAGCCGGGGCCCCGATCACCTTCGACAAGGCGAATTTCTACGATTTCGAAGAGACCGTCACGTCCTTGGTCTTTTCCCGCCACGACGTGTGGAAGCTCACCGGTTTCGGCGTGGATTCCACACGGGAGGGCCATCTTCAGCTTGACGCCGGCAATCCGGGGGAATTCCGCGGCAACGAGGAGAAGGCGTCTTCCGGCATCGAAGGATTGCTCGAAGCCGGTTACGCAGTGACGGTGACGGCCGGTGCGCAGGGCACGCTGGCTCGTCTCAAACGCGCGATCAACGAAACGGGCATCGCCAATTTCGATTGCGTGCGGTCACGTGCGGTTGACGGTTTCATTGACAACGCGGCGAAAATCGCCTTGCTCACCGAACGCGACCTGACGGGTCGGACATCGGCGGCGGGACATAACAAAACGCCGAAACGCCGCCGCAAAGCCATCGATCTCATGGAGCTCAGGGCGGGCGATTACGTGGTGCACGAACAGCATGGCATAGGCCGTTTCGTCGAAATGCGTCAGCGGGCGATCGGTTCGGGGGAGAATCGGAGCACCCGTGAGTATCTGGTGATCGAATACGCCCCGAGCAAACGTGGCGCTCCGGCCGACAAATTGTTCATTCCGACCGATCAGCTCGACCAGGTCAGCAAATACATCGGCGCGGAGACGCCGAAGCTCAACAAGCTTGGGGGCTCCGACTGGGCCGCCACCAAAGCCAAGGCGAGCAAACATGTTCACGAGATCGCCGAAGACCTGGTCAAACTCTATTCGGCCCGTCAACGCACCGAAGGCCATGCCTTCAGCAAAGACACGCCGTGGCAGAAGGAGCTGGAAGACGCCTTCCCCTACCAGGAGACGGCCGACCAGCTCACCACCATCGACGAGGTGAAGTCCGACATGGAGAAGTCCGTGCCGATGGACCGTTTGATCTGCGGCGATGTGGGATTCGGCAAAACCGAGATCGCGGTGCGTGCGGCGTTCAAGGCGGTGCAGGATTCGAAGCAGGTGGCCGTGCTGGTGCCGACCACATTGCTGGTGCAGCAGCATTTCGAAACCTTCACCGAACGTTTTGAGGGCTTCCCGGTGAATGTGGCGGCGATGAGCCGTTTCCAAACCGCCAAGGAGATCAACGAAACCATCGGAGGCCTTGAGGAAGGCTCCGTGGACGTGGTCATCGGAACGCATAAACTGCTCAATCCGAAGGTCAAATTCAAGGATCTCGGTCTGGTGATCATCGATGAGGAACAGCGTTTCGGTGTGGAGCACAAGGAGACGCTGAAGGCGCTGCGCACGAACGTGGATGTGCTGAGCCTGTCGGCCACGCCTATTCCCCGTACATTGGAAATGGCGGTCACCGGCATACGTGAGATGTCGACCCTGGCCACGCCTCCTGAGGATCGTCTGCCGGTGCTGACCTACGTCGGCGCCTACGAGGACGCGCAGATCACCGCCGCGGTCCGTCGGGAGCTGCTTCGTGGCGGCCAGGTGTTCTACGTGCACAACCGTGTTCAGGACATCGCGTCCGTCGCCGCGAAGATCCATGAGCTGGTTCCCGAATCGCATGTCGGCATAGCGCACGGCAAGATGGGGGAGAAGCAGCTTGATGGCGTGATCCGTGATTTCTGGCATCGCGACATCGACGTGCTGGTCTGCACGACGATCATCGAAACGGGTCTGGATATCTCCAACGCGAACACGTTGATCGTCGACCATGCCGACCGTTTCGGCCTGAGCCAGCTGCATCAGCTGCGTGGACGCGTCGGTCGCGGCAGGGAACGTGCGTATGCGTATTTCCTGTACGATCCGACCAAGCCCATGACGCAGCAGTCGCACGACCGTCTGACCACCATCGCCCAGAACACTTCATTGGGTTCCGGCTTCGACGTGGCCATGAAGGATCTTGAGCTGCGTGGCACGGGCAATCTCTTGGGAGATGAGCAGAGCGGGCATATCGAGGGGGTTGGTTTCGACCTGTACGTCCGCATGGTCTCCGAGGCGGTCGAGCGTTACAAGGAGCCGGAGCGTGCGGAATCCGTCGCCGTCAGCATCGATTTGCCCATCGAAGCGTCCATTCCGGTCGATTACATCGATTCGGACAAGTTGCGCCTGGAGGCATACCGCAAGTTGGCCGGAGCGCGCACCGAGGAGGACCTCGCCGAACTGCGCGACGAGCTCAAGGACCGCTACGGCAAGCCCCCCGTGGAATTCGAGGCTTTGTTCGACGTGGCGCGTCTGCGTTTCAAGGCGAGAAGGCTGGGCATAACCGAGATCATCGCGCAAGGGCGTAACGTTCGTGTCGCGAAGTTCGAGCCGCGCGAATCCGTCCAGATGCGTATGGCCAGAATCTACAAGGGCATTCAGTACCGTCCCGTGACCAAGACGTATATCATTCCGACGCCGTTCGCGGGATCGCTTGGATCCAAGCCGATGAGTTCGGACGAGGTGGTTGGCTGGACGAGCCAGTTGCTCGACGATTTGGATTGGAGGCCGCAACCGCGTGGATGAGCGTCCGACGTTGTTTCCGACACAGATATGTGAGCGCTAACATGCGACGTGTCGAAAAGTTGCCATACGTCCATAAAACGCACTATTCTAGGCAATGTCATCACAACCTAACGTTTATAAGGAGTAGTTGTGGCAGTAATTGAAAGCGTTTACGCGCGTCAGATTCTCGATTCCCGCGGCAACCCGACCGTTCAGGTCGTTCTCGACACCGAAGACGGTGCTCAGGGCCTGGGCCTCGTTCCGTCCGGCGCTTCCACCGGTGAAGCCGAGGCTTGGGAGCGTCGCGATGCCGACAAGTCCGTGTACATGGGCAAGGGTGTTCTCAACGCAGTCAAGGCTGTGAACGAAGAGATCGCTCCGAAGATCATTGGCATGGACGCTTCCGATCAGCGCGCCCTCGATGAGGTCATGATCGAGCTCGACGGCACCCCGAACAAGGGCCGTCTGGGCGCCAACGCCATCCTCGGCGTGTCCCTGGCTGCTCTGTATGCCTCCGCCGAGTCCGCGGGCCAGCCGCTGTACCGTTACATCGGCGGCACCAACGGCCACATCCTGCCGGTTCCGAACATGAACATCATGAACGGCGGCGCTCACGCCGACTTCGCCACCGACATCCAGGAGTACATGATCTCCCCGTACGGCTTCGAGACCTACAGCGAGGCCCTGCGCGCAGGCGTCGAGGTCTACCACACCCTGAAGAACGTCCTGAAGAAGGAAGGCCTGGCCACTGGTCTGGGCGACGAGGGCGGCTTCGCTCCGAAGATGAAGTCCAACAAGGACTCCCTGAACTACATCATGGACGCCATCTCCGCCGCCGGTTACGAGCCGGGCAAGCAGATCGGCATCTCCCTCGATGTGGCTTCCTCCGAGTTCTACAACAAGGAGACCGGCAAGTACCACTTCGAAGGTGAGGACCGCGAGGCCGGCTACATGCTCGACTTCTACGAGAACCTCATCAACGAGTATCCGATCGTTTCCATCGAGGATCCGTTCCAGGAAGAAGGCTGGGAAGACTGGGCCGCCATCACCGCCAAGCTCGGCGACCGTCTGCAGTTCGTCGGCGATGACCTCCTGGTCACCAACCCGGCACGTCTGGCCAAGGGCATCGAGCTCGGCGCGGCCAACTCCCTGCTGGTCAAGCTGAACCAGATCGGTACCGTCACCGAGACCCTCGACGCCATCGAACTGGCCACCAAGAACGGCTTCACCTCCATGGTTTCCCACCGTTCCGGCGAGACCCCGGACACCACCATCTCCGACCTGGCCGTGGCAAAGAACACCGGCCAGATCAAGACCGGCGCCCCGGCCCGTGGCGAGCGCGTTGCCAAGTACAACCGCCTGCTCGAGATCGAGGAGGAGCTCGGCTCCACCGCTCAGTACGCCGGCTACACCGCTTTCAAGGCATGCAAGAAGTACATCGCCAAGTGAGCGTGTGCGCGTAAATAGGCGCTAACGGAAGATACCCGTCGTGTTCCTCGTCGAATGCGACGGGTATTTTCGTTGCTATGAGTTCAAAGACACGTAGGAAAAAGACGTCGAGGAGCGCCGGCGCAGGGCCGGTCGCGTTCTTCGTGTCGGTATTTATTGTGGCTTTGGGAACCATCCAACTCGTTTCCACGTTTCATACGTATGCGCTGAATCTTTCCGAGCTGAACGGCCTGAAAAAACAGGAGGCTTCGCTCGTAGCGCAAAAACAGGAACTTGAGAACAACATCTCCCGTTGGGATGACAAGGCGTACGTGACAGCCCAGGCCAGGGATCGGCTGGGATTCGTCTTCCCCGGCGAGCAGGCCATTCGTGTGCTGCATCCGGAGGCGGTGACGGGTGAGAGCGCGGACGAATCCAGCGCTTCCGACGGCGAATCGCAGAAGACGTCGTTGCCGTGGTACGAGGAACTGGATTATTCGTTCAAGCAGGCGGACCAATCGGACGAAACGGATGCGAGCGGGCAGACGGAATCGCAGGAAAACGTCCAGGAAAACGGTCAGGACGACGGACAAAACGACCAAAACAACAACCAAAACAACGAACAGCAGTCAGGAGATCAGTAAGTGGCACAGGACAAGACCATCGTCGAACAGGCCAGGGAACTGTCGAAGAACATTCTCGCCCATCCGGCCACCGATGAAGACATCGCGATCGTCGAGAAGCAACTCGGGCGTTATCCGCGAGGTATGGTGGCCGTGGGCGCACGCTGCGTGTGCGGCAGGCCGTTGGCGGTGGTGACCAGACCGTTGCTGCCGGGAGGCGTTCCCTTCCCGACCACCTGTTATCTGACCGGTCCCGAAGCCGTCAAGGCGATCTCGCATATCGAGGCCGAAGGCAAGATGAAGGAATACAACGATCTGCTGGCCGAGGACGATCGGATCAAGGCCGATTATGAGCGTGCCCATGAGTTGTATCTCGCTTTCCGCCACGAGATAGCGGTGGCCATGGAGGACGGTGAGGAGCACATCGAAGGAACCAGCGCGGGTGGCATGCCCGTGCGTGTCAAATGCCTGCATGCCTTGCTGGCGCAGACGCTGGTGATGGGCGAGGGGGCCAACCCGATTGGAGACTTGGCCGCGTCCGCCATCAAGCATGAGTTCGATCCGCAGGTGTGCCGCTGCACGATCGAGAATGAAGACTGACCCAAACACAAACAAAACATCCGTTGGAATCGAATCGGAGGAGGATCGATATGAAGTCCGTTACCGTCGCCGGCATTGATTGCGGCACGAATTCCATCCGTCTGAAGGTGTCTCGGGTGACCGAGGACGATGTGGAAGACATCGTGCCGCGCATTTTGCGTGTGATTCGACTCGGGCAGGATGTTGACAAGACCCATCGTTTCGCGGATGAGGCGTTGGAACGGGCCTACGGGGCCGCGCGCGAATTCGCCGACGTCCTCGCCGAACATCCGGTGGACGGCATCCGGTTCGTCGCCACGTCGGCCACACGCGACGCCGAAAACCGTGAGGAATTCGAAGACAACATCGAAAGGATCCTTGGCGTGCGTCCGGAGGTGATTCCCGGAACCGAAGAGGCCGATCTGAGTTTCCTCGGAGCGACGAGCATCGTTCGACGAGACGTCGAAGCGCCGTATCTTGTGGTCGATCTGGGTGGAGGCTCCACGGAACTGGTCCTGGGCGGCGACGGCGTGAGCCATCCGATCACTCAGGTCCAGGCCGCGTTCTCCATGAACATCGGCTCCGTGCGTATGACCGAGCGCCACCTGAAGAACGACCCGCCCACCAACGAGCAGATCGCGCAGGCCATCGTGGATATCGACGAGCACATCGACGAGGCGTTCAAAACGGTTCCCGCGGGCAAGGCCCGCACCATCATCGGCGTGTCCGGCACGGTGACCACCATGACGGCCTTGGCCATGGGCCTGACGGAATATGATCATTCCGCGGTGGATGGTGCCAGCTGTTCGCTGGAAGACGCCTACGCGGTTGACGACAAGTTCCTGCGTATGCCCCGTGAGGAACGACTCACGTACAAGACCATCCATCCGGGCCGCGTCGACGTGGTCGGCGGCGGGGCGCTCGTATGGAACCGCGTGCTTGCCAAGGTGTCGGAAGCGGCCCTTGCCGACCACGGTCAGAAGATCGATGCGTTCATGGCCAGCGAGCATGGCCTGCTCGACGGCATCGTGTTGGATTACGGCAGGAAATTGCTTGCCGCGCGTTGACGTGGCATAATGGCTTCGCGTCGGTCTGATGGGCCGTCGCAAGGCCCCCATGGCGAAATCGGTATACGCAGTCGACTTAAAATCGACCTCTTCGGATTGCGGGTTCGAGTCCCGCTGGGGGCACTTGGCCGTGTCTCATGCATTTGCAATAGCATGCATGAAACAAACCGTTATTACACTGTCGGACGTTGATAACCTCTGAACCCGACTGAACGGATGTGACATGGCGTCGAAAGATATCAAACCGGTGACCGAACAGCCCGATACGCAGATTCCCCTGATGCTCTCCCAAGCTATTATCGCTGCCGGAGTGCTGTCCATCGGCGTGATGGTATGCTCCCCGCTGTACTTCACCTTGTTGCAAAACGCGGTCGCGTTGGTTCCTCTGGCCCTTGAAACGGTGTTTCTGGCGGTGGCGTTCGCCTATGTGGTGGGATTCGCGTTGCTGTGGTGCGCCGAGTCGTTCACGCTCCGTATGCGTGGGAAGCTCCGCCCGTTCGCCTACGCGGCCGTTGGCCTGATCGGCTACGGCGTATGGAACGCCCTGGTGCTCACCACGACCTTCAATTCGGTGCTGGTCAAAGTGGGAAGCGATGTACTGACGAATGGTCAGGTCGTTTCGTTGGCGGTCAACGGTGCCGCGCTTGGATTCGTGGCGTTTCTGTTCGCCAAGCTGTTCGATGTGAAGCTCGGTAATCGCAAGGGTGCGGCCTTGGCCATGCTGGGCGTGGAGGTCGTTGCGGCGGTCTTCGGGCTGATTATCATGATTTCCATGTTCTCCGCGTTATACTGACGGCTTGCGACGGCCGTGGCGACCGAAAGGGAAACGATCGTATGTTCAGTGTCCTTGAGATGTTCACGATTGGCGTCGGGCCAAGCTCGTCGCATACCGTCGGCCCGATGGTCGCGGCCAGCAGATTCGCCGCATCGTTGGAAAAGCACGGAACGCTGAGCAGGGTCAGTCGTGTGAGGACCGTGTTGTACGGTTCCCTTGCCTTGACGGGCCTTGGCCATGGCACCGACAGGGCCGCCGTGGCCGGACTGGAGGGAAACGTCCCTCAAAGCGTGGATACCGACCATATGAGCGCCATTCGGTCGGAATGCGAGAGCAGCGGCGAACTCATGCTCAACGGTACGCATCGCATCCGTTTCGACTACGCCCATGATGTGGTGATGGATGTGTGGCACCGCATGGCGGCGCATCCCAACGGCATGCGTTTCCAGGCGTTTGACGCGCACGACAATCTGGTCGAGGAACAGGTGTGGTATTCCATCGGCGGTGGTTTCGTGCGGCAGGGCGCCGTCGACGATCTGATGATAGGCATTCACGAGAAGCCGCCCGCGGGAACGTCGTTCGCGGATCAGGAGAATGACTCCTCCATTGAGGTCGATTCGCGTGTTCCGTATCCTTTCGCCACTTGCGATGAGCTGATCGCATTATGCGACGAGCATCATATGAGCGTCGCCGATATCGTATGGGCCAATGAAACGTCCATGAGATCCGCCGTGCAGGTTCGCAGCGAGCTCGACAATGTCTGGCGTGTGATGCGTCGTTGCGTGCAGCATGGGTGCCATACGAGCCAGGCCGTGTTGCCCGGGGGTCTTGATGTGCCGCGAAGGGCTCCGAAGATGTATGCCAGGCTTGCTTCAAACAGTGATGTGCTTGGGCGGGATAGGCGTCGCGCGGACGCGGTGCTTGAATCGTCCGATGCGGCGTGGGTGAATCTGTTCGCGTTGGCCGTTTCCGAAGAGAACGCCGGCGGCGGCCGTATCGTCACCGCACCGACGAACGGTGCGGCCGGCATCATTCCGGCTGTATTGCATTATTACTGGCATTTTGTGGATCGGGCCAACGAGGACGGCGTCATCACCTTTCTGCTTACCGCCGGCGCCGTGGGATATCTGTTCAAGCGAAACGCTTCGATTTCCGGTGCTGAGGTTGGATGTCAGGGCGAGGTCGGCACGGCGTGTTCCATGGCCGCGGCGGGTTTGTGCGCGGTGATGGGCGGTACTCCGCAGCAGGTGGAGAACGCCGCCGAGATCGGCATAGAGCACAATCTTGGGTTGACCTGCGATCCGGTCGGCGGTCTGGTGCAGATTCCATGCATCGAACGCAACGCCATGGCCGCGAACACCGCCATCAATGCGGTGCGCATGGCCATGCTGGGGGATGGCACGCATATCGTGAGTCTTGACCAGGCGATTAAAACCATGAAGGATACCGGCGAAGACATGATGGCCAAATACAAGGAGACGTCGAAGGGCGGTTTGGCCGTCAATGTCGTTGAATGCTAGCGGTGTTTGGTGCTAGTCTAGGTGGCATTGTGCTTTTAAAGGAGGTTTACCATGGCGTCTGAAATGCCTGTAGTCAACGTCGAGTTCGGCGATCGTCCGACCATCGAATTCCCGTCTGAAACGGCTCCGGCCGGTCTGAAGGTCGTGGAGCTGCATGAGGGTGACGGTCCTATGGTTCGTAGGGGAGACACCGTTACCGTCAACTATCATGGTGTTGTCTGGGGCAAGGAGGATCCGTTCGATTCCAGTTTCGACCGTCACCAGCCGGCAAGCTTCGGCATTGGCGTCGGCCAGGTCATCAAGGGCTGGGACCAGACGGTTCCGGGCCATAACGTCGGCTCCCGTCTGGTTGTCTCCATTCCGCCGGAGTACGGCTACGGTTCCCGTGGCGTCCCGCAGGCGGGCATTGGCGGCACCGACACCCTGGTGTTCGTGATCGACATCATCTCCACCCGCTGAGCGGCGGATTGTTTCCAAGGTCAAGGAGGTCAACATGGCCGAAGAGAAAACGCTTCTGCTGACGCAGGAAGCTTACGACAAGATGAAGGAAGAGCTCGCTTGGCGTGAGGGCGAGTATCGTGACGAGATTCTTTCCAAGGTGGCCGCAGCCCGGGCCGAAGGCGATTTGAGCGAGAACGGTGGGTATCAGGCCGCCCGCGAGGCCCAGCGCGTGAATCAGGGCCGTATCGAGGAGCTGACCGTCAAGCTGCGCAACGCGAAGATCCTGACCGCTCCCAAGGAGGGTGAAGTCGCGGACGGATCGGTGGTGACGCTCGATATCAACGGTCGTGAGAAGGTGTATGTGCTGGGTACTCGTGATCTGTCCATCGCAACGGATTACGACATCATCAGCCCCGAGTCCCCGATCGGCGCGGCCATCAAGGGATCGCACGCCGGAGATACCGTGTCGTACACGGCTCCGAACGGTCGCGAGATTTCCGTGACCATCAAGGAATCGAAGCCGCTGGTGTGAGATAGCCCGCAACGGCTTCGAACGACGGTTGCGGAAAGGGTGTTGGCGCATCGGAATCATGGACGCGCCAACACCCTTTCCTTATGTTTCGAGATTCTTTCGTATGGCCTTTGCCGATATGAGCGATTCTAGACGGCGGATGGCCACAGCTGCACGATCACCATGTAGATGGCGACCATGTGGCATGCGTATCCGGCCACGGTTCCCGAGTGGAAGATCTCATGGAAGCCGAACACCTTCGGCCAGGGGTCGGGTTTGCGCAACGCGTAGACGATGGCTCCCGCGATGTAGCAGGCGCCTCCGGAAGCCAGCAGCACCACCACGGCCGGTCCCGCGAACGGCGATATCCAGAACAGCCCCATGAAAGCCACGCCGGAAACGCCGAAGACGATGTAGACGAGCACGTATAGCCAGCGTGGCGCGTTGATCCAAATGACATGGATGATGAGGGCCACGATGGTGCATGCCCACATTCCGGCGATGATCGAATTGCGCCAGAACGGTTCGAGCGCGAAGGACACGGGCGTGTACGTGCCGGCTATGAGCAGGAAGATGTTCATGTGGTCTATGCGCCGCAGCACATCGGTGACCTTCGGGGACCAGTCTCCCAGGTGGTAGCAGGCGGAGTTGCCGAAAAGCACCAGCGAGCAGGTCATGAAGACCGCGCAGGCCCATTTGAGCCCGGCTCCATGCGCCAGGCAGATGAGCACGATTCCGGCCGCGCAGGCCAGGGGGGTGGCTGCCGCGTGAATCCAGCCTCGCATGGCCGGTTTCGGTCTGCCATGCACGTCGAGGCGGATTTTTCGCTCTTTCTCCGGCAGGACGATTCCTTCAACCTTCGCCGCACGGAGTTCGCCCTTGGCGATCGCCTTCTTGGCTTTCTCATCCGCCTTGCGACGAATGTTCTCCGCCTTGTTGCGCGCCTTCACGCGGATCGCGTCGGCTTTCGCCTGCGTCGCCTCCTCGTTCATCGCCGCCAGGGCGGCGCGTTTCTGTTCGATCTGGGCTTCTGTGGGTTTCGACATGAGCCTTCCTCCACTGTAACTTACGGAACCGTAACCTACGTTACCGTAACTATTGGATATATGACAATCGTTTTCCGGAAAGTCGTCGCCGTGTCGCCTCCAACCTCGCATGAATTGCGTATGATGGAGCGTATGGCTGATTTCTCACACATTCTGGCGACGCGCCCTGATTTCGATGACGACGATCGCGAGTGGCTCCACCATCTTGTGGCGGACTGGCAGGTGATCGCTGATCTGAGTTTTGCCGATCTGCTGCTCATCCTACAGAACGGCGAAGGCAAGTACATCATCGCCGAACAGTGCCGTCCATCCACTGTGATGAGTCTACGCACGGACGATATGGTGGGCGATGTCATTTCGGACGAGATGAGCACGGAACTCGACGCGGCGATGGAGTCCGAATCCGTGTTCCGTTCCACGGTGCTGCGCGCTGTGGGAAATTCAACCGTATGCAACGTGTACGCACCGGTGCGTCATAACGGCAAGACGCTCGGTCTCGTGGTCCGTGAGACCAACATGGCCACCCGCGAGTCGAACGGTCGCTACGAATCCGAAAGCATCAGCGCGGGAAAGCAGCTGTATGAAATGATTCCGCGTGGACAGTTCCCGTACCTCAATCCCATCATGAACCAGCGTCACAACGCGCGCGTGGCGGATGGGTTCATCGTGCTCACCGTCGACGGCATCGTGCGTTACGCGTCTCCGAATGCGATCAGCTGCTTCCGTCGACTCGGTTCGGTGATCACCATGCAGGGGGAGTATCTGAGCGAGATCGGCACGAAGCTGCTGCATGAGAACGATCCGGTTCTGGAGACGTTGCCGTTGGTGCTGAGCGGAAAGGCGGCGGTCGATTCCGAACTTGACGCCAACAAGTCGGCCGTGTCCATGCGTTCGCTGCCGCTGATGGATTCGAATGGCCGCGTCGGCAGCATAGTGCTGTGCCGTGACGTGACCGAATTGCGCAGACGCGAGAAGGAACTGCAGACCAAAGACGCCACCATTTCGGAAATCCACCATCGTGTGAAGAACAATCTTCAGGCCGTATCTGCCCTGTTGCGGCTGCAGGCGCGCAAGACCAAGTCCGAAGAGGTCAAGAAGGAGCTCAGGGAGGCGCAACGCCGCGTGCAGACCATAGCCATGGTCCATGAGGGGTTGAGCCAGACGGCCGATGAGATCGTGGATTACGACAAGGTCATCTCAAGCCTGCTCAAGATGGCCGTCGATCTGGCCACCATGCGCGACCAGAACATCGACATCAACTTCATCGGCAAATTCGGCATGATGCCCGCACAGGACGCAACGCCGCTTTCGTTGGTGCTCACCGAGCTGATCACCAATTCCGTCGAACATGGATTCGAGGGACGTAAAGACGGCCATATCACGATCTCCGTGGGGCGTGGCGGCAACAATCTCAATGTCGTGGTGGAAGACGACGGAACCGGTCTCGACAACGAGGAGCATGACGGCATGGCCCGTTCCTCCGGTTCCGGACTCGGCACGCAGATCATCAATACCTTCGTCACCAACGACTTCGGCGGCACCGTTCGCTGGTCGCCGCGCCGTGGGGGAGGCACCAGGGTCGTGCTTGATATGAAGCTGCGCGCGGCGCAGGACTAGTCCGCGTCCCGCTCGATGGGCCAGTGGACGGAATAACGATGGTGGCCGGTCGGATTCATAAGGGAATCCGACCGGCCACCATCGTGTAAGCCACTTTCGTCGTCTGATGTCAGACCTGCATCTGCATGGCCTGGGAACGGCGCGCGCGCATGGCGCGACGCTTGAGGGCGCGACGCTCATCCTCGCTCAGACCGCCCCAGACGCCATAGTCCTGATTAGTGTCGAGCGCGCACTTCAGGCACGCGTCAATCACCTTGCAGGTACGGCAAACGGCTTTGGCCTCCTCGATCTGCTGATAGGCGGCACCGGTGTTGCCTACCGGGAAAAACAGTTCCGGATCCTTGTCGCGGCACGCGGCCTTGGCGCGCCAATCAAAAGCACTACTCATGTAATTGCCTTCCTCTTGCCATGTTTGGCATCTGATCTGTTATTTAGATAACCACGAATCGAACGATTTTTCAAGAGTTTTTGGGAAAACAATTCGATGAAGCGTTAGAATCCGCGGAAACATGCGCATTGCACGAGACTTGCCGTGGCCTGACGAATCAGCACGCCGCGACCTTCGACGGAATATTCGTCAGGGGAAATCCCGTCCAGGATCGACCGTGGAATGCCGAGCATGAGATCGTTCGGCCGGTCTCCGGACGGAAACACTATTCGCGTGTCGCAACGGTCCGTCGCCGCGGATACAGGCTTTTCCAAAGCGGCGATCACGGTGATGGACGTGTCGGCGATCGCTTTGGACAATGATGCGGCCTCGGCGTCCGTGGAGAAGGGATTGAGCAGATCATCGGCGTCATCGACGAACCAGATGGTTCGTTCATTGCGGTCATATTCCGTGCCGTTGTCGGTGACGTAGTGGTTGTCCTCTTTCCGGGTGAATCGGATCGCGCATCGACCGGTGTCGTACAGCCAGCTGGCGCAATGCAGCATCAGATTGGTCTTGCCGCTGCCGTGCCGTCCGATGATTGCGGTGTTTCCCCGCGAGACGTCCAGATACGCTGTGGAGATGAGCACGCCGTCGTCTTTGAGGGCGAAGGGAATGCTGTGCCATGGCGGGTTCTCTTCCGCATGCAGGTCGCTCGGGTCTACGCATCGCGCAAGGGGCGCCGAGAAGAGCGGCTGCGGTTTTGCGTAGCCGCAGAATCGTGCCGCCGTGTTGACGGAAGCCACCAGGTGCGTCACATCTTGTACCGCGCTGCAGAGGAATGCGGTCGTGCGAGATCCATCGTTGCAGTAGGCCGCTCCGGGGGCGTTCGGCGGAATCAGTGAGGCGTCGCGCATGCCGATGAGCTCCATGGATTGCATGTGGTCGGTCACGCGCAGACATATGTTCAACGATATGTTCGCTTTCATGTCGGCATGCACCTGTCCCATGGGATTCTGCGTGCAGACGATCAGATGCATGCCCAATGACCGTCCCAGGGACGCCAGACGGTTCAGACGCCGCATGTAGTCGGGCAGGAGATCGCGCAGGGCGTGGAACTCGTCGATCACGACCACCAGCCGGGCTGGCGGAGAGGGCAGCTTGTCGAAGCTGGACACGCGGTGTTCGCTTACCAGGGTCTCTCTGCGGAGAAGTTCCAGTTCGATTGCGTTCAGGGCGCGTACCGCATGGGAAAGGTCGAGGTCGCATACGTTGCCTATCGTATGGGGGAGCCGTTCCAGCGCATTGAACGTGGATCCGCCCTTGAAATCCAGAAACACGAAGTGAAGTCTGTCCGGACTGTAAGCCGTGGCCAATGCCATGCACCAACTGATCAGAAGCTCGGATTTTCCGGACCCTGTGGTTCCGGCCACCATGGCATGGGGGCCCGCGCGGGCCAGGTCTATGGAGAATTCCGTCTGTTGCCCCGACCTCATGCAGGTTCCGATGGCGCAGAGCGGATCGCTTTGGAGCCAGCCGCGGACGAAATACCTCCATGTCGTGGCTTCGATAGGTATGCCATGCAGTTCCTCGAAGCATGTATGCGCGAGCTGATCGAACGGGTACGCATGCGTATCCGAAAGAACTGACGTATGGTTTTCCGTGATGGATTTCGAATCGGCGGAATCAGGGTTTTGCGGGTTTCGCTGTCCGTCGGCGCGCATTCTGACGACCATTATGGTAAGGGTGGTGGCGCTGCCCAGCAATCCCGGCACCAGCATGGCCACATACATCCAGTGCCCCTGCGCGCACATCATGACAAGCATGACCAGTTGGACGAGCAGGGGAGTCGACCAACTGATCAGAGACAACTGTCTGTCGTCAAAACGCCTGCGGCCTGCGGCGCCGTTGCGGAATCCTTTGGAACCATACATGACACCAGCCTGAACCGGCATGGCCGCGCGAATCAAGCTGAAAGCGCTCCTGTGGTCGGAGAACGCGGGTTATCCACATCCTTTGAGAGCGTTTACTGCTGCTCCGCGAGCGTTCCGACGGTGCCTGCCTCATGGGTGCCATCGGCGAGTTCGGAAAAGAGCTGGAGATTCCTCTCGTTATCGAGGAGCACGCTGGAGCCAACGCCGTCAACGTAATAATCCGGGTCCGTCCAATATACGCTTCCGGAAATGCCATCATCGCTGGAAGCGCTTTTGAAGGCCAAAGCCATGTGCAGCAGGGAGGAAGTGGACGCGTCCTCATCCACGGTCACGGACCCCAGGGCGGATTCCGCGACTTTCTTCACCTTGCCGAAATTGAGCAGGGTCTGCCGTGAAGCGCCCTTTTTGACGATTGCGCTGATCACCTGGCGCTGTCTCGCCGCACGGCCGAAATCCCCCTGCGCGTCGGCATAGCGCATTCGGGAGAACGCCAGTGCGGTGTTGCCGTCGACGGTATGGCATCCGGAAGACCATGTCAGACCGGAGTAGGGGTCGTCCACATCCTGGTCGTAGCAGAGCTCCACGCCGCCTAATGCGTCGACCACATTGATCAGGCCCCCGAACTGCACCATGGCCACGTGATCGATTTTCTGTCCGGTGATGTCCTCCACCTCATTGACCAGTTGCTTCCCATCGTAGAGCTGTGCCACGGCGTTGATCTTCATATAGGTCTGATCGATTTCCACGAGCGAGTCGCGAGGAATGGAAATCAGCGAGGAAGGGCCGGATTCCGGTTTGGTGAGCACAAGAATGGTATCCGTTCTGAAGCCGGTGATGTCCCCGGTGTCTCCAACGGTGCCGTCGCGTTCGTCGGAGCCGAGAATCAGCCAGCTTTCTCCGGATGTGTTTGCCTTTGATGTGAGCCAGGAGGTTTTGTTGAGCTGGCCGTCGATCCAATTCCACGTGCAGAAGACGGACAATCCGAAAGCGAGAAGCAACGCCAGCAATGAGCAAAGGATGATTTTGCCGATATTGCGTGTTTTATGTGCCGCTCCGACGCCCCCGCGCATGCCCTTGCCGAGGTTCCCCGCACGGGAGATGTAGGAGGATATGCCAGGGGTCGTCGCCGGACGTTGCCGGACGTTGTTTTGCGGCTTCGTGGCCTTCGGCGATTGCCTGAGCGCGGATGAGGATTGCCGAACGCGCCGGGGTTGCTGCTTCGCCGGGGGAGGGAATGCAGCCGGCGACTGCGCGCCGCGTGCGCCTGAAATATTGGAGGAGGACCTGCTTGGACGGGAAGGACGGGACGAGGGACGAAAGCTTCTCGGCGCGTCGCCTGCGGAGGCTTCCACGGGAGTGCCGCCAGAAGACGTTCCCGCGGTTCGGGAGGTCTGCTTGGCGGAAGACTGCCGTGATGATGTGCGCGAAGGCTTGGACGCGGGTGAGAAGCTGGGAACCTTCTGTCCGACGCCACGTGCGGATGATGATGCTCCGGCCGCCGACTGTGATGCGGACTTCTTACGTCCGGCAGCCGGCATAAAGCTCGGTGGCGAGCCCATCGCGCCGTCGGTCTCTTCGCTCATTCTTCCTCCAAAAAGTCGTCCCTACACTGTCTGCACCGTGCAGGGACGATATCAGTTGGTCGCGGTTCAGTTCTCTGCCGGAACTGCACATACCGTCACGTTAAGATAACGGTCCGCGATGCCTATGTACTGGCCGGTGGTCGCATCGTGGATGGAACCGTCCTCCGGATCGACGGTTCCTCCCGTGTTCGGATCGATCAGGGTGCCGTCCGCACGTGTGATCAGCCCGGTGTTGGGGTCGGGCGTCTCCGCGGCCTCGGTCTGGGTATCGGTGGCATCGGTCTGCGCGCCGTCGGTTTGGGCGGATTCATCCGTCGCGCCGGCGTCGGCTTCGGTGGATTCCGTGGTGCTGTCGGTGGATTCGGCGGCCTCGTCGGAACCATAGAGCGGCTTTCCCTCACGCAGCTTGGCCCACACTTCATCGGCGTTGTCGGCCCATACCGAACGGTTCGGATCGGACGGAGCCGCGACCACGGGCACGGTTTGCGAATTGAGGTTGGTCAGATTGAAGTTCTTCAGGCTCATGGCGAGACCGGCCAGCGCCGCGGTGTCCGCCATGCCCTGGGAGATGTTCAATGACTGCAACGCCGATTTGGCCAGCTGATATAGCTGGGATGCGTCCGTGAACAGGTTCTTGCTCAGGGCTTGGTTCATCAGCTGTTTGATGAGATATTGCTGGCGTGTGGTTCTTGCCGTGTCCGATCCATCGCCCAGCGAGTATCGGGTGCGGGCGTACTGCGTGGCCTGAAGGCCATCGAGATGCTGCAGGCCCTTGGTAAGCTGAAGGCCGGTGTATGGGTCGTCGATGTCTTGTGACACGCACAGGTCAACGCCTCCGATGGCGTTGACCATCTTGACCAGTCCCGCGAAGTCCACGACGATGAAGTTCTGGATATCAAGGCCGGTGAGGCTGTTCACCGCATTCAACGTGCAGCTTGCCGCCGAGGCGAGGTCTCCGCCGGTGCTGTAGGCTCCGGCGAATATCGAATTGAACATCACGTTGTACTGGGCCGGGATGGTGCCGTTCGAGGTGACGCATTGCGGCACGTCGACCAGTGAGTCGCGCGGAATGGAGACGAGATTGATCGTCGAACGGTCTGCGGAGATCTGCACCACCATGGTCGTGTCGGCCTGATGGTTGCCTTCGGTGTCTTCACCGCCGCCGATGGACATGTTCTCCTCGCCGTCTCGCGAATCCTGGCCTATCACCACGAATTCGATGGGTTTGCCGGAATTCGGATCGATGATCGACTCGTCGGAATTCAGCGAGCCTTGGCTGATGACCGCGACCTTGTTGTCTTGAATGATGCTGTTCACGTCCATCCAGGTGGCCGCGGCCGCGGTTCCGGAGAACACCAGCATCGCGGTGATGATGGATGCCACCACGGTTCTGGCTCGATGCTGCACACGGTATCCGAGGCTGTGCCGCGGTTGAACATCGCGCAAACCGTTGATATTAGGAAGCTTGTTGCCGGTGGGGGAGTTTGTCACGGTGTTGCCTTCCTGATTCTCAAATACTTGCGCCGCCAAAACGGGCGCTCCTAGACCATAACAGTACCAAAACAAGGGAATATAGGGGTATTGCCTGAATTTTCACTGAATCCGTCTGGAAACGCATGAACGGCATGCCGGGTCCTTAGCATAATCATTGGGCGATACGGGTTATTGACACGGCGAAACTTGACAAAAGCGATTCGCATATGTGTAATCTAGTCCTTGCTTGATATACACATGTAGGAGAGGAAGGGCGCATGTGGGGCGTGATGAATGAGCCTTCCGAAGATCCGCTTGCCGAACTGTGGGGGTTGTTCAAGCGGGATGATGATGTGTCCTGGCAGCACAGGGCATTGTGCTCGCAGACCGATCCGGAGGCTTTTTTCCCTGAAAAGGGTGGATCCACCAGAGACGCGAAGCGCGTGTGCGCGCAGTGCGAAGTCCGCGAGCAGTGTTTGAAATGGGCCATCGACCATGATGAGCGTTTCGGTATCTGGGGTGGAATGAGCGAGCGCGAACGCCGTCGGTACAAGAAGGAACATAAGGAGCGGGCGTGACGTACGGCAAGGCCCGTGCGTACACTTAAGTCTATGAATTCAATTGCCAGCAGCGATATTCAGAGAATCGTGACCGAGCAACTCAACGGCAGGCCGTATTCGCACAGGCAGGATGTTGACCCGTCGGTTGCGTCTGTGATCACGGTGCAGGATGATGTGCGTTTTCTGCCTTCCACGTTCGCGGCGGTGCTTGCGCAACGTGTGCTGCCGGGGACCATTGTCGTGGCGGATTGCGCCGGTCATGTGCGGGAGCCGATGGAATTGACGTTCGAGGTGATTCCCTCTCCGGCGGGTGTCATCACGCGGATGCCCGAAAGCAAAACGGTGCGTGTCGTGCTGGTTTCGGTGAAGGGGGCCGCCTCGTTTTCGGACGCGGTGTCCCGCGCTTTCGGGCAGATTAACCCCGATCACAGGATTCGTGCCCTGTGGATGCTCCATGACGATTCACGTCCGGCGGACGATCTCTGCCTCGAACATCTGCTGGATGCCTGGAGAAACACTCCGACCGCGTCGTTGCTCGGCGCCAAGCAATTGGATTGGCAAGGCGAAAGCCTGCATAACGTCGGAAGGTTCGCGGGACGTCACACCGTCGCGTCCTTGGTGGTGGATGGCGAGCCGGATCAGGAGCAGTATGACGGCCGTCAGGATGTGATGTCCGTTTCCCTGGCCGGTGCGTTGGTCCCGCTCCAGACGTTGCATTCCTGGGAGGGCGCCGATTCGTGGTTCGGTACCTTCGCCGAGTCCATGGATCTGTGCCGGCGCATCTGTGTGGGCGGAGGCCGCGTGATCGTGGTTCCGCAGGCACGCGTCGCCCATAGACGGGCGCGTTTCGACGGCATCCGTACGAAAAACGGACAGCCGGTCGAGGATGCTGCCGCCCGTGTGGACTCGTATATGTCCGTTCTCGAGGCGAGGGCGAAGTACTACTACACCGACGTGCATCGTTCCTGGTGGCCGCTGCTGTGGCTGTTGTCCATCTTCAAAGCCCTGGGGATGTGCATACTGTGTTTGACCCGCAAACAGCCGTACAGGGCCTGTTGCGAGCTTGCCTTGCCATGGAAATCGTTGTTGAATGTCCGCGGCGCGCTGCGTGCGAGGGCAAGGCTGCGCAGGCAACGCAAGGTCTCATTGCGGTCGTTGTCCGCGTTGCTGGCTTCGCGTCAGCAGATTCGCCAATGGCGTGATCGCCGCGATGCGTTCTTCGACCAGCGCAACACCATGGTGCTCAGTCCTCTCGAAAAGGAACATCTGCGTGCGAGGCTTCTGCGCCGATGGGGTTTTGCTCTGGTCTGCGCCGTGGTCGCGTTCGGATGGATCGCATTCACGTATTGGGGCGTGCTGCGCTCGGCGGTCTCCGGAGCCTCCATCTACGCGCAATCGCTGTTGCCCACCGACGCGAGCTTCACGCAGCTCGCGCAAGCCGCGACCACTTCCTGGGCGTACACGTCCGGAACGGGAATCAGCGCGCCAAGCGCGCCGTGGCTGTTGATGCTGCTGGTATTCTCGGTGTTCACCGGAGGCCATGTGTCTTCCGCGGTCTCCCTGGTGTTCTTCATGTCCGCCCCGCTGATGGTGCTCTCGTTCTGGGCGTTGGCGGGCGTGTTCACCAGATCCGACACCGTGCGTTGCGTGAGCTCCCTCACATGGTTTGCCCTGGCGGTTTCCATGGGCGTGTACCGGAACGCCGACGTGCCGATGATGACGGTGATGATGTTCCTGCCGGCCGCCTTCGCCTTTTCCTTCCGCGCCGTGGGCATGTACCGCACCGAAGACCTGATCGTTCCCCATGCGTCCGTGCAGAGCGCCGCGCTCGCCGCGCTGTGTTTCATTCCGGTGGTGGCATCCGAGCCGCAGCTGCTGCTGCCTCTGATGCTGACTTTCCTGACGTTTCTGCTGTTTGTGCGTTCCGGTCGCGCGTCCCTGCTGTTGATTCCGCTGCCGGCCGCGTTCGTCTGTGCGCCAACTCTGGTCAATGCGGTTCGTTTCGCGTCGGACGGCACCTGGCGTCAGATTTTCGGTAGCGTGATGTTGCCGTCCTCCCGGCATGACGGTTTCCCGGTCATAGGCAATGTCTCGGACGTCCTGTCCCGGGCTTTCGGATTGAGCATGGAGCCTGACTTCATTTGGGAGTACGCGGCCATCGTGCTATTGGCGATTGTCGTATTGCTGGCCGTGGCATCGCTTTTTCTGCCGTTTGTGCTTCGTGTGTCCCGTATGATGTGGGTCGCATCGATCGCGGGTTTCGTCACGGCGTTGGCTTCCGAAGGCGTTGCCGTGTCGGTGGATGAGTACGGTCCGGTGGCGGGTTCGGTTCTGCCGGGCGTCGCATTCGCGATGTTGGGATTGTTCTCATGCGTCTGCATGGTTGCGGGCGGTGCCGTGCAACGTTTCGTCATGCTCCGTCAAAGAGCCTCCGGCGATGTTGAGCTCGACCATGGCGAATCCTCCGCGTCGACGGTGGCCGTCCGCGTGGGAAGAGGCCTGTTGGTGGGTCTCATGGCCATTTCGGTGGCGCTTTGCATGTTTTGCGATTACGCCGTTCTCGATCGCTCCCAAGTGAAGACGAGCGATTCCGGACTGCCCATGGTGGCCACGGATTATCTCACGCAGGGCGAGGGGCGTCGCATACTGGCCGTTCGCGCGGAATCGGTGGATTCCGTTGATTACAGCGTCATGCGTACCAAACGAGGCGACCTGATCGACAGCTCGCCCGCACAGCGTGTGGAAATGGTCGTCGGACGTACCGACGATTCCTCCGCAAGCATAGCCGAGGCCTGCGCGCAGCTGTTGTCGAATGCCGACGCCGATTCCATCGCCAGTCTCAGCGAACTGGGCTTCGGAGGGATCTATGTCGTTCGTGCCGACGAAAACGAAACCCAGGAAGAGGCGAGCGATCAGCTTAATTCCAATATCAGCGCATCGGATGGCACACAGAGCGTGGTGAGCACCGACGAGGGCACGTATTATCGATTGACCGTGCAGGACGCTTCCACCCAGCAGATCGACGATTCCGGTCTGAGCGTCGCGACGTCGAGCGTATGGCGTCATGCATGGCTGTGGTGCATGGGAATTGTCGTAGCGGCGTATTGTCTGGTGGCTTTCCCGCGTATCCGTCGTCGCAAGTAGGAGGAATAATGAGCCGTCATTCCCGCTCCATCACGGCCATGCGTGTTGTTCTGGCCATTTGCTCCATGTTGATCATCGTGGCCTTGGTGGTTGGTTCGTGCATATTCAGACCGTCCTGGCTGAAGGCGGATTCCGCGGAGGTCTCCAACGCGTCCGTGTCTCATACGGTCAGCCCGCGTCAGGTGTCGACGTACTGTCCTGCACGAATGACCATAGCCGACACTGATTCGTATGGCGACAGCGAATATCAGGCGTCTAACGGAAACATCGCATCATCGGCCAGATACAGCGCCTTCGGCTCGGTGTTCCGTTCGTCGGTCTTTGATTTCGGCGCTCAGGACGATTCCTCCGCCCTGGCGGTGGAGAAGCGTGATTCCGATTCCCAGCAGAGTCTGTATATCGCCTCGGGTTCTGTTGACGGTGGTTCGCAATTGCAGAACACACGGCTGCTGTCCGCGACGGACGGTACCGGTTCCGTGTCTTCGGTGATGTCTTGGGCCACGGACGGCGATCTGAAGGGCGTCTCGGCGGTCTCCTGCATTCAGCCGGCGCTTGAGCAGACGTTCCTTGTTGCCGGTACGAAAACGGGGACTACGCAGCAGCTTGTCGTGGCCAATTCCTCATCCAAAGCCGCATCCGTCACGGTGAGGGTCTGGGGAGCGGACAAATCCGGTGCTTTGGCGTTGTCGACCGGCTCGACCCTGGCCGTGGGAGCCGGAACGGAATCCATCATGAATCTGGCCGCGGCGGCGCCGGACCAGGAAGCGTTGTACGTATCCGTATCGAGCACCGACGCGCCTATCGCCGCAGTGGTGAGGACCATCGACATGGACGGGTTGACGCCAAAGGGATCGGACTATTCGGCTCCCAATAATGTTTCCGCCAAAACCCTTGCAATGTCCGGCATCTCCGAAGGAGATTCGGCCTCCGTGTACGTGTATGCGGGCAAAACCACGGATGTGACGGTTTCCTGGATCGGGGAGAAGGGCTCTACGCAAGCCAACCAGCAGACGCTTGAGGGCGGTAGGGTCTCCGTAATTGATTTGTCGAAGGCTCCTGGGGGCGCCGAGGCCCTTTCCATAAGCGCTGACGAACCGATCTCCGCCGCGATCAGAATCACGGATGACGGCGATGGCGATCAGGCGGATTTCGCCCTGGTCAATGCCGTGGAGCCGATGACGGTCTCCGCCATGGCCATACCGGATCAGGCCACGGCCTTGGTGGATGTGGCCAACGTGGCGGATGATGAGAAGACGGCTACGCTGACCGCGTACAACGCAGACGGAGAGCCGGTCGATCAGCGTGATATCACCCTGAAGTCTAAGACGTCCACAAAGGTGGACCTTTCCGACGTCAATGAGGGTGATGTGGCTGCCGTCAGCCTAAGCGACCCGGATGGCGCCATGGTGTGGAACGCGCGGATCACACAGCAGGACGTTTCCGAAGCGAAGCTGGCGGGAATCGCCGTCCTGGGTGCGGTCAGCCTCAAGGAAGCCCGAGAAACCGTGTTCTCCAACAACGACATGACCGTTGTTCGTTGATCACATACCCCATTCGGGGTCGATCTCCTCAGGACGACGCCCGTAAAGTTCAGCTAGACGTGAAACCACCTCGTCACGGATCGCGAACTGCAGATCCATACGGCTGCGCGCATGCGATTGTAGGGGCATGCGGTACAGCACGATGCGGGGAGGCGTCCCGTGATCGCCGGCGAATGATTGCGATCCCAACCGCGGTTTCGGCTCCCATGGGGCGGGGTCGGACGGCGGAACGTCCTCCACCGCGAACTGGACCGGTGCTATCAACTCCGGCCAGGCTCCGTTGAGCCTGCGTATCTGTGCCACCACCATATCGTCGAACATACCGCTTCTGGTGCGGTACCGTGGCAGTCGTGTGCCGAACATGGGCGTTCGCATGCCACGTCCGTGACGGTTTCTGTATACGGTGGATTCCCAAGGAAGTTGATGCATGGCTTCTACCATATCAGGGCGTCGCGCGGTTCTTGGGCTACGATATTGTTCATTGTATTCGGGCGGAAGGAATGATCATGGTGGATATTTCGGTGCCTTGGTGGAACGACGTGGATGTCGCCCACCTATGTTCCGGAGCGCATTTGATTGCGTTCGATCTCGACAACACGTTGGCCCGCTCGAAGAAACCGATGAAAGACGGCATGGCCGAATTGTTTTCCGCATTGACATCCATGATCGACGTCGCGGTGATCTCCGGCGGAAAATACTCCCTTGTGCGAAGCCAGGTGGTGAACATGCTGACGGATCGGGCCGACAAGTCGCGTCTCCATCTTATGCCGACAAGCGGAACACGGTATTACCGTTGGCTTGACGGGGATTGGAGACAGGTCTTCGCGCGTGACCTCAGCGAGGACGATCGTGAAAAGGCACGGGAATCTTTGGAGCGCAACGCCAGGGAGCAAGGCGTCTGGAACGAACGGGTATGGGGCGAGCGGATAGAGGATCGCGGAAGCCAAGTCACGTTTTCCGCTTTGGGCCAGCTGGCTTCAGTGGAGGACAAAGAGGCTTGGGATCCGACGAACGAGAAGAAAAAACGTCTCGCGCAAGCCGTTTCCGCCGATCTTCCGCATCTTGAAGTGCGTCCCGGTGGTTCCACCAGCGTCGACATTTCCGAGAAAGGCGTCGATAAATCGTTCGCGGTTCGCGAACTTGCGGACATGCTTGGCATCGCGGTGGACGAAATCGTGTTCATCGGCGATCGCATGACCCCGGATGGTAATGATTATCCCGCGGCCGAAGCGGGCACGCGGGCGGTGAGGGTCTCCGGGCCGGAGGACACGGAGAAGCTGTGCGTCGAAATCATCGCCTGTCTGCGCGGCTGATCGGCTTTCCGTCGTGAATCCGGTCATGACGACTTGCATGATGGTCGTCAATCTGCTTTTTCCACGGGGATGCGCAGGCTGCGACATGCCCGATGAGATTCTGTGCGTCGACTGCGCTCGCTTGTTCGGCAATGTGATCGCAGTGCCATCGGATGCGCTGGAGAGCGGATCATGGTACGCGTGCGGGGTATATCAGGGCAATGTGAGACGTGCGATTCTATCGTGGAAGGATCATGGCGACGAACAGTGCGATAAGCCGTTTTCCCAGGCGTTGGCGGCACTTGCCGAATCGTCGGGCGTCAGTGAGGGCCTCCGTCGAAACGTGCATGGGAGCGGAAGGGTGCTGGTCGTTCCCGCCCCGTCTTCGTTGACGTCGATGCGCAGGCGGGGGAGGCGCCATATGATGCCTGTGTCCAGACGATTGGCGGCGTTACTTGAACGCGGTACCGGACGGCGCGTGAGCGCCTGCGATGCCCTGGAAAGCAGAGGGGTGTCAAGCCGATCGGTGCAGATGAGGGGAACCGCCCAACGAACGCAACGGTTGAAAGGGCGCATCGCGGTACGTTCCCGAGTCGACGTGCAGGGCGCGACGGTGGTTCTCATCGACGATATCATCACTTCCGGCGCGACGATGCGCCGCTGTGTGGAAGCGTTGCGCTCGGCGGGGGCGGATGTCGTCGCGGTTCTTGCGTTGGCCCGCACTCCGGGCGGCAGGCCAACGCAAAATGACGATCATTCGTCATAGACGTGGTATTTCGGCAGGATGATTTCGAAATTCGCCCCGCGCGGATCATCCACAACCCGTACGGAGCCGCCATGCAATTGCGCGGCCCATCGTGCGATCGACAGTCCCAGTCCGGTGCCTCCCGATTCGGTTCCGGGACCGGTTTTGCCTTTGACGAAACGTCGGAAGATGTCGGAACGCGCCTCCTGCGGAATTTGCGATCCGTAGTTCACGACATTCGTCACGATCGTTCCGAAGTCCTTGTTCTCGTAGGCTTCGATGAGCACGGTGGTGTTGTCGGCGGAATGCTTGAGCGCGTTTGCGATGATGTTGGTGAACAGCTGGCGGAGTCTGTCCTGGTCGCCTTCCATTTCGATATCGTCCGGAACATGCATTTCGATGTTGTGTGCATGGCCCGCGTCGGCTATTTCCAACGGTTCCACGGTTTCATCGATGAATTCGCAGAAGTTGAATGTTTCGATCTGCAGGCTTGCCGCGCCGGCCTCCATTCGGGAAAGGTCAAGCAGGAAGGCTATCAGATCGGAGAGGCGGTGCGTCTGGTTGAGGATGCTTTCCAGATTCGATGGAGTCGGTTCCACCACGCCGTCGGCCATGTTCTCCACCATCGCCTGCAGCGCGGAGACCGGAGTGCGCAGTTCATGGCTGACGTTGGCCACCATGTCCCGTCTCATCTGGTCCGCATGCTGCAGCTCTTCGGCCATCTCGTTGAAGGTGATCGCCAGCTGTCCCACTTCGTCGCGGCTATTCGAATCGATTTTCACACGGACGGTGTAGTCGCCGTCGGCCATGGCCTCGGCCGCGCGGCGCATCTCGCGAAGGGGTGAAGTGAGCCCCCTGGAAAAGAAGTAGGTGATGCCAAGCGCCACGGCGAGCGTGATCGGCATGGCCAGCCAAACGCTTAATTCAGCCTTGAGCAGAAACCACGCCATGATGAACGAGATGACTGTGGAAAGGGTGATCAGTACGCTCAGTTCGCTTTTCAGCGAAGAGAACAAACCAATAGGGCGTCCGGTATCCAAAGGATTGACCGAACGCCCCGGTGTCGATTTGGGTGTCGATTTGGTGGTAGTACGCATACCACCAAATGGTAGCCTATTGCCGCTCCGGCGGTTCGAAGGCATATCCCACGCCATGCACGGTACGGATGGTGCGGGACCCCAGTTTGTGACGAAGCGCCTTGACGTGCGAATCCACGGTACGGGTGCCGGACGCATCCACCCAGTCCCACACCTCTTCAAGCAGCTTCTCGCGGGTGAGCACGGACTTCGGCTTGCGTGCCAGCGTGGCCAGCAGATCGAATTCCGTCGGGGTCAGGTGCACCTGCACGCCATTGACGGTGACGATGCGCTGGGCCGGATCGATGACCAGGGAACCGAAATCGAGGATCTTCTCGTTCTCGGAGTTCTTGGCGATGACCTTCGCCCTATCCACGCGGCGCAGCAGCGCCTTGCATCGGGCTATGAGCTCCCGCATGGAGAAGGGCTTGGTCATGTAATCGTCGGCTCCGGCGCCGAGGCCGATCACCTTGTCGGCCTCGTCATCGCGCGCCGTCAGAATCAGCACAGGAACCGGACGCTCCGCGACGATGCGCTTGGTCGCCTCAAGACCATCCATCACTGGAAGCATGATGTCCATGATCACCAGATCCGGCCTCAACTGGGCCGCCGCCTGGACAGCGCTGGCGCCGTCGGACGCGACACGGGCCGTCCAACCTTCCGCCGTGATGCGCTGCGCGATGGCGGTGGCCAGTGTCGGTTCGTCTTCGACCACCAAAACGGTGCGCGGGGTTACTGTGGTTTGTGCTGATGAGTTGAGCATTAGCGTTCCGCCTTTCTCAGAGTTCCGGCTTCAAGAATACTGCTCCAAGCGCCGGGACGGTGATTTTCGCGGACCAGTCGCGGGAATGGTACTCTCCCTCGACCGCTTCGAACGTGCCGTTGTGAATGTCTGAACCTCCGTAGATCGCATCATCCGTGGTCAGCACCTCGGTCCACTTGCCACCCTTGGTGAGCGGCACCTGGTAATCCTGCCACGCCTCGCCGGAGAAGTTCACGACCACGACCATCTGTTCGCCGTCTTTGCCGATGCGGACGAAACTCAGCGTGTTGTGGTCGGCGTCGTCGCTGGTGAGCCACTGGAATCCGGCGGGATCGAAGTCCTGGCTCCACAGCGCCGGAGAATTCTTGTACAACGCGTTCAGATCGGCCACAAGCTTCTGCACGCCCTGGTGGTCAGGCCACTTGAGGGCGTCCCAATCGAGGGAACCGTCGTGGTCCCATTCGCCGTACTGCGCCAGCTCGTTGCCCATGAAGGTCAGGTTCTTGCCCGGATGCGCCCACTGGTAGGCGAACAGGGTGCGCACTCCGGCGTACTTCTGCCAGTCATTGCCTGGCATCTTGCCGAAGACGGAACCCTTGCCGTACACGACCTCGTCGTGGCTGATCGGCAGCACATAGTGTTCCGAGTAGGCGTACACCATCGAGAAGGTGATTTCGTTGTGGTGCCACTTGCGGTTGATCGGCTCCTCATGCAGGTACTGCAGGGTGTCGTGCATCCAACCCATGTTCCACTTGAGGCCGAATCCCAAGCCGCCGGCATCCGTGGGAGCGGTGATGCCCGGGTACGCGGTGGATTCCTCGGCGATCATCATGATGCCGGGATTGTTCTTATACGCGGTGGCGTTCGCTTCCTTGAGGAAGTCGATGGCTTCGAGGTTCTCGCGTCCGCCGTAAATGTTCGGACGCCACTGGCCATCCTCGCGGCTGTAATCGAGGTACAGCATCGAGGAGACCGCGTCGACTCGAAGGGCGTCGACATGGTACTCGTCAAGCCAGAAGCAGGCGTTGGCAACAAGGAAGTTGCGCACCTCGCGACGGCCGAAGTTGAACACGTAGGTTCCCCAATCCGGGTGCTCTCCACGCATCGGATCCGGATCCTCGTACAGCGGGGTGCCGTCGAAGCGTCCCAGCGCGAACGCGTCCTTCGGGAAGTGGGCCGGAACCCAGTCCATGATCACACCGATGCCGGCCTGATGCAGCTTGTCCACAAGGTATTTGAAATCGTCAGGTCCGCCCAGACGCGAGTCGACCGCGTAATAACCGGTTACCTGGTATCCCCAGGAGCCGGAGAACGGGTGTTCCGCGAGAGGCATGAACTCCACGTGGGTGAAGCCTTCCTTCTGGACGTAGGGCACAAGCTCGTCGGCAAGCTCGCGGTAGTTGGAAATCTCCTTGCGCCAGCTGGAGGCCTGAACCTCGTAGATGCTCACGGGGCCGTTGTGCGGGTCGCTGACCGCGCGCTTCTCCATCCAAGGGCCGTCTTCCCAACCGTGGGTCGAGTCCACGACGATGGAACCGGTGCGCGGGGGAATCTCATGGGACCTTTCCATCGGATCGGCCTTCATCGTCCACTCGTTGTTGGCGTTGAGGATTTCGTACTTGTAGATCTGGCCGTCGCCGACTCCCGGGACGAACAGCTCCCAAACGCCGGATGAGCCAAGCTCGCGCATCGCGTGCGTGCGCCCGTTCCATCCATTGAAGTCGCCCACGACGCGCACGGCATGCGCGTTCGGCGCCCAGACGGTGAACGCGGTGCCTTCCAGCTGTTCTCCGACCTTGCCGTCGGAGGAGCCCATGGGGTCGTCGAAGCGCAGCACATGGGCTCCGAGGGCTTCCCAAAGACGTTCGTGACGGCCCTCACCGAACAGATACATGTCCATGTCGCCGATGGTGGGCAAATGACGGTAGGGGTCATCGGAGACGATCGTGGTGCCATCCTCGTATTCGGTGCGCACGCGGTAGTCGGGAACCCCGAATCCATCATCGGTCTCAACGCCTTTGACGAGGGTTCGGAACACGCCATTGTGTTCATGCTCGGCTTCGTATTCGCCGTCCTGGGTGATGATCGTCACGGTTTTCGCCAAAGGACGCAGCACTCGGATCGTAACGGCATCCGCATGCTCGCCGGAACCGAGGTGCCCGCCGAGCACCCCGTGTGGGTTGTAGTACGTACCGTTGCTTACTGCATCCAGGTCGCCCTGATATACAGGAACGGCAACGACATCTTCATTGATCTTGGATTCTGTAGCCATGGCAAAAGTGTAAGCATGAAAAGGCGAAAAATGGCTCCGTGTCGCGCTTAATTTTTGATTTTCCGCGTGTTTCTAGGCAAGTCTGCCCCTAGTGGCATAATAATTCGGGTTTTTGTGTAAGATTCTACGGAGGATTCATGGGTTACAAGGTTGGCGACATGGTCGTCTATCCGCGTCACGGCGCTGCGAAGGTGGAGGCCATCACCGAACGGACTGTAAAAGGAGTGACTCGCGAATACCTGCAGCTGTCGGTGCTGTCCTCCGATGGCCTGGTCATCAATGTTCCGGTGGACAACGCCAAGAAGGTCGGTGTCCGCGACATCGTCGACGCCAATGAAGTGGCGAAGGTGTTCGAGATTCTGCGCACTCCGATCATTGAGAAGGAAATGAACTGGTCTCGTCGCTACAAGCTGAACGTCGAGAAGATCGCCACCGGCGATGTCAACAAGATCGCCGAAGTCGTGCGCGATCTCGCTCAGAGGGACGTTGACGAACATGGGTTGTCCGCAGGTGAGAAGCGTATGCTCACCAAGGCGCGCAGCATCCTCACTTCCGAGATTTCGCTTTCCGAGGATCTTGATGAAAGCGAGGCGCAGCGTCTGCTCGACGTGAATCTCGGATACGAGCCGGCCCAGCCGGGGGATGAGGAGCATCACACCGAAGCTCCCCAGGAGGCCGCCATGGATACGTTGGCCCGCGTTGAGGCTGAAAGCAAGAAGTCGAAGAGGAAGTAAGGCGTTCGCGATGCGTATCGGACAGGGTTTTGACGCCCATCGATTCGCCTCCCATGATTCAGGCAAGCCGTTATGGCTTGCCTGTTTGCTTTGGGACGGCGATGGCATTGATGGCGATTCCGATGGCGATGTGGCCGCGCATGCGTTGATTGACGCGTTGCTGTCCGCCGCGAACCTAGGGGACATCGGCACGTTGTTCGGCGTCGGGGCGTCTTCCGAGGGCGCGGGAAAGCATGGTGATGAGATGCTGCGCGCCACGGTCGAGCATCTGCGCGCGAATGGGGTCAGGCCGGTGAGCGCCAGCGTGGTTGTGATCGCGAATCGTCCGAAGATCGGACGTCGACGTTCCGAAGCGTGCGCGGCGCTGTCCGCCGCCATCGGCTGCGAAGTGTCGTTGACCGCCACCACGACCGATGGCATGGGATTTACCGGTTCGGGAGAAGGCGTAGCGGCCGTGGCCAACGCATTGGTGGAGCCGCTCGAATAGATTTCCCGGCAAATTCCTGAAAATCCACGGACGATGCATGCTTACAGAATTGGGCGTGCCTTCAACGGCCAATCCTTCGCCTTCGACTCGAAGATTTTGGCCACGGCCCAGAACAGTGTGGAGATCGTCACGATGATGAAGCTCGGGGGAGCCGGGAACATCGCGGAAATCACCAGGCCGCCCCAGATGGAGATGAGGCATATCGCCGTCGAGCAGAGTATGGCCTTGAACGGCGAGCTGGTCATGATGTTGGCCGTCGCCGCGGGGGTGATGACCAATGCGAAGATAAGCAGTGTGCCCACGGCTGGAACGGCGATGGTGATTACCCCGGCCATGATCACCATGAAGCAGACGTTCATGAATCCCACGGGAACGCCTTTCGCCTGTGCCACCTGCTCGTCGAGGGAGCTGAACAGCAAAGGCCTGTAGATCACGGCCAGCACGATCAGCAGAACCGCGTCGAGCAACGCGAAGCCGACGATCTGTCCGGATGTGATCGTCAGGATCGAGCCGAAAAGAATCGACTGCATCTGCTGGGAGGCCGAGCTGGACAATCGTGCGAAGAACAGACCCAGGCCGGTGGCGAACGCGAGCACCGTGCCGGTGGCGATTTCGCGCTGGCTGGCTTTCTTCCCCAGTGCGCCGATCACCAGAGCCCCGCCCAGAGCGAATACGCCGAGGCCCGCTGAGACGGGAAGGCCGAGCAGAACCGCTCCCGTGGCCCCTGGAAGTCCGATATGCGCCAACGCATGCGCCGCGAAAGTGGAATGGCGGGCTATGGTGAAGTATCCCATGACCCCGGCGGCCAGCGCGATGCACAATCCCGCCAGGAAGGCGTTGACCATGAACGGTGCGCTGAGGGTGGAGATCCAATCCGGATCAAAGGAAAAGGAGATGCCTGACATAGCTGGTTTCACGCTTCCTGGGAATGGTTGTGATTGTGGAACGCCGCGATTTGTTCCACGGGATGTTCGTCAAACGTTCTTTGGGGCTGCTCGTGGTCGTTCGGGGTGACGAACATGTCTCCCTGAGGTGTGGTGACCACCTGCACCGTAGTGCCATACAGATGGGTGAGCAGATCGGAGTCGAGCACTTCGTCCATGGCCGCGTAATGAGGATGGCCGTCGAGCAGATACACGGCTCCGGTGAGGATATGCAGCAGCATGTTCAGGTCGTGGGACACGATCTGAATGGTCATGCCGAGCTCGCGGTTGAGTTTGTCCAGCACCTGTACGGTGGCGCGCTGGCTCGCCAGATCGAGATTGGCGAGCGGCTCGTCGAGCATGAGGAGCTTGGGATCCGAGACCAATGCCTGCGCGATGGCCACACGCTGACGCAATCCTCCGGACAATTCCGACAGGCGGTATCGGGCTTTGTCCGCAAGTCCTACGAATTCCAAGGCCTCGCGGGCCTTCGTCTTCTGTTTTTTGGTGATCGGATGGATGCCGAAACGCGTTCCCGTCAGTCCGAGCAGCACGGATTGCTCCGCCGTGATATTCGACTCGATGTCGGAGGCGTAGCTTTGCGGAACGTATCCGATGCGGTGATTCATGGTCCCCGCCGGTTTGCCCAATACGGTTATGCTGCCGTTCGAAGTGCGTATCAATCCCAGCTCGGCCTTCATCATGGTTGTCTTGCCGGCTCCGTTCGTGCCGACGATGGCCGTCACCGAACCGCTGGGAATGCTGAACGTGCCATGTTTCCAGATGGTGGTTCCGCCGCGTTGCACGCAGGCGTCGTCGAATACGATGCAGGATTCGCTTTGAGCGGGCATGGCTACTCCTTAATGGCTCTTCGAGTATGGTCGCAAATGGTGTTGACAATCATTCTCAATAAGACGTCGTGGACGCCAGGCGGATAATGAAGGGGCCGTTTTCGCATTTCGGACGAAAACGGCCCCACGTGGAAATGAAGCTGTGCCGTTACTTGCCGGGGTCCGGCTGCGCGGCATCGGAAGTTGAATCCGATGAGGCGTCGTCGTCGGAAGCGCCGCCCGACTCGTCGTTCGAGTCGTCGGAGGATTCGCTTTCGCTCCGTTCGTCGAACAATGTGGTCAGCGATTCGACCAGAGAACCGATCCATGCGGTCAGGCTCTCCTGGTCGGACGGCATCTGCTCGGTGACGTCGAAGACGGGAAGCTCCGATTTGTTGGCGGTGCCGGTCAGCATGTTCGTCGAGTCGCTGGACGCCTGTGCGTTGTTGACGAGCACGTCAACCTTGTGTTTTTCCAGAAGCTCCTGGAATTCTTGCAGATCGGCCGGTGCGGGTTCGCTTTCGGACGCGGCCGACTGCAGATATCCTTCCGGAGTCCTGTCTTCCACGCCCATGTCGCTGAGCAGATAGTATGCAACCGATTCGGTGGCCGCATACGTGGCGTTCGCGTGTTCGTCGCTGAACGATTCCATTGCCTGTTCGACCTTGTCTTCGCTTTTTTGCCATGAGGCGAGCTTTTTGCCGAAGTACTTCTTGCGCGATGGCATGATGCGGCTGTAAGTGTCGGCCAGCTCCTTCGCCATGGCATTGCGCGCGTCGTTGGAGAACCACAGGTGCGGATTGTCCCCCTCGGCGGCTCCGACCATTTGGGCCGCGGACACCGAAACCGTGTCTTTTTGAATGTTCTTCGTTGCCCACGCGTCATATCCGGCCCCATTGGACACCACCACCTGGGCCTTCTGCAGCGAGGCCATGTCGGAAGTGCTCGGCTCGAAACCGTGGACGTCGACGCCTGTTGACGAGAGGATCGACGAGACGTTCACGTAGTCGCCTCCGATCTGTTCCGCAAGGGACCCCCATTGGTTGACCGACGCCACCACTTCGATCGGTTCGGTCCGTTCCGCGGAGGAGGATTGCGTCGTGTCGGATTCGTCCGAGGACGTGTCTGCGAAGCAGGAAGCCGTACCGAACACCATGCATAAGGCCACTCCCATGGCAAAGGCTCGTAGGGTGGAATGATGATGCGAACGCATGTCGAATCTGCCTTCTTCCTGACTCTCGGGTCATGTCCATCTCATAAATGCCGATGCGATAAACGGCTGAAACCAAGATAGCCTACGATACGTGCAAAAGCCAATACAGGCACATCGAACCAAGGGGAGGAGCCCGCATGGCAATAAGGATCGACGGGAAAATGGTGTCGGCGAAGATCAAGGAGGATCTTGCGCGCAGGGTCGCGGCGCTCAAGGAAAGGGGAGTGAATCCGGGTCTTGGCACCATTCTTGTGGGAACGGACCCCGGGTCCGTCAAATATGTGGCCGGCAAGCATGCGGATTGCGCCGAAATCGGAGTGAACTCCATCAAGAAGGAGCTTCCCGAGGACGCCACCTTCGAGCAGATCGCGCAGGTGGTGCGTGAACTCAACGACGATCCCGACTGCACCGGATACATCGTGCAGCTTCCGTTGCCGAAGGGCATCGACGAGAACGCCATCATCGATCTGATCGATCCCAAGAAGGACGCCGATGGCATGCATCCGTACAATCTTGGCGAACTGGTGCTGCATGCGCGCGGCGAAATCACCACTCCGCTGCCATGCACCCCGCGGGGCGTGATCGAACTGCTCGGCGATTACGGCATCGATCTGGACGGCAAGGAGGTCTGTGTGCTTGGCCGCGGAATCACCATCGGTCGCACCATCGGACTCATGCTCACCCGCAAGGAGGTGAACGCCACCGTCACGCTGTGCCATACCGGCACCAAAGACGTGCGTGAGCACATGCGCAGGGCCGACGTGATCGTCGCGGCCATGGGATGCGCGGGATTCGTCAAGCCGGAAGACGTCAAGGAGGGGGCGGTCCTCGTGGACGTCGGCGTTTCGCGCGTGTTCGACGAGGAGGCCGGGCGCTACCGTGTCAAGGGGGATGTCGACAAAGCCTGCTACGAAAAGGCTTCCGCGTACACTCCGAATCCCGGAGGAGTCGGCCCCATGACCAGGGCCATGCTGCTGGAGAACGTCGTGGAAATGGCCGAACGCGGATGATTCTGCCCGTAGCGCAAGGAGCCGCCGACACGCCCGAATTTTTGTGCACGGCTCCTTGTAGACTTGGCTCTTGCGTGTGCTGTAGGTATGCGAATAACTGAAGAACGATTTTATCCATCCACTATTTGTAAGAAACCACATTAATGGCAGAGAACAATAACGAAGTCGCAAAGGTCGCCATCAACGACATCGGCACCGAAGAAGACTTCATCCAGGCAGTCGATTCCACCATCAAGAACTTCGATGATGGTGATCTGGTCGAAGGTACCGTCGTCAAGGTCGATCACGACGAGGTCCTGCTCGACATCGGCTACAAGACCGAGGGTGTCATCCCCTCCCGTGAGCTTTCCATCAAGAAGGACGTCGATCCTGACGAAGTCGTCGAGGTCGGCGACACCATCGAGGCTCTTGTCGTCACCAAGGAAGACAAGGAAGGCCGTCTGATTCTGTCCAAGAAGCGTGCTCAGTACGAGCGTGCCTGGGGCGACATCGAGAAGATCAAGGAAGCCGATGGCGTTGTCGAAGGTACCGTCATCGAAGCCGTCAAGGGTGGTCTTATCGTCGACATCGGTCTGCGTGGCTTCCTGCCGGCATCCCTGGTCGAGATGCGCCGCGTCCGCGACCTGTCCCCGTACATCGGCCAGAAGATCAAGGCCAAGATCCTCGAGCTCGACAAGAACCGCAACAATGTGGTCCTGTCCCGTCGCCAGTACCTCGAGGAGACCCAGTCCGAAGTTCGCGAGACCTTCCTGTCCCAGCTCAAGAAGGGCCAGATTCGCGAAGGCGTCGTGTCCTCCATCGTCAACTTCGGTGCATTCGTCGATCTGGGCGGTGTTGACGGCCTGATCCACGTTTCCGAGCTGTCCTGGAAGCACATCGACCACCCGTCCGAGGTCGTCAAGGTCGGCGACAAGGTCACCGTCGAGGTTCTCGACGTCGATCTCGATCGCGAACGCATCTCCCTGTCCCTCAAGGCAACCCAGGAAGATCCGTGGCAGCGCTTCGCCCGTACCCACGTTCCTGGCCAGATTGTCAAGGGCAAGGTCACCAAGATCGTTCAGTTCGGTGTCTTCATCTCCGTCGAAGACGGCATCGAAGGCCTCGTGCACATCTCCGAGCTGGCCAACCGCCACGTGGAGAACCCGGAGACCGTCGTCAAGCCGGGCGAAGAGGTGTTCGTCAAGGTGATCGACGTCGATCTCGATCGTCGCCGCATCTCCCTGTCCCTCAAGCAGGCCAACGACTCCGTCGATCCGGCTTCTGAGGACTTCGATCCGGCTCTGTACGGCATGCCGGCAGAGTACGACGAGCAGGGCAACTACAAGTATCCGGAAGGCTTCGACCCGGCAACCAACGAGTGGATCGCTGGTTACGAGAAGCAGCGTGAGGAGTGGGAGTCCCAGTACGCCGCCGCTCACGATCTGTGGGAGCAGCACAAGGAATTCGTTGCCAAGGAACTTGAGAACGCTGAGGCCTCCGCGGCTGAAGACGGCCAGGCTCCGAAGGAAGAGAAGGTCGAAGAGGTTTCCAACTACTCCTCCGAGAACACTTCCACCGGCACCCTCGCTGATTCCGACCAGCTCGCCGCTCTGCGCGATCAGCTGCTCGGCAAGTGAGTCTCGCTGAAATCGGAATAATTCGGTTCGCGTAAATCTCCATCAAGGGCTCCATGTCATTTGGCATGGAGCCCTTGTGCATATGTTGCGTGGACGAGACATACAATGGCGATTGTGATGATTCGAATTGGTTTGACAGGCGGCATCGCGGCAGGCAAAAGCACCGCCGCGGCGCATCTGCGTGAATTGGGCGCGTTGCACATCGACTATGATGCCTTGGCGAGGCAGGTGGTTGAACCCGGGGGAGCGGCATTGCCGCAGATCGCCACGGTGTTTGGGTCGCGGTCGCTTAATGCGGATGGCACATTGAACCGCGAATGGGTCGCCGAACATGTGTTTGGCGGTAACGCGCTTCCGGGCGCCCGCGAACAACTCGACGCCATCGAACATCCGATCATATATGCCGAAGCCAAGCGTATTGAGTCGGAACATCCCGAAGCGCGCATCATCGTGCATGACGTTCCGCTATTGGCCGAAGTGATCGACAAAGGCGAAATTCCCTTCACCTTCGACCACATCATCACCGTCGAAGCGCCGATCGAGGAACGTATCCGCCGTATGATCACCGAGCGTGGCATGACCCGCGAACAGGCCGAAGACCGTATCCGCCACCAATCCACCCAAGCCGAGCGCGAAGCGATCGCCGATACCGTCATCGACACTTCGCAGCCGATAAAGCAGACCTACACGATTGTCGACGACTTATACGACCGTTGGATGCATAGACCTACAAAGTGATGATTTCGTCGGCGATATCGGAATCCTCCTCATTATGGGTCGTGTATATCACGATGGCGCCTTCATCCGCAAAAGATCGTAGATGTCCCATCACCATAGAGCGGTTGTCGGCATCAAGAGCGGCAGTTGGTTCATCCGCAAGAATGATACGCGGAGAACGTATCAGGAGTCTTGCGATTGCCACGCGCTGCTGCTCGCCTCCGCTCAAGGTGTAAACCAACCGGTTGGCATATTGTTCCATATGCACTTTACGTAGGGCTTTACGAATAGTTGCGGCTCTGTTTCGTGCCGGAGTTCCTACACTGCGCAGTGCAAGCGACAGATTCTTGTATACGGTCCACTGCTCCACCAAGGCATAGTTCTGGAACATGAAGCCCATGACGTTGCGATGCATGAGACGTACCGTTCGAGAAGAAGCATTGACAAGTGATTGCCCATCATAGAGGATGTCGCCTTCGCTGGGACGTTCCAATAATCCCAACGTGTTCAACAATGTGGTTTTGCCGCATCCGCTTTCGCCGGTGAAAGCGATCAGCTGGCCAGGGCTGAAGCGTAGCTCCAACGCTGACCATAGTGTGCGATTCGCGATGTGCCGTGTGAGATTATGAGTAACCAGGGATGCGGTTGTCGATGACATGGCCATGATAAGGACTCCTTGCAAGATAAGTAATTAATGATGGGGGTCGCAGATGCAAATCAGGGATGTTTGATGCTATCCGCGCGCAGTCGAGAATCGTAAAGCACGGTAGACGCCAGCGAAACAATAACGAACAGGGCGGAAACCACTGCTACGGAAACAGCGTTGTAGCCTCCTATGAGCAGCTGAACCGGAATCGATACGCTGCATAAGGTTGCCGTCAGGAACAGTATCGGTCTGAATCGAAGATACGACGGTGCGCCATGCATGTATTCCACGAACATGATTTGGCGTCGGAGTGCACACAGGGTCAAAGACACCATGATTGCGCCGCCCAGCAGACATGTCACGGATATGCAAGCGGTAGCGAGAAAGAAGCTCATTTCCTGGACCGCCCGTGCCAGACGAGTTTGTATTTCGTCGTGCTGACTGACGACTGAGGCTACTAGAGGCGCGACACCATCCTTCTGCAGAATTTCGAGTAGTTGATGGCGTGAGTCGTAGTCGAAGACCATACCGCCGGTGGACACCATTGATGTGGTGGTATCACCGGAAAGCAGCGATGGATCGATGACGATAACAGGAACGAGGGAAAGGTCATCGTCATCGGAGGATGCGTTAAAGGCTGAAGGGACATTGTCGTTCAAACTGGTTTCGACGGAGATATCCGTGCGATTGATGACAGGCAGGTTCTTTCCTTCTTTTGCTGCCAGGCTCTGTTCGAATGAATATGCGCGAAGTACATTGTCGGCGATGAGTTCACTGTCCCATTGCCCATCCGCAGGCACAATTACGTTGATTCGTGACGTTGCGGCGCTGCTTTGCATAAGATGCCGACGTTGTGCCGTGCGAGAATCCATGAAGATACATGATGGTAAATAATTTTCCGAGCGATCCACCCATGTGCATGCCAACTGAAGCGAGGCGAATCGCGCATGTCCTGATTGGGCCGCATGCTCCATGAAGGCATTCCATAAAGG
>CAVAQZ010000007.1:54633-55061 GCA_963590945.1 Dysosmobacter segnis
GGCATATATTGTGCCCGGTTTTGGTCGCTGGTATACCACAACTGTAATTGGAAAGCATTGCTGGAGGACAATTGATGCTCCAATGTGGTTTTCGTTATTTTGGCCTGATGCCATTTGAAGTTCGCAACATTGAGGCTGGCGGAACTAACGCTGAGCACAATAATCGCCATGACACAACCAGATGCCATGAGAAAACGCAGCGGTCGCTTCCCCTGAATCAGCTTGAGTGTGGACGGCACCAGTATTCGAACCAGAATAATCGCCAATATCAACGCAACCAGTGCCATGCATATTGCGACGATGATGATGGAGAGAAATATCTGGCCCGCAAATCCGAAGGAAGAGGCAAAAGACCAGAAGACTGCGCCGACGACGATCCAAATCGTCCATCCGGCACAGGTGCAGATGATGAAAAACAATGCATGTTG
>CAVAQZ010000008.1:0-54978 GCA_963590945.1 Dysosmobacter segnis
GCCGCGTACGCGGGGTCGGACTCCTCCGTGGATCATGTCCCGGACCCGTACGGTTCCGACGGGTCGTACTGGTCGGACGGTTCCGACGGATCGTACTGGTCGGACGGTTCCGACGGATCGTGGTCCGACGGAACCGGGGACGATCCGGGGTACGGCCGTGCGGATGGCGCGTGGCCGGGTCGTGGGGGCTCCGTGTCGGTCGACGGCGGCGTGGGTTCGTCGTACGGCGGGGCGGCCCATGCCGCCATGGCCGCGGGTTCCGGTGCGGCGGGCGCCCTGGCCGCGGCACGCGCGTCGTCCTCGGGTTCGTCCGGCGTTTCCGTTGCTGGGTCCGTGACGGCGGCCGGCTCGTCCGGCCTGTCGGCGCGCTCGTCGGTGGCTTCGTATTACGCGAACAGGCCGGTGCGCGCGACCGCGGTCTCGTCGTCCTCGTCGATCAAGGGCGCCATGGGCATGGCGGCGGGCCTGCCGAAGGCCGGCTCGTCCTCCTCGTCGTCTTCGTCCTCGTCGTCGGTGCGCGGGTCGGCTCCCGCGGTGGTGGGCGCGGGGCGTGGCTCGTCACGGGACGGCGGGCGTCCCCGCCGCAACACGTTGGGGTACATCGCGCCCGTGATCGAGGAGGACGAGGAGTTCGTTCCCAAGCCGCTCGCCGCGATGGCGGGCCATCGCAGACGCCCCGGCGAATGAACCGGAAACACGCCAGAAAAGGAAAAGGAGGAAGAACGTTCATGGCATCGCAACGCATGACGACAGGTCCGAACGCCATGTTTGGTTCCATGATCCAGATTCCTCCCACGGTATTGACGGTGTCGTATTCTCGATGAGTATGACCAACGAATTCAAGCCGCTTGTCCGCGATCCGCATCAGCCGGCGAATATGCTTCAGGAGCCGCCACGGTCGGAGTCTCCGGCATTTGCGGAAATCGATGCGCGAGATGCTGGTCCGGCGGAGTCCGAAAGCAATAGGAAGGTCGCCGAACTCGACCCGCTGATCCGCCGTCCGCGAGTGTCCAGCATGGTGCTGTGTGTGGTGTTCGGCCTGCTTCTGCTGGCCTGCGCCGCCGGCGTCTGGTGGCTGGGCGTGCGTACGTTGGAAGGCCAAAGCTATGAAGACGTGGTGTGGACCCGGTTCGCGTCATCGCTGCCGGCATGGCTGGAACCGGTGGTGAGCATATTCGCCGTCTCTGACGCCGCGGCTCCGATAAGCTATGCCGTGATGGCGGTGGCCTTGGTCGTACTCATCGTAAGAAAACGATGGATCGCGATCGCGCAGTCGACGGTGTTCGGCATCGTAAGCTTCGTCGTGGCCGAATCCCTCAAAGCGACGTTGCCGCGCCCGTATTTGATTAATCTTGAGTCGAATCCCAACAATTCAGCTCCCTCTGGCCATGTTGCACTCGCCGCCATAGCAGGGGTGATCCTCCTGTATGCGGTTCCGCGAATGCTGCGTGCGCTGGTTGCGGCGCTTGGCTGGCTGTATGCGACGTTGGTTGGTCTGTCGATGCTCGCAGGACAATGGCACAGGACCACGGATGTGATTATGGCGTTGCTGGTCGTCGGCGGTTTCGCACTGCTGACGCTTTCGTGGACCTTCTCGAACGGCATGGATCAGCCGGGCAAACGTGCGTCTTCCCCGAGCGTGCAGATCGTAGGCAGCGTGCTGCTCACGTTCGGTGTGCTCGGAACCCTGTACGGTGCGTACATCGTGTGGCAGATCGAGCCGGGATTGGCGTTGAGCGCGGAATGGACGTATTCCGGCGCGTGCCTTTCCTCGTCCGTGCTCATCATGTCGGTGGGGGCGCTGGTGTTCGGTCTTGCACTGACCATGCGCCAGTTGACCGCATCCCCGTTGACGAAACTCGGATTGGTGGGCGCGCCTCCGGCACCGCCGAAGCGCTGACGACGCGCCTTCGTCCGATCGGAAAACTCGACGAAAACTCGTCAGGAACACAGGTCGCGCCACACGGTCGGTTTGCCATTCCTCCACAGTTCGTGATTAATATTGCGTTGCAAACGCTAGTAATAAGGAGTGGCCATGGCTACCGGCAGCAAGCTCGTTATTGTGGAGTCTCCCACCAAAGCCAAGAAAATCGGCGGATATTTGGGCTCCGACTACACGGTCAAGGCATCGGTCGGCCATATTCGTGACCTTGCGCAGCCCAGTCAGATTCCCGCATCGGACAAAGCCAAGTTCGGCAAGTTCGGCGTTGACGTCGAAGACGGGTTCAAACCGTATTACATCGTTGACGGCAACAAGAAGAAAACCGTCTCCGAACTCAAGGGAGCGTTGAAGGAAGCCGACACCCTGTATCTCGCAACCGATGAGGATCGCGAAGGTGAGGCCATCGCATGGCACTTGGTGCAGACGCTCAAACCCAAGGTGCCGGTCAAGCGCATGGTGTTCCACGAGATCACTCCGGAAGCCATCAAAAATTCGCTGAACAATACGCGCGATGTGGACGGAGCCATGGTTGACGCCCAGGAAACTCGCCGTATCCTGGACCGTCTGTACGGCTATGAGCTTTCCCCGGTACTGTGGCGCAAAGTCGGTCCGGGCCTTTCCGCCGGCCGTGTGCAGTCCGTCGCCACCAGACTGATCGTTGAGCGTGAGCGTGAGCGTATGGCGTTCGTCCGCGCCCCGTATTGGGACGTTACCGCCACATTGGAGGCCCCCGGCCCGGACGGAGAGAATGTCGCCTTTGATTCGCGTATGGTCGCTTTGGACGGTCGTAGGCTGGCGGTGTCCAAAGACTTCGGTGCGGATGGCAGGCTGACCGCCGCCGGCGTGAAAGACAACGTCGTGCACATGGACGGCGTCCAGGCGTCCGAAATCGCAAGCTCCCTCGAATTTGCCACGTTTACCGTCGCTTCGATGGAAACCAAGCCGTACCGCCGTCGTCCGGTTCCACCGTTTACCACATCCACGCTGCAGCAGGCTGCCGGAAACCGCCTCGGCATGAGCTCGCGGCAGACCATGCGCGCCGCGCAGGGACTATACGAGAACGGCTATATAACCTACATGCGTACCGACTCGGTGACGCTTTCGCAGGAGGCGATCGCCGCCGCGCGCGACGCGGTCGTGAAGAACTTCGGCGAACGGTATCTGTCCGACGCCCCCAAGCAGTACGCGACGAAAACCGCCGGAGCGCAGGAAGCCCACGAATGCATCAGGCCGGCGGGCTCGCAATTCCGCAATCCCGAGGAAATCGCAACCAAGGTGCCTGCTGACCAGCTCAAGCTGTACACGTTGATCTGGCAGCGTACGCTCGCATGCCAGATGGCCGACGCGACCGGCTCCACCGCGACGGTACGGCTGTCTGCGCCTGCGGGATCAAACGGCGAAGCCGTATTCCAGGCTTCGGGCACGGTGATCGAATTCCCCGGCTTCATGAAGGCCACAGGGGAGGGGCGTCGTTCCGCAACGTCCGACGCCAAGAAGGACGCGAAATCCGAATCGAAGACCGAAGAGAACGCCTCGCTGCCTCCGATGAAGCAGGGCGACGAACTCGCCGCGGTCGAAGTCGGCGCGGACGGCCACGAGACCCAGCCTCCTGCGCGCTACACCGAAGCGTCGCTCGTCAAAACGCTGGAACAAAAGGAAATCGGCCGCCCATCGACCTACGCGAGCATCATCTCCACCATCATCGACCGAGGCTACGTGTATGAGCGCGGCCGCGCGCTGATTCCCTCCTGGCTGGCGTTCTCCGTAGTGAAGCTGCTGGAAACGAAATTCCCGAAGTACGTGGACTACGAATTCACCGCAGACATGGAAAACGGCCTCGACCAGATCGCCAACGGTCAAGAGACCGGCAGGAATTGGCTCACCCACTTCTACTTCGGATCAGGCCGGGACTCCGCGCAATCCTCAGAGGAAGTCCACGCCGGACTGCAGCAACAGGTGGCCCAGCTCGGAGAGATCGACGCCCGCGAGATCAACACCATCGAAATCGGCGACGGTCTGCACGTGCGCGTCGGACGCTACGGCCCCTACCTCGAAGACATGAACCATACGGACGCCGAAGGCAATCCGAAGCGTGCGTCGCTGCCGGACACCCTCGCGCCGGACGAGTTGACCGTGGAAGTGGGCCACGATCTGATCGAAAACCATTCCGGAGGTCCGCGCGAGCTGGGCAAGGACCCGATTTCCGGCGGCACCGTCGAGGTACGCAACGGCCGATTCGGCCCGTACGTCGCGCTGGTCATGCCGGAAAGCGATGCGCAGGACAATACGTCTTCCGCAAAACGCGGTTCCAAGAAAACGGCGGACCGCCCGAAGATGGCATCACTGTTCAAGACGATGAGCCCGGAATCGTTGACGCTGGAAGACGCGTTGAAGCTGCTCTCCCTGCCGCGCGAAGTCGGCGCCTATGAGGAAGCGGACACCGAAACCGGAGAACTGCGCACGGTGACCATTCAGGCGAACAACGGGCGCTACGGCCCGTATCTGACCAAAACCGGTGAGGACGGCAAGTCCGATACACGTTCGCTGGCATCTGAAGACGAGATCTTCACCGTCGATCTTGAGAAGGCGAAGGAGCTGTTCGCCCAACCGAAGTATGGCCGTGGCCGTGGTCGTGGAGCGGCCAAGCCCCCGCTGCGCGAGCTGGGACCGGATCCCGAAACGCAGAAGCAGGTGACCATCAAGGAAGGCTTCTACGGCGCGTACATCACCGATGGCGAGACGAACCGCACGCTTCCCAAGCAGTACGACGCCAAAACGATCGAGCCCGCGGAGGCGTTCCGACTGTTGGCGGAGAAGCGTGCACAGGGTCCTTCCAAGCGTGGGAGGGGCCGTAAGGCATACGGCAAGACTGTGGCCAGGAAAAACGTGAAGGGCGCGTCCGAGGTGAGCGCCACCGAAAAGGCACGCGCGGACCGACGTGTCAAGGTGCGCGATCTGGCCGACAAGGGCTGGGCGAACTCCCGCATAGCCAAGGAGATCGGATCGACCGCGGCCACCGTGAAGTCGGATATCGAATGGCTTACCGCCAATGAGGGTTATGCAAGACCCGAAGTGGTTCCCGCCCGCTGATTCGCGGCGATGGTAGGTTGCGGTCAGGCGGTGCCTGGCGACGGTTTTTTCGGCGGGAAGATCCCGAAACTGCGAGAGTTAGCGGAGGATTGCGGCATGCGAGGCTTGTTCATTTCGTTCGAAGGCGTCGACGGCGTCGGCAAGACCACGCAGGTCGAACGACTGCGCGCATACCTTGAATCGCGGGGCCGTGAAGTGGTGGTCACGCGCGAACCGGGCGGAACGGCATTGGGCATGGCGATTCGAAAGATGCTGTTGCATGGCGTTGCCGATGATGCCGATTCGTCGCCCGTCGACATCGCCGTACGTGCGGAGGCGTTGCTGTTCGCCGCGGACCGCGCCCAGCATGTGTCGGAGGTGATTCGTCCGGCCCTCGAACGCGGTGCCGTGGTGATCACCGACCGCTACCTGGATTCCTCCCTTGCGTACCAGGCGGGAGGCAGGGAGCTGACTCTTGAGGAGATTCGCTCGCTGAGCATGTGGGCGACGGGCGGATTGCTGCCGGAACGTACGTATCTGCTCGATCTGGACCCGGAACAATCGCATGCGAGGCTGCAGCATGGCGAAGACCGCATGGAATCGGCGGGAAGCGGCTTCCAGAATCGCACCCGTGCCGCGTTCCTCGACCTCGCCGAAGCCGAGCCGGGCCGGTTCCGGGTAATCGATGCGGGCGAGCCCATCGAGAACGTGTGGGAGCGGATCAAAACCGATTTCGACATGCTGCAGGCATGCCGTAGGCCAGGGGAGATGCCATCCACGTACGATGATCGCGAAGCAATCCGTGAAACCGCTTGTGAAACCACTTGTGAAACTACCGGCGAAGGGGAGTGCGGTCGATGAGCGTATGGGACTCGATAGTCGGCCAGGATCAGGTGGTCGAACAGCTCAAGGCCATAGCATGCGGGAATCCGAACGCCATCGCCCAGTCGTGGTTGATCTGCGGTCCTCCCGGATCCGGGCGCTCATATGTGGCCCGCGCCTTCGCGGCCGCGTTGGAAAGCCCGGATCAAGGACTTGACGACGAGCCGACCAGAGTTTCGCAGCAGGTGCTCGCCGACACGCATCCGGACGTCACCGTGCTGTCCACCAACAAAGTGACCATCGGCATCGATGAGGTGCGAGACATCATCACCACGGCGGAACAGATGCCCAGCACCGCGCCGTGGCGAATCATCATCATCGAAGACGTGGACCGCATGCTGGAACGCACCACGAACGTGCTGCTCAAGGAAATCGAAGAACCGAGCGAACACACCATATGGCTCCTGTGCGCACCCAGCGCACAGGACGTGCTGCCCACCATCCGTTCTCGTACCCGCATCGTGAACCTTGCGGTGCCGTCGAACCAAGCGGTGGCGAAATTCCTTGAATCGCAAGGTGTCGAGCCGAAAATCGCGGTGCGAGCCTCCCGCCTTGCGCAGGGGCACATCGGCATCGCAAGACTGTATGCGACCGAAGAACAGGTCATGACGGACCGTGACGAGCTGATCGTCGGCGTGCTCAATCTCATGAGGGCGTCCGATGCGGTGCTGCTCGCCGGCCAACTGATCGACAGCGCGAAAACCCAGGCGGACGATGAGGTGAGCAAAAAGGCGGTTGCCGCCGAAGCCGAATTCCGCCGTATCAACGGACTCGGTGAGAAGGACCGCATTCCACCGAAACTACGCGGCGCCTACAATGCGATCTCCAAAAAGGAGGAGCTTAAAAAACAGTCCACAAGGCTCACGCGGGATGTGCTCGATCGTGCGCTCAACTCCATCGCCAGCATCTATCGCGATGTTGCCGTATTGCAGAACAATGCCGAGGATTCCGTCGGATTGGTCAATCTCGAGAACCGTTCGGCCATCGTGGAACTGTCGGTGCGGCTCGACCGCGCGGGAGCGGTACGCAGACTGGAAGACATCGCCACGGCCAGGCGCAGGCTCAACGGCAACGGCAATCCGGTTCTGGTGCTCGAAGCGTTGTTCTGCGCGCTGATCGCGGCCTGATACGGCGGTTCACCGACGGAAATTCGACGTACATACGTGGAAGCGATTCCCCCGATGCATGGTTTCCGCTCGGAATCGTGACTTGGGCGCCTTGGAAGCGCGGTTCCGGACCGTTGGTATTGGCCCTGCTCGACATTCGTTCCTCTCGTGGCGGACGGTAGGAGGTTTCCGCATGGTCGTGAGTCACGTGCATGGGCGATACTGGATACATGAAGATTTCCGCAGATTTCACCATTATCCCCGATGCGTTTTCCAAGGCGGCGCCGCCCGAAAACTGCATTGACGGCACTCCGATCGTCTCTTTCCCCTTCTACATCGACGAACTCGACCCATCCGTACGATTCCTGCATTGGGAATTCGTGGATCCGGATTCGATTCCGGTATGCGGCTTCCAGTGGAACCATTGGTCGCTCGCCAACCTGCCGGTCGACGCGTTGATGTTCGACTTCAACGATTCCCATGCGCTGGCAATCCCCGCCGATTTCTCACGGACGGTTTCCGCCATGATCCCGGAAGCGATTCAGGGGCGCACGTCCGCCGCATCCCCGCTGCTTTCCGGACGCAGCACCGACCCCGCCGTGACCATGCGGTACAACGGCCCGTATCCGCCGGACCAGGACCACGAATACTACCTGCACGTGTGGGGCACGACAAGTCCCGTCACGGGCCTCGATCAGGGATTCTGGCTGAACGAAATGGAACGCGCGCTGCGTACCGGCGGTTCGATCGTCGACCAGGGCGGTATCTTCCTTACAGGCAAGGCCTGAAAACAATAAAATTCCACCAAAAGAAAGGAATATAAACATATTATGGCGTGCACCACGATTCTGGTTGGCAAGGACGCAAGCTACGACGGGTCGACCATCATCGCCCGCAACGAAGACAGCGCGAACGGGGAATTCTGCCCGAAGCGTTTCGTCGTAGTGAAGCCGGAGGAGCAGCCGCGTGTCTACAAGAGCGTGCTTTCCCACGTGCGGATCGACCTGCCGGAAGAGCCACTGCAGTATACGGCCGTGCCGAATGCCGACCTGAAGGAAGGCATCTGGGGCGAAGCCGGCGTGAACGAGGCCAATGTGGCAATGAGCGCCACCGAAACCCTCACCACCAACGAGCGCGTGCTCGGAGCCGATCCGTTCGTCGAACTCGTCCCCGCCAAAGGCAAGGAAGGCGAAGACGGATACGAGCCGGAAGTTCCCGGTGGAATCGGCGAAGAGGATTTCCTCACCCTCGTGCTGCCGTACATCAAAACCGCCCGCGAAGGCGTGGAGCGATTGGGTGCCCTGCTTGAGGAACACGGCACGTACGAGATGAACGGCGTGGCCTTCTCCGACGTCGATGAGATCTGGTGGCTGGAAACCGTCGGCGGGCATCATTGGATCGCCAAGCGCGTGCCGGACGAGGCGTACGTGACCATGCCGAACCAGCTGGGCATCGACGAATTCGACCTGGAGGACGCGTTGGGCGACCAGGAAGACCACATGTGCTCCGCGGACATGGCCGAATTCATCGAACGCAACCACCTGGACCTGTCCGTGGAGAACACCACCCCGTTCAACCCGCGTGACGCGTTCGGCTCCCACTCCGATTCCGACCACGTGTACAACACGCCCCGCGCATGGTACATGCAGCGTTTCCTCAACCCGTACGACGAGCAGTGGGACGGTTCGGACGCCGACCATACCCCGACGTCCAACGACATTCCGTGGGCGCGACAGCCGGAACGCAAGATCACCATCGAAGACGTGAAGTACGTGCTGAGCTCCCACTATCAGGGCACCCCGTACGATCCGTACGGGAAACTCGGCGACCAGCACACTCGCCACATGTTCCGTCCGATCGGCATCAACCGCCAGAGCCAGCTCGCGGTCATGCAGATTCGCCCGTACCGTCCGCAGGTGAGCCGCGCCATCCAGTGGATCGCCTACGGCTCCAACCCGTTCAACACGCTGGTGCCGTTCTTCCCGAACGTCGATTCCACGCCGAAGTACCTGGAGGACACCACCACCCGCGTGACCTCGGAGAACTTCTACTGGGAGAACCGCATCATCGCGGCCCTATGCGACGCCAGCTTCGCCGACACCGCCAATGCGGTGGAGCGTTATCAGGAGAAGACCGGAGCCATGGGCCACCGACTGATCGCCGACACCGATGCGCGTATCGAGCAGCTGTGCGGGAACACGGTGGACGAGTTCGACGTCGAAGACGAGTTCGGCGACGTGCAGCCGATGGAGCCGGATGACATCATCGAAGCCATCCGCAATCCCCAAGTCCGCGAGGTCCTTGCCGAGGCCAATGAGACCATGGCCGCGAAGCTCAAGGAGGAAACCGACAAGCTGCTCGATTCCGTGCTCTACACCACGAGCATGAACATGAAGAACGGCTTCCACATGTCCGACTTCTAACGACCGCGTTGCGGAACCCCATTCCTATCCGTAATGGAACGTCGTTACAATTTCCGATGTTCTAAACCTTCAGAAAGGAACCCCAGTGACCAGCATTGAGGATTTCACCAGCCAGTACGGTCTGGTGCAGAAGATTGATGCGTTCGGATACCTCGACTACCTGAAGAGCAATCCGGACGCTCCCCGCAAGCACGGCAAGGTGGTGCTCGTCACCGCCGATACCCCGCTGAAGGCTTCCCGAGGTGAGGGCAAGACCACCACCACGATCGCGCTGATCGACGCGCTTCGCGAGCGTGGCATCGACGCGGCCGCCGTGCTGCGCCAGCCGAGCATGGGTATTACCGCAGCCGGTTCCAAGGGCGGTGCGTCGGGCGGCGGCAAGGCCTCCCTGACCCATCCGGAGCTGATCGACTGGGGTCTGTGCGGCGAAATGGGCTCGATCGAGGCCGCCCAGAATCTGCTCGTCTCCTTCGCCGAAAAGGCGATCGACGAAGGTAAGCTCGACGAGATCCTGGTGCCCCGCGTTTCCGAAGTGCCGTCCCGCTCCCTGCGCCAGATCGCAGTCGACCGTGGCAAGGGCAACGTCGCGGAACGTGTGGTGCTTACGCCGACCTGCGAGCTGATGCAGATCGTGGTGCTTTCCCGCTCCATGGACGAGATCGCCGAGCGCGTTTCCAAGATGATCGCCGGCACAAAGGACGGCAAGGCCGTGACGTTCGGCGAATTCGTCGATCTGTGGCGCATCACCGGCATTCTGGCGGATGCCGTCAAGCCCGCCAAGACCGAGACGGTGAACGGCGCTCCGGTGTATGTGCATGGCGGACCATTCGCCAACGTGTCCATCGGCATTCCGACGCTGGTGTCCGTTGAGATGGCCTGCGCCCTGCACGACGTCGTGATCGTCGAGGCCGGCTATGGCGCGGATGCGGGCGCCCAGAAGTGGCTCGACATCGCATGCCGCGAATACGGCGCACAGTGGCCGTCCGCGGCGATTGTGGTGACCCGTGCGTCCACCTGGCGTGACGATCCGGCGCTCGCATGGCGTTATCCGTTCCACGTGCAGCGACTCGAAGGGCTCGATATCCCCACCTTCCCGCTGATCAATCTGTGGGATGGCGAAGACGATCAGATTCCGGCATTGAAGGCCACCGCCGAGGAACTTGAGTTCCGCGCGCCGATCATCGGCAACCTGTACCGTGACGGCGGCGACGCGCTCGCCCCGCAGCTCGACGCCTTCGTGGACGCCGTGGTGAACGGTTCCATGCCGGCGGCGCCGCACAGCCACAAGGGCATGGCTCTGGTGGAGGATGTGCGCTGGGTGGCGGAGCACGCCTACGGTGTGCCGGCCGAGCGAGTGGTGCTCAAGGACGGTTTCGCCGAGTCTCTGAGCGAGGCCATGAACCTGTGCGCAAGCGCCGGCATGAACCTCGGCGATATGGCTCTGGTGGCCGTGAAGTCCCCCGCCACCATGACCGACAACGATTCCGCTCCGGCCGACGAGCGTACGGTCACCCTGAAGAAGGTGGAAGTGCATTCCGGCGCAGGCCTGGTGCATGTGAACCTGACCACGTCGCTCACCACGCCGATGCCGAAGATCGTTTGATCCGTAACTGGTCGGCAACGTGCCTGGCCGCTGAGAACGGTTGACGCCAACCGCTCTCAGCGGCCAGGCACGACCTGACGTCAACCGAGGTCACAGTCAATACGGACAGTACGGATAGTGCGGCCAATACGGCAAGAAAAAAGGTGGTTCCCACGCAGGGAACCACCTTTTCGCGTTTCCGGATGAAACTCCGGATGAAACCGGTCGAACTTCGATTAAACGGTTCAAGACCGAGCGGTTTCACCGGATGGATCAGCGACCGGTGATCTCGGAGCCGAGCACCTTCTCGCTCAGTGCCTTCGGGCCTCGGGTGACCGCCACGGCGCCGGAACGGACCAGTTCGATGATGCCGTAGTGCTCCAGCAGGCCGAGCAGCGCGTCGATCTTGCCTTCCGCACCGGTGGCTTCGATGGTCAGGGACTCAGGGTGCACGTCGACGACGCGCACACGGAACAGTCTGACGATCTCCAACACGTCGGAACGGTTCGATTCATCGGCCGACACCTTGATGAGCACCAGTTCGCGTTCCACGGTGGTGTTCGGATCGAGGTCGACGATCTTCAGCACATGGAGCAGCTTGTTGAGCTGCTTGATGATCTGCTCGAGCGGGACCTCGTCCACGTCGGCCGTGACGGTGACGCGGGAGATGTCGGGACGCTCGGTGGGGGAGACGGACAGCGAATTGATGTTGAACGCGCGCCTTGCGAAGAGGCCGGCGATGCGGGACAGCACGCCGGGACGGTTCTCAACGAGCACGGACAGCGTATGACGCTTGGAACCCGGCTGGGATGCTGGATAATTTGCCATGATCAGACCTTTCCTTCCGTTACTCGTTCTCGACCGGAGTGTTCAGCAACGGCTTGATTCCCGGCATGTAGGTGACATTGTCGTTGGAATCGCCGGCCGCGACCATAGGCCACACCATGGCGTCCTTCCACACGCGGAAGTCGATGAGCACGGTACGGTCGTTGATCTCATTGGCCTTCTTGATGCATTCGATGGCTTCTTCCTTGGTGAAGGCGCGCATGCCGACGCAACCGTAGGCTTCCGCAAGCTTCACGAAGTCCGGAACATCGACGATCTCAGGCTTGTTCTCGCCATCCATCAGGTTCGTCGCGGAATAGTGATGCTCGTAGAACAGTGTCTGCCACTGGCGGACCATGCCGTACACGGAGTTGTTCAGCAGCGCGATCTTGATCGGCGTGCGGTCGAGGAACGCCGCTGCCAGTTCTTCGGAGGTCATCTGGAACGATCCGTCGCCGTCGATGAGCCACACCGGCTTGTCATCGGCGAAGTAGCGGGTGGAACCGACGCGCGCGCCGATCGCCGCGGGAAGACCGAAACCCATGGTGCCCAGGCCGCCGGAGGAGATCCAGGAATGCGGCTTGTCGAATTCGATAATCTGGGTGGCCCACATCTGGTGCTGGCCCACGCCGGAAGTCCAGATGGTGTTCGGATCGGCCATGTCGGAAAGCTGCTTGACGACCCACTGCGGAGCGAGGGAACCGTCGGTCGGCTCCTCCCACTTGATCGGGTAGTCTTCGCGCCACTTGTTGATGATCTCCCACCAGTGGCTCACGTCCGGCTTTCCGTGCACGGCCTGTTCGCGCTTGATTTCCGGAATGAGGTCGCCAAGCACGGTCGCCACATCTCCGACGATCGGCACGTCGGGCTGTCGGTTCTTGCCGATTTCCGCAGGGTCGATATCGATATGGATCACACGGGCGCCCGGCGCGAACGCGTCGAGCTTGCCGGTGACGCGATCGTCGAAACGTGTGCCGATCGCGACCAGCAGATCGCAGCGCTGCACGGCGCCGGTGGCCGCGATGGTGCCGTGCATGCCGAGCATGCCGAGCACCTTCGGATCGGAGTCCGGAACGATGCCGCGCGCCGGCAGCGTGGTGACGATGGGCGCGTCGGTGACATCCGCAAGCTCCTTGACGAGCTTGCCCGCGTCGGAACGTACCGCGCCGCCGCCGACGTACAGTACCGGACGATAGGACTTCTCGAACAGCTTCGCCGCGTCGGACAGCACGCGTCCGTGGGCCTTCGTAGTCGGATTGTAGCCGGGCAGAATCATGCGCTGCGGCCACGAATAGTACATCTCACCGACCTGGGCGGTCTTGGTGATGTCGACCAGAACCGGGCCGGGGCGGCCGGAACGTGCGATGTAATGCGCTTCGGCGAGCACGCGCGGAATGTCCTGCGCGCGGGTGACCAGATACGAATGCTTGACCACCGGGTAGGTGGCCCCGACGATGTCGGCCTCCTGGAACGCGTCGGTTCCAATGGAGTTCACGCCGACCTGGCCGGTGATGACGACCAGCGGGATGGAATCCATGTTCGCGTCGGCGATCGGTGTGATCATATTGGTCGCGCCAGGGCCGGAAGTGACGATGCAAACACCGACGTGTCCGGTCGCCACGGCGTAGCCCTCGGCCGCATGGCCTGCGGCCTGCTCATGGCGCATCAGTACAAAACGGAATTTCGTATCGTCTTTGATCGCGTGGTAGACCGGCAGAATAGCGCCGCCGGGAATACCGAAAACGTCCTGAACGCCCAGATCCTCCAGCGAACGAACCAGCGCTTCGGCACCGGTCATCTTCTCTCCGTCGACGACGGCCTGCTTTTCAGTTGTGGCGGATGCCTTGGGCATGCCGCTGAATGCCTGCAGAGGCGTAGGTAACACCATGTTCCCTCTCATGCTCGCTCATGGAAACTTGCCACGGGGTACCGTCGACGCGTCTGTGGAACGTCGGCAGTACCCCGTTAAACGGAATGCCGTGAGCCGCTTGTGGCGACTTTTCGGATCGCATTCTCTTGCTGTAATCAGTCTATGCTATCGGCTGACAGAGTGGCTTGCCGAAGAAGGGCCACATACCGGCGTGTTGCGGTCGCACGTCGATGGCGGCTGCAGGTGGGTTCGGATGGGTGTGCGGCGTGTCCGCCAGGGTGGTTCAGCCTCGTGCGTCGAGGTTCTTCCACCCCTCCTCGGCGGCCGCGAGCTGGGCCTTGCGCTTGCTGGAGCCATTGCCGGTGCCGATTACCTCGTCGGAGCCTTCGAGCATGGCCTGTGCGGTGAATATCTGCGCGTATTCCGGGCCGGATACCGCCATCTGGTAGTAGGGCTCGCCCAGTCCCATCTTGTGCGCTTTGACGGTGAGGGACGTCTTCCAATCGAGTGCCGGGCCTTCCGTGGCGACTTCCTCAAGCGTCGCGTCCACAAGATGGTGCACGACCCGTCGCGCCTCGTCGATGCCGTACTGGATGAACGTGGCTCCGATCAACGATTCGACGATGTCGCACAGAATCGAGCTTTTATCGGCGCCGCCCTGTTCCGCTTCGCCATGGCCGAGCAGGATATACGGGCCGACGTGCAGCGTCTCCCTGGCGATTTTGCTGAGCGAATCCTCGGAAACGGCTTTGGCGCGCATTTTGGCGAGCTGGCCTTCGGTCTTGTCCGGGTGCGTTTTGTACAGCGTTTCCGTGGAAACGAGTTCAAGTACGGCGTCTCCGAGGAACTCCAGACGTTCGTAGTTCTTCGTGCCGGGGTTCTCATGCGAGAAGGAGCGGTGGGTAAGCGCTTCGATGAGCAGGTCGGGGTCAAGCGTGGTTCCCAGCGCCTCGAACAGTGCATCCGCCGCGTTCATGCTCTGCTCGACGCTTGGAACGTCGTGTTTGTTGGATTTTCCATGGATTCCGGATTTGTTGCCGGACTTCTTGCCATTGGCCATTGCGATGCTCCTTACGGATCTTGCGGCCGATGCGAACACCGGCCTGCGATTGTGTATTGGCCGTTGCGCACGTGGCAAGGCAGCCAGCGGACTGGCCTTCTTTGCTACGTAAACAACGTTGTTGCCGTTGATTATAAAGAAACCCTGCCACCCGTCGATGGCAGGGTCCGATGCTTCTATACCGTTATCCGGCAACCACTCACTTGGTGTGGATGGAGCGGATGGCCTCGCGGTACACGCGGCCGCGGAACACGCCGCAGCTCGGGCAGGCCATGTGCGGCAGCGCCGGAGCGCCGCAGTTCTGGCAGGTAACGGTCTGGGCGGCCTTGGCCTTCCAGTTTGCGCGGCGAGAATGGGTATTCGCGCGCGAGGTCTTGTACTTAGGCAGTGCCATTGTGTTTCCTCTGTTTCGTTCGAACGATTGAGCTTAAGCGTTCAGTATTCTAACGTGGGCCCCGTACAAACGCCAAATCGGTGGCGGCTCAGGCCTGCTCGTCGCTTTCCAGCTGGGCTTTCAGGCCTTCAAGGGCGGCGAAACGAATGTCGGTGACGTCGTGGTGGTGGTCCGGATCCTCGTTGAGGTCGGCTCCGCACTGCGAGCACAGTCCCAGGCAATCCGGCCTGCACAACGGCTGCAACGGCAGTTCCTCGACCAGCGTATCTCGCAGCAACGCCTCCAGGTCGGCCCAGGATCCGCCTTCAAGCAGCGGATACGTGTCTTCCGACTCGTCCTCTCCGGCGATGATGTCGATCTCCTCTTCCTTGCCCTTCTTGCCCTTCTTGCCCGACTTGCCTTTGCTGTCGGAGGAGGACTTGTCTTCATAGGGGAAGAAGGAGGTGACGTTGACCGTCCAATCATGGGTGATCGGCTTGAGGCAACGGGTGCATTCGGCATGCACCGGGGCGTTGACGCGGGCGTTGAGGATCAGGCCGTCGACAATCGAATCGAAGGAACCGACGACGCTGACGTCAGCGCCTTCGTCAATGCCGACGATCGCGTCGCCGATGCCGCTGGGGGCGGGGAAAACAGAGTCGATCTCCTTGCTTTGGCCGGCTCGCGAGGCGACCTGCGCCACGGAGACGGCCCACGGTGAATCTTCGATACGTGCCATGATCAGCCTTCCGGATAGTCCTTCGAATCAAGATGCGGCATGCGCGTGCCGGCTTCGCGCTGGCGGTCGTACAGCACGTTGAGTCCCGCCTGTACGTCGTTGTTGAGCTTGCCGAGCTGCTGCTGCAGCGTTTCCATGACCGTGGTGCAGTATTTGTCCGCTCCCTGCGTGAGATGGTCGGCTTTCGTCTGCGCTTGGTCGAGGATAGCACGCGCCTTCTGCCGCGCAAGCTCGGTGACGTGTTCCTGGCCTGCGAGGAACTGCGCCTGCTCGTTGGCCTCTCGTACCGTGTCCGCGGCGCGTGATTGCGCGGACGCCACGATCGCATTGGCTTGCGACTGCGCGCTTTCCAAGCGTCGTTCCGATTCGCGCATCAACGCGGAGGCGCGTTCCAGTTGCACAGGCAGCATCTTTTTGAGTTGTTCGAGTTGGTCGGTGAATTCCTCTCGGTCCACACGCACGGAACTTGGAGCGAACAGGATCGGCTTGGCTTCGGACAGCATGGTCTCCATGGTGTCGATGATGTCGTAGACGGTGGTGAACTCCTCGCGGTTGAGGTCGGAATTCCCGTCGAGCGGCGAATCGACGTTGAACGTGTGACGCAGGTCGGGAAGCTCCGACATGGAAATCAACGGTTTCGGCGGCTGGCTTGAAGAGGGATCCTCCGCGAAATCGGGGTTCACGGAGAAATCGGTCGGCTGGCCGGTGGCGGAACGGGCCGTACGTTCACGCTGCGCGGTGGAATCGTCCGTGAATTCGCTGCTGCGATCGCGGTCCTCCATCGGGTCGAACCCTACTGTCTCTTCACCCATCATGCTCTCTTTTCGTTGTTCAGAGACTCCTTGAGCAGCGGAATCACATAGTCGGGCACCATGCCGGTCACGTCGCCGCCATGACGTGCCACGTCTTTGACCACGGAGCTGGAGATATGCTCCAGCGCAGGTGCGGCCGGTAGGAACAGGGTCTCCACATCCGCGAGTTTGCGGTTGACCAACGCCATGCCCAGCTCGGCTTCGTAATCGCCGTTCTGCCGAAGGCCTTTCACGATGACCGTCGCGCCGACTTTCTTGCAATAGTCGGTGATCAGGCCTGTGGTCGAGGAGACCGTGATGTTGGTGCAATGGCGCTCCTCAAGGGCATGGCGAATGATGTCGACGCGGTCTTCTTCGGAAAACATCGGTGTCTTCGCCGCGTTCACCGCCACCACCACATGGACTTCCTCAAAAAAACGCGCGCAACGTTCGATGACGTCCAGGTGTCCGACGGTCACGGGGTCATACGACCCGGGGCAAACTGCAATTGTCATAACCTTAAGGGTAGCGCGTTCGAGCGATTACGCCGCGCGAATCGCCACGCGCGCGACTATGATTGGTTGGAGTTGGCCGCCGACATGGCGGTTGTGTACGGATGGAGCTTCTCATGGCATTGGTTTTCCCGAACGAATTCTTCGACGACGCGGATCCCGTCTCGCCGCTTTCCAACCCCGACGCAGGCACCGCCGTGCTGGAACGTCCGGAAGAGGAGACGAAGCTTGACGATGGCGGCAACGGGGACGCCGATCGATTCGCCCACTACGTTTCCCGTGATCGCATCGCCGAATCGAAGCGTACGGGCCGCCCGGTCGTGGCGCTGTGCGGCAAGGTGTGGGTGCCGAAGCGCGATCCTTCGCAGTTCCCGGTGTGTCCGGATTGCAAGCGTTTGTATGAGGAGATGATGAATTCCTCGTTCTAGGCGCGACCTGGGCGGCTGGCCGCGGACCCGTTCGAGCGGTATCCGCATGGAGGCCTGCGCGGCCGCGGTCGCCGCATGTGAAGTGATCCTTGCGATTCACGCGAATCGCAAGGATCACTTCATTGGGGGCGGAAGCCGTGGGGCTCCGGGCTTTAACGCAGGGAGATCTCGTCGATGCGGCGCAGTTCCTCGTCGCTGAAGGAGAGGTTCTTCAGCGCGCCGATGTTGTCGAGCAGCTGCTGCGGTCGGGACGCGCCTACCAGCACGGACGTGACCATACCGTCGTGCAGCAGCCAGGCAAGCGCCATCTCCGCGAGCGTCTGGCCGCGGTCGCGCGCGATGTCGTTCAGTTCGCGGATCTGCCGCAGTCGTGAGTCGGTCAACGCGCTTTCCTGCAGGAATCGGCCGTCATGCGCGATTCTGCTGTCGGCGGGAACGCCGTTCAGGTAGCGGTCGGTGAGCAATCCCTGTTCGAGCGGGGAGAAGGTGATCAGGCCTTTGCCGAGTCGATTGGTGGTTTCCTTCAGTCCGTTGCGTTCGACGGTGCGGTCGAAGATGTTGTAACGGTTCTGGTTGATGACGAACGGCACGTGGAGCTCGTCCAGGATCGCCGTGGCCTTTTCGAGGGTCGGGCCGTCGTAGTTGGAAAGGCCCACATACAGCGCCTTGCCGCTGCTGACCGCGGAGGCGAGGGCTCCCATGGTCTCTTCGAGAGGGGTTTCGGAGTCCATGTGGTGATGGTAGAAGATGTCGACGTAGTCGAGGTCGAGGCGTTCAAGGCTCTGGTCGAGGGATGCGAGCAGGTATTTGCGGCTTCCGAGGTCTCCGTAAGGGCCGGGCCACATTTCATAGCCGGCTTTGGTGCTGATGATCAATTCGTCGCGGTGGTGCTGGAAGTATTCGCGCAGCAGTCTTCCGCAGTTCTTCTCCGCCGAACCGGGTTCGGGTCCGTAATTGTTGGCCAGGTCGAAGTGGGTGATGCCGTTGTCGAATGCGGTGAACACGATCTGGCGCATGGTGCTGTAGGGGGTTATGTCCCCGAAGTTGTGCCAGAATCCGAGGGAGACCGCCGGGAGTCTCAATCCGCTGGCGCCCACATGGTTGTAGACCATGGTGTCGTAGCGGGTGGGGGATGGCGTGTACATGGTTGTTTGCTCGAACAAAACTCCTCCTTGACGTCTGTTGGCTATGGCCGGTTCCGTTGCGACGGGCCTGTGGGGCCGGCCGTGCGTGTCGGCGATATGACCATCGTCGCACCTCAAGTAAACTTGAGCGCAAGAGACGGTGGTTGGCCGTCACGTGGGGATTCCGGAGATTCGGAAGGGGTCGGGAATGACGAAATACTCCATTCGCGAGGTCGCGCGGCGATTCGATGTGCAGCCGTCGACATTGCGCTATTACGAAGACCAGGGATTGCTGGTGAATGTCGGCCGCGACGACGTTGGCCGGCGCGTGTACGGCGACGAGCACATCGGTCGTCTTGAGGCGATCGCGTGCTTCAAGCACGCGGGCATGAGCATCGAGGAGCTGAAGAGATTCTTCGAGTACGAGCGCGACGAACGCGCGCATATCGCGGACATGGTCGAATTGCTGGAGCACCGCAGGGCCGCCATCGTCGAGCAGCGGGCCGTCCTGGAGGAGGCGTACATGCACGTGCTGCGCAAACTGCACCTGTATACGGATCTGAAAAGCAGCTACGAGAACGGTACGCCGCCTCCGGACTGGTCCGACTACGATGGCAAGGATTTTCGCTGATATTCCCGCGATCGAATCCGTCGGACCGCGGTTCCGGTCTGACGGATGAAGGCGGACGGTCAGAGGATGGTGACTTCGGTCGGAATCACCGGGTCGCCTTCGATGAGGCTTTGCGCGCCGATCGGCAGCTCGGCCAGCGCCTTCGCGCGATGGTTGTGCGCGTTGACGATGGCGTCGTGGCCTTGGTAGCTGCCGTCGATCTCGCCATGGGAGACGTAGTCGACCAGCAGATCCTTCCATCCTTCCTGCGGCTGGAAGGCGGCGAGCTGCTCCTCGGAGCCGGCGATGACGTGCTCGCAATCGGCCAAGGAGTATTCGTAGGAACGGAACGCCAGTTTGCGGCCCGGCACGGTGGCCTTGTCCTTTGACTTCTTGGCCACGGGCTGCATGATGCCGTCGGAATTCTCGCGTTCGGCCAGCTTGTAGACCATCGCGCACGTGGGGGCGCCGGAGCCGGTGACCAGCATGGTGCCCACGCCGTAGGAGTCGACCGGGGCGGTCTGCAGGGAGGCCAGCGCGTACTCGTTGAGATCGTTGGTCACTGTGATCTTCGTGTTGGTGGCTCCCAGCGCGTCGAGCTGGTTGCGCACGCGCTGCGCCAGGGACGCGAGGTCTCCCGAGTCGATGCGCACGCCGCCCAGTTCGGGGCCGGCCACCTCCACGGCGGTCCTCACGGCTTCCTCGATGTTGTAGGTGTCGACCAGCAGCGTGGTGTTCTTGCCGAGCGCGGCGATCTGCGACTCGAACGCTCCGCGCTCGTCGTCGTGCACCAGCGTGAAGCAGTGCGCGGCCGTTCCGATGGCCTTCAGGCCGTACATCTTCGCGGCCAGAAGGTTGGCGGTTCCCTTGAAGCCGCCCACGACGGCCGCCCGGGCCGCGGCCACCGCGGCCCATTCGTTGGTTCGACGGCCGCCCATATCCATGCAGGGGCGGTCCTTCGCCGCGCTGACCATGCGCGACGCCGCTGAGGCGACCGCGGAATCGTAGTTCAGAATGCTCAGCAGCAGCGTTTCGAGCAGGGTGCACTCGCCGAACGTGCCTTCGACCTGCAGGATGGGCGAGTTCGGGAAGAACATTTCGCCTTCCCGATAGCCCTTGATGTTGCCGGAAAAGCGGAAGTTCTCCAGCCATGCGATGGTTTCGGGACTGACCACTTTGCGGTCGGAGAGGAATCTCAGGTCGGAATCGCTTAGATGGAAGTTCTCGAGGGCGTCGAGGATGCGTCCCTGGCCGGCCGCCACTCCGTAATGGCGGCCCAACGGCAGGTGGCGGGTGAAGATCTCGAATACGCACTTGCGGTTGGCGGTGCCGTCCTTCAGACATGCGTCGAGCATGGTGTATTCGTACATATCGGTCATCATTGCGGGTGAGTAATCCAGCATTCCAAAGCCTTTCTTGACTTTTGGTGAAACTGACCATAAGTGTAGGCCTCGCGGTGGCCAAACATCAGTCGCGTTCCATGATACGTCGAGGTGTTGTATCGACGGCAAATGCCGCGAAAGGCAGATGTCGGGATGGTGATAGTGTCGAGGATTAGAAATTTTCGAGATTGCCGAACCTAAGGTGGACGAGATGGTAGCGATTAAAGACATGCTGGGCGAACAGACCGTGATACGCGCGGACGGCCGCAAGACCGACGAACTCAGGCCGGTGCGCATCACCCGTAATTTCACGGATGTGCCGGAAGGCTCCGTGCTCGTTGAATGCGGCAACACCCGTGTGATGTGCACGGCCACGTTCACCACCGGAGTTCCGCGCTGGCGCAAGGATTCCGGCTTGGGATGGGTGACCGCCGAATACGCCATGCTGCCGCGTGCTACCGCGGATCGCACGGATCGAGAGTCCGTGCGCGGCAAGATCGGCGGACGCACGCACGAGATCAGCCGTCTGATCGGACGCTGCCTGCGCGGAGTCGTTGATATGAAGGCGCTCGGCGAGAACCAGGTGCAGATCGATTGCGACGTGCTGCAGGCGGACGGCGGCACCCGTACGGCCTCCATCACCGGCGCGTACGTCGCGCTGGTGGATGCCATGCGCTGGGCGGAGAAGCACAGGCACATCAAGTCCGCCGACAGGGTGCTGAAGGATTGCGTATCCGCGGTCTCCGTGGGCGTGATCAACGGCAAGCCCATGCTCGACCTGCCGTACATCGAAGACAGCCAGGCCATGACCGACATGAACGTGGCCATGACCGGCTCCGGCGAATTCATCGAGATCCAGGGAACCGCGGAACATCGTCCGTTCAGCCGGGCGGAACTCAACGCGCTGCTCGACTTGGCGGAGAAGGGCAACAAGGAGCTGCAGGCCGCTCAGCGTGCCGCGCTCGCGCAGGACTGACATCGCAGGCAACGCGCAACGACATACGGCAACACGAAGGCAACACGTAATTCAAGGAAAGGCTGACATGCAGATCATCGTCGCAACGCATAACGAAGGCAAGCTGGTGGAAATCCGCCGCATCCTCGAGGAACGCCTCGGAGATTCCGCAAAAGGCGTGGAACTCGTGTCCGCCGGCTCGCTGAACCTGCCCGACCCGGTAGAAGACGGCGTCACCTTCCAGGAGAACGCGCTGCTCAAAGCGCGTGACGTGGCCGAACGCACCGGATGCCCGGCCATCGCGGACGATTCCGGTCTGATCGTCGACGTCATGGGCAACGCTCCGGGCATCCTATCGGCACGATGGGCCGGCGAACACGGCAACGACAAGGCCAACAACGATCTGTTGCTGGCGCAGATCGCCGATATTCCGGACAATAAGCGCACTGCCCGCTTCCGTTGCGCGGCGGCGCTGGCGGTGCCGGGAGCGCGCAAGGACGACGGCACCTACGCAATCGAAAGCGAAACCGTGGAACTCGGCGAAATGCCGGGAGTGCTGCTGCGGGCCCCGCAAGGCGCCAATGGATTCGGCTACGATCCGCTGTTCGTCCCCGACGACCAGCCGGCACGAGCCGTTGAAGCGGGGGAACGACTCACCTCCGCCCAAATGGAGCCCGCGGAGAAGAACGCCATCTCCCACCGAGGCAAGGCGCTGCGCGCGCTTGCCGCCGCGGTCGAGAAGATCGTCAGGTAGACGGCCTGTATCGGCGGCAATCCAAGCAACCAACGTAAGCGGACAACGCGGCGAACATAGACGGGAATCGCAAGCATGCGCTCATTTTCTCTGGTAACGCTCACTCCGGAAGCGTTCGACGACTTCTCGGGCAAGAATCCGGAAGGCAACTTCCAGCAGACCTCGGCGGCCGGACGGCTGCGCTCGATGCAGGGCGTCGAAGTTGAATATCTGGGCGTGCGCGAGCATGGCGAGGTTGTGGCCGCCGCGCTGTTCGAAACGCATCGAAGCCGCCTCTCCACGTTCAGCGTGGTGCACGACGGTCCGATGTGCGACTACCGCGACGCTGAGCTGACCACGTTCTTCATGGAACGGCTCAAGCGCCACGCCAAGGAAAAGGGCTCCGCGCAACTGGAGATCACGCCGGAGATGCCGTATGCGCTACGCGACTCCGAAGGTAGGCTCTTGCCGTCGGAAGAAGGCGGAAAACCGGCGGATGACGTACTGGAAACATTGGAGTCATGCGGATTCACTCATGGTGGTTTCACCGTCGGGTATACTGCGGTGCCGCGCTGGCGCTACCTCAAGAACCTGGACGGCATCACAACCGAACAGGAACTGATCAAGTCGTACGACAAACGCACCCAGTGGAGCGTGAAGCGGGCGGCATCCATGGGCGTGCATGTGCGCGAGCTGGCCGATGACGAACTGCGCGTCTTCGCCGATATAGAGCGGGCCACGGCCGAACGACGCAACTTCGAATACCGGGGCGAACAGTACTTCCATCGCTTCAAGGAAGCCTACGGAACGGCGGCTCATTTCATGGCGGCCGAGATCCACATCGCCGAATACAAGACCGATATGGAAGCCAAATGCGAGACGTTGCAGGACAAGGTGAACGGGCTGGAAACAAAGATCGCGCAGCGCGAGACCACCAAGCTGCTCCGGCAGCTCAACGAGGAGAGGAACAACCTCAACGCGGCACGGAAGCGCCTGGCCGAGGCCGAAGAACTCTCCAAAAAAGGCGATGTGCTGCCGGCCGCCGCGTCGTTGTTCGTGGAACATCCCCGTGAAACAATCTATCTGTTCTCCGGAAGCGTGGAGGAATACAAGTCGTTCTACGCCTCGGCGCTGATCCAACACCATGCCATGCTGCACCTGTGCCTTGAACGTGGCGTGAACCGGTACAACTTCTACGGCATCGACGGCATATTCGACGATCCGAACAGCGAAGGCCGCGGCGTTCTGGAATTCAAACAAGGGTTCGACGGGTATGTCGAGGAGCTGTTAGGTGAATATACTGCGCCGGTGCGCCCGGTTGTGTTCGCGGCGAAGTCGCTGGCTCGTAAACTCCTGAAACACTAGGTGAATGACGATATTGGAGCTACGTTCTTGAGAAAAGATGATGTGATGCGTTCCGAATGGTCGGTACGAGAGCTTTCGGCCGAAGAGATGGATATGCTGTCCGCCCATGCCGCGGACGGAGGATTTCAGCAGACCTCGCGGATGGCCGCGCTCGCCGCGTCCGATGGTGTGGATACGCAGTTTCTTGGATTGGTGGACGGCGAGGACATGCCGGTCGCGGGTGCGATGGTCGCCTACACGAAAGGTCGTTTCGGTGTGGAAGGGTCGATCTGGCTCGGCCCGTTGGTCGATCCGATGGACGACGACCGGCTCACCGCGTTGACGATCGCGCTGCAGGTCGCGGCGAGGAAACGTCATGCCATCAGCGTCACGTGCTGGCCTCCGCAGGTGTACTGCATGCGTGATTCGGACGGCGAGCCGACGCAGCCGGCGAACGAAGCGCTGATCAAGGCCTACAAAACCTGTGGATGGCGTCATGCCGGATTCACCCGTGGATATGCGTCGGTGGTGAACCGCTGGAATTACGTGAAGGACCTCAGTGGATTCGCGGACGCGGACGCGCTGCTGGCCTCGTATGCCAAGAACACCAGGCGCAATGTGAAGATCGCCCGCAACAGCGGCGTGGCGGTTCGCCGTCTTGGGCGCGACGAACTGGGCATGTTCCACGATATCTGCGAGATGAGCAGCCGGAAGCAGCATTTCGCCAATCGCGACACCGCGTACTTCGAGCGGGTGTTCGACGCGTTCGGCGACAAAGCGGAATTCATGGTCGCCGAGGTGCATCTTGATGAATACCTCAAGGGTTGGGAAACCAAGCTGGCCAAGTTCGAGAGCGACTGCGGGAAACTGGAGAAGTCGTTGGAAACGACGAAATATCCGGACGATGTTCGCAAGAAGCTGGCCAATGCCGAGAAGAACGTCGACTCCGCGCGCAAACGTATCGAGGACGCGCATGCGCGAATCGAACGCGACGGAGAGATCGTTCCGGCCGCCGTGGGACTGTTCATGTGGCATGAACGCGAACTGGTGTATTTCTCCAGCGGCTCCGACGAACGGTACGCCAAGTTCTATGCGCCCACCGCGCTGCAGCATGAGATGATGTCCCGCTGCCTGAAGCGTGGACTGACCCGCTACAACTTCTATGGCATCGACGGCGTGTTCAACGATCCGGATTCCGCGGGCCGTGGCGTGCTGGAATTCAAGCAGGGTTTCAACGGGTACGTCGAGGAACTGCCGGGCGAATTCACGTTGCCGGTTGACCATGTGCGGTATGAGTTGAAGGCGCTCGTGCATCTGCTGCGCAACTGACTGCTGCGCGGTGGACTTCGGCATGGTGTCTCCGCCGCATGCCCGGGTGCTTTGAAGGCACCGGCGACACTGCCGCTTCCGTATGATTTGTGCAAGTCGGCGATGTTCGCTATACTTCTTGTTTTGTGCGCGGATAGCGTATGCTTACCGGGCATCATGCCACTTTAGCTCAGTCGGTAGAGCGGCTCACTCGTAATGAGCAGGTCGACAGTTCGATTCTGTCAAGTGGCTCCATCGCCCTAGATGCGCAGGCATCTAGGGTTTTGCGTATCGCAGGGATTTCCGCGGCGGGATGCTGCCGGAATCGTTGCAGGGCGCAGGATTCGCGCGAGTGGCGGAATTGGTAGACGCGCAGGATTTAGGTTCCTGTGTCTTTGACGTGTGGGTTCAAGTCCCATCTCGCGCACACAGCTCGATGTTATGCCCGTTTTTCCTTGGTTGTGGCTTAAAGGGTGGTATGTGTCGTCGGGTTTTGTCTTTTCGCGTGATGCAAGAATGGCCGTTTTCCAACGATTTATGGCTTACGTGCCGGTATGTGCCGATGCGTGTGCTGCACACAACCGGGAGGTTACGCCCGTTTCTCGGCTTTGGGGCCGGCCGAGACGCCAATCCGAATATCGTGAAACCGGCGATATGAAATCCCGATACGACTCCTAATATGGCATACGGTGATTCCGCAGTTGAAATGTGGCATGCGGAAAAGACGCGTACGGAAGAACGAAGAGAGCTGAGGTCGCATGTCGGTATTGTTGCAGCCCGTGGCGTTGCTGCTGATCATTCTTATTGGTTACATGCTCAAGCGTGCGGGCAAATTCAAGGACCGCGACTACCGTATTCTGCAGACCGCGCTGTTCGATCTGGCCCTTCCGGGCGCCATCATCTATTCATTCGCCACCAATCCGCATGATTCCAGCATGCTGTGGATTTCGGTCTTCGGTTTCGTCGTGGCCTTCATTCCTCCGGTCGCCATTTTCCTGGCAACAAGAAAACGGCCGGTGCAGAGCCGTGCGTTCACCATGCTCAACGGTTCGGGCTTCAACATCGGCTGTTTCTGTTTTCCCGTGGTGCAGGCGTTCCTCGGAACGGCCGCGATCGTTCCCGCGGCCATGTTCGATATCGGCAATTGCGTGATGGTGGCCGCCGGAACGAACGTGATGACACAGACCCTGCTGCATATTCAACCGGGGAAAACCTTGGATGAACAGTACAGCGGAGACGCTCCGACCCTGCCTTACACGAAGCCGAAAGACAAGGATGCGAAAAGGCTGGCTCGCAAGGCGCTGCTATGGAACGTGGGCAAGGGGTTCTTCGGCTCCATACCGTTCGACACCTATCTGCTGATGATCGTCCTCATGCTGGCAGATGTGAAGATCCCCGATTTCGTCGCCACGATCGCGCAGCCGTTCTCGAATGCCAACGCATTCTGCGCGATGCTGATGGTCGGCATGCTCATGGATCTGCCGTCCAGCAGAAAGGACGTGATGAAACTGCTGCAGGTGCTTGGATGGAGGATTCCGTTCGCCATCGTGTTCGCGGCCGCGGCGTGGCTGCTGCTGCCGTTCGACGCGTCCATCCGCGAGGCCGTGGCGATGTGCTGCCTCGCGCCGATCGCGGTGTTCTCCACACTGTTCACCGACCGGGTGCTGGGCAATGCGAAACTGGCCGGTTTCTCGCTGTCCGTCAGCGCGATCATCAGCCTTGTGATGATGTCGGGCGCGCATTTCCTGTTCGCGGCGATCGCATAGACGCACCGGGCGGCGCATGGCAAGGTTCGTGCCGCTCGTTATGGTTGGGTCCATGAATGAGCGGAACGAACGGAATGAACGGAACGGACGGAACGCCGGCGGTGCCCGGCTGTTTGCGGTTGAGATGCTCCGGGTGCTGGCCATTGCCGGCATTGCCGTGTTCCACACGTTCCTTCCGGCGTTCGAAGGCATGATGGGCCGTGGCGCGTTGCCTATGGAGGCGGGCGTGCCCATCAGCGCGGTGACGGGCTCGCTGTGGGCGGCGTGGCTGGTGGCGATGCTCAAATTCGTGGGAGCGTGGGGAAACCATGTGTTCTTCATGATTTCCGGCTATTTTCTGATTCCGCGTATGATGCGATCGTCGTGGGGCCGCGGATATTGGCGTCCCCAGATCCGCGCCACGTCGCGCAGGGTGATGAGCGTGCTCGTCACGGTGGCTTTCTATACGCTGATTATGCTTGCCCTCGATCGTTTCGTGACGCCCGTAACGTCGGCCGGGTGGATGCAATGGTTCGCGCTGGGGCTGGAATTCATCTGGGTGTATGTGCTCCTTGTGGCGTTCGCTCCGGTTCTGGCATGGCTTCTTGCCCGGTTCGCACGTTGGAATCGCAGGGTTCTGGCATGCTTCGCGGCATTGGCGGTGCTGTTGGTCTATGCGCTCAACGCCTACGTGGGATTCTTCTGCAGTTCGCATGGATCGTTCGCGTTGTTTGATTGGCGTAAATGGATGGGCGCGGTGAGTTACGGCGTTTCGTTCGCTTTGGCCGGGCTGGTCGGTTGCGCTGTCCGAGAGGCGGGTTCCCGCGCCGACGCTTCGAAGCGTGTCCCATGGTGGTTGCGGCGCGGCGCATGGACGCTGGTCATGATGGTGGCGTTCGTCGCGTTGGGTGCGTCCGTCGCGTGGGCCGTCTCACGCGACGATTACGCGCTGCTCTATCAGATGTCGTTCAAATCGACTTCCGTGTTCTCCTTCATTCTTGCGGTCGGCTCGTTGATGTTCGCCGTCTGCGGCAGGCCCACTGCGGATTCCGGGGTGGGCCGACTTGTGCGGAAGCTGGCTTCCGGAATCCTCGGATTCTACGTTGTGCAGTCGCTTGCCGGCGATGTGTGGAAGCCGGTGAGCGAACGTGCGATGGCTCCGTTCCTCGCCAACGCCGCAGCCGCCTCTCCGGTTGCGCACTTTGGCTGGATGATGTCGTGGCTTGCGGTGGGAGTCGCCTTTTCCGTGGCGTTCGTGGTGGTGGTCTGCGTGTGCGATCGCCTTGTGCGGCAGCCGTTGCTGCGTGCCATGAAGCTGATTCGCTGAGTGCCGCTCTTTCTTGTGCGAGACCACGGACGGATATGATGGCGGCTCGGCTGGAAATGGTCGGAACCGCGCTATCCTGCGATTCCGATCGCATGTGTTAACCTAGGAAACCTTTTTGTGTCCTTCTGTCTTCTTTTGTGAGTATCTTGTGAGATGAAGAGATACGGTATGCGCGCGCGTGAATTTCGGCAGAAAGTCGGCGGTGCATGCCGCTTCACAGTGATGATGAAAGGACCTATCAACCATGGCCATCAATCCTCCCGTTGACGCCACCCAGACCCCGGAGTGGGCCGCGCTGCAGAAGCACTACGACGAGCTGCAGTCCGAGGGCATCAGCCTCAAGCAGTGGTTCGCGGATGACGCCGAGCGCGTCGAGAAGCTGAGCTTCGACGCCGGCGACCTGCACTTCGACCTGTCCAAGAACCTGATCAAGCCGGAAACCCTGCAGCTGTTCGCAGACCTGGCCAAGGCCGTCAAGCTCGACGAGCGCACCAAGGCCATGTACACCGGCGTGCACATCAACAACACCGAAGACCGCGCCGTGCTGCACACCGCGCTGCGTCGTCCGGCCGAGGACGCCGGCAAGTACATCGTCGACGGCCAGGACACCGTCAAGGACGTGCGTGAGGTGCTCGACCGCATCTATGCGTTCGCCGACAAGGTTCGTTCCGGCGAGTGGACCGGCGTGACCGGCAAGAAGATCGAGACCGTGGTCAACATCGGCATCGGTGGCTCCGACCTGGGCCCCGTCATGGTGTACGAGGCCATCAAGCCGTACGCCGACGCCGGCATCTCCGCCCGCTACATCTCCAACATCGACCCGAACGACCTGGCCGAGAAGACCAAGGGCCTCGACCCGGAGACCACGCTGTTCATCATCGTTTCCAAGACCTTCACCACCCTGGAAACCCTGACCAACGCCCGCGAGGCCCGTACCTGGCTGCTTGAGGAGCTCAAGGCCTCCGGCGCCATCGACGGCTCCGACGAAAAGAACGCCGAAGCCATCAAGAAGCACTTCGTGGCCGTCTCCACCAACCTGGAGAAGGTCGCCGAGTTCGGCATCGATCCGAACAACGCATTCGGCTTCTGGAACTGGGTCGGCGGCCGCTACTCCGTCGATTCCGCCGTCGGCACCTCCCTCGCGGTGGTGTTCGGCCCGGCCCGTTTCGAAGAGTTCCTGCACGGCTTCCACGAGATCGACGAGTACTTCGCCAACGTCCCGTTCGAGAAGAACGTCGTCGTGCTGCTCGGCATGCTGAACGTGTGGTACCGCAACTTCTTCAAGGTCGCTTCCCACGCAGTGCTGCCGTACGACCAGTACCTGCACCGCTTCCCGGCCTACCTGCAGCAGCTGACCATGGAATCCAACGGCAAGTCCGTGCGTTGGGACGGCACCCCGGTCACCTCCGAGACCGGTGAGATCTTCTGGGGCGAGCCGGGCACCAACGGCCAGCACGCCTTCTATCAGCTGATCCACCAGGGCACCCAGCTGATCCCGGCCGACTTCATCGCGTTCGTGAACACCCCGAACCCGGTCAAGGACGGCGACCAGGACGTGCACGAGCTGTTCCTGGGCAACTACTTCGCGCAGACCAAGGCTCTGGCATTCGGCAAGACCGCCGACGAAGTGCGCGCCGAAGGCACCCCGGAAGACATCGTTCCGGCCCGCGTGTTCACCGGCAACCGCCCGACCACCTCCATCTTCGGCGTGGCGCTGACCCCGTTCGCGGTCGGCGAGCTGATCGCCCTGTACGAGCACATCACCTTCGTCGAGGGCACCGTGTGGGGCCTGGACTCCTACGATCAGTGGGGCGTCGAGCTGGGCAAGCAGCTCGCCAAGCAGATCACCCCGGCCATCTCCCAGGATGACGAGGCTCTGGCCGCCCAGGACGCTTCCACCCAGTCCCTGATCAAGTTCTACCGCGCCAACCGCGAGTTCTGATCACAGCGCGAATCGATGACGAATCGGTTCGCACCTGGTGAACGCCGGGCATGATCGCGATACCTCATCCGTGTCTTGCGGATGGGGTATTTTCATTAATTGCTGTGCCGAAATACGGGACGCCGCATAATCCCGTATCTCTCTGGGTCCAGCCGGAACCGGAAGCAATATCCGCAACCGGGCGTAATCGCGGATTCCGGCGGATTGGCAACACTTCGCAGGCAGACCTGCGGAGAACATTACAGGCTGATGTGGCAATCGAAAGAAGTCGCGGAAGCCCCAACCTGTGCGCTGATATGCGGCGGCGACTCGAGGAAACACAATGGTTAACGCTATTGAGGCATTTGACGCCAAGCACATGAAGCCGGCCGAGGAAATCCCGGCTTTCCGTCCGGGTGACACCGTTGAGGTCAACGTGAAGATCCAGGAAGGCAACAACTCCCGTATCCAGGCCTTCACCGGCGTGGTGATCGCTCGCCAGGGCGGCGGCGTCCGCGAGACCTTCGTGGTCCGCAAGATCAGCTTCGGCACCGGTGTGGAGCGCCGCTTCCCGCTGCACTCCCCGGCAATCGACTCCATCAAGCTGGTCCGTAAGGGCCGCGTGCGTCGCGCCAAGCTGTACTACCTGCGCAACCTGCGCGGCAAGGCCGCTCGTATCGTCGAGCGCCGCGACAACTCCGCCAAGTGAGTTCGAACCGCAGATAAAGCGTGAAATCGGCCCGTCCGCAGCAGAGCGGACGGGCCGATTCCTATATTCGGCCGCTATTATGGGGCCAGTGCAAGTAGCCGTTGAGGAATCGTGAAGGAACCCGCCCATGAAGCATGCGAAGAAAGCAACCGAGAACGCCGAGAGCTTCGGATGGCGTGACACGTTGATCTGGTGCGGCATACCCGTTCTGGTCGTGATTCTGGTACGCGTCTTCCTTCTCGGCTTCTACGTGATCCCATCCGGCTCCATGATGGACACCATAGAACCGGGCGATCGGGTGGTCACCAGCAAGATCACACATAGGATCTCCGGTTTGAAGCGTGGTGACGTGGTGGTGTTCAAAGATCCGGACAACTGGTTGCAGGAGGAGCACAGGGGCAATCTCGGCGGCGATTTTCTCATCAAACGGCTCATCGGGCTTCCGGGCGACACCGTGGCCTGTGAGGGGGCGGGCAAGCCGGTCACCATCAATGGCGTGGCCATCGACGAAAGCCCGTACCTGCGTTCCGGTGTGGACCCGAGTTCCTTCGCCTTCAGCGTGACGGTGACCGAGGGGCACGTGTTCGTTATGGGAGACAACCGTGCGAATTCCGCGGATTCCCGTTACCACCAGGAGGATTCCTCCCATGGCCTCGTGCCGATCAGCGATGTCGTGGGAGTGGCGCTTGCCAAGTATTGGCCGCTCAACAGCATCAGTGCCCTCGATGCGCATCATGAGGTGTTCAAGGACGTTCCCGACGGGGAGGCGAACTGATGACGGTCAGCGTTGTTCCCACGTTGGAGATGGAGCAGGCGATCGCGGGGGAAGGGTATGACGTGATCGTCGGATTCGACGAAGTCGGTCGAGGCTCGCTCGCCGGTCCGGTAATGGTGGGCGCCGCCGCGATTTGGGCGCATGACTTGACCGGAGAGCGCGCGTTGGGCGTTCCCGTGGGCGTTGCCGATTCCAAAATGCTGACGGAACGCCGCAGGGAGTCGATATTCGACTCGTTGAAGGATTGGTGCGGAGCCTGGGCCGTGGGTGCGGCCACCAACGACGAGATCGACGAATGGGGCATCTCCTACGCCTTGGGCGTGACCGCGTTGCGTGCACTGGCCGAGGCGGAACGCAAGCTCGGCATCGACGATGATGGCACGATCGAAGGCAGGCCGGTGAAAATCGGCGCGATACTCGACGGACCGAACGACTACATCACCAAGGCGCTGGGAACCTTCGACGCCCCCGATGTGCCGGTGGCGGCGAACGTCCGCACCAAAGTGAAGGCGGACAGGCATTGCGCGACCGTGGCCGCGGCTGCGGTGATCGCCAAAGTGACCCGAGACCGACTGATGGTGGAGCTCGGCGAACGAAGCGAATACGCCGCCTATGAATGGACCAAGAACAAAGGGTACGGATCGGCGGCGCACCGCAAGGCGATCGTCGAACAAGGACCGAGCGATCTGCACAGGATCTCCTGGCATCTTACGTGAGGCGCATGCGGAAAGCATTCGCGGTGGCGCCTCACGCGGGCTCGCATGCGTTCAAGTGAGGCGTGCGTGAGCGCCTCACGCAAGTGCCGTCCATGATCGGCATGATCGCCTTGAGGGAGCCGGTCGGCCGACCACGCAAGATGATCAGCTGAGCGCGGCCGCGATGATCGCGATGAAAATCGGCGACGAAAGCGTCGAGAACAGGATGCCGTCACGGGCGAAGGACATGCCCACGTTGTAGCGGGCCGCGTAATTGTAGACGTTCTGGCCGGTCGGCAGGGCGGCGAGCACCACGCAGGAGTAGAGCAGGCTGCCGCGGAAGCCCATCACGAAGTAGCTGATCAGGAACGCGACGATCGGCATGACGATGTTCTTCAGCGCCGCGACCGTGAAAATCGCAGGCACGTCGGACTTGTTCCTCAGCGGCTTCGTGCCGTACAACGACATTCCGAACGCCATGAGGATCATCGGGACGGCGGAATTGCCGATCATCTCGATCGGGTCGAAGATGCAGTTCGGAATGATGTAGGTTCCGACGTTTGCGGAGATCGCCGACGTGGCTATGCCGAGTAGCGAAGCCAGCAGCATCGGCTGGTACAACGGCTGCTTGACGATCTCCTTGACTGAGATCTCGCCTTTGGTGGTCAAATCGAGCACGGTCAGACCGATCGGCGCGAACAGCGCCTGCTGCATGACCAGAATCGGCGCCACGAGCGCGGGGTTGCCGAGGATGTACGTGGCGATCGGCAGGCCGATGTTGTTGGAGTTCAGATACATGGAATTCAGCGCGCCGATGGTGGCGTCGGCCGGTTTCAGGTGGAAGAACAGCGCGTTGAGCACCAGGAAGACCACCGCGATGATCAGCGCGGAACCGAACGCCACGATGATGGAGGAGTCGAAGATCTCGAAGATCTTCTCCTTGGAAAGGATCGCGAACATCAGGCACGGGCTTGAAATGAAGAAACTGAACCTGTTCAGCACCATCTGCGCGCTTGAACCGCCGATTTGCATACGGGCCGCCACATAGCCGGTGCCGATGACGATGCCGATTACACAGAACCCTTGCATGGCGCTGATCAGACCCGGCATTACACACTCCTTCTTTTTTGGCTGCTACCAAGTGTGGCACCGCAGCCAAATGAAGTGGCATATCGTCTCAAAAGCGTGGACGAAGCGGGCCGGGCCCGCGCGGATTGTCTGATAATGAAGCATATGAGTGAACTTGAGATTGGTTTTTCCGCATCCGCAGGCAAGCAGGAGCAGCTGAACGAGCTGATGGAGCAGATCATGGGATCGTATTCCGTCAGCGACGACGAGGGCCCGCTCACCGACGCCGTGGAGGAGTTTCTGAACAAGCAGGACCACCTGACCGTGCGCAGGCATGGAGATACGCTGGTGGCGTCCACCGACTTCGGCCGCGAGCGCAGGGTGATTCTCGCCGGGCATCTCGATACGGTGCCTGTGATCGACAACTTCCCGCCGAAGTGGCTTGAGCCCGGTGATCCGCTGATTCGTGAGGATGTTGCCGCCGGTCATGATGGCGAGCGTGTGATCTGGGGTCGTGGCGCCACCGATATGAAGGGTTCCGATGCGGTGCTGCTGTATCTGGCGGCGACGTTGAAGGATGCGAAATACGATTTGACGTTCGTGTTCTATGACCATGAGGAGGTGTCCGCGGACAAGAACGGCCTGCGCAAGGTGGTGGAGGCCCATCCGGATTGGATTGCCGGGGATTTCGCGATTATCGGCGAGCCGACCGATTGCGGAATCGAGGGTGGGTGCAACGGCACGATGCGTTTTGATGTGGTCGCGCATGGTGTGGCCGCGCATTCGGCCCGTGCGTGGATGGGTCGTAATGCCATCCATATGGCGGCTGAGATTCTGAACAGGCTCAATTCGTATGAGAACCGTGCCGTTGAGGTGGATGGCCTGACCTATCAGGAGGGGTTGAACGCCACGTTGATTTCCGGCGGCAAGGGAACGAATGTGATTCCGGACGAGTGCCGTGTGCATGTGAACTACCGTTTCGCGCCCGACAAGTCCCTTGAGGAGGCGAAGGCGTTGATGATCGGCGCGGATGCGGGTGCCCGGCTCGGCAATGGCGAGCATGTTGCCACCGGTGGCGTGTTCGAGGGGTTCGGCATCGAGATGAAGGACGAGTCGCCGTCGGCGCGTCCGGGGCTTACCTCCGAATTGGCGGTGTCGTTGGTCGATCTGGTGCGCGGCCGTACGGGCCGTGAGCCGCTTGCCAAGCTTGGCTGGACGGATGTGGCGCGTTTTTCGATGCTGGGCATTCCCGCGGTGAATCTGGGTGCGGGAAGCCCTCTGCTGGCGCATAAGCACGACGAGCAGCTGCCGGAGACGGATCTGCTGCTCATGGCCGACTTGCTTGAGGATTGGCTGGCGTGATGGCAGAGCGCGTTTGATTGCGTTTCGGCGTGTTTGATTGATTGCGGAGCGTGGTTTGGCGGGGAGGAAAATTTCCCGTTATGCCATGTTCCGTTGTTTTTTGTGTAATACTTATAAACGGTGGTTCTGCAAGCCACCGATGCATCCGATGGCGTCGATCCCCTCGCGTGAGATTGCTTGTTTGTCCGCGAGCGCAGGTGTCCGCCGTCGTGTGATGAGGACTTTTGACGGAAGTTGCCTTCCGAGCGCACGCCATGATGCGTGGGTCACGGTGAGAGCGTGATGTGAGACGTTGCGGAGGCCTTAAGTGAGGGCGGGGCGGTTGCAGGGCGCCCGCCGAGGAGCATTGTGCCTAATACCAGTGAGGGCTTCGACGAGCGCGAAGCCGTAGTTTCAGTATCGATGGATTCGAATGGTTCCAATGGTTCGGGTGTGGATTCCGCGCCGCGTAAGCGTCGTGGCGGTCGTCGTGTCATGCGTGATGCCGGTGAGGCCGGGGTTCAGCTGAAGTTGAAGGTGGAGGAGCATGCTCCCGTGGCTTCTTCGGCTCCGTTGTTCGAGGAGCCGAAGCTGCCGGCCGTCCAGTCGAAGAAAGCCGTACGTTCCGATTCCGAGGATGTTGCCGTTTCCGCGGATGTTGCCGCCTCTTCCGGTTCCTCCGATGGTTCCGAGGCCGGTTCGGCCCGTCCGACGCGTCGCCGTCGCCGTGCGTCCGATTCCGATGGCGAGTATGCGCCGTTGTCCCGTCGTCGCCGTCGTGCCGGCATGGATTATGACGTGGATGGGGATGAGGTCCGCCCGTCCCGTCGTCGTTCGGTTGCGGACGATGATGAGGAACAGGATGTCCGTCCGTCCCGTCGTCGCCGTGTCTCCGAGGATTCGAATGACGATTCGGCCGAGGAGCGTGTGATGGACGCTGTCGATATGCTGCCGGAGGGCCATGAGCCGCGCCGCAATCCGCGTCCCATGACGTCGTTGCTGTTCCAGGAGCCGGTTCTGCCGGTCGTTCCCGTCCGTCGCGACGAGGATGACGACGATCGTGGCGAGTCTTCCTCCGACGCCGCCGCATCGCAGGACGAGGAGCGTGGAACCCGCCGTCGTCGCCGTCGCAATCGCGATGCCGCGGACGAAAACCATGATGACAATCGCGGCGATCGTAACAATCATGACGACCATGACGATGCGGAAGACGGCGATGAGGGCGGTTCCCGTCGTTCCCGTCGCTCCCGCAGGCTGAACGCGCAGGAACGCCGCGCCGCGGCCGAAGTGGAGCAGATCGAGGAGGATCTCGTCCTCGACGACATCACCTATGCGCCGATCGACGACGATTCCCGCCGCAACGACGATGAGGAGGACGAGCAGCCGACCCGTACGCGCCGTCGCCGCCGTGGCCGCGCCAATCGTGACGAGTCCGACGAGCAGCCGGCCAACGAGTCGCGCCGCAACGACGACGAGGATGAGGACGAGGGCTCCGTGACCCGTCGTCGCCGTCGCCGCCGCGGGGGCGCGAAGGCCGAGGAGAACGAGGAGCCGCTGGCACGTCGTTCCCGCAAGCAGCAGTACATCGATGAAATCACCGACGTCGAAGGTTCCACGCGCCTTGAGGCCAAGAAGCAGCGCCGTCGTGACAATCGTCGTGAGCGCAGCCGCCAGAACCAGCTCATGGAACAGGATTTCCTGGCCCGCCGCGAGCATGTGGAACGCCTGATGGTGGTGCGCGAACGCGAACGCCACACGCAGATCTCCGTGATCGAGGACAACGTGCTCGTCGAACATTACGTGTCGGACATCCAGGAAGTGGCCACCGTGGGCAACATCTATCTCGGCCGCGTGCAGAACGTGCTGCCGAGCATGGAGGCCGCGTTCGTGGACATCGGACAGGCCCGCAACGGCGTGCTGTACGCGGGCGAGGTGAATTGGGATTCCGCGCGGCTGGAAGGCCAGCCCCGCCGTATCGAGCTCGCGTTCAAGTCGGGAGATCCGGTGCTGGTGCAGGTCACCAAGGATCCGATCGGCCACAAGGGCGCCCGTCTGACCTCGCAGGTCACGCTCGCGGGCCGTTTCCTGGTGCTCGTGCCGTCCGGCGGCATGACCGGCGTGAGCCGCAAGCTCAGCGAGCGCGAACGCGCCCGCCTGAAGAACATCGTGTCGAAGATCGCTCCGAAAGACATGGGCGTGATCATCCGCACCGCGGCCGAAGGCGCGTCCGAAGAGGCCATCACCAAGGATCTTGAGAGCCTGGTGCGCCAGTGGGAGCGCATTACCGCGAAGCGCGACGAATTCCTGCACGGCAAGCGGCCGAAGCTGCTTCAGGGCGAACCGGACGTTGCCATCCGCGTGGTGCGTGATATCTTCAACGACGATTTCTCCAAGATGATCGTCGAGGGCGAGCGCGTGTACGGACGCATCGAGGAGTATCTCGACACCATGGCCCCCGATCTGAAGGACAAGCTCGAGAAGTGGGATCCGGCCGATCATGAGGGCAAGGATGTGTTCGACAAGTGGCAGATCGACTCCCAGCTCAGGAAGGGCATGGAACGTCAGGTCTACCTGCCGTCCGGTGGTTCGATCGTGATCGACCGCACCGAGGCCATGACCACCATCGACGTGAACACCGGCCGTTTCATCGGACGCGGCAGGAGCCTTGAGGAGACGGTCACCCGCTGCAACCTCGAAGCGTCCGAGGAGATCGCGCGCCAGCTGCGTCTGCGCGACATCGGCGGCATGGTGATGATCGATTTCGTCGACATGGTCATGCCGGCCAACCGGGACCTGGTGCTGCGCCGTCTGGTGGAATGCCTGGCCCGAGACCGCACCAAGCATCAGGTGGCCGAGGTCACCTCGCTGGGATTGGTGCAGATGACCAGGAAGCGCATCGGCCAGGGCCTTGTCGAGGCGTTCTCCGAGGAATGCCCGACCTGCAAGGGCCGCGGCTTCATTCTTCATGACGAGCCGACCGTTTCCGCGGACTATGACGATCCTTACGCCCTCAAGGGCGGAGACCCGTTCGTCAAGACCAACAAGCACGGCCACGGTACGGATGTGCAGGTCCCCAAGGGTTCCTCGCCGGACGTGAAGGCCAAGCTCGCTCAGATCGCGGCCGCCGCCATCGCGGCCAACAATACGGAACCTGGCGAGGAGGAATAAGAAGAATAAGGGATTCTTCCGGTCTGTCAACTTGACACGCCGGAGGCGGACTTGCGGTTGTACGCGGGTATGTGTAAATTAATTAGCTGGTGTCTGGCCGCGAGGCTCGAAACGTGCCGGGCAGTAAGCTTTCCAAATTAATAAAGGAACTGTGATATGTACGCTATTGTGAAGGCCGGCGGCCATCAGGAAAAGGTCGAGGTCGGTGACGTCATCCTCGTCAACCGTCTCAAGGCTCAGAAGGGCGATGCCGTGGAGTTCCCGGTCGCTCTCGTTGTGGACGGCTCCAAGGTCGTTCTCGGCGCAAAGGATCTCGCCGATATCAGCGTCAAGGCTGAGGTTGTTGATGACGAGGCCAAGGGTCCGAAGATCAACATCATGAAGTACAAGAACAAGACCGGCGTTGCTCGTCGCAAGGGCCATCGCCAGCAGCTGACCGCTGTCAAGATCACGGCTATCGCCTGATCGCAGGGTTAGGGTCAAGGACCGAAAGGAACAGACATGGCACATAAGAAGGGCGCGTCCAGCTCGCGCAACGGTCGCGATTCAAACGCGCAATACCTCGGTGTGAAGAAGTTCGGCGGCGAAGCCGTCGTGGCCGGCAACATCATCGTTCGTCAGCGTGGCACCAAGTTCCACCCGGGCGAGAACGTCGGTATGGGCAAGGACCACACCCTGTTCGCCCTCAAGGACGGCAGCGTGAAGTTCGGCGTTCGTCGTGACCGCAAGGTCGTCGACGTGATCGCCGCCTGAGATAGCGCAAATCAACGCTTTATGAAGCCGCGCCCCCTGTGGACGCGGCTTTTTTCGTAAGACAGCTAAGGTAGACACATGAGTGATTTCGTCGATCGCGTTACCGTCCACGTCAAGGGCGGCGATGGCGGCAACGGTTCCGCCGGCATCCGCAGGGAGAAGTACAAGCCATTGGCAGGCCCGAACGGCGGCAACGGCGGAGATGGCGGTTCCGTGATCTTCGTGGCCGACCAGAACGCCAACAGCCTGCTCGACTACCGTTTCATGCCGCATCGCGAGGCGGGCAGCGGCACCATGGGCCTGGGAGACACGAAGGACGGCTCCAAGGGCGCCGACCTGATCCTTCCGGTTCCGGTGGGCACGGTGATCTTCGAAGCCAAGGGCGCGCAGGGCAAGCCGAAGCATCCGGGCGAACAGCTCGCCGACCTTCGCCATGCCGGAGACCGGCTCGTCGTGGCCGCCGGCGGCAACGGCGGCCTCGGCAACGCCGCGCTGGCGAACCGCACCCGCCGCGCGCCGGGATTTGCGCTTCTGGGCGAGCCGGGCGAGGAACGTGACGTGATCCTCGAACTCAAGTCCATCGCGGACGTGGCGCTTGTGGGATTCCCCTCCGCGGGCAAATCCAGTCTGATCGCGGCGATGAGCTCCGCCAAGCCGAAGATCGCGGACTACCCGTTCACCACACTGGTGCCGAACCTCGGCGTGGTCATGGCCGGCGACATGCGCTACACGATCGCGGACGTGCCGGGGCTGATTCCGGGAGCCTCCCAGGGCAAGGGCCTTGGACTTGAGTTCCTGCGCCACATCGAACGCACCGAAATCATCGCGCACGTCATCGATTGCGCCACGTTGGAGCCGGACCGCGATCCGATGAGCGACTATCGGGCGCTCGAACACGAACTCGCCGAATACGCCGACAAGCTGGAGCTGCCGCTCGGAGCCATTCCGATCCCCGAACGCCCGCGCATCATCATCCTCAACAAGGTCGATATGCCGGAAGCCAAGGAGCTCGCCGAATTCGTGAAACCCGAATTCGAAAAGCTCGGACTGAAGGTGTACGTCATCTCCACCGCATCCCACGAGGGCCTCAAGGAGCTCAACTGGGCCCTTTCCGCGCTCGTGACCGACATGCGCAAGGAAGTCGCCGCACGCGAACAGGCCGAAGAGGAGACCCGTGTGGTGATCAAACCCCTCGAAGAGCCACGCAACCGCCGCCGTCGCAACGACGAGAGCGGATCGGCGCTCGACTTCACCGTGGAACGCAAGGAAACGGCCAACGGGGACTTCTGGTACGAGGTGCTCGGCGCCAAGCCGGAACGTTGGGTCATGCAGACCAACTTCGACAACGACGAGGCCGTGGGCTACCTGGCCGACCGCCTCGCCAAGCTGGGCGTCGAGGACGAACTGCGCAAGAAAGGCGCGAAGCCGGGGGACGAGGTGCGCATCGGACGTGGCGCGCACGCCGTGGAATTCGACTGGGACCCGACCATCGCGGCCGGCGCGGAGATGCTCGACGGAGTCCAGCTGGGCGCGCGCGGCGTCGATCTGCGCCTGCAGGAACAGGACGGCCGTGCCCAACGTCGAACCAACGCGGAACGCCGTCGCCAATACCACGAGATGATGGACGCGCGCCAGGCCGTGCGCGAAGCCATGATGGCCGAACGCAAGGCCGGACACTGGGCCGATCCTTCCATCGACGACGACCGCCACGACGAGAACAGCCTGTTCGGACGCGGAGAAGACGCCGATACGGACCAGGAGTAGAATCGTCCGAAAGCCCGCGGATGTGCCACGACAGCACTCCCGCGGGCTTTTTGGTAGCTTTTGCGCGATCCTCGCGCGTCCCGTGCGCGACCGGGGCGCGCGGATGTTGCGCGGAACGAAAACACAACCGTGGAGAACCACGCCAACCAGGCCAGAACCACACCGGTGGAGGAATCATCATGAACACGCCATCGCAAGCGCAGGTGCGCGCGGCAATCGCCGAAGCGCAGACCATCGTCGTGAAAGTCGGATCAAGCTCGCTGACCAAGCCGAGCGGCCATCTCGACCCGGAACGGCTCAACGCGCTCGTGGCCGCGATCGCACGCGTGCGGCTCATGGGAGGACGGGTGGTGCTCGTGTCCTCCGGCGCCATCGCGGCCGGCTTCGGCTCGCTCGGCTTCGAAAGCAGGCCGACCGACGTGGCCGACCAGCAGGCGTGCGCGGCGGTGGGGCAGGGGCTGCTCATGGCCCAATACGAGGCGGCGTTCGCCCAATACGGGCTGCGCGTCGGCCAGATCCTCATCACCGTCTCCGACACCGTGGCCCCGCAGCAGTACCGCAACGTACGCCGCACGCTCGACCGGCTGCTCGACCTCGGAGCGGTGCCGATCATCAACGAAAACGATTCGCTGGCCTCCAACGAGATTCGCTTCGGAGACAACGACCGCCTCTCCGCACTGGTGGCGAACATCGTGGTGGCGGACGCCCTCGTGCTGCTCACCGACGTGGACGCGCTCTATACCGCGCCGCCGAGCGAACCAGGATCCAAACGCATCGGCTACGTGCCGAACGTCGAGGCCGCGCTTGAAAAAGTGCAGGTGGGCGGCAGCGGTTCGGGCGTCGGCACCGGCGGCATGGTCACCAAAATGGAGGCCGCGCGGGTGGCCGCGGTATCGGGAATCCCGTCGGTGCTCACCTGCGCCACGAACGCGGGGCCCGCGATGATGGGAGACCCGGTGGGAACGGCGTTCGCCCCCATCAACGACCGCGGATCATCACGACGGCTGTGGATCGGATTCGCGGCGCACCCGTTCGGAACGCTGGTCGCCGACCCGGGCGCGGCCGACGCGGTGCGCGGGGGAGCGGCCAGTCTGCTCGCAGCCGGAGTGGTGGAAGTGAAAGGCAACTTCGCCGCCGGGGACGCCGTGTGGATCGACGACGAGGACGGCAACCACCTCGCCAAGGGACTGGCCGGATTCGATTCCGAGGAGATTCCGCAGATGCTCGGCAGGAACACGACGCAGCTCAAGCGATTCCTCGGTGAGGAATACGCGCATCCGCTCGTGCACCGGGACAACCTCGTACTGGTATAGCCACGGACGGACGCGGCGCGGCCACGGGACCTGACGCCGGGTTCGGCACCAGGAGAGCCGTCCACGGCGAAGGCCGTCCAAAATGTGTCGCGTCAGGGCCTTTTCTCGCGTGCCGGGGCTAGCATGACAACCATGACTATGGCTGACTGGCAGACACTTTCCGACCGTATCAATCACGTGGCCCCCAGCGCCACCCTGGCCGTCGATTCCAAGGCCAAGGCAATGAAAGCCGCAGGAATCGACGTCATCGGGTTCGGCGCGGGAGAACCGAACTTCCCGACGCCGCAGGCGATCGTCGCGGCCGCGGCGGAAGCGGTGACCGACCCCAGGAACTACCGCTACACCCCGACTGCCGGACTGCCGGAGCTGCGCGAGGCGATCGCCGGCAAAATGCTGCGCGACTCGGGCTATGAAGTCGACCCGAGCCAGGTGATCGTGACCAACGGCGGCAAGCAGGCCGTGTACGAGACCTTCCAGATCCTGCTCGACGAAGGCGACGAGGTGATCATCCCCACCCCGTACTGGACCAGCTATCCGGAAGCCGTGAAGCTGGCGGGCGGCGTGCCCGTGGAGGTGTTCGCGGGAGCGGACCGTAACTTCGAGCCCGACATCGACGCGATCGAAGCGGCGCGCACCGACCGCACGAAGGCCATCATCGTGACCACGCCGAACAATCCGACCGGCGCCGTGTGGAAGAGCGAAACCGTGAAGGCCATCGGCGAATGGGCCGTCGAACACCATGTGTGGGTCATCTCCGACGAAATCTACGAGCACCTCAACTACGACGACGCGAAGACCACGTACATCGGCGCCGCGGTGCCGGCCGTGCGCGACCAGCTGCTCGTGCTCAACGGCGTGGCGAAAACCTATGCGATGCCGGGCTGGCGAGTCGGCTGGCTGGTCGCCCCCGCGCCGGTGGCCAAGGCCGCGTCCAAACTGCAGGGCCACATGACGTCCAACGTGAACAACATCGCCCAGCGCGCCGCAATCGAAGCGGTCTCCGGCTCGCTCGACGCGGTGTACGACATGCGCGCCGCGTTCGACAAGCGCCGTCAGGCCATCGTCGCCGCGCTCAACGACATCGAAGGCGTGAACTGCCCGGTCCCGACCGGCGCGTTCTATGCGTTCGCCGACGTGACCGCGCTGTTGAACAGGCCGGTCGGCCCGAACAGGACCGTGTTCGCGAACACATCCGAGCTTGCGGCCGCCCTGCTGGACGAAGGCCACGTGGCCGCGGTTCCGGGAGAGGCCTTCGGCGCCCCCGGATACCTGCGATTCTCCTACGCGCTCGCCGATGACGACCTCGCCGAGGGCATGAGGCGCATGAAGGAGTGGGCCGAGGCCTGACGGATCGTTCGCGCGATTCGTATGAGGATTCGCATACAGAGGATCCGTCCTGAGGTGACATGCCGGGACGGATCCTCTTTTCATAACTAATTTTCGTTGGAAAATGGCGATTTTCTAAACTTTCAACGGAAACCGATTGGACGAAGTCGAAAATACACGCTATTATTTCGACTTGGCGGTTTTGCCGCTTACTTCTTGCGTGGTTTTTCGCTTAAGAATCCTCGCCAAGCAAGTGAGCAGCGGCAGAGTACACCTAGGGAAGTGGCGCAATTGGTAGCGCAACGGTCTCCAAAACCGTAGGTTGTGGGTTCGAGTCCCGCCTTCCCTGCCAAGCTTCTTACAACAAGCCAAGCGGAGGATCATGATGGCGAAGGCAAACAAAAGCGAAAAGGCCCTTAAGCCGAATATCTTCGTACGTATTGGCTTGTTCATCAAACAGATTATCGACGAACTCCGCAAGGTGGTGACCCCGACCAGCAAAGAGCTGTTCTTCTGGGCCCTCGCCGTGTTCATCTTCGTGCTTCTCCTGATGGCACTGGTCACCGGCATGGACTTCGGTCTGGGCAAGCTGACCTTGTGGATCTTCGGCTGACAGACAACTTGAAGGTGAAACTGCATGACTGACGAAGTGTTTTCCGACAACCTCGACGAAACCGCCGGAGTTTCCGAGACTCCAGAGGTTGCTTTCGAAGCCGAGGCCGCTGCCGAGCAGCTGCCGGCGGAAGAATCCTCCGAAGCGGTCGCCGACGTTGAGAACGCCGCCGAAGAAGCCGTGTCTGCCGAATCCGAGGATGCCAGGTCCGTCTCCGAGGAATCCGAAGAATCCGAAGAAGAGCAGGACGCCGGCGTCAAGGCGGTCCAGGAATTCTCCAACAGCCTGCGCACCCTTGAAGGCAAGTGGTACGTGCTGCACACCTATTCCGGCTATGAGAAGCGCGTGAAGACCAACGTCGAATCCCGCGTCGCCAGCTTCGGCATGGAAGACAAGATCTTCCAGATCGAAGTGCCGATGGAGGAAGTCGAGAAGCACACCGAAAAGGGCAAGAAGGTCATCTCCCGCGTTCGTGTGCCCGGCTATGTTCTGATTCGCATGATTCCGGACGAGGACGCCCGCCGCATCGTCCGCGAGACCGAAGGCGTCACCGGCTTCGTCGGCCCGACCAAGGATCCGGCACCGCTTTCCCGCAAGGAAGTCGTTTCCATGATGGCCCCGATGATCGCTTCCGAAGCCCTCAAGAAGGCCGGGGACAAGCCGGCCGCGGCCAGGAAGCGCACGCTTGAGGTTTCCTACGCCGTCGGCGATCAGGTCACCGTCACCGACGGACCGTTCACCACCATGGCGGCCGTCGTCTCCGACGTCGAGCCCACCACCCAGAAGCTCACCGTGCTCGTGTCCATCTTCGGCCGCGACACGCCGGTGGAGCTGGGCTTCAACCAGGTCGAGAAGCTCGCCTAGACGCGTTCTCGGACGCCGAGGTTTTGTACCGGAGCGTCGAACCCTTGATCTTTCGAAACCCCACTTCGGTGGGGTTTCTTCGTATCGGGGCAACCCGGCACATGGTTCGGTGCGCGGCCGGTGCGTAATGTCGTGCTGAACATGCATAATGGGAAGGCTTGTGTCTGGAGGGCTCCACGACGAACGAATCGTGCGGCCTGCTAGCACAGCACAGCAATATACGTTGCGGAAGGAACCGGACAAGGGGAACCGACTCCGGTGCCGTTACCACCGCTCCACAGAAAGAAGAACCATACAATGGCTCCTAAGAAGAAAGTCTCGGCGCTTCTCAAGCTCCAGATTCAGGCCGGCAAGGCCAACCCGGCTCCGCCGCTGGGCCCGGCTCTGGGCTCCCATGGCGTGAACATCATGGACTTCTGCAAGCAGTACAACGCTGCCACGCAGGACAAGATGGGCCAGGTCATCCCTGTCGAGATCACCGTCTTCGAAGATCGTTCCTTCACCTTCATCCTGAAGACCCCGCCGGCAGCAGCCCTGCTGAAGAAGGCCGCGGGCATCCAGAAGGGTACCGAAAACCCGCTGACCCACAAGGTCGGCTCCGTCACCAAGGCTCAGGTTCGTGAGATCGCCGAAATCAAGATGGCCGATCTGTCCGCACGCGACGTCGAAGCCGGCATGAAGATCATCGAGGGTACCGCCCGCTCGATGGGCATCACGGTTACCGACTGAGAGGAGAAGGACAAATGGTAAAGCGTTCCAAGAAGTATCGCGAAGCGTCTGAGAAGATCGATCGCAACAACCTTTACACCGCCACCGAAGCCATCGCTCTCCTCAAGAGCATGCCGGAGTACAAGTTCGACCAGACCGTCGAAGCCGTTCTGCGTCTGAACGTGGATCCGCGCAAGGCCGACCAGCTGGTCCGCGGCTCCGTGAACCTGCCGAACGGCACCGGTAAGACCGCCAAGGTCCTCGTGTTCGCCCGTGGCCCGAAGGCCACCGAGGCTCTCGAGGCTGGCGCCGACATCGTCGGTGACGACGATCTCGTCGAGAAGGTCGCCGGCGGCTTCCTTGACTTCGATTCCGTCGTGGCCACCCCGGACATGATGGGCAAGGTCGGCCGTCTCGGCCGCGTGCTCGGTCCGCGTGGCCTGATGCCGAACCCGAAGACCGGCACCGTGACCATGGACGTCACCAAGGCCATCAAGGACATCAAGGGCGGCAAGGTCGACTTCCGCGTCGACAAGAACGGCAACCTGAGCTTCCTCATCGGCAAGCTCTCCTTCACCGACCAGGCTCTGGAAGAGAACTTCAAGGCGATCGCCGACGAAGTCAAGCGTCTGAAGCCGTCCACCGTGAAGGGCCGTTACGTCACCAAAGCGACCATCACCTCCACGATGAACCCGGGCGTTCCGGTTGATCCGATGATCGTTGCCTGAGTGAGACCCGAGCGGATGATCGTCTGAAACGATCCCCCGAACGGCACACTTGGCCGAAACCCCGCATTTGCCAATCGCAGATGCGGGTTTTCTCGTATGCCGGGCCTTTTCCCCTCCGTAAGTTTGCGATTCTCCGCGCGCGTTTGCGTCGGTACGGGGATAGGCGTATGCGCTGGGTATTCCCGTACCGACGTAAGTAAGTGTGTTTGCGTCGGTTTGGGGATAGTCGGACGTATTGGGTATGCCCGTGCCGACGCAAGTGGGTGTGTTTGCGTCGGTTTGGGGATAGTCGGACGTATTGGGTATGCCCAAACCGGCGCGATGAGCCACGGCACCGGCCAGAGCGGTGGCGGGATCAGAGGTCGCGCATGCGGCCGATCGCCAACGCGGTGTTGAGCACATAGGCGTCGCGAGGGTCGGTGGCGTCCCAGCCGGTCGTCTCGGCGGCGCGCTTCAGCCTGTACCGCACCGTATTCGGATGCACGTTCAGCTCCTTGGCGGTGTTTTCCAGAGAACCGCCGTACCTAAGGAACGTCGAAACCGTCACATACGTGGGGTCGTCGGGATTGTCCCCTCGCAACACCCTGTACACGTTCCGGTACAGTTCCTCGCGAGCGTGGTCATCGCCCAGAAGCGCCCTTTCGGGAAGGAGCTCGTCGGCACGCAACGGCCTTGAAGGCGATGCGAGCGCCGGGGCCGCCTGCAAGGAGAACAACGTTTCCCGCAACGCGTGGGAGGCGCCGGAAACGTCGGTCCTTGTCGGACTCAAATACACCGGATCGGTCTCGCTGAACGCCGGCATGATCGCGGTGCAGGTGACCTCCGGAGTGGCCGCACCGGTCTGATGCGCCAGAATCAGCAGAAAACGTCCATACGTGCCCACGATCGCATGCTCGCCGCCCAAATCGCGCACCGCTTTCCGCGCGGCAAGGGAGGCGGCGGCCGGATTCGAACCGGGCACCCCGCCGATCGCGAAACAATCGAATTCGCCTCGCCATCCAAGCACGTTCATCAGCGACGCGACACGGTCGTCGGACAATCCGGTCACCAGGCATTCGAAAGCGAGGCGTTCGATGGTCGAATCGTCGGTACGGCCCGCCAAAAGGTCGAGAATATCTGCCTGCTCGGAATTCATAACCATCAAGCTTAGTCGAAAAGTCGCTGCGCGCCCTCATTCGGGCAGTGGCGCTATCATGGCCGCTTATGAGCGTAGTGCAAAAGAAATCCGGCAAAGGCGGTCGCGTGGCATCCGTGCTCAGTTGGACGTTGGCCGTGCTGGCATGCCTGTGGATAGCGTGGTGTTGCGCCATCGGCCCGTTGTATTGGGATGACACGGGATTGGCCGGATTCGGTTGGGCCAACGCGCTGTATCTGGTGGTCGCCTTGGCGATCTGCCTTGCGATTCTGCTGGCTCTTGTCCGCTACGGCCATGGCAAAAGGGTGCTTCCCAGGTATTTCGGACGCAGGCACGCCACGTTGCGCGAGGAGGTCGCCGGAACCCCCACCACGGTGCTCGGCATCATGCTGCGCCATTTGCGCGACGCGGCGCACAGCCGCCCGGGAAGGGCCATGCACGCCGTCATCGTGTGGACCGGCCGTAAGCTCACGCGTTGCACCGACTGTTGGTGGAAGCTCATGCTGGTGTTCCTGATCGGCTGGCTGTGGGTGCCCACGACGCTGCTGGCCGCGTTCGGCGCCGATATCCGATCGCAGATCCGTGAATTCAGCTGGGCGTGGAACCAGTGGACCGGTCTGAAACAGCCGTACATCGGTTTCTTCTCGTTCGTGCCGATGGACATCTACCCGACGGCCCATTACCTATGGCCCGACGATCCGACCTACTTGACCGACCAGCACAATGTGGTGCTGACCGTCTTCTACGGCGCGTTCGCGGCGATCTCCAGAGGACTCACGGGCTCCAACGACGCCGGAATCGTGGCGCTGGCCGCCCTGCAGTGGCTGTTCGCCGCGTTCTGCTGCGCGGCGACAGCGAACCGGTTCTTCAACCTTCCCTGGCGCAGGCTCGGCGTGGGAACGTTCGACTTCTCCCATCCGGAACGCCACGACTGCTGGAACATGCGCGATTTCACCCATCCCGAGGCCGGAGTCGTGGCGCGTCCGTCCCGTCTGCGCGCGGGCGCGAAAACCCGATTCTGCATACTCCTGTTCTTTCTGGCATGCCCGCTGGCGGTGTTCTCCACGATCTCGCTGACCAAATCGCCGCTGTTCGCGTTCTCCTTCGTATGGTGGTTCGGCGTCTGGTATGAACTGCACATGACCCACATCACGGCGCTGCCGACCATCAACGGCAAACCCACGAGACTGCGCGTGCGCTCCAACATGGCGTTGCTCATCTCCAGCTGCATGATGCTGATCAGCGCGAAATACGCGTGGTACATCATCGCGTTCGCGGCGATCATCGCACTGCTGAACGACCGCAAACGTTGGAAGACCTACGTCGTCGCATTGCTCCTGCCGACGCTGCTCATTCACGGCGGCATCGTGTTCCTCACGAATTCCGGCGCGATCATCAGCGGGGATCCGATCGAAAGCCGCGGCATCCAGCTGCAGCAGATAGCACGAGTCGCCAAATACAATCCGCAAGGCATATCGCAAAGCGCGGCGGAGAAGCTCGAACCGATCTTCAACCTCGACCAGATGGCCGAAGCGTACTATCGGCAGGATGCCGATCCCGTGAAATCCTCCGGAATCCAAGCCAAGAAGGTGAGCTACAAGTGGCGCACCGTCACGCAGGAGGACATGGAGAACTTCAATGAGGCGTGGCTTGAGATAGTCAAGGACAATCCGTTGATCGCGTTGGACGCGTTCTTCGCGGAATGCTTCGGCTACTTCAACGTCACCGATCTGCCGTACGTGTCGATGGACTACTACGTGAACAACGATTACGTGCAGTCCGACAACGACTGGATATGCCGGTACAACCACGGTTGGCGCGACTCGATCGCCGGATTCGCCAAAGGATGGGGCAACATTCCGGTGGTCGGCTGGGTGGCCCACGGGAACCTGTACGTTACGCTGACGCTGCTGGTCGGCGCCGCGGAAGTGGTGTTGCGCCGGTGGCGCTCGTTGTCGTGGCATCTGACGCTGCTGCTGCTCATGGGCGTGATGATCACGGCTCCGGCCAACAATTTCGAGCGTCACATGCTGCCGGTCGCGTTCGTGTTCGGATTCGTGTTCCTGCAGTTCGTGCGCGAGTCGCGTGCGAAGAGGCGTCTTGCGGCCGGCTCCGCGACGATATGACGTTTGATCGGCGATTGATTGACGTTTGATTGATTGACGGTCCGCTGCTATGACGATTGATGATGTGGAGTATGCCATGAACGCCTGCGATTGCGCGGATGGAGGTTTTGTCGATATGGGGTGTACGGATGCGGATCTGCCGGACGGGGAGTCCTTGGCGGATTTCTCGACGGACGGGGATTCCTCGGATTCCTCGGATTGCGCGGATTCGTTGGATTCGCGGCGTGTGCTGCCGCTCACCTGCGCGGTCGCGGACATGGTGGCCGCCCTGGTGTCGGTCGGCTCCACGAACACCTTCGCCGCCGATTTGGTACGTTCGGGCGGATTCCCCGGTGATGGCGACTTCCGGAATGACGCCTTCGCCGTGGTGTGCGCCGATACGCAGACCGCGGGGCGTGGCCGACTCGACCATACGTGGGCCAGCAGCGCGGGGGAGTCGTTCATCGTCAGTTTCGTCGCGTCCGTGCCGGTTGCGATCGTACGAGACCCGTCCGTGTGCGGATGGTTGCAGATGGGCGCCGGATTGGCCGTATTGAGCGCGATCCGCGAGACCTGCCCGCACCGGCGAAGCGAGCCGCAGCTGAAATGGCCGAACGATGTTTTCGCGGACGGCAGGAAGCTCGGCGGCATCCTTGCCGAGATGGTGCCGATTCCCGGTCGCGACGACCGCGTCGCGATTGTGTTCGGAGTCGGTCTGAATCTTGCCGTCCCCGTGGAGCATCTACCCACGGAACAGGCGATTTCCCTGCACATGTTCGCCGATGGCCTACCGGATTTCGCCGCGTTGCGCGATATGCTGGCCTCCCGGATCGTACGGGAGCTGCGGCATCGCCTGCGATTCCTGGAGGAGGATTCGACATCGGCCGCGCGGCGCTGCCTGGATGAGATGGACGGGGTCTGCTGGACGGTCGGCAGGGACTGCGAGGCCCATTTCGCAGACGGCTCGTCCCTTCGAGGAAAGGCCGTCCGCATCAATCCCGACGCGTCGCTCACCATCGAGGACAGGCAGGGCGTGCTTCACCGGGTCACCACAGCGGACGTCGGCGTGCTTCCTCGGTGAAAAGCGGAGGACCGCAGGACGGACAACAGGACAGGCCGCAGGACGGGCCGCGAATACGAAAAACCGCCGTCCACGGGAGACGGCGGCCACGGCCGGCGGCGAGGGGCGTGCCGACGGCCGTGCGTCCGACGTGCGCCGGTCCGACATGGGATACCGGCGAGGCTTCCTCGACGGGTCTCGCGCTATCTGCCCAGACCCGCGACCACTGCGGACGCGACCATCGCCTTGATCATGTCCGCGCCGACGAATCCCATGGACACCACGGCGACCGTGGAGACGGGGACTCCGGTGACCGCGGACTGCACGGCGAAACCGAGCGCGTAGTCGATCGCGACGCAGCCTACGAACGCGGCCGCCAGATAACGCAATGCCGTCAGCGCGACACCTGCGATCGAACCGGTGCGCGGCTTGCCCTTGAGCAATGAGGTGACGATCGCGGCCGGAAGGAATCCGAACAGGAACCCCGCGCTTGGTCCGACCAGAGAAAGCGTGGATCCGCCGCCCGCGAACACGGGAAGTCCCGCCGCCCCGGCGCTCAGATAGATGACGACGGCCGCGCCGGCCTGCTGCCAGGGGAGCATCAGCGCGGCGAGCATGACCACGAAGGTCTGCAGGGTGATGGGGACGGGAGTGCCGGGAATCGGCACCGCTCCGGCCGCCGCGGCGGCCCACAGCAGCACGGCGAACAGCACGGGCTTGGCGAGGTTGCCGAGGGCGTACCCCGGGAGTCGGTTCAGCGCGTTTTTCAGGGAGAGCGTGGCTTGACGCATGGGAATGCTCCTTGCGGATGTTGGGCTTCGGAATATTGGACTGTCGAGATGCGGAATACCGGGCTCGACGGCAATGGAGCCGGGCCGGTATGCGCATGTTCGGTCATATCGTAGAACTTCGTCGTTGCCGTGGCGTTTGTGGGGCTTTACAAAAAGATTGCGTCACTTTTGTGGAAAACGAGTGTCCATCATCGCGCGAAAAGCGGCAAAGTTGACGGTATGGCTAAAAATGTCAACAAACTTTTGGTGGCGAATCGCGGCGAGATCGCACTTCGCGTGGTGCGTACCGCCCGCGAAATGGGAATTCCCACGGTCGCGGTGTATTCGGAACAGGACCGCCACGCGCAATACGTGCGTATGGCCGACGAGGCGTACCTGCTTTCCGGGGACACCTACAAAGACACCTACCTGAACGAGGAGCTGCTGCTCGGCATACTGCGGCGAAGCGGTGCCGACGCGGTGCACCCCGGCTACGGTTTCCTCTCGGAGGTGGCGTCCTTCGCGCAGGGCGTGCTCGACGCCGGCGCCGTATGGGTGGGGCCGAGCCCGAAGGCCCTTATGGATCTGGGCGACAAGATCACGGCACGACGCGTGGCGACCTTCGCCAAGGTGCCGCCGGTGCCGGGAATCTCCCAGTCGATTTCCGACATGCGTCTGCTGCTCGATTTCGCGCACACGCACGGCTATCCGCTGATGCTCAAACGCACTGACGGCGGTGGAGGCAGGGGCATCACGCTGGTGCGCGACGATGACGAGCTGCGCGGATTCCACATGAGCCATGACGCATTGCAGGGCGGGGACCTCGACGAATACTTCGTGGAACGGTTCATAGACAAGGGCCGTCACGTCGAAACGCAGTGCGGACGCGATTCGCACGGCAATTTCACCGTGTACTCCACGCGCGACTGCTCCGTCCAGCGACGCAACCAGAAGCTGGTCGAGGAGGCGCCCGCGCCCTTCCTTTCTGACGATACGCTCGGCATGCTGGAACGCTACTCGCGCAACCTGTTCGAAGCGGTCGATTACGTGGGATTGGGCACCTGCGAATTCATGGTGACCGAACAGGGCAAAGTGTACTTCCTGGAAGTCAACCCGCGGCTGCAGGTGGAGCACACCGTCAGCGAGGAGGTGTGCGGCGTGGACCTGGTGCGCGAACAGCTCCGGATAGCCGACGGCGACGAGCTGACCGTCGACCACCCGTTGCGCGGACACAGTTTCGAACTGCGATTGACCTGCGAGGATCCGTCGAAGAACCTGACGCCGAGCTCCGGCACGCTTACCGCGCTCGAATGGCCGTCCGGCCCGGGAATCCGCGTGGATTCCGGCGTGGTCGAGGGAGATACCATCTCTCCGAAATTCGACTCCATGATGGGAAAGCTCATCGTCACGGCATCGAACCGCGCCAACGCGGTGGCCCGCGTGCGCCGCGCCCTCGGGGAGCTCAAGGTCGAGGGCGTGCCGACTCCCGCGCAACTGTTCGCACGCATCTTCGCCGACGACGAGTTCACCGCGGAGAACGGCGCGGAATACAACGTGAGCACGAAATGGCTGGAACGCAAGTACCTGAACAAGGAGGCCGACTCCGCCAAGGGCGGGCAGCCGGCCTCCGCCGACGCCGCGGGAACCTCCGGATCCACGGGAGCCGGCGAAGTCAGCGAGACCTTCGTGATCGAAGTCGACAATCGCCGGGTCACGCTTACCGTGCCGTCCGACATCGTGGCCAACCTGACGGGCGGGGCCAGGTCGCGCGCCGCGAAACGCGCCGTGCAGCCGCTGCGCGGCCAAGGGCTGCACCACGTGGAGAGGAAGAAGGTCGACGACGGCCATTCCGGCGTGATCGCCAGCCCGATGCAGGCCGTGGTGACCCGCGTCAATGTGGCCGAAGGCCAGGAAGTGGCCAAGGGAGACCTGCTGGTCGTGCTCGAATCCATGAAGATGGAGAACTACGTGTACGCGCCGGTCGACGGCAAGGTCTCGAAGATCTTCGTCGGTCCGGTCAACGGCGTGGAGGCAGGGGAAACCCTGATGAACATCGACGTGCGCGGCGAACGCGATCCGGAAGGAGGTGCGCGATGAGCGCCACGAACGTGATGCCCGCAGTGGAACGGAACGCGGGGCGAACCACGGCCCATGCCCCGAACGCGACCCCGAACACGGGCCGGGACGCTACCCGGGACGCGGACCCGATCCGGACCCCGAAACCTTCCGCCGCCCCGGCGGTGAAGAAGGCCGCGCAACTCGCGCACGAAGCCGAGGAGAAGGCCCGCGACCGCCAGCACGTGAAAGGCAAGCTGACGGCACGCGAACGCCTCGACCTGCTGCTCGACACAGGCTCCTTCGAGGAAATCGGACGATTCTGCGGCGGCGACATCGACGCGGGCAATGCCGGGGCCGCCGTGATCACGGGCTTCGGCGAGGTGTTCGGCCGCAAAGTGGCCGTCTACGCGCAGGATTTCTCCGTGCGCGGAGGCACGCTGGGTGTTGCCGAAGGTCGCAAGATATGCCGTCTGATGGACAAGGCGCTCGATCTGAAGGTGCCGATCGTGGCGCTTATCGACTCGGGCGGCGCGCGCATCCAGGAAGGCGTGGCCGCATTGACACAGTACGGCCATCTGTTCCGCAAGACCTGCGACGCGAGCGGATTCGTGCCGCAGCTTTCGCTGATCCTCGGCCCCTGCGCGGGCGGCGCCGTCTACTGCCCGGCACTGACCGATCTGATCATCATGACCCGTGAGAACTCCAACATGTTCGTCACCGGCCCGGACGTGGTCAAGGCGGCCACCGGCGAGGTGATCAGCATGGACGATCTGGGCGGCGGCTACGTGCACAACGCCACTTCCGGCGTGGCCCACTACTTGGGCGAGGACGAGGCGGACGCGATCGATTACGCGCGCACCGTACTCTCGTATCTGCCGTCCAACAGCGGAGAGATGCCGCCGACCTACGCGTATGCCGCCACCCGTGCGGAACGTGAGGTGGCCAAGCGCCTCGCCACGGTCGTTCCGGACAACGACCGCCAGCCCTACGACGTGCTCGACGTGATCCGCTGCATCGCCGACTACGGCGAGTTCGTGCAGGTGCATGAACTGTTCGCATGCTCCGCGGTGGTCGGATTCGCCTGCATGGACGGCCATCCCGTGGGGATCGTCGCGAACCAGCCGAACGTCAACGCGGGCATTCTGGACGTTGACTCATCCGAGAAAGTGGCGCGGTTCGTGCGATTGTGCGACGCGTTCAACTTGCCCGTCGTCACCCTGGTGGACACCCCCGGATACAAGCCCGGCGCACAGCAGGAGCATGCGGGCATCATACGCCGCGGCGCGAAGGTGATCTACGCCTACGCCAACGCGCAGGTGCCGCTGGTGACCGTGGTGCTGCGCAAGGCGTTCGGCGGCGCCTACATAGTCATGGGATCGAAATCCATAGGCGCCGACCTCAACTACGCATGGCCGTCCAGCCAGATAGCGGTGCTGGGCGCGGCCGGCGCGGTGAACATCATCCACCGCAAGGACCTACGCAAAGCCAAGGATTCCGGCAAGGACGTGGACGCGCTCAGAGCCAAGTACGTGGCCGACTACGAACGCACCACCGTCAACGCGAACCTCTCGCTGGAAATGGGCGAGATCGACGCCATGATCGACCCCGAACAGACCCGCGAAACCATCGTGGGGGCGCTGAGGCTGCTGTCCGGCAAAAAACGCAGCCGCCGATCCCCCCGCCACCACGGAAACCAGCCGTTGTGATCGCCATGGACCCACGTTTTTTCAGATTTTCAGACAAGCAAAGGAACATCATGAACACCTTCTTTCTCGACCGACTGAGCAATGAGCCGCACGCGCTCGCCTTCGCCGGACAATCCACGCCATGGCCGGTGGCGCTCGCCGACCAGACCGCCGATCCGGCGCTCGACGGCGAGCTGCGCGCCCACGCCCATGCGGCGAAGGCGCTGCTGTACCCGGTCGCCGACGAGATGCTGGCCACCACCGGACGTCCGGTCGATCTGTTCGGCTT
>CAVAQZ010000009.1:0-50346 GCA_963590945.1 Dysosmobacter segnis
GTGTGGACCATGGGACCCCTTTGCGGAGGTCTGCGCGCCTTGCGCCGTGCCTTACTTGTTGAGGACCTTCCTGAACAGGTCGGAGGAGGCCTTGGCGAGGGCGAACTGGCCGAAGCCCGGGTCGACGGACGCGAGGTTGGCGTTGATGATCTGGTCGAAGGTGCTGTTCTTCATGGTGTCTTCCTTTCGCCGCGGTGCCGGCCCGTCTTCCGGACGGTTCTTCTTTCCTTGCCGCCGGCCGCGGATTCGTGTTTGTGTTTTTCTTTTCCTCGTTCTTCTGTTGTGCCTTCATCGTACGTCGGCCGTCCGTGTCCGCGCATGCCGCGCTCGTCTCTTCTTTTGCATATCCATCGGCTCGTCTTGAAGAAAACGCAACAAAAAAGCGGCGGCTGCCACCGAGCCGGCCTGTGGAACAAAGTGTTCGGGAATGATGTAGCCGGATGAGAAAACTTACGATACGGGGTAGGTCAACAGGTAGATTGTTGTGATATGGAATCTATTGAACTGCCCCAAATGGATCCTCGTGTGCTGAAAGCCACTTCCGTAAAGGCCGAGGACCCGGCCGCGCAATCCGCAGAACCGCGCGCATTGAAGATTACCGCAGCGAGTTCGAATCCGAAGATGTTTACCCTGCCTTGGGAAAAGCCGTTGGCAACATGGCCTGAAGACCTTCTTGCCAACCTTCCGCGAGGTATATCCAGGCACGTGGTGCGTTTCGTGCACGTGGGCGACGACGTTTACGCAATGAAGGAAATCACCCGTAACGTCGCCGAACGCGAATACGAGCTGCTGCGCCGACTGCAGAAGCTGGAACTGCCCACGGTGCAACCGATCGCCGTGGTCACCGGTCGTCATAATCGTGACGGCGAACCGCTGGAGGCCATCCTGGTAACCAAGCATCTGAAGTTCTCCCTGCCGTATCGCGCTCTGTTCGCACGCAATCTTCGCCCCGATACCGCCGAACGGTTGATCGACGCTCTGGCCGTGCTGATGGTGCGCCTGCATCTCGCCGGCTTCTACTGGGGTGATGTGTCGCTGTCGAACGTGCTGTTCCTGCGTGATGCCGACGCGTTCTCCGCCTTCCTGGTGGATGCGGAAACCGGTGATCTGCAGGTGAACCTGACCGAAGGCCAGCGCGAGTACGATGTTGATCTGGCTCGTACGAACATCATCGGCGAATTGATGGATCTTTCCTCCGGCGCCCTTCTGCCGAGCGACGTGGACGAGATTGAGATCGGCAACCGTCTCGTGGACCGTTACCATTCGCTGTGGAGCGCCCTGACCGACACCGACGATTTCGGTCCGGATGAGATGTGGAAGATCGAAAAGCGAGTCAACAAGCTCAACGAGCTGGGATTCGACGTGGACGAGCTGGAAATGAAGACCGCAGCCGATGGCAAGCGCGTGCTGGTGCGTCCGCGTGTGGTGGATGCCGGATATGCGAATCGCAAGCTGCTGCGCCTTACCGGACTTGACGTGCAGGAAAATCAGGCGCGTCGACTGCTAAACGACTTGGACGCCTACCGAGCCTCCACATGGCGTGACGGTGAAGATCTTGAAATCGTGGCGACCGACTGGATGCGTGAAGTATTCGAGCCGGCCGTGCGCATGATTCCCCGCGAATACCGTTCGCAGATCGAACAGGCGCAGTTCTTCCACGAAGTGCTCGACCATCGCTGGTTCCTGGCTGAAAAGGCGGGGCATGACGTGACGATGAGCGAAGCGGTGCAGAGCTACATCGAAAAGGTGCTGCCCCAATACAAGCTTGAGCAGAAGGACGTGGATGCGCTGAATGCGGAGGCGGACTCCGGCGTTATCGACGACGAATACACCTATGGTGATTTCGATGATGGCTACAATCCGGATGATGATCCGGATGCGGCCGTGTGGAGCCACTGACATCGGCTGACATCGGCTGACGCCGACCGACATTGCGAAAACGCCTGTGGGACAGGTTGTGAAACGATGCTAAAAAGTTTCACAACCTGTCCCACAGGCGTTTTCATATCAAGCCGATTGATAAAACCGGTTCAACACCAATCAATCCGGGCAATTAACCAGGCCAGTCAACCAAGTCGATCAACCAAGCCGAAATCGACTTAGTCGGCCGACGCTTCGCGACGGGCACGTGCCACGGCATACAGCGTAATGCCGGCGGCCACGGAGGCGTTCAGCGATTCGACCATATTCGACATCGGAATGCCGGCAATGGAATCGCAGGCCTCGCGTACAAGACGGCTCAGGCCGTTACCCTCTGAACCGAGCACCACGACCAGTGGATCGGTTTCGAAACCGGTTTCGCCGACGAGCGCGTCGCCGCCGCCGTCAAGACCGACGCTGTAATAGCCGCGTTCCTTCAGGCTTTCGATCGCCTTGGTCAGATTCACCACACGGGCGACCGGCATGTGCGCCGCGGCTCCCGCGGACACCTTCCATGCGGCGGCCGTGACCGAAGCGGAACGACGTTCCGGCAGAATCACGCCGTTCGCGCCGAACGCTGCCGCGGAACGAATGACCGCGCCGAGATTCTGCGGATCGGTGACGCCGTCCAACGCGATGAACAGCGGTCGGGCGGCGATGCGCGCGGCCTTGGAATTCGCGGCTTCCATCGCGCGCGACTTCTTATCGGCGCGTTCCACAAGCTCGGCCAGCGAGGAATACTGGAACGGCTGGGCCTTCATGACCACGCCCTGATGATTGGACGAACGTGCGATGCGGTCCATCTCAAGACGGTCGGCTTCCAGAAGATTCAGACCATGAATGCCGGCAAGTCGCACGATTTCACGCGTGCGATCGTCATGCTCGATACGCGCCGCGATGTACAGCGTGGATGCCGGAACGCCGCAGCGCAGTGCTTCGAGCACCGCATTGCGGCCGATGACCAGATCATCGGAGTCCGAAGTGAACTTCGCCGCGCGACGACGTGCCGCCAATCGCGGATCGGCCATCTTGCGGCGTTCCGCCACCTTCTTTTCCCTGTACGCCTTGTGGTAAACGCGATCCTCAGCCTTGGGAGTGGGTCCCTTGCCTTTCAACGCATTACGATGCTTTCCACCCGACCCCTTGGTCGGTCCTTTTTTCAATGCCATAGTTGACCATTGTCCCAGCACCCCGGGAAATGCGGAAGGGATGATCCCGCCATTTCAGCCGACATGACGTTCGAATCGTTCGAAGCCGAGGATCCGATCGATCTCAGCCAATGCGTCCGCCGGAAGTTCCATGCCGGCCGCGGCCAAGCTCGAATCCAGCTGCGACGGACGGGAAGCGCCGACAATCACCGAACTGATGGCGGGAAGCCGCAGAATCCAAGCCAAAGCAAGCGTCGGCATCGTCACGCCGAGGCCGTCGGCCACCGTCAGCAGATTCTCCACTTTGCCAAGATTCTCATCGGTCAGCAAATCGTTGATTTGATGGTCTGCCTGCCAAGTGGCACGCGATCCGGCCGGAATCGGCTGCCCCTTACGGTACTTGCCGGTCAACAGACCTTGCGCAAGCGGGGAGAACGGCGTGATGCCGATGCCGTAATAATCGCAGGTGTCCACAATCTCATGCTCGATATAACGATCAATCATGTTGTACTGCGGCTGCACCACAGTCAGCGGATGCAGCTTGCGTTCCGAGATGATGCGTTCGGCGCGTTCGATGCGTGCCGCGCTCCACTCCTCGCTCACGCCGTAATACAGGATCTTGCCCTGATCCACCAGGTCGCTCAACGCCTGCAGCGTCTCCTCCATGGGCGTGGTCGGGTCGAAACGGTGGCAGTAGTACAGGTCGATGTAGTCGGTGCCGAGGTTCTTCAGGGAGCGCTCGCAGTTGTTGAAGATGTGCTTGCGGCTCAGGCCGTAACCGTTCGCGGATTTGCCGGTCGGGAAGAACACTTTGGAGGAGATGACGGTTTCCTCGCGCGGGATGTCTTTGATGAAGTGGCCGAGGAACACTTCCGCGTCGCCGCCGGAGTAGGCGTCGGCGCAGTCGAAGAAGTTCACTCCGGAATCGAAGGCTTTTTTGGCGATCGCCATGGCGTTTTCGGTTGCGTCGGCGTCTTCCAGACGGGTCATCCAGCTGCCGAGCGCGATTTCGGATACTTTGATGCCGGCCTTGCCGATGTTGCGATATTGCACGATTGCTCCTTTGCTGGCGATTTTCATCGTTGTAATAGTGTGTTGGGATTTACGGTATATGTTCAAGTTGACTTGAATGCAAATGATGGCTTTGCGTATATGCGCGATGCGCGTATGTCCGACCGCGCCTGGAGGTGACGTCCATTCATCGGCGTGTCGGACGATGGTTTGTCGGGGGAGGATGTCGGGGGATGGAGGATTCGGCATGTTTTCTGGAAATATCCCATTGGCCCCCGAAAAAGACGGGGGAGAGGTCCTTTGTGTTCGAAAATCCACCCTTGAACGGGTGATAGGTTAGAGCTTAGTGAAGTAGGACATGCCTAGAGGGGTCGGACGATGAAGATGAGTGTCTCCGATCTGAACTGGGATGAAATTCTTGGACTGGAAGAAATCGGAAAGTCCTGGATTGCTCACCGTAAGGCGCTTCGAAAGAGGCGTGTGCTGTCGTTCGTGTCCGTCTTGCTGGTGTTGTCGGGATTAGGGGTGGTGACCGTGCCTGTCGTGTTGCAATCACAGTCGGCCGCCGACCAGTCCGCCGTCTCCGAACGCTCGGCGCAGGAAGTGGCAGGGTGGCCGTACCCCGAGGCGGAAAACAGTCTTAAGGCTGCTCGCGCATACAATCGAAACCTTGCGGTTCGAGGACAATATGTTCTTGGCGAAGCCGAAGATCCCTTCACACAGGCGGAGGGATCCGTGTCTGATGAGGAATATTCGTCCATGTTGGATGCCGGCAGCGGCGTCATGGGCTCGATAAGCATTCCGAAAATCGATGTGGACATACCCATCTACCATGGCACATCCGAATCCGTGCTTGAGCTTGGCGCGGGACACCTGTACGGCACCAGTCTGCCTGTCGGCGGAGAAGGGACCCACTCGGTCATTACCGGGCATAGAGGACTGATCAAGGCTTTGATGTTCACCAGGCTCGACGAACTCGAGAAGGGTGATTCCTTCTACGTCAAGGTGATGGGTGAGACCCTCGGATACAAAGTCGACAGAATCGAAGTGATCGAGCCGTCGGATGTATCGAAATTGAAAATCGTTGATGGTGAGGATCGCGTCACGTTGATGACGTGCACTCCGTATGGCGTGAACACGCACCGACTATTGGTCTCCGGGGTACGGGCTCAGATTCCGAATGAAGTGCCCTATGAATCGGACATTGCCGATTTGAGACCTTTGCCCATGTCCGTTGTTGCGGCCTATGCGCTTGCGGCGTTGTGCGCTCCGGCTCTTTTCCGCCGAGAAGTGCGTATCCGCCGGCATGATTCAGGCCTGACGCAGGGGCGGATTTCCAGGAAGGATAGAAGATGAGACTGATGCGTAAACTTTTCTCGGGGGGGGGCTTAAGGCTCTACTAACCCTGATTACGGCTGTAGCGATGGCACTGTCCCTGACCGTGGCGGGGACGGCGGCCGGAGAAGACGTGGCCGCCGGCGACGATGACACAGCGCAGATGGTGAAATCAGCCGGCAAGACGGGCGAGGTCACCTTCCCCGCAGGATCGTACATCATCGACATGGGCGATACCAGTTCGGATGATGCGCAGCTCAGGCCATACGGTCTCGTGTACGATCTGATCCTCAACGCCAAAGTGCCGGTGTATTGGGTCATCGACGAAAACAAGACCAGCCAGACGGATACGGATCTTACCTACGACGGCAAGAATTATATTTCCGGTCCTTTCGTGATCTCCGGCGATGATGTCGACGACAATGTCAGGAACATCCTGAACCTGTGGCAGCGTACCAAAAAAGCCGCGGAAAAGGATGGCAAGGAGACCAAGCACAAGTATGGCGTTAATGTCGACGGCCCCACCACGGCCTCCATCACCGTGCAGGACAGCCGAAAGATTTCTTCCGTTCCTCGTGTTGTACTCGATAAGCAAAACGGCGGCCTGGCGAAGAATTATCTTGAGTATTCCGGCATTCTGTCCAAAGAAAAAGATTATGCCGATGATCGTGTCTATAAGGAAAAAGCGACGCCCGATGATTTGGATTCCACGTGCGATGACATCTACGTCATGCCTCATGCCGAACCGACCACTTCCTCGCACGGCTCGCTTGCCGAATTCAACAAGGGCGGCGGCTATATCTGGCTTGGATGCCATGCCGCGTCATATCTCGAAAGCGATACTTCCGGCAAAGGTGTGGATAACGGGTCCATGTTCTTCCTGTCGACGAACGGAATGCTGATTGGCGACAACCACAGTGGCGCTTCCAAAGATGGTGAGAAGAACGGCTATTACGAGGTTACCGGTTCAGCTTCCGACCCGATCATGCAGTTCATCGGCAATACGTTCAGTGCCCATGCCAATGGTGCCGAGCAGATCTACATGCCTACCGAGGGGAGCTCCTGGCGAGATACCACACGAGTGCTGGAAATCGATACGCAACAGGAAAATACTATCCCTTCAAGTAAGAAAGACGACAAAAAGAAAACGTCCCCTGGCCCGGCCGCATTCATGCTGGTTGGTCCGGGCTACGGCGACTACAACAACGGCATGGTCATGTATGAGGCCGGTCATGAATTCAAACTTAGCGATAAAGACACCGCAGGACGCAACGCCATACGCGCGTTCCTGAACTTCATCATGCTCTCCGGAGTGGAGAAAAGCCTCGATGTCAAGGCGGACATACCCTCCGACGCCACGGCCGGATCCACGGTGAACGCGTCCGTGACAGTGAAGAAGGGCACCGCGCCGTACACATATGAGTGGACGTCCGACTGCAACGCTTCGTTCTCTGACCCGACGGGTTCGAGCACGTCCATCACATTCCCGGATGAAGGGCCATGCCACGTGAAAGTGGAGGTTACGGACGCATGCTCCCGCTCGTCGTTCGAAACGCAACTGGTTGACGTCAAAGCCCAGAAAGGTTCCGTCGCATGGTCCAAGACCGACGCGGACGGCAATGCGTTGGCCGGCTCAACATGGGAGCTCACCGGCCCGAACGGTTACAGCAAAACCATCGTGGACAATGGCGACGGAGACGAGGATTCGGCTCAGGGCTCGTTCAAGGTGACTGATCTCAAGCTGGGCGACTACACCCTTGTCGAAACCAAGGCGCCGGATGGATTCCAGACCGATTCCCAAACCCACGAGTTCACCATAAGCAAGGACAATCCGGATTACGTGTTCGGCGCGGGGTTCGTCAATAATCCCACACCCGTTGAAGTAAGCGTCAAAGGATCCAAAACACTTACCGGGCGAAACTCGAATACCGGCGAAACCTTCAAATTCAAGCTGGAATCGGCGGATACCGTCACGGAGCAAGCCATCAACGATGGCGTCGTGACAATATCCGGCGGCGAGAACGCCAGCGACCTGACCGACGGCGTCGAGAAGGACTTCACCCTGCGCGACTTCACGGTCGGCAAAGCCGGAACGTACACCTTCACCGCAAGTGAGGACCAGTCGTATTGCTCGTCCGATCTGGCATGCTCGAAAGCCGAATACACCGTCACCATCACCGCGACCGGAGGCACGGCCGCCGCAGGAGAATTGCAGGCGACCATCGCCGTGGAACAGGTGAAGGACGACGAAGGAAAGTCGGTCGATCACATCGCTTCCGAAAAAACGCGATTCGTGAACAAACGTGACAGCAACACCGTGTTGCCGTTGACAGGCGCTTCCGCCGCAAGAAACAACACGGTTTTCGGCATCACGATCATCATCGCCGCAATCGCTCTGACGGTCTTCAATGCCAGAAGAGCCATTCAATAACAAGATTTCGTGCGCCGACCGTACGGCGCATGTTCCGTTCGGCCGAATGGCCGTTCGGTATGCCATGAAAGAAGGAGAGTTCCTCATGAAACTCAAGAAAATCACTGCGATGGTCGCCGCGCTTGCGACGGCCGCGGGACTGGGAGCGGTGGCTGCTTCCAGCGCCAACGCTGAAATCGTGACCACGGGCGATACGACCATCACGTTGAACGCGCAGTCCGCCGATCAGCTGAAGGACCATTCCTTCAAGGTGGTGAAGGTCGCGTCCTACGACGTGTATGGCGAGTCTCCCAACCAAAGCGTCACCTTGGAGACTGAGGGTGCCTTGAAGGACGACATCAAGACCTATTTGGGCTACACCGGCGATGGCGATCCTCTCGCATGGGCCCAGCAGCAGGATACGGCGAAGCTCGATCAATCCACCTCGAGCCCGTGGCTCGGCAATGGCACCACCCGCGGTCTCGCCGACGCGCTCGCATCCAAGGCGACCATTCCCAACACTCCAACGCTGAGTGCTGATGGCACGAAGGCCACCTTCACGCTGACGAGCCCTGGTCTGTGGCTGATTGTGGACCAGGCCGCCGCCGGAAACAGCACCAAGGCGCTGCCGATTCTCGCCGGAACCCCGTTGACCATCAACGCAGACTCTGATGCGAAGAAGGTGTACACCACTGGTCAGATCGACATGAAGAACCAGACCAGCAGCGTCTCGAAGACCGTTACCGACCAGACCGTCGCGGCCGGCGATGATGCGGAATACACGATTACGACCGCGATTCCGAATTACGTGGGCTATAAGGTCAATGGCTACCAGTTCACCGTTACCGATACCTTCGCGGATGACGCGCCTCTGTCGTACAAGGCCGACACTCTGAAGGTCAAGGTCGACGGTACGGAACTGACCGCTGGCACGGACTACACGGTTGCCGGTTTCGACGCTTCGAGCAAGACCTTCACCGTCGATCTGAGCAACTACATCAAGGCCCAGGGCTTCGGCGCCGGTACGGTGACCGATGATTCCACCTTCACCAACGCGGACTTGGTCGGCAAGGCCGTGACCGTCGAGTACAAGGCCACCGTGACCGGCAGCACCGGCACCACCGGCGCCGTCAACGAACCGAAGATCACGTATCCGAACGATCCGTCCAACAATGAGAACAAGCAGACCGTGCCGGGCACTCCGGTCAAGGTCTTCAACTTCGACTACACCCTGATCAAGAAGGACAAGACCACCGGCGCTGTTCTTGAAGGCGCGAAGTTCGTCATCAAGAAGAACGTTAACGACGGCAAGTATCTTGCCTACTCCACCACCACCGGCTGGAGCGAGCTGGATGCCAAGCCGACCGCGGATTCGACCTCCGGCGTGTTCACCACCGGCAGCGACGGCAAGGTCAAGTTCCCGGCCCTTGACGAAGGCAAGTACACCATCGAGGAAATCGCCGCTCCGACCGGCTACACCAACGTGGGTGTCTCCTTCAACTTCGAGATCAAGGCCAACCTCTCCGGAACTGGCGAGAGCCAGACCGCAGACCCGACCTATACGATTGATGCAACCAGCGACGTTTGGGGTCTCGTTAGCGACGGGAACACTGCCGAAGTGACCGTGGAGAACGTGAAGAGCATCACCCAGCTGCCGCTTACCGGCGGTGCGGGCACCGTGCTGTTCTCCGTGGTTGCCGTCTTGCTCATCGCATCCGGTGCCGTGGTGGGATTCAAGTCCCGTAAGACGACCGCAATCGTCTGAAACGTATAAATGGGATTCGCCTTCTTCGTAAGGAGTTTCCCGCCAATCGGTCGATTGCGTGAGGACGTGATCGACCGATTTCTTTTTGAAAGAGACGACAACCATGAAAAAGTTTACCGACGCGGAAGTCACTTATTTACGCGGTTTGAGGGCTGTCGAAAATGTTACCTCTAACCGAATCATCTACTCAGAGGAATTCAAGCAGTTTTTTCTGCGCGAATACTGGAATGGGCGTAAGCCGACGGAAATCTTCCGAGATGCGGGTCTGCCGGTTGTGGTGTTAGGGCGCAAACGCATCGAGCGATGCACGTATCGGTGGGTCAGAGGAAATGGAGGAAACGGAAACTCTGCGGGGCTTGATGGCAAGTCCAACGAGATGATTCCAAGCGCTGAGCAAGGTACCATGCTTGCGTTGATGGAGACTCGAAATCTGCTTGGAGATTTGACTACTGCGTTGAATCGTCTGGAACGGATAATCCTTGCGCTAGGGGACGACGAAGCCAAGCAGGACGAAGAGACTACGGCGCGAGATGAGTCCAAGTCGAACGAAGACGTCGATGAGCGGGACTCTGATGAGCGGGACTCCGATGAACAGGGCTCTGATGAACAGGAATCTGACGAGTGGGATGCCGACGAGGATGCCGACGAGCAGGATGCCGAGCGGGAATCCGATGAGCGGGACTCTGATGAGCGGGAACCCAATGAGCAGGGTGACGAATAAGTCGGCATCTGCCAGGTGAAGTAGATTCGGACAGTGTTTTCGGGTAGTCACGGTCTGCTTTTAGGTGTTTCCGTTGTTTGTGGCTGTTTGAGAATGGTGTGGCCCGTCCGGTGTTCCCATACCGACGCTTTCGTGTTGGTCTCCGTCGGTTTGGGGATGGTCGGGATCGTCCGGTATTCCCATACCGACGTGATTGGTATGGTTTGCGTCGGTTCGGGGATGGTGGGGATCGCCTGGTATTCCCGTGCGTACGCTTACGGTACGGTTTGCGATGGTTCGGGGATGGTGGGGGCCTGCGCCATCCCCGTGCCGCCGCTTTGCGTGGTCGGTTCGCGTGCGGGCATGCGAAAAGGGGTCCCGTGGCCGTGTGGACCATGGGACCCCTTTGCGGAGGTCTGCGCGCCTTGCGCCGTGCCTTACTTGTTGAGGACCTTCCTGAACAGGTCGGAGGAGGCCTTGGCGAGGGCGAACTGGCCGAAGCCCGGGTCGACGGACGCGAGGTTGGCGTTGATGATCTGGTCGAAGGTGCTGTTCTTCATGGTGTCTTCCTTTCGCCGCGGTGCCGGCCCGTCTTCCGGACGGTTCTTCTTTCCTTGCCGCCGGCCGCGGATTCGTGTTTGTGTTTTTCTTTTCCTCGTTCTTCTGTTGTGCCTTCATCGTACGTCGGCCGTCCGTGTCCGCGCATGCCGCGCTCGTCTCTTCTTTTGCATATCCATCGGCTCGTCTTGAAGAAAACGCAACAAAGAGCGGCGGGATGGCGGAGGAAACGCAGACGCGAGCCGGCCGGACCCGATTGTGGCGGCGTGATTTGGGCGGGCCGACATTGCATGCAATCCGTTTCACGACATGTTTCACGAATTTGTGAAATCTTGACGGTCGTAGGCGAGTCGTTCTGCCGTAAACTGGGCATGGTGTGCAATAATGGCGTGAACGCGTCGCAGGCAATCACCTCGGCGTCCACAACCGCGCAATCCTGTCTCGCACGGTCGTCCTTCCACGGCGGAAGAACGGCAACGGCAGGGGAGGATTGACTACTCCGCGGCGCTCCCAGGGAGATCATCATGGTTGATCGTAAGGAAAGACCAGACATCCAGCCGCACGATTCCGCCAACAATCGTGAAACCGGAACAACGCTCGACCCGTCGCTGGCCGAAGCACAGACCGTGGCTCAATCGCTTGGCGTCAACCTGGATACGGGACTCAGCCAAGCCGAAGCGCAACGACGTCTCGAACAATACGGGCCCAACGAACTCGCATCCGCGCCTCCGGTGCCAAAATGGAAGAAATTCCTTGAGCAGTTCAAAGACCCGCTCGTATATCTGCTGCTTGCGGCAACCGGCATTTCACTCATCGCATGGTTCATCGAAAAAGCCAACACCGTCGCGGGATCGGAAGGCGGCGAAGCGCTGCCGTTCGATGCAATCGTCATCGTGCTCATCCTCATCGTCAACGCGATACTCGGCTATATGCAGGAAGCCAAGGCGGAACAGGCGGTCGAAGCGCTCTCCCAAATGACGGCGCCGCAAACCAACGTATTGCGCGACGGATCGATCATGCGAATCAACACCACGGACGTAGTGCCGGGCGATGTGATCGTGCTCGGTGAAGGCGACTCCGTTTCGGCGGACGGACGCCTGTTCGCCGCGGCCTCGCTGCGAGTCGCCGAAGCCAGCCTGACAGGCGAAAGCGTGCCGGTCGGCAAGAAAACGGACAGGCTCGACCAGGCCAAAGCGCTCGGAGACCGTGCCAACATGGTGTTCAACGGCACATCCGTAACGCAAGGCACGGGCCGCGCGATAGTGACCGGCACCGGCATGGTCACACAGGTGGGCAAAATCGCAAACCTACTGCAAGCCACCGAAGACGACGACAGTCCATTGCAAAAGGAAATGAATTACGTTTCCAAAATCCTCGGCATAGCGGTATGCATCATCGCCGTGGCCGTGCTCGTGGCACTCGCCATCACCGAAGGATTCAACGATATTCACGACGTGATCGACTCGCTGCTGCTGGCCGTTTCCCTGGCGGTCGCCGCCGTGCCGGAAGGCTTGGCCGCGATCCTCACGGTTGTGCTCGCGCTCGGCGTGCAACGCATGGCCATGCACAACGCAATCGTCAAAAAACTGCATTCCGTGGAAACGCTCGGTTCCGCATCGGTGATCTGCTCCGACAAAACAGGCACGTTGACCCGTAACGAAATGACCGTGGAACGCGTGGTCACGCCAAGCGGCGAAGTACAGCTCACCGGCACCGGCTACAAGCCGGAAGGCCGACTGGTCGTTGCGCAGACCCCATCAGGAACGACTCCCGAATCGGACGCGGTATCGACGGAAGCCAAGACGACGCTTGCGGTCGGTGCGCTCGCGAACGACGGCGAGCTGCGGGAGAACGACGGCGTTTGGGAGGCGGTCGGCGATCCGACGGAAGTGTCGCTGATCGTTGGCGCGCGCAAGGTGCATGCCGATCGCAAATTCTCGAATTACTCGCGAATCGGCGAAATACCGTTCACTTCCGAACGAAAGCGCATGTCGATCGTCGCGCGGGATAATGCCGACGCGGGCAGACTCACAGTCTTCTCGAAGGGCGCTCCGGACGTGCTGCTCGGCCATTGCGGCAGAATCGCGGTCGGCGGCGCCGTGCGTCCGATGACGGAAGGCGATCGCCAGCAGATTCTCGCGACCGTCGAACGTCTTTCCTCGGAGGCGTACCGTACGTTGGGGCAGGCCTACCGTCCGCTCGGCAGCGCGTCGCTCGCCGACGTGGAAGGCATCACGCTCAATTCGGCGGGTCAAGTGGCCGATATCGCGGAACAAAGCGACGTGTTGGAAAGCGATCTGATCTGGGTCGGCATGGTCGGCATCATCGACCCGCCGCGTACCGAAGTGCGCGACTCCGTCGCCGAAGCACATCGTGCGGGCATCCGCACGGTCATGATCACAGGCGACCACCCGCTCACCGCGGCCCGCATAGCCACCGATCTGGGCATCATCGAACCGGGCGGCAAGGCCATGACCGGCGCCCAACTGGACGCATTGCCCGACGAAGCGGCTCTCGACAAGGTGACCTCGCAAATCTCCGTATACGCGCGAGTAGCGCCGGAACACAAGCTGAGGATCGTGGAATCGCTGCAACGGCAAGGCAACATCGTGGCGATGACCGGTGACGGCGTGAACGACGCTCCGGCTGTCAAAACCGCCGACATCGGCGTGGCGATGGGCATCACCGGCACCGAAGTGACCAAGCAAAGCGCCAAGATGATTCTTGCCGACGATAATTTCAGCACCATCGTCGCCGCAGTGCGCGAGGGACGCGGAATCTTCGACAATATCAAGAAGTTCCTGCGCTACCTGCTGAGCTCCAACGTAGGCGAGGTATTCACAGTGTTCGGCGGCGTGATGCTTGCCGGATTCCTCGGCATCACCCAGCCGGGCACGCAAGGCGTGACCGTGCCGTTGCTCGCCACACAACTGTTGTGGATCAACCTGCTGACCGACGCCGCGCCCGCGCTCGCCATGGGCGTGGACCCGTCCACCGACGACGTGATGACGCGCAAGCCGCGCCGACTGACCGATCGTGTGATCGATGCGGAAATGTGGCGCGACATCATTTTCATCGGTGTGATCATGGCCGCGGTGACGCTGATCGGCATGGATATGCATCTTGACGGAGGCCTGTTCACGGACCGTTCCGTGGAAGCCATCGGCCATGAGGCGCAGATGACCGAAGCGCGCACGATGGGGTTCACGATTCTCGTGTTCGCGCAGATGTTCAACGCGCTTGCCTCGCGTTCGCACGAACAGTCGGTGTTCGTCGGACTGTTCGCTAACAAGTGGTTGTGGGGCGCCATCGGCGTTTCAGTGGTGCTGCAGTTGGTGGTGATCTACGTGCCGTTCCTCAACACCGCGTTCGGCACCGTGCCGCTTTCGGCCGGAGCATGGGTGGAATGCCTCGGACTTGCGCTGTTCGTGCTCGTTGCGTCCGAGCTACGCAAATGCGTGCTGAGGATGATGCACAAGTGATTGTGATTCGCGCGTAACGGCGGTGATCTCCGTCGAATATCCGATTGCGATTCTGGATCGGTCCGGAATCGCAATCGGATCAGAATTCGGCATTAATCCAGAATCTCGGCCTTGTAGAAGTTCTCGTAGGAACGGCTGGGCGTGGGGCCGCGCTGGCCCTGGTAATGGGAGCCGGTGGCCGCGGAGCCGTAAGGATGTTCGGCGGGCGAGCTCAGCTGGAAGAAGCACATCTGGCCGATCTTCATGCCCGGCCACAGCTTCACCGGCAGCGTGGATACGTTCGACAATTCCAGTGTGATGTGCCCTTCGAAACCGGGGTCGATGAAACCTGCGGTGGAATGCGTGAGAATGCCCAGTCGTCCCAATGAGCTTTTGCCTTCCAGACGTGCGGCGATGCTCGAATCGAGCTTCACATACTCCCAGGTGGAACCGAGCGCGAACTCGCCGGGGTGCAGGATCCACGGCTCGCCGGGCTTCACCTCGAACTGTTCGGTCAGCTCGCCCTGGTTTTCGGCGGGGTCCACATACGTGTACGCGTGGTTGTTGAACAGGCGGAAGAAACGGTCCAGACGCACGTCGATCGACGCCGGCTGCACCATCTCCGGAGTCCACGGATCGAGCGAGATGTGACCTTCGGACTGGGCGGCGAGAATGTCGCGATCGGACAGCAGCATCGAAACTCCTTCAAACGTATCCGCGCGCATTCCTCGCACGCAAAAATCAAACCGTCCCCAGTCTAGCGTGCCGTTGCTATATCAGCCCGTCACATACGATCCCGCCATACACGGTGTCGTCACATACGATGTCGGCAACGGCAACCTTTCCGACACAGTCGCGTGAGAGCATGCAGCGATGACGGTAACGATGAGACAGCTGCTCACCGATGAGGACCTGCACCTCAGAATCGTGTATGACGGCGGCAAGAACAGTTTGGACGGCGGCGTGATATGGGTGCATGCCACGGATGTGGTGACCGCAGCCGAATATTCGGAGCCCGGCGAGATTCTGCTGACGTGTTCCACGAACTTTCCCCTTGAGGATATGAGCAACGCCAATGATCTGTCGCTGCTCAAACGCAACCGGCGCAAACTCGGGTTGAGCTCCCATTTCAAAAACGTCGAGGACGCTTACGACGAGATGTGGATGCGGTATGTGGAGACGTTGAGCCATGCTGGTATTCAGGCGATCGGACTTGGCGTCGTGATAAAGCATCACGTTGTGCCGAAGGCCTTGCTCGCGGCCGCGGTCAAATACCATATCGTGCTGTTTGAAGTGCCGGGCGAAGTCAGCTTCTCCATGATCATGAAGGCTTTTCTCCGCTATCAGTCCGAAGAGGAGGAAACGGCCCAGCGCCGGATGTACTCGATCCAGCATGAGATGTTCAAAGCGCTGGGTTCGGATAATCCGCTGGAGAACGTCGTGTCGATGACGGCTAAATTGGTCGGGGGATGGGCGGCTTTCGTGGACCACGAAGGCAACGTGCGGTTCGTGTCGAACCGGAATATGGCCAAACGAGCCGGCGATCTTTACCATGAATTCCAAAAACAGCTGGAAAACGACCCCAGCGATATCCATATGATGTACGGCGTCACCCCCGAGAGGAACCGCTATTTCGTCAAGTCGTTGGAAACCGGCGGCAGGCAATGGGGATGCGTGATGGCCGCCAGCGGCATGCGTTCCGATAACAGCGAGATACTCCGTCCGATCGTGGCCGCGGCGTCCGAAGCGATCACATGCGTGCTTCCGCAGTTGATCGAACGGTTCAACGGCATTTCGCGATTGCGCACGGCGGTGTTCTGTGAGCTTGCCGGAGGCAATGCGCGGTCGGCCATGACGTTTGCCGACGAACTGTGGCCGGCCAGGTTCGTGTTCCCCGCACGTGTGATGTGCGCGGCGCAGTCGGGAATGGACGCTTCGCGGCTGTATCAGATCTTCGACAGGGAGATCCCGCGGAATCTGCGGGTCGTCTACGCCGTTCATGACGATCATCTGTGGGCCGTCGCGGCGGAGGACGACTTGGAATGGGTACGTCAATGGTTGGCCGCGGATGCGTCAAGGATTTCCGTGGACAAACCGGTTGAGGGACTTACGATGCTCGCGGAAGCCTTTGACGAGGTGAAGCGGAGTTTCAGTTTGAGGGAATACGGGCATCGTTCCGGCATATTGGATATCTCTCCGCACGAGCTCGTGCGTCCGGATGTTGCCCAAGCGTATGCCACGGAACTGTTGGGCCCGCTGCGCGAACTGCCGCAGACCGAAACGAACAATCTGCTGCATACCATGCGGGAACTGCTGATAAGCGCGTTCAACGTGGGGGAGGCGGCCACCCATATGCACGTGCATCGCCATACCGTGGAAAACCGGTTGAGAAAAGTGGAGAATCTGCTGGGGCTTGATCTTTCGACGGAGTCCGATCGGGTGAAATTGTGGATCGCGTGCGCCTTCATCCGGGATTCCATGTCAACTTCATGTTAACTTCAGCATGCGCGTAGGTTCGGCGGCGATACAGTGTCGTATTTCCGTCGATTCTTCTAGGGGGAAAATATTTTTCCCGAAAAACATGACGATTTCAATGATTATGATGCTTGACCGCCGCTTTTCCGAAAGTTTGTTACCGTCTCTTGTATTCGGCTGATATGTCCAACGAACGCCGTTCGACTGTACAACAAGTACATTGCATCCGACGAACGCTGTCTCCATAATTTCCAACCATCAAACGCTTGAGAACGAGAGTTCCGGCAGCGACCAAGGAGCAGGGAAGAGATGCTGAAATACATGTTGAAGCGGCTGCTGTCCGCCATACCGGTGTTGTTGATCGTTGGAGTCATCGCCTTCATGCTTTCTCACATGAGCGGGGGCGACCCGGCGCGAGTGATCGCCGGAAACGATGCGACGGACGCCCAGGTGGAGGCCATTCGGGAGCAGATGGGATTGAACTCGTCGTTGCCCGACCAGTTGTGGTCGTGGTTCGTCAACCTGCTGCACGGCAATCTGGGATATTCGTACATCCTGAACGAGGACGTCACGCCTACGATTCTCTCGCATATTTTCCCGACGCTGTCCGTGGCCGTTTTCGGAGAGATCATTTCGCTGATCATCGCCATTCCGCTCGGCGTTCTCGCCGCCGACAAGCACGGACGATTCGCGGACAAGGCGGTGCTCGCCTTCGCCACGCTCACCACTTCACTGCCGAGCTTCCTCGCCGGACTTCTGCTGATGATCGTGTTCGTGCTGCAACTGAAGCTGCTGCCGGCCAGCGGTTTCGTCGAACCGTCCGAAAGCATTTCCGGATATCTGTCGCATCTGGTGTTGCCGGCGCTTTCCGTGGCCACTTTGCAGATCGCGATCATCTCCAGAATGAGCCGGTCGTCCATGATCGACTCTCTGGGCAGCGACTACATCCGAACGGCCAACGCAAAAGGCCTGACACGAACCAGGCAATTGTGGGTGCACGCCTTCAAAAACGCGGCGATTCCCATTCTGACGATCGTCGGGCAGTCCTTCGGCGAGCTCATCGCCGGCGCCATCGTGGTGGAAACGGTGTTCAACGTTCCGGGAATAGGCCAGCTGGTCGTCAATTCGATTCTGAGACGCGACTATCAGATGATCCAGGGCGTGATGGTGTTCGTGGCGTTGGCGTTCATCGTGGTCAATCTCGTTACTGATCTGCTGTATGCGGCCATCGATCCGCGCATCAGGGAAAGGTCGTTCTGATTATGGCTCAGGCAACTCGGAAATCATCCGGCAACAGCTGGATCGCGGCGGTCAAATCGTCGCCGACGACCATCTTCGGAGGTCTGCTCCTCCTGCTCATCGTAATCGCATGCTTCCTGCTGCCGTGGGCGCTCAACATGGACGCCTACACCACGGATACCGCGGCGATGACGCTCAAACCAAGCGGCGACCATCCGATGGGAACCGACAATGTGGGCCGAGACATACTCGCGCGAGTGCTGCTGGGCGGCAAATCGTCGCTCACGGTCGGAATCAGCGCGGCCGCGATCGCAGGCATCGCCGGCTTCGTCATCGGCCTGTACTCCGCCTACTATCCGAGGCTCGGATACCTGCTGATGCGTCTGTGCGATGGATTGATGGCATTCCCGGCGATCCTGTTCGGCATTGTGTTCATCACCTCGTTCGGGCAGAGCACGCAAAGCGTGGTGTTCGCGCTGTCCATCGTGTTCACGCCGATGGTCGCACGCGTGGTCCGCTCGGCCACGATGTCGAACATGAACGAAAACTACGTGCAGGTCCTCATCAATCTTGGCGCCGGCTCATTCCGCATCCTCTGGAGGAACATCGCGCTCAACGTGATCGCATCATGGCTGGTCGAAGTGACGTTCGTCTTCGCCGACGCGATTCTTGTGGAAGCGGCCATGAGCTTCATCGGCGCGGGCATTCCGCAGCCGCTGCCAAGCTGGGGCAACATGCTGTACGACAGCCGAACCTACATCTACTCGGCCTGGTGGATGACCGTATTCCCGGGAGTCGCATTGGCCCTCACCGTATTCATCATCAACATGTTCGGCGACGGTCTGCGCGAAGTGCTCGACCCCAAGAGAAGGAAGTGAACCATGACGACGCAGACACTACTCGACGTCAACAATCTCAAGGTGAGCTTTAAAAGCGGCCGTAAGGAATGGAACGCAGCCGTGGAAGGGGTCAACTTTTCCGTGGAACGCGGCGAGATCCTCGGCATCGTCGGAGAATCGGGATGCGGCAAAAGCGTCACCTCGTTCTCCGTGCTCAGACTGCATGACGAACGAACCACCCGATACGAAGGCGCGGTGACGTTCGATGGAAAGAACATCTTCGAACTTTCCGACCGCGAACTGCAGAAGCTGCGCGGCAGCGACATCGGATTCATCTTCCAGAACCCGATGTCCAGCCTCAACCCGCTGATGACCATCGGCAAGCAGCTGTCGGAAACCGTGGCCGCGCACAACAAAAACCTTTCCAAAGAGGACATCAACGGCCGTTGCCTCCAAGCGTTGGAAGAAGCGGGCGCGAATGATCCGGAAAGTTGGCTGCCCAAATATCCGTACCAGATGTCAGGCGGCCAACTCCAGCGAGTCGTCATAGCCATGGCGCTGATCAACAAACCGAAACTGCTCATCGCCGACGAGCCGACCACCGCCTTGGACGTGACCATCCAGATGCAGTTGCTCCGTGTGCTCCGGCAATTGCGCGACGAACAGGGGATGAGCATCATTCTGATCACCCACGATATGGGCGTCGTGGCACAGATGTGCGACAAGGTCGCGGTCATGTACCTCGGCCAGGTTGTGGAAAGCGCCCCGGTCGACGAGCTCTTCGCGAACCCGAAACACCCATACACCCAAGGCCTCCTTGGAGCCACTCCACCCCTCGAAGGAGACCGGCCGGAACGACTTGAAACGATTCCCGGTTCGGTGCCGAGACTGTCCGACGTCAAAGCCGGATGCCGATTCGCGTCGCGATGCCCGTTCGCCGCGGATCTGTGCAAGACCGGAAACATCGGCATGAGCGACATCAACGATCATCATCAGGCAAGATGCGTTCGGCTCTCCCAGAATGATGGATTCAGAAAGACGGTGGCATGATGAAGGAAGAACCACGGCCGATCCTGCAGGTCAACAGCATTTACAAGGATTACGTGACGAGAAGCTTCTCGCACGGCAAGGCGGACGTGTTCCACGCGCTGAACAACGTGTCGTTCGAATTGTTCGAAAAGCAGACGTACGCGTTGGTCGGCGAATCCGGCAGCGGCAAGAGCACCACGGGAAAGATTATCTGCGCGTTGGAAAAGCCGACATCCGGCTCGGTGGTGTTCGACAATGAAAACTACGTGGACGCCTCGCCAAGCAGACTCCGCGAACGCATCCGCGGCAACATCCAAATGGTGTTCCAAGACCCGTTTTCCGCGCTGAATCCGCGCAAAACGGTCGGCGATGCGATCGTGGAGGCGCTGGAAATCCAGCACATCGGCGCCGACCGCGCCGAAAGAAAGGCCATCGCCGCGCAGACCTTGGAAAAAGTGGGGTTGTCCACATGGCACATGGACCGGTATCCACACCAGTTCTCCGGAGGCCAGCTCCAACGTGTGAACATCGCAAGGGCGCTCGCGGTCAAACCGAAGATCCTCATACTCGACGAATCGGTCTCCGCGCTGGACGTGTCGGTCCAAGCGCAGGTGCTCAACCTTCTGCAGGACCTCAAGGAGGAATTCTCCCTGAGCTACCTGTTCATCACGCACGATCTCAGCGTCGTGCGGTTCATCGCCGATCGCGTGGGCGTGCTGTGCCGCGGAGACCTGGTCGAGGAGGGAAGCGTCGAACAGATCTTCTCCGATCCGCAGACCGAATACACGCGCAATCTTCTGAACAGCATTCCGGTTCCCAACCCGGCCCGTCGCCAGCTCGCGGTCTGACGGGAGCGGCACGCAAAACGTGCGGAACGTACGGAACAAACAAAACGAACAGTACAGACAGAACACGCAGAACCAACGAACGGACTTTGCCAAACCATTCCAGGAAAGAGAGGAAACCATGAACAGGTTCGGTAGGAAGATAGTGGCCCTTGGAGCGGCGGTCGCCATGCTCGCCGGCTTCTCCGCTTGCGGATCCGACTCCAGCTCAAGCGCGGCCGACGGCGGGACCATCAAAATCGCGCTGGGCGCCAACATCACCAGCCTCGACCCGATGATCACCGGAGCCTATGTTGCCCGAGACACGATGCGCAATATCTACGAGTCCCTGGTGACGCTGACCGAAAGCGGCGATATCGCGCCGCTTCTTGCCGAAAGCTACGAGGTCAGCGACGATTATAAGACCTTCACGTTCAAGCTGCGTCAAGGCGTCAAGTTCCACAACGGCGACACCATGGAGGCGGAGGATGTCGTGGCATCCATGGAACGCTGGATCGAGCTTTCCCAAGTCGGAAGCACGTTCTTCACCGGTGCCACCGTGGAAGCCACGGACGACGAAACCGTGGTGATCACCTCTCCGGAAGCGGTGTCGACGGGACTATATCTGATGGCCGACACCGCAAGGACCGCGGCCATCATGCCGAAGGAAGTGCTCGACGCGGCCGACGACACCGGCGTGAAGGAGTACGTGGGCACCGGACCGTACAAGTATTCGGATTGGACCAAGGACGTCTCCATCGTCCTGGAGAAGTTCGAGGACTACACGTCTCCGGAAGGTGAGACGGACGGTTACGCGGGCGCGCGCACGCCTTCGGTCGACAAGCTTGAATTCGATTTCGTCACCGACGGAACGACGCGACTGACGGGCGCCCTTAGCGGACAGTACGAAATCGGCTACTCCTTGGCGGATTCCCAGTACGATCAGGCGAAATCCGATTCGAACGTGACCGTGGAGAAGGACGAAATGCTCGAAACCCTGGTCTTCAACAAGAAGAAAGGCATCTTCGTCGACAACCAGAAGCTGCGTCAGGCGATTCTCGCGGCGCTCGATCTGAGCAGCGTGGCTAAGGCCGGCCACCAGAACTCCGACCTGTACACCAACGACGGCGGCCTGATGCCGGAAGGCAACCCGCTCCGAAGCGAATCCAGCCTTGAGAAGTACGACAATCCTGACCTCACCGAAGCCAAGAAACTCGTTGAGGAATCGGGCTACGACGGATCCACCATCAGGCTCATGACCACCAAGGATTATCCGTACATGTACGACGAAAGCATGGAGATCCAGAACGAGCTCAAGGAGATCGGCATTACCGTCGACGTGCAGGTTCTCGACTGGGCCAGCGTGATGCAGAAGCTCTTCCAGGAAGATGCCTGGGACATGGCGATCACCAGCTACAGCTACTCCGCCACCCCGATCTGCTACTCCTTCTTCCAGAGCTCCGGCGCAGGTTGGAACACTGATCCGGAATTCATGGAGATCGCCAACGCCATCAACGCGGCCACCAGCGAAGATGCGCAGAAGGAAGGCTACGACAAGCTGCAGGACTGGTTCTACGACTACGTGCCGAACATCATCATCAGCAAGTACCAGCAGATCAGCGTGGTGTCCAACAAGATCTCCGGCTACGGAGCAGGCTTGCAGGGCCCGGTCTACTACAACATGAAGCTCAGCTGAGCTGAAACCTGAGAACGCCTGCCCGCATCGCAGGAGCCGCTCCGCGACGCAGGCAGGCGTTCGTTATGCGAACAAGGCACCGCTCGAACGGCCGCCTGAGGGGAGAGAACGATGATCAAGCTGGACGCCATCATTGAAAACGGCAATATTCAAACCATGGATCCGCGGCATCCGTATGCGAATCGTATAGGAATCTTCGACGGCAAGATCATAGGCGTCGACGATGAGATCGAAGGGCTTGACGCCAAGGAACATGTGGACTTGCAAGGCAAGTACGCATGCCCCGGATTCAATGACGTGCATATGCATTTCTCCCTGTTGGGAGCCAACCTCAACCAGGTGGATCTGCGCAAACAGACCATATCCACCATGCAGGAGCTGTACCGGAAGGTCGAACAGGCATGCCTGGAGGCTCCGGAAGGCGAATGGGTCCTCGGATGGGGTTTCGACCAGTTCTCCCTCGGCGCGTTCCCGGACATCGACGTTCTTGACGCCATATCGCATGGGCATCCGGTCCTGGTGCTGCATCTCACCAACCATGCCGCGGTCATCAACACGGAAGCCTTCCGACGCGGAGGCTACGAGCGTCCCGACGAAATCGACATTCCCGATCTGGTCATCAAGGAAAACGGCAAGGCCACGGGCCTCGTCAAAGACAAGATGTGTTTCATGTTCACCGGCATAGCCAATCGCGTGACGGAACGAACGCTGCTGCACCAGCTGAAACTCGCCGCCGATCGCACGCTGGCGGACGGCATCACCAGCTATTCCGACGCCGGCACCGGTACGGATCGCAATTGGGAAGGCATCGGACAGTCCCCGTACGATGTCGGCCTGTTCCAAACGGCATATGAGCAGGGTCTCATCCAACAGCGCGGTACGTTGATGCCGTATTTCTCGGCATTCCACGATCTTGGACAGCTCGCAGGAGACCTTCCTGAAGGATTCGGGCTCGATCTGGGCATCCGTACCGGTTTCGAAGGCGGACTGTTGGATATCGGTCCGTTCAAAATCATTCTCGATGGCGCGTTCAACAGCATGAGCGCATATCTCAAGGAGCCGTACGCCAATCAGCCCGACAACCATGGCGTGTTCAGCTGGGATCCGGAAACCTTCAAGGAACAGGTCGCGAAACTGCATCGCCAAGGATGGCGAATGGCTGTGCACGCCATCGGCGATCAGGCCGTGGACATCGCGTTGGACGCTATCGAGAACGCGCAGCGCCTCTACCCGAGGAAAGACATCCGCCACCGTCTCGAACATTGCGGCCTGTGCGGCGAATCGACGGTCGAACGCATCATCCGCGACGGAATCGTACCGAATCCGCAGGGAAGCTTCATAAAAAACAATGGCGACGGATACCTGCCGCTGCTGGGAGAGGATCGGGCAAGGCACGTATACCGGATGGGTTCGTTCGTGCGCAAGGGCGCGATCATCCCCGGTTCCACCGACGCCCCATGCGCCCCTCTCGCTCCGATGACCTCGATCGAAGGAATGGTCAGCAGAAAAACCGCCAACGGCTTCATCCTCGGAGAAAACGAACGACTGACGATCGATGAGGCGCTCTACGCATACACGTACGGCAGCGCGTACGCCTCATGCAAGGAAAACGTGCTCGGCAGCCTGTCGAGGGGAAAGTACGCGGATCTCGCGGTGCTCGACGAAGACCCCCACAACGTGGACGTCGACGGCCTGCACGACGTCACGGTGGCCCAAACCATCGTCGGAGGCAAAGTCCTGTACGAAAAGTCGGATTTCGCGGGAAAGCAACGACTATGAAAACTGCCGGCTACATGGAAAGCGCAGCATTGCACGTATCGAGGTCCGGTGGCCGGACGGCGGAATTGGAGGAATTCCATGCATGATCTGAGCGGATATCAGGCAATCGCAACACCGCATGAGCAGGTGTCGGAGGCTGCCGCCGCCGTACTGCTGGAACGTGAGTACGGATTGCGCGACGCGATGCTGCATCGCATCACCACGGAACGCGACGACACCTTCGAAGTGGCTTTTCCGCAATCGTGGGAAACGGGCACGGAGCCGGAACGCCACTATATTCTGAAAATCGAAAATCCCGCGGAATCCCGCGAGACCATACTGTTGCGCGCGAATGTGCTGCGTCTCCTGCAGACCCGTGACCCCAAGGTGCCGGCCACCCGGCTGATCGCATGCGAGGATGGCGGGCCTCTGTCCTGCCACGACAATAATGGAACGAAACGATGGGCCACATTGACCACGTTCCTTCCCGGAAGCGTGCTCTCAGGAAAGACCGGGCGCCCCACGGAACCGCTGCTGCAAGACATCGGCGACAAGCTGGCGCGCATGCAGCAGGTGATCGCCTCCTACAACGATTACCAGGACGAAACGGGCCGAGTGCTGTGGGACGTCCGGTTGCTCCCGTCGCTCGCCGAAGACATCCTGCCGATCATTTCCGACGCGCGGACCCGCAGGATCGTCGAACGTGCGGTACGCGACTACGCGGGCATCGAACACGAAATCGAAAGTCTGCCCGAAACACTGTGCCACGGCGATTTCCACCCGGGCAACATAACCGTGCGCGACGATGACCCGAACAACATCGCGGGCATCCTCGATTTCGGAGACATGCACAAGATGCCCGCGGTATGCGACTTGGGCACCTGCCTCGCGTACCTCGTCGACGACCACGCCGACCGCCCGTTCCTGCCCTGTGCCGAGACGATACGTGGATACCTTCGAGTCAATTCCAGTATGGGCAAGGACGAGCTACGGCTGCTTCCCGGCATCATCGAAGCCCGGTACGCGCTGGTCATCCTGCTTCCCGCGCTGGTGGAGCATGTCACCGGCCCCAAGGAAGGCCATTATCTTTCCGATCCGGTTTCCCGCGCTCGCAGACTCGCCGGAATGCAGGACTACGGGTTCGAAGCGGTTCTGCGGGACCTTTTTGGCGAGTGAATGCCGGCCGGCCATTGAAAAAACGGCTGACGATTGAAATCGATCGGACATCGAGGTTTTGAGATTTACGAGGAAAGGAACAAGGTTATGAAAATCGCGAAAGGGCGCAATACGTTGGCCAATGCGTTCGACTTTTCCAAGGAGCCGGACGATTTGACGCAGGACGAGGCCGATCTGCTTCGCCGCCGCAAGAACGTTCTCGGCACGCTGGGTCCGCTGTTCTACGACCATCCGATCCATGTGGTGCGTGGCAGCGAGGCCCACCTGTTCGACGCGGCCGGTACCGATTATCTGGACTGCTACAACAATGTGGCCTGCGTGGGCCACGCCAACGAGCATGTCCGTGAGGCCGTGGCCGACCAGTTGGCCAAGCAGGATACGCATTCGCGTTATCTCCAGGATGAGATCATCGACTATGCGGAACGGCTTCTTGGATATTTCACCCCCGCCTACGGCAGCGTGGCCAATCCGCATCTTTGCGGATTCGACCGCGTGAGCTTCACCAATTCTGGCTCCGAATCCAACGATCTCGCATTGCGTATGGCGAGGGTGTATACGGGCGCGCAGGGCGTCGTGGTCACCGATTACGCATACCACGGCATCACCTCGCTGGTGTCTTCCGTATCTCCGAACTTCGGAACGGGCGTTCCGCTCGCGCCCTTCCTGGCCACCGTGCGCGTGTCCGACGTTCTTTCCGGGCTGAGCACGGGAGCGATGGGCGATGAGGACGTCACCCGGATTCTTCTGCAGCGTTTCGAGGAGGCTTTCGAAAAGCTGCATAACGGAGGCTTCGGTGTGTCCGCGGTGCTCCTCGACCAGATTTTCTCATCCGACGGCGTGCTCCCGGGAAATGCGGGATGGGTCGCCGCGGTGGCGCAAGCCACGCACGATGCGGGCGGCCTGCTGATCGCCGACGAGGTCCAGTCGGGATTCGCGCGGACGGGAGAGGCGTTCTGGGGATTCCAGCGTCATCACGCCGACGCGGACATCGTGAGCATGGGTAAGCCGATGGGCAACGGCATTCCGGTCGGAGCCGTCGTCTACAAGTCGCCGATCGGCGATGCCTTGGCGTCCTGCACCCGATACTTCAATACGTTCGGCGGCAATCCGGTATCCATGCGAGCCGCCGGCGCCGTATTGGACGAGATCGAGCATCGTGATCTGCTGCGGCACGCGAAGGCCATGGGGGATCGCATCTGCGCCGATATGGAGGCGCTGCTGGGCGAAACCCCGCGATTCCTGATGACCCGCCACGCCGGACTGTTCATCGGCATCGACATCGGCGCGGCGGACGGCTCCGGCGCTCCGGACGCTTTGGGCGCAAGGAAGATCATCAGCGCCCTGCGAGACCGCAATATTCTGATTTCGGCTTCCGGCGCGAGCGGAAGCTCGCTGAAGCTGCGCCCTCCGCTGGTATTCTCGGATGCCGACGAGGACCGTCTGATGCAAGCCGTCGCGGATATGAAGAAGGAAGGCCTCTTCGGCTGATGCCAGGGTGGCGTTGATTCGATATCGAGAGCGAAATCGAGGTGGTGCCGGGCTACTGTTGGGTTGGTTCTGGTGAAGGAAGATTCGGAAGGGTTCCGTATGAAGACTAGGATTTCGATGGGCGGTTCCCGCGCCTATCTGATGTGGGCGCTGGGCATGGTCGGATACATTTTCGCCGCTGCGTGCAGATCGTCCCTTTCGGCAAGCGGAACCCAGGCCGCCGAACAGTTCCATACGACCAGCGCGGCGTTGTCGTCGTTCGTCTATCTGCAGTTGTTCGTGTACGCGATCATGCAGATCCCCGCCGGTGTGCTGCTGGACAGGTTCGGTCCACGTCGTCTTATCACGTCGGGATGCCTGCTGATGGCGATTGGACAGGCGTTGATGGCATTATCCCTGTCGACTCCGGTGGCGGTGCTGGGACGCGCCATCGTGGGAGCGGGCGATGCCACGATCTTCATTTCCGTGGTGCGGTTGTCGGCGTCATGGTTCCCTCTACGCAAATTGCCGTTGATAAATCAGCTGACCGGGCAGATCGGCAGCGTCGGGCAGATCATATCCGTATACCCTTTCGTGTGGCTGATGGATGCGCGGGGATGGACGGCCGCGTTCCTGACGGCTTCGGGAACGGGAGTGCTCATCGCGTTCTGCGTGATGCTCTGCGTCAGGGACAATCCGAATCAGTATGGTTCGGAATCCGGGACGGCTGGGAAGAGGATTGATCTTCACGCGGTTCTGGGCGGCCTGCGCAAAGCCCTGCGCGTGCCCGGCACGTTCTGCGGATTCTGGGTGCATAACATAACGTGGTTCTCCAACAGTGTGATGAGCCAGCTTTGGGGCATCCCCTTCCTTATGGCGGTGGAGCGGTACAGCAAACAGCAGGCAAGCGCCTTCCTGGCCATCGGCGTGGTGCTGTGCCTGCTGTGGGCCGTTCCGTATGGGCAGATAGCGGCGAAGCATCCGATCCACGGAAGGGCCATGATCGTCTACGCGTCGGTGGCGGCGCAGATGCTTGTATGGACCGTGCTGCTCGTGGTTCCCGGGCCTCATCCCGTATGGCTGATGGGTCTGCTGCTGGTCGCCTTGTCGAGCGGGGTTTCCGCGGCCAGCGTCGCGTTCGATTACGTAAGAGACACCAACGAGATCGAGAACCTGGGGTCGGCCACGGGGTTCGCCAATATCGGAGGCTTCCTTTCGAGCGGGCTGGCCCTGCTGGGAGTGGGCGTCCTGCTCGACGCCCAGCATGCCTCGACGCCCGCGCTGTACACGTCTCAGGTCATGCGCGTTGCGTTCTGTGTGCAGTTCCCGCTGTGGATCATAGGATTGGTCGGTTTCACCGTCGCCCTGCCCGGAACGTTGCGTATCGTCAGTCGTCGGTTCCGTCGAATCAGTGAGGATCTTGCGTCGCGGTCGGATGCGCGGTCGGAGTCATGACGTTCCGGACGTGCCATTTGGTCACAGCACTCCGGGCGCTATGTCGTGGTCCGCAAGCCATGCGCGCAGATCGCTGAATTCCTCAAGACTGACGGAATGGTCGAGCCCGCGGTAGTTCTTCGACGTCAGGAACGTATGCTCGTCCAGCCATGCCGCGGTCGCGAAAAGCTCCGGTTTGGGAATCACGGTGTCGCTGTTGCCATAGCCGTAGAACACCGGTTTGTTGAGCTGGGCGAGGCGATCATCCGCCGGGGCGGTGCCTGCGACGGATCCTGGCGCAAGGAAGCCGGAAAGCGAGATCGCGGCAAGGTAGCGTTCCGGATTGACGCGCAGCAGGTGAACCGCAAGCAATCCGCCCTGCGAAAATCCGATGGGCACCACCGAACGTTCCTGCGCGACGTTTTCGGAGACCCAGTTGTCGATGGCGACGGCCGCGGCATAAGCGTCACGGTCCAAATCGTCTCCGGACGGCACGCAGTCGTGGAACCACGAGTAGGCGCCCTGGCTGAGGCCGAAACCCATGAAACCGGCCTCCTGCAATATCAAAGGAGCCCGCAGCGAGGCGAAATCGTTATACGGTGCGACGTAGCGCATCATGTCGGCCAGATCTTCCTCGTTCGACCCCCAGCCGTGCAGGCACAGAAACAGCGGACGCCTCGGCGCGGTGCCGCCTCCGCCGCGCGAATACCGCACCTGCGTGACCTGCAGGGGCTCTCCGAAACGGCCGGGAACCACGTTCGATTCACGTCCGATCAGATTGTTTTCCGGATTGCCGTCGATTGGGTTGTTCTCGGTTGCGTCGCTCATGACTTCAATATAGCGCGTCGCGGTGTCGGGGAACATGGCCATGTTGACGCCTGGGATTGTTGCCGGCGCCGTTGCAAAAAGAAACCCCGGCGTCGCTGTCGACGCCGGGGAGAGAGAAAGGAGAGAGAAGAAGAAAGGGTTCAATTTTCGGGAACTTGCTGTGGTTCCTGGTCGGCTTGTTCTGCTGACATTTCTTATATAACCATGCGATGCTGTGCGCAGGTCTGATGTTTTCTGTGAACTTCCTGAGAATCGTGTATTTTTTGGGAAGCCGGACGAAAAACGTGTGGTGTTTCACGTGAAACACCACACGCGGGATGTGTATGTTGCCGTACGGGCGGGATCAGGTCTGCGAATCCGCGTCCACGCTCATCACGTACACATTGCGGCGCAACTGCTTGGATTGGGCGCGGGTGATCTCCCCGGCTTCGAGCATGTCTTGGATCACGCCAAGCTCGATGCCGTAGCTTTCGCGTTTCACGTCCTCCGCCTGGCTTTGCGCTTCCGCGCTGTCTCCCACGTTCGGACGCGCGCGCAACGCGGCTTCGCCTCGACGGTAGTCGAGCAACAGTCCGGAGCAGTGTTCCGTATTGTAGGTGTCCCGACCCATTTCCTCATACAGGCGGTCGATCACGTGTTCGATGGCGTCCACCTGCACCACGCGGGTGTGCGCGAACAGCTCGTCGTCGCTGAACAATGGCGTGGTGCGCCTGATGCGGCTGTTGATGCGGCGGATCATGGTGCTGCTGCGGCGCTGCAAGGCCCTGAAGCGACCTTTGATCCTCCACACGGTATGACCGGAATCGTGTTCCGTCTCGATATGGCGCAGCGAGCTCATGATCTGGTCGAGCAGGCGCTCGCAGGCCTCGGCCTCCAGGTCGTCGGAGGCCTTGTTGTTGGTGGGGTGCCTCTTTACGTCGGAGAGTCGTTTCTTTACGTATTCCTTCTCCCAGTTGAGCGCGTCGATCTGCAGCTGCATGTAGCCCTGCGGATCCGCCTCGCCGATGCGCTGCTTCAGCCGTGTGATGCGCTTCGTATAGGAATCGATGACCATGAGCACCGCGCGCCGGTTTTCCGGCGTGACTCGTCCCGTCAGTTCCTCGACGGTGCGCCTGAGCACTTCGATGGTGATCTCATTCATCTTCACGGACGCGCCCTCATTGCGGTTGGGCGCGAGCAGCGGCAGCAGGAAGTTGGCGAGCAGCAGCGTCACCACGATCACGCCGCCCGCTATGAAGATGAGTTCGTCTCGCATCGGGAACCATCCGCCGTTGCTTACGGTGTATGGGATGGTGAACATCAACGACAGCGTGATGGTGCCCTTGGCCCCGCCGAACGTCATGATCGCCGCCGAACGCCAGCGCTCCTTCGTCATCTTGCGACGCTGGTGGGTGACGGTGTCTCGAACGAGTCGCAGCATCGTCGAGATCCAGATGAACCGCATGACCACCACCACGGCGGAGACGGTTGCGATCGCGATCAGCAGCAGCGAATTGCTGACGCCCGGATCGTCCCAGCTGGTGCTCATCGCATCGGGCAGCAGCATGCCCAGCAGAATGAACACGGTGCCGTTGAGCGTGAATGAGAGCACGCCCCACACGCTGGACGAGACGATGTTCGTGCGGGCCACGTTCGGTCCGATGCCGGTATGGTCGAAGCGGATGATCAGACCGGCCGCGACTACCGACAGAATGCCCGACACATGCGCGGCTTCGGCGCCCAGGTACAGAATGAACGGCAGGAACAATTCCATAAGAATACGGCTGGTGGTCGTCTCCCAACCCATGGAACGCAGGAATTCAAACAGCACGTCGGCGATCATGCCCACGGCTATGCCGAAGATCGCGCCGCCGAAGAACGAGACGACGAACTGCGCCGCTGATTGCCCTATTTCAAAGACTCCGCTGACGGCGGCGGCGATCGCGAACTGGAAGCCTACGATGCCGGAGGCGTCGTTGAACAGCGATTCGCCTTTCAGCACGCTTGTCTGACGTTGCGTAAGTGCCGCCTCCTTGCCGAGCGACGACACCGCGACCGCGTCGGTGGGGCCGAGCGCCGCGCCAAGGGCAAGCGCCGCGGCGAGTGGAACCGCCGGCCATATGGTGTTCAGCGCGAATCCCACGGCCGCCATGGTCGCGATCGCCAGGCCTATGGCGAGTGAAAGCGATAGCTTCGCGGATCTCAGCAGTTCCCTTTTATCGATTTCATGCGCTTCCAGATACAGCAGCGGCGCGATGAACAGCACCATGAACAGTTCCGGGTCGAGCGTCACGTCCGGGAAGAACGGAAGCTGGGCGGCCAGCGCGCCCAACGCGATCTGCACGAGTGGCGTGGAGACCTTTGGAATGAAACGACTTATGAATGAAGAGAGCTCAACGGCGGCAATAATACATAAAATCAACTCGAATACCGCCAACGTGCCCTCCCTTGCGCGTTTTTGTTCTGTTTTGGTGCGTTTCCCAAACTACGGTTTCCAGACTATCAAGGGGCGTTTATGTGTGTGTTTCGCGCGGGTGGGTTTACACGCAAAGCTTACGACCCACGTGTCTGGTTGCGGCGTTCGTCCGGTCCGCTCGGAATTGCCTGGACGATCCGGCCTCTACACTTGGGTGCATGCAGTGGGATGAACGGATGATGCTGGCGATCGATCTTGCGCGGGAAGCGGCGGCCGACGGTGAAGTGCCCGTCGGCGCTGTGGTGCTGGATAAAGACGGACAAGTGATCGGCGGCGGGCGGAATCGCCGTGAGGAGCGCACCGACCCGCTGGCGCATGCGGAAGTGATGGCCATGCGCCAGGCGGCCCTTGCGCTCGGCACGTGGAATCTTTCCGAATGCACGCTGCTGGTTACCTTGGAGCCCTGCCCGATGTGCGCGGGAGCGTGCCTGCAGACGCATATCGGACGCATCGTGTTCGGCGCATGGGATGCAAAACTCGGCGCCTGCGGATCGATCTGGGATATTCCGCGAGACCCGCATGTGGGGCACGTCCCGGAAGTGGTGGGCGGCGTGCTCGAATCGGAATGCGCCCGCATCCTGACGGATTTCTTCACCGACCGCAGATAATTACTTTCCGAAAGAAACAAACACGCGGTGTCAGGTCAAGGAATAATCGCCGTCGTACCATCGAAAGTGACCAATAACGAACGTATCTCAATCGTAAGGATGCTGCAATGACGCTCATTCAAACCGTCCAAGGCAAGTCCTCCAACGGAACCCGACTCACTGCGGTCTACGCCGAGCAGACACCGGCGAACGTTGCATTCGCAATCGTCTTCCCCGGCACCGATCTGCCGCGACTCGTGCACTGGGGACGCCCGCTCTCCGCACCCGAAACCGTGATCGATCTGTTCGACGCACAGGCTCCGCAGCGTGTTTCCGGAGCGCTCGACTACACCGCATGGCCAAGCGTGCTGCCGACCCAGTCCGAAAGCTGGATCGGCGCCACCCGCTTCAGCGTAAGCCGTGACGGAATCGAACTGTTCTGCAAATTCGTTGTCGACGACATCACCGTCGAAAACGTGAAAGCCGGCAATACCTACGAAATGAACGAAAAAGACGGTTACCCGGCATGGACCGTCTCCGACCGGCCCAAGCAGACGCCGACCGTCACCGTAACCGCCCGCGACGCGGAACAAGGCGTGAAACTCGTCTGGACCTGCGAACTCGATGAAAGCGGCCTCATCCGCCAGAACGCCAGCGTGACCAACATCGGCGAAGGCAAGCTGGAAGTCGGCAAAGTGGAACTCGCATTCACGGTCCCCGCCGACGCCAACGAAATCCTCACCACCACGGGCCACCATCTGCGCGAACGCTCCCCGCAACGCCAGGACCTCACCGTCGGACGCTTCGAAAAGGCGTCCATGACCGGACGCCCCGACTTCGACGCGACCCTGCTGCTCAACGTAGGCGAAAAAGGCTTCGGATTCACCCACGGCAACGTATATTCCGCACACGTGGCATGGAGCGGCAACAGCGAACTCTCCGTGGAGCGTCTGCCATACACGAGCGGCATCATCGGAGGCGGCGAGGTGCTGTTCGGCGGCGAAATCGTTCTCGACGCCAACGAGGACTACACCACGCCATGGCTCATCGGCTCCTACGGCGAAGGCCTCAACGAAGTGGCATCCCGCTTCCACTCCTACCTGCGCCGCGTACACCGCGACTGGCTCGCCGAACACAACATCGCGCCCAAGCCGCGCCCGGTAATCCTCAACACCTGGGAAGCCGTGTACTTCGGCCACGACTACGACACCCTCACCGCGCTCGCCGACAAGGCGGTGGAAAGCGGCGTCGAACGTTTCGTGGTGGACGACGGCTGGTTCGGCTCACGCCGCGACGACACCTCCGGCCTCGGCGATTGGGAGATCTCGCAGGACGTGTGGCCCGACGGAGACAAGTCCCTCAAGGCGCTCGCCGACTACGTGCACGGCAAGGGGCTCGAATTCGGTCTGTGGTTCGAGCCGGAAATGGTCAATCCCGATTCCGACATGTTCCGCGCGCATCCGGATTGGGTGCTGAAACCCACCGCCAACCGCATGCCGATGCAGGGCCGCACCCAGCAGGTCGTGGACCTGACCAATCCCGATGCGTATGCCTACATCTACGGCGCGATGGACAAGCTCGTCGGTGAGCTGGGCATCGACTACATCAAGTGGGACCACAACAAACTCGTCACCGAAGCGGTCTCTCCGCGTTCCGGTCGTCCCGCGGTGCATGAGCAGACGCTGGCCGTATACCGGATCTTCCACGATCTGAAGGCAGCGCATCCCGGTCTTGAAATAGAAAGCTGCTCCTCCGGTGGCGGCCGCGTGGACCTCGGCATTCTCGAAGTGGCCGACCGTATCTGGGCGTCCGACTGCGTGGATCCGCTGGAACGCGCCGACATCCAGCGCTACACGTCGCTGCTCGTGCCGCCGGAAATGATCGGCGAGCATGTCGGGGCGTCTCCCGCGCACTCCACGCATCGCGCGACCACGCAGGAACTGCGCATGGCGATGGCGTTCTTCGGGCATATGGGCATCGAATGGAACCTGCTCAAGGAACCGCAGTCCGACATCGACAAACTTGCCGAATGGGTCGCCGAATTCAAGAAGCATCGCGAATGGTTCGCGGTCGATACCGTGGTGCATTCCGACGCCGCCGATCCGGCCGTGCGACTGGACGGCGTGGTCATGCCGAACAAGGCTGCGGCCATCTACCGCTTCACCCAGGTGACCACTTCGCAGACCTACCCGGCGGCGCCGGTCCGTCTGCCCGGCCTCGATCCGGACACCGTGTATGTGGTTTCGCCGCTCGACGTGAGCCTTGATCTGGGCAAGCAGGACATCACCAATGGCCAGAGCCCGCTCGGCTGGTGGAACGCCAATGGTGTGAGGATGACCGGTCGCGCGTTGGCCACCTACGGTGTGCGACCGCCGTCCCTCCACCCGGCCCAGGCCGTGCTCTTCAAGGTCGTGGCCGCCTGATTTGCGGCGGTTCGGTAATACCGGCCGAGCCTGACTATCTCCATACCGACGTAAATGTAGCGGTTTGCGTCGGTATGGGGATAGTCACTGGGTGTCGGTATACCCATACCGACGCAAACGCAGAGGCTTACAGTCGTATGGGTATAGTCACCAGACTTCAGTATTCTCATACCGACGCAAACCGCCGGATTCACGAACATATAGGCATACTGGGGATGCCCATACCGTGCCGTAGCGTTGTGGCGCATTCACTCCACGTACTGACGGATGGCTTGTGCCGCGGCTGCCTTTCCCCATAGCGCCCAATCGTGGTTGGGGATTTCGAAATCCACCGGCGAGGCCTGGCTGTGCCGATAATGGTTGATGCCGTTGCGCAGGTCATCGATGCCGAGTCTTGCGATGAACGACGATTCTCCTGCGATCATGATTTTTTCCGGCATGGCCAGATTGGCGATCGCCGCCACCATCGTGCCCAAACGGAAACAGGTGCGATTCACCAGATTCGTGGCTTGCGGTTTGTTCGCACGTGCATCTCGCGCGAAATCCTCGAATGAGACCGGAACGCCGAGCATTTGAGAATATTCGGCTATGATCGAGTTGTCGGACAGACATTGCGCGCACCCCTTATGTCCGGCAACGCAGCGCGGTCCATCCGGGTCGAGCGGTATATGCCCTACCAAGCCGTAGCTTTTATCGGGGCAGTTCACCATCTCCCCGTTTATGGCAAGCGAATATCCCACGCCGGCGCCAATCGTCAACACGGCGTAGCTGTTCAGTCCGACTCCCGAACCAAACCAGCATGCGTCGACCAGCAAGGAATCGATATCGTTGTAGATGCCTGTCGGGATTCCGGTTTCGTTGCGTACCATCTCCGACAGATCCACCGATTGCGACCAATGCAGGAACGGGGCGAACGTGACCACTGAATCGTCGACGATGTGGCCTCCGAGCGAGACTCCGACGGCGCAGGGCTGCGGCCATCCCGTCATCACCGCTTCCGCCGCGCAATCGGTCACCAATTGTTTGACGACGGCGACGACCGATTCGGGTGAGGTGTCGGTGAGCGGCAGATCGTGGCATCCGGTGATGATTCGTCCGAGCGCGTTCACCGCGACGGCCGATATGTGCGTCGCATTGATTTTCATACCGACGAACGTGCGTGCGTTCTTGATTACGCGCAGACCGACCTGTGGCCTGCCTCGGCGCTCCGAACTATCCTTCGTCACGAATCCTTTCGGCAGTTTGCCGCAATGTTCGGCGGTGATCGGAACCTCTTCGATTACTCCGTTGTAAATTAAATCGCTGGTGATGCGGGAGACGGCGCCCTGCGAAAGTCCAAGAATCTGGGCAAGCGTGATGCGGGAGATCGGCCCGTATTTCATAATGCTCGCCGCAACCTTATGCGTATATTCCGAGCCCTCGAACCACTGGGGGAGGGGGTGTCTTGCCATCGGTGTCACGTCCTTAGAACAATTTAACTTTTCCAGAATAACAAAATCTCGGTCTTTTTCTTTTCAGCCTGCGCAAGGCACGCGGAGGTAGGAATAAAATCTGCTTCTCCCTACCATCGATGTCGGGTGGAGGACGTTGTGAAGGAGCTGCGTTCCGTCACCGACAATGAAGTAGTAAGGAGTCGAGAATGAAACCTGATTCCGTATCCAGTGTAGGAAAGATCAGGAAAATTGCGTACCGTGCACTCACATCCATGTGCGCGGTGGCGCTCATGTCGGGTCTCGCGGCCTGCGGAAACGACACTGCGGCAACAGTGACCCTGGACTTTTTCCAATTCAAGGCGGAAGCGGCCGACTGGTTTTCCTCCAAAGCGGAAGAATTCGAAAAAACTCATCCCAACATCAAAATCAACGTCAACAATTCCTCCGACGCGACCACTGATCTGCGCACGCGACTGGTGAAGAACCGTGAACCCGACGTCATCACCATCAACGGCGACATCAACTACGGCATGCTCGCCGAAGCGGGCGTGTTCCACGACTTCACCGACGATCCGATCGTGGACGAGCTCAATACGGGCATGGTGAAGATCGCCAAGAGCCTCGTCCAGACCACCGACGAATCCAAGAAGCGTTTGTATGGCCTTCCGTACGCAGGCAACGCCAGCGGATACATCATCAACGCGGACGTGTGGGAGCAGGCGGGTGAGGATCCCGACAATCCTCCGCAGACGTGGAGCGAATTCATCGCATTGCTGCAGCGATTCAAAGACAAGGGCATCGTGCCGATCGAAGCAAGCACCGCCGACCCGTGGACTCTGCAGGCTCCGCTTTCCTCACTGAATTCCACGCTGGTTCCGGAATCCGAATACAGCTCGCTGAAGGACGGAACAAGGGAATTCTCCGATCTGTGGGGCACCGTCAGCGAGCAGCTGGTGGAAATCTACCAGAACTACACGCAGAAGAATCCCGCCGTCACCTATCAGCAGGCGACGCAGGATCTCGCGGCCGGCAAAGCCGCGATTCTGCCGCTCGGCACCTACGCCATTCCGCAGGTGCGTCTGATCGATGAGGACGCGAACCTGCGATTCGCCCAGATGCCGGCCACCGACGACACTGACGAGCAGCAGCTCACCGCCGGCGATGATGTGATCCTTACGATCGGCGCGCACACCAAGCATTACGAGGAAGCGCGCGAATTCGTCGATTTCCTGATGGAAGAGGAGAACGTGAAGGATTATTCCAAGCAGCAGTCCGCGTTCACCCCGTATAAGGAAACGTATGTGGGCGACGAAGCGCTCAACGGCGTGCTCGATTTCTATCAGGAAGGCAAGCTGACCGACTTCTGCGATCATTACGTTCCGGCCAGCATCAACATCGCAGGCTTCCTGCAGACGCTGATCCAGTCGGGGGACAAGCAGAAATTCCTTGACAGCATGCAATCCGAATACGACAAGATCCAGGCGAGAAACTTTAGGTGAGGGGAGGAAAGAAAATGACTGGCAATACAAATCCGAGCGACGCCAGGCAAGGCAAGAAACCGGCGAAGAGGAAAGTGTCGCAATTCTCCAATCGCAAGGTCGATCCGGCATTCTATTGGATGACCGTTCCGGCCGCGATTCTTGTGGCGATCTTCCTGTACTGGCCGTTCCTGCAGGGTGCGGCGTACTCGTTCACCAATTCGCAGGGATACGGCGATTTCAAGTTCATCGGCATCAAGAACTACATCGCGATGTTCCAGGATTCGCGTGTGGGGCATGCGTACATGTTCACCATCTTCATCGCGGTGCTGATCACCATCGGAACGAATTTCATCGGCATGTTCCTGGCGGTGCTGCTGAATTCCAGAATCGCCTTCAAGAACGGCTTCCGTGCCATCTTCTTCATTCCGTACACCCTGTCGGTGCTGGTCATCGGCTACGTGTTCAAGTATATCTTCATGACGCCGCTTCCGGCTCTTGGCCAGGCCCTGCATATCGATTGGCTGTCCACGTCGATGATCTCCAATCCAGACTTGGCGTGGTTCCCGATTGTGTTCCTCTCCATTTGGCAGGGTGTGGCGTATTCCACGCTGTTGTACTTGGCCGGCCTGCAGACCATCGACAACGAGATCTACGAGGCCGCGTCCATCGACGGTGTGAACGCGTGGCAGAACTTCTGGCAGATCACTTTCCCGCTGATCGGCCCCTTCTTCACGATCAACATGGTGCTGAGCCTCAAGAACTCGCTGGGCGCGTTCGATCAGGTCATGGCTTTGACCAAGGGCGGCCCGGATTCCAAGACGGAAACCGTCTCCTACCTGATCTTCCAGAACGGCCTTGGCAACGGCGAGTACTCCTATCAGATGGCGAATGCGGTCACGTTCTTCATCGTGCTTGCGGTGCTCGCGTTCGTGCAGCTGAAGTTCTTCAGCGGCAAGGAAAAGGTCTGAGGGTAAAGGGGAAGAAAACATGACTAACGCAATCGTTTCGTCGAACACTTCGTCGAACACCGAAAAATACCGCAAGGACCATAACGTCAACTGGTGGCTTACCGCAGCCGTGGCCGTACTGAGCCTCACCGTGCTCGTACCGCTGTATTTCACCGTAGTCACCGCGTTGAAAACTCCGGGCGAGGCCGGCACGTTCAGTTTGCCGACCTCATGGGAATGGCACAACTTCGTGGATGCGTGGAACAAGGTGGACTATCCGAAGGCCGCGCTGAATTCCGCGATCATCACCGTCTGCGCGGTGGTGCTGACACTGCTGACCAATACGTTCGTCGCGTATGCGGTGGCGAGGAACATGGACAAGCGATTCTTCCGCTTCCTGTACTACTTCTTCCTGGCCATGATGTTCGTGCCGTTCACGGTGATCATGCTGCCGATCGCCAAGGAGATGGGCACGCTGCATCTCGACAACCAGCTCGGCCTGATCATTCTGTATACGATTCTCGGCATCGGCACGAACCTGTTCATCGCAATCGGCTTCATCCGTTCGATTCCGGTGTCGCTGGAGGAGGCGGCGCGCATTGACGGCGCTTCCACTTGGCGCATCTTCTGGACGATTATCTTCCCTCTGATGGGTCCGATCAATGCGACCATTGCGATCCTGACCGCGCTGTGGGCGTGGAACGACTTCCTGCTGCCGCTGATCACGCTGACCGACCAGAGCAACCAGACCATTCCGCTGGCGCAGTACGTATTCCAGAGCCAGTTCACCTCGAACTACCCGATGGCCTTTGCATCCTACCTGATGGCCATGGCTCCGGTGCTCATCGTCTACATCTTCGCCCAGAAGTGGGTCGTCGGAGGTGTGATGCGCGGAGCCGTAAAGTAAGCGGTCCGGTGGCTTTCCGCTGATCACGCCGAGGCGGGGATACTCGAATCACTTTTCGGGTATCCCCGCTTTTTGTATGTTGCCGTTGCGCGAAATCGTCTGAAATCCCACTATTCGTGGGCTACGGGTCGGGTTGTGATGCCCGGCGTCAATACTGTCTGGATGACCGTGCGCGGATCGTCCAGTGATTTCTTGGCGGCAAGGTCGAGTGCCTTGCGCGCGGCGATGTGTCCGATTTCGCGTGCGGGCTGCATCATCGTGGTCAGGTTGATGCTTGTCGCGACGTCTGATCCGTCATGTCCCGCGACGGACATGTCTTCCGGCACGCGTACGCCATTGCAGCGCAGTTCGTGTATGACGGCAAGCGCGTAGTAGTCGGACCATACGCACAATGCGGTCGGTCGTTCTGGCAATGCGAGAATCGTGGCGATGGTCTGTTTGACGGACAGTGGTTCCGCGACGTCGATGTAGTATCTGCCGCAGTCGGTGAGGTTGAGGTCGGCGATTGCGTTGCGGTAGCCGGTGGTGCGGTCGTCGTGGCCCCATTCGCTGCCGGGCAGTGGTTCCTTGCGTCCGATGTAGCAGAATTTTCTATGGCCGATGGCTGCCAGGTAGCGTACCAGAGTGGCTTCGGAGGTTTCGTCGTCGATGGCGACGGAACCTTGGCAGCAGTTCACGTCGGGGGAGTTGACCAGAACGATGGGCATGCCCATGTTGGCCAACGCCCGTTCCTCCTGTTCCGTGGCGGAGAAGCCGGATACGATGAGCGCATCGGCATTGCGATTGGCGGGTAGGTTGGTGAAGAATCCCGATCTTTCCTCGGCGCTGCCTGCGCGGTAGATGAGTAGGTCGTAACGTGCGGGGTTGAGCACGTCGTACAGGCCGTCCAATAGTTCGCCCATGAACCAGCCGGCGATGCGGTCTCGGGCCAGCAATGCGATGCGGTTCGTTTGTCCACTCGCCAATGATGATGCGGCTTTGGATGCGGTGTAGTTCAGCTCTTTCGCGGCTTTCAGGACTTTTTCCCGCGTGCGGGGCGCCACGTGGTCCATGCCGCGCAGCGCCCGTGAGACGGTGAATGTGGAGACTCCCGCCGCTTTTGCCACGTCTTCGATGGTTGTCTGCGCCATGATGTCTCCCTTTGATGTCCTCTGTTTACTAAGCGATTATATGCTTTTCCGTTGAGCTTCTGCGGTTTTGCTTTGCTAAGCGCTGAGGTTATTATGTCGGTCCTCTAGGATATCTACCGATGGTTGGATGCTTGAAAACGTTGAAATAACAGCAATAGAATAGTTCAACACGCCGAGATGACGCCTATATAAGCGAATTTGACAACCTGCTGTCCTCTTTCATATCCTATAGCTAAGCGCTTAGCAAAAAGGATAGGCGTAAGGGGATCGAATAAAGGCATTCGTAATGATTCCCGTGAGGAAAGGAACATCAATGAAGATCGGAAAATCCATGAAAACCGTCATCGCAGGGGCAATGGCCGTTGCCTGCCTCGCATCTGTCGCGGCTTGCGGCCCGGGATCGTCGTCATCGAAATCCAATACGAATTCCGAAGCGGTAAGCACCGACCTAGGCGATGAGAAAATCGAGCTGAAACTGTGGGACGGCGCGGGGCTTAAGACCTTCGACGACCAGCTCATCGCGGCATTCCAGGAAAAGTATCCGAACGTGACCATCACGGCGACCTACGATCCGGACAACACCTCGGCGCAAAACGGTCCGCGAATCATCTCCGCATCTGATACTCCCGACATCGCACGTATCACCGACATCAACTCCGCGGTGCGAGGCAGCCATCTCGTCAATCTTGACGAATATGCAAAAGCCTACGATTGGAACCTTCCCAAATCGCAGACGGAGGTCTATCAGGTCGACTCCGATGGCAAAATCGGCTCCGGCAGCCTGTACGCAGTCCCGGACGGCGTCTCCATGACGGGCCTGTACTGGAACAAGAAGGTGGCAAAGGAACTCGGCATCACGGAAGCGCCAACCACCATCGAACAGCTCGAAGCCGATATGAAGAAGGCCAAGGATGCGGGCAAGCTCGCCATGATGATGCCTGCCAAGGAAGGCGGCACCTCGTACATCTACCAAGCCCTGCTCACCAACTACGAAGGCCGTGACACGGTACAGAATTGGATTCTGCAGAAGGACGGCGCTACATTCGTCACCGATGGCGCGCTGAAGGCCGCGGAACAGGTCAAGAGCTGGCAGGATGCCGGCTACTTCTCCTCGGATGCGCTTGCGCTCGACGGATCCACCGCACTGAGCCGCTTCTGCAACGGCGAAGCGCTCTTCTTCCCCTCCGGCAGCTGGTATTCCGCATCCATCAACGACGCTCTTGGCGACGACGCCGGCTGGGTGGCCTTCCCCGGCGTGAACGAAGGCGAGGAATCGGCCGCATCCAACGCGGTGACGGCATTCGGCATTCCCTCCAACGCCAAGCACAAGAACGCGGCCGCGGCATTCCTCAACTTCCTGCAGTCCGATGAAGCGCGCCAGATCGCGGTCGACAACGGATACCCGCCGATCGGTGAAGGCGATGTTCCGGACACCGACAACCAGCTGCTGTCCCAGGTGCTCACCTCCTACGAAAGCCTCGTGGCAAGCGGCAACACCACCGATTACATCAACAACGCGACCGCCGGCATTCAGTCCAGCGCGATCATTCCCGGTTTCCAGTCCCTGCTCGACGGCACCATGACGCCGCAGGAATTCGTCGATTCCATCCAAAAGCAGTACGAGAAGGAAACCAAGTAGCCGCATACGGCATACGCCGTGTGCAAACACAGACTTCGGGTGGAACGGTTCCAATCCCTTCTTCGTTCCGCCCGAACACATATCCTCACCCGCATTTGCGCACAAATGCATTGAAACAAGCGTCCCAAATCAATTGAGGCAATCATGTCAACTCGCAATCCATCCAAAACGAAACGGCCGTTGCCGCTTGGCGCAATCAGTTTGCTGTTCCTCCTGCCAGCGTTGCTGTTCTATGCGGTATTCGAACTCTGGCCGATTGTGCAAACCATCTGGTATTCGCTGTATGACTGGAACGGCATCGACGAAAGCACCTTCGTCGGACTCGATAACTACAAGACGGTGTTCACCGACCCCGACCTATACGGTTCAATCCTGCATTCGTTCTACCTGATCATCTTCTTCTCCATCGCCCCGATCGTGATCGGCCTGATCATCGCGGTGCTCATCAAAGACATGAAATCCAAGACGGGACGCGGCTTCGCACAGGTCTGCCTGTTCCTGCCACGAGTCATCCCTGGCGCCGCGGCAGGTGTGGCATGGACCTGGATGCTTGCCGACAAAGGCACAGTTAACCAGATTCTTCGCGCGATTGGGCTCGGAGACGTCGCGCACGTGTGGCTCGGCGACCAATCCACATCCCTCAACGCCGTCGGTGTGATCGGCTTCTGGCTGCAGCTTGGCTTCTGCGTGGTGCTGCTGCTTTCCGGAATCGGCGGCATCGACCAGTCGCTCTACGAGGCGGCAAGCCTTGACGGAGCCGGCTGGTGGCGTCAGCTCTTCCACATCACCCTGCCCGGATTGCGCGGGCAGATCGGCGTATGCCTGACCATGACCATCATCTCCGCGCTCGCCAGCTTCGACGTGGTGTACATGTCCACGCAAGGCGGCCCGGGAACTTCAACCATGGTGCCCGGCGTGCAGGTCTACCGGCTTGCGTTCACCCAACAGAGCGTGGGCCTCGCATCCGCGCTCGCCGTGGCCCTGATGGTGCTAGTGCTGCTGGTCGTCGGGCCTTTGCAGCGACTCGTCAACGGAAAGAAGTGATTACCATGCAGCAATCGAAAACGACACGCATCGCCGGCGGCGCGATGCTCGCGCTGACCGTACTGTTCTGCGTGCTGCCTTTCCTGAGCATGCTCTCCGCAGCCCTGCAGCCTCAGGGATCCATGCCGGAAGGCATCCAGTTCACCACGCATCCGCACTGGGAGAACTTCATCGACGCCTGGAACATCGCCAACATCACGCCGTTGCTGTTGAACAGCATCATCCTGGTGATCGTGGTGGTGCCCTGCGTGGTGATTTTCTGCTCGCTTGGCGGATACGCGTTCGCCCAATTGAAAGTGCCGTGCAAAGGCCTGATCTATACCCTGTTTTTGGTAGGTCTGACGATTCCGTTCGAAACGATGGTCACTCCGCTGTATTACGAAATCAGCGACATGGGAATTCTCAACACCCGTCTTGCGCTGATCCTGCCGCTGATTGGCCTGAACATTCCATTTGGCATTGTGTGGATGCGTTCCTGCTTCGAACAGATGCCACGAGACCTGATGGAAGCCGCCAGCATTGACGGCGCCGGATACTTCCGCACGTTCCGTTCGATCCAGCTTCCTTTGGCACTGCCAGCCATTTCTTCGCTCGGTATTCTGACATTCCTCGCCACGTGGAACCAGTTCCTTCTGGCGGTGGTGCTGGAAAGCGACCCGAACAAGCGCACCATGGCCGGTGCTTTGCAGGCGTTCGTCGGCCAGTACCAGACGGACGTGGTGCTGCTCAACGCAGGTGCGTTGCTCATTATGGCACCGACCATGCTGCTGTTCATCTTCCTGCAGCGCTACTTCATCCGTGCCATGCTGGCAGGTTCCGTCAAGGGGTGATTTCCATGGTTGATTCTTCCGTACATTCCAATTCGAAATTCGCGGAAAACGAGTTCCCCGAAGCCAAGCCCGTCGATTGGTGGCGTGACGCGGTCATCTATCAGATTTATCCGCGCTCCTTCGCCGATGCGAACGGCGACGGTGAAGGCGATCTTGCGGGCGTGATCGGCAAACTCGATTATCTGAGCCGACTTGGCGTGGACGCGATCTGGCTTTCGCCGTTCTACCCCTCGCCGTTGGCGGATGGTGGCTACGATGTGGCCGATTATCGGGCCGTCGATCCCCGGTTTGGCACGATGGCGCAGTTCGATGAACTGGTGACACGTTCGCACGAACTCGGCATCAAGGTCATCATCGATATTGTGCCGAACCATACTTCCGACCAGCACGAATGGTTCCGTAAAGCACTGTCCGCGGCCCCCGAATCGCCGGAACGGGCCCGCTACGTGTTCCACCGGGGCAAAGGGGAACGTGGTGAGATCCCTCCGACCAACTGGCTGAGCAACTTCGGCGGTTCCGCATGGGAGCCGTGCGGCGACGGCTGGTATTACCTGCATACGTTCGCCAAGGAGCAGCCCGATCTCAACTGGGACAATCCGGAAGTGCACGCGGAATTCCTTGACGTGTTGCGTTTCTGGTGCAACAAAGGCGTGGACGGCTTCCGCATCGACGTTTCCCACGGTCTTGCCAAGGATTTGCGCGAGCCGTTGCGCGACAGGCCCGACCCGACCAAGATGTATCCGCAAGCCACGGACGGCTCCGACCCGATGTGGGACAGGGATGCGGTTCATGCCATCTACAGGGAATGGCGTGAACTGTTCAACCAATACCAGCCCGCGAAATATGCGGTCGGGGAATCGTGGACACCATTCAACGAACGTGTATTCCAGTACGCCCATCAGGATGAGCTTGGTGCAATTTTCGATTTCTCCCTTGAAAAAGCGGCATGGAATCGAGACGAATACCGTCAAACCATCGAACGGACAAGGCGATACGCCATCGAAGCCGGCACCGCACCGACCTGGGTGCTTGGCAATCATGATGTTCCACGTATAGCGTCCCGACTTGGCGTGCCATCCGGCACGGATATCGAAGCGTGGGTCACATCCGACGGCAAGAATCCGCCTATCGATCCGGCCACAGCTGCGCGACGTGCGCGAGCCGCCGCCCTGATCATGCTGGGACTGCCCGGTACGGCTTTCGTCTACCAGGGCGAGGAGCTTGGACTTCCCGAAAATTTCGATTTGCGTCCGGAAGAACTGCAGGATCCGATCTGGGAACGCAACCACCATACGTTCAAAGGCCGCGACGGTTGCCGTGTTCCCCTGCCATGGTCCGATTGCCGTGGAAAGGCATACGGTTTCAATGATTCCGGCAAATCGTGGCTACCGCAGCCGGATTGGTTCGCCGATTATGCGGCATGTTCGCAGGATGAGGATGCCGACTCCAGCCTGAGCATGTACCGTAAGGCGATTTCCCTACGTGCGCGATTGGTCCGTCAAGCAGGTGACACATCCCTACGATGGCTGGATCCCGACATCTGCGGTGCCGATGGTTTTGGATGGAGATTGCCGTCCGGCATGACGGTATTGTGCAACTTCTCCGCCGAGCGGTCGATTGCGTTGCCTCCGGATGCGAACGTGCTGTTGCGCTCGCGGGCGGACGATGACGGCGACCTTTGCCAGGCACCGCCGGAATGTACGGTCTGGTACGTCTGAACCCGCGGAATCCGGATACGTTCGGACATATGCGTTCGGACGCATGCGCGATTTCAATGGCACTATCCTCATACCGACGCAAATAGGGGCTTTTGCGTCGGTATGGGAATACTCCGGTACGTTGACTATTCCCGTAAGGACGCAAAGTGGTTGGTTTGCGTCGGTATGGGAATAATCTGGCGTGCCAACTATCCTCATACCGACGCAAGGAGCCGCAAAAGGGCACGGCAGACATTCATTTCTTGGTCTGCGAAACGCGCCGTAGGCAAGAAAGAAAAAACGATTTACTTACCATGGAATGGTTGGTAAAACTTACTCCGATGAAGAAGTAAAGGAGCTACGAATATGACTGATTTCAATCGTTCCGTTCTGCCGGATGACGCCCGTTCGAATGGCGCGGCCCCAAGCCCATGGTGGGCGAACGCGGTCGTGTATCAGATCTACCCGCGTTCGTTCCAAGACACCAACGGAGACGGTATCGGCGACCTGAAGGGCATCACCAATCGCCTCGATTATCTGGCCGATTTGGGTGTGGACGTACTGTGGCTCAGCCCCGTCTTCAAATCCCCGCAAGACGACAACGGCTACGATATCTCCGATTATCAGGACATCGATCCGCTGTTCGGCACGCTCGAAGACATGGACGAGCTGCTTGCCGAAGCGCACAAGCGTGGTCTCAAGATCATCATGGATCTGGTGGTGAACCACACATCCGACGAGCATGAATGGTTCCAGGCTTCGCGAGACAAGAACGATCCCCACGCCGACTGGTACTGGTGGCGTCCGGCAAAGCCTGGCCACGAGCCGGGAACCCCGGGCGCCGAGCCGAATCTGTGGGGCTCGTACTTCGGCGGTTCCGCATGGCAATACGATCCGAAACGCGGCGAGTACTTCCTCCACCAGTACTCCAAGAAGCAACCCGACCTCAACTGGGAGAATCCGGAGGTCCGCAAGGCCGTCTACAAGATGATGAACTGGTGGATGGATCGCGGCATCGACGGTTTCCGTATGGACGTGATCACCCAGATCTCCAAGACCATCGACTCCAATGGCAAGCTGCCCGGTGAGGAAGGCTCGCAAATCGCCGATAATCCGGTTGGCGAGGAAGGCTATTCCACTCCGTTCCCGTTCTGCTCCGACGGTCCGCGCGTGGACGAGTTCCTCGCCGAAATGCGCCGCGAGGTGTTCGAAGGCCGCGAAGGCTTCATGAACGTGGGTGAGGCTCCTGGCGTCACCCCGGCCCGCAACGAACACATCACCGACCCGAAGAACGGTGAACTCGACATGCTGTTCCTGTTCGATCATGTCGGTGTGGACCAGGCGGTATCCAAGTGGGACGTCGTACCGTTCGAAGTCAAGAACCTGCGTGTCCGTATGGCCGGCCAGCAGGACGCCGTCAAGAACGCCGGCTGGGCCAGCCTGTTCTTCTGCAACCATGACCAGCCGCGCGTGATCTCCCGTTGGGGCAACGACTCCGACCGTGAGTCGCGTGAACTGAGCGCCAAGGCGTTCGGCATGCTGCTGCACATGCACCGCGGTACCCCGTACATTTACGAGGGCGAAGAACTCGGCATGACCAACGCGCACTTCACCAAGCTTGAACAGTACCGCGATCTCGAATCCATCAACGCCTACCGTCAGCGTGTGGAAGAAGCGAAATGCCAGACGCCGGAATCCATGATGGCCGCGCTCGCGTTGATCAGCCGAGACAACGCGCGTACGCCCATGCAGTGGGACGCATCCAAGTATGCGGGATTCACCGAAGCGGATTCACCGGTCGAACCGTGGATCAGCGTCAACCCGAACCATGTTGAGATCAACGCGTCCGAAGAATTCGACGATCCGGATTCCGTATACAGCTTCTACAAGAAGCTCATCGCGATGCGCCACAACAACGCGACCATCGCAACCGGTGAATGGAACCTGCTTGCCGAAGACAGCGAGCAGGTCTACGCGTTCACCCGCACCCGCGGGGACGATACGATTCTCGTGGTCGTCAACGTTTCCGACAACACGGCGGCCATCCCACAGCAGGTCGCCGAACTCACGGAAAACGGCGTAAAAGAGTCGCAAGTACTGCTCAGCACCTATGATGCTTTGCGTAGCGTAAAATCGATCGCTCACGGCGAGCTTGCTCGCTGGGAGGGAGTCGTGATTCAACTCTGATCGATCTTTCCCTATAACTCTCTGCAGAAGATCCGGGCAGGCTCCTACGGAACCGGCTCGGATCTTCATATTCGACGTCCCTTGTCGAATTCCATGTTCAGCCAATAGTTCATCCAAGAGTTCAGACGGAACCGTCATCTTCGGCACACATCCGCATACAATAGCGCTCATGGAACAAAAAGAGGTTCTCAAAGCATTGCAGCGCGATCACGCTGCCGAATTGAAATTAGCCGCCGAACGACTTGACGGCACAGCACGGCACACGCATATCATTCCGTCGAAGGTGCTGTCCGAGATGACCGGTCATGAGATTCTTCTCAAGCCGGAAAACTTCCAGGTCACCGGATCATTCAAGATTCGCGGCGCCTACAACAAGATCGCCAGCCTGTCCGACGAGGAACTGGCCCGCGGCATCGTCACCGCTTCCGCAGGCAACCATGCCCAAGGCGTGGCCTACGCGGCTCGCGAACGCGGCGCGAAGGCCACGATTTGCATGCCGCAGATCACTCCGCCGCTCAAGGTGGATGCCACCAAGGCCTACGGTGCTGACGTCGTGCTGTACGGTGAGGTGTTCGACGAGTCTGCGGCCCGCGCTCAGGAGCTCAGCGATACCGAAGGCATGGTGTACGTGCCGCCGTTCGACGATTACGAGGTTCTTTGCGGTCAGGGCACGATCGGTCTTGAAATCCTCGAGGATGTGCCGAACGTCACCGACGTGATCGTACCGTTGGGTGGTGGTGGCCTTGGCGCCGGCGTCGCGCTCGCCATCAAGACCTTCAAGCCGGAAGTCCGCGTGATCGGCGCGATTCCTGAAGGAAGCCCGGCGTGGAAGAATTCGCTGATGTCAGGTCATGTCGTTGCCGCCGACGAGGTGCGCACTTCGGCCGAGGGCGTTGCCGTCAAGCGTCCGGGCGACCTTACGTTCGCGCTGCTCAACGAGTTCCTCGACGATGTGGTCACCGTTACCGAACGAGACATCAACGAGATGATTCTGCTCATGCTGGAGAAGCACAAGATGGTGGTCGAGGCCGCAGGCGCCGTTTCCCTGGCCGCTCTTGAGCATCTGAACCTGCGTTCGCGCAAGTTCGCCGCGTCCCATGAACCGCATGTTGTGGTGCCGATCATTTCCGGAGGCAACGAAGACACCGTGTCCATCGGCGCAGTGATTCAGAAGGGCATGATTTCACGCGGCCGCATCATGAACTTCGAGGTCGAGCTTCCGGATACTCCGGGCCAGCTGGTGAAGGTGGCCACTTTGCTGGCCGAACAGCGTGCGAACGTCATCGCCTTGGACCACGACCAGTTCAAGTCCTCCGGCCACTACAACAATGCGGTGCTGTTGGGCGTGACCGTTGAGACCAATGGTCCGGACCATATCGACCGTGTGCTCGAAGCGCTGCGCGAGGCCGGGTACCAGCCGAATCGCATCTACTGATATTCGGCAGTTGCCGGTGTTCGGCGTGATCGCCGCATGCGATTGCCCTCAATATTTCGAACGCCATAACGTTGGGGCTTCGGTTCAACTGGACCGAAGCCCCATTTGCATTTCCATATTCGTCTCGTCTGTCCTATTCGCGAGTGTCGCGGCCTTGTCACGGTTTATTCGTGACGTTCCGCCGCGATCGTCTCTTCGACCAGCTGCGGCAGTGCGACGGCGATATCGTCACGAATCAGGCGTTGCGCGAGTCGGTCGTATTGCGTGCGGCCCATGTTCATGATGGTGATCGGCACGCCCGCCTGCGCCGCGACCGGAACGATGCTTGCAGCCGGCATCACCTCCAACGTCGAGCCGATGACCCAAAGTTCGTCCGCCTGCGTTGCCAGCCGGTACGATTTCTCAATCGCGCCGTCCGGCAACGCTTCACCGAAATAGACGACGTCGGTTTTGATCAACCCGTTGCAGGGCATGTTCCCGCTGTACGGCAGTTTGCGACGGCAATGGGGATCCGGCATATTGTCGAGATTCGCCATGATGTCGGCAGTGTTGTATTTTGCATGGCATTTCATGCAGTGTGAGGTTCCGATGGTTCCGTGCAGATTCACGATGACGTCGCTGCTGTTGCCTGCCTTTTCATGCAACGCGTCGAAGTTCTGCGTGGCGAGCAGAGTCAGCAGACCGGCCTGTTCAAGCTTTGCCAGTGCCTTATGCGCGGTGCCCGGCTGCGCGTTCCATACGGGCGATTCCTTTTGCCAACGCCAGGAGTACTCGCGGTCCTCCTGATTGGCCAGGAACGCGTCGATATCGTAGACGTTCATCTGTTCCGGATGCTTGGTCCATACGCCGTCCGGTCCGCGGAAGTCGGGAATTCCCGCTGAGGTTGAGATACCTGCACCTGTCAATACTGCGATTTTCTTGCTCATATCCTCATAGATACCACCGCAATATGTTCATAATTAGGTTTCTTGGACGTTTTTGTCGTGGTTTTTCCCGGGTGTTCCTTGGTTCGTCTCGTGGTGTGTCGTGTTGTTTTTGGTGTCGGTCGTGGTGTTTGGTGGTGGTTTCCGGTGTGTTT
>CAVAQZ010000010.1:0-48090 GCA_963590945.1 Dysosmobacter segnis
CCGACCGTGTTCAGATTAAGTGCTGAAAGCGTCCACCTCGATTTGACAAAATACAGACTCCCGCTTCCGGATCCGACGGGCGACGCCGAGGAAGGCCCCGATGTCCGATCGTCCATGAACAGGTAGGGAACCGGGAGCCGAGATCGGAACACCACGACGGAGTGGCCCGACCGGTATCGGTCCGGAAGGATCGTTCAGCCCATGGCCCATCCGATATCGGCTCAAAACCCCGGAGGCGAACTAACAGACCCTCCAAAACGTTGGAATTTCAACGTTTTATTACCCTTTTCAATATCGCAAAGAGTAAAAAGAGCAAATGTGTAAAGGTGTAAATCAGATGCCCTGATAGGCGCTTAGAGTGACAAATAGAGCGGGATTCGTCATAGGGATTTTCCTCCAGATAGTCTCGGAATTGGCGACTTTTAGCCCTAAAAAACCATCTCGATTGGTTTTGGACCGCGGTCAATCCGCACGATCTGTCGAAAATCCATAAACACCGTAAAAATTCGCACGACTAACTGAAAATTCGCACAGCGTGACCACCGCACCATACACGGCGCACCTTCCAGTCTTCCGGATCAAGCAACAGAACATCCGCCACATAGCCAGGCGCAAGCAGGCCAAGCGGACGACCGGTAACACGGTTCGGCTTGTCGAAACGGAACGCTTTAGCCGGAGTCAACGTAGCCGCCTCGACCGCATCCCGCTCACTCAAGCCCAATCGCAGCACGGCACGCCGCACGGACTCCTCCAACGTCAGAGTCGAGCCGGCAATGATCCCATTAGACGCCAGCCGCGCATGCCCATCAACAACATTCACGTCCAACGCCCCAAGCAAATACCGGCCATCCGGGCAATCGGTGGCAGCCATGGCGTCGGTGACGAAGGCGACGCGATGCGGAGCGAAACCAAAACCGAGCCTCACCATCGAATCGTTCACATGAAAGCCGTCGTTAATCAATTCGATGATGACCCGCTGATTTTCCACAGCTGCCGGAATAGGCCCGGAATCCCGATGATGCAGTCCGTTCATGGCATTGAACATATGCGTCATGATGCCGGCACCAGCATCGAATCCCCGACACGCAATCTCATAGTCGGCATCGCAATGGCCGATTGCCGGAATCACATTGGCTTCGACATCACCACCGGCATTGGAAAACCGACGAATCGCGCTGATACCGTGCGGCAGCTCCGGAGCGACGGTGACCTGTCTCAAGCAGCCATCCGCGGCATGCAGAACGGCATCCACCAAATCATCCGTGGGATCGAGCAGACATTCCGGATCATGGGCGCCTTTACGGGATGGTGCAAGAAACGGCCCTTCAAGATGCGCGCCAAGAATGTCGGGACGCGTATCCATCTGCTTGCGGACAATACGCAGATTGTCGCAAATCGTATCGAACGGATTGGTAATCAGGCTAAGCACCTGCCGCGTAGTGCCATGGGCCAGATGCCCGGCACGAGCGATTTCGATTCCTTCCGCACCGTCATCGAACGACGCGCCCCACGCACCATGGGCGTGAATGTCAACATATCCGGGAGTCATGATGGCTCCGGCAGCGTCCGTAATCACAGCAGACGCCGGCACAACGTCCGCAGAAGCAGCATCCGTAATCGCAACGTCCGTAATCGCAGCATCGGCGGCCATGGCAGCACTACCTGAAGTTGCAGCATTCGCGATGTTAAAATGACGGCACGCGACTTCGAAATCATCATCGGAAGTACCTGTGGCGACGATCGATTTGCCGTCCGACACGATCCACGTATGATCCTGCACACCGCGAGCATCGATTTTTCGCGCGTTACGGATGGCGAACGGACCAGCAGGTCGGAGAAAAGACCGTGCGACGTCCCGAGCGAAATCACGTCGCCGTTTCGACTGGCCCATACCAGAACTCCTTTCCGCAAAAAATTTCCACGCATGCCGTTATACAACCCGCACAGCACCCACAGTATCCGCGGAGACAATCATGATATCCCGTTCGCACATATAACGAACACCGTTGATTTCGGCAAGACCGGAGATGGAATGACTCGCCCCTGATCCGCCAATTTTGTTACCGAATTGCGCCTAGACTTGAGACTGAGTCACATGTGAACATCGAATTCCAAGGAGGCATCATGCCGGTCATCCACACCCACGTTTCCGTTTCCACCACTCCGGAACAGCGCGAAGCCCTGAAAACCGCCTACGGCAAGGCGATCACTTCCGTTCCCGGAAAGTCCGAAGGCTGGCTGATGTGCCCGTTCGAAGACAACATGCCGATCTATTTCGGAGGTGACGATTCCAAGCCAGCGGCATACGTTGAAGTGAACGTCTTCGGCCGTTCCGTGCCGGGTTCCGCTTGGGAGCAGCTCACCAAGCAGATCATGGACGCACTTGAGAAGGAACTCGGCATTCCCGCCGACCGCACGTACATCCGATACACGGCCACCACCGATTGGGGTTGGAACGGCGGCAATTTCTAAGCTCCATCAAAAAACACCGGGCTGATTCATCCGAAAATAATTCGAAAGAATCGGCCCGGTTCGACAGCCCAACTCGACAGCCCGGTTTGATTTGACTCAGCCGAGCAACCAATCGGACCGGATGATCAGTCAAGCTGCTCGGAAAGCTCCATCCATTCCATCTCAAGCTCTTCCGATTCGTCGATAATCGCCTGAAGCTGGCCGTTCAATTCACCAAGACCGGTGTAATCGCTTGGGTCGCAGGCTGCCATGCGAGATTCCAGATCGGTTTTCTGCTCATCCAATTTGGCAAGCTTGCGTTCGATCGCCGATACCCGCTTGGATGCCTCATGGAACGCTTTGCCAGTCAACTTCGGAGCGGACGAAGAAGTTGCGGGAACCACGGAAGCAGACCCGGCTTCAGTCGAGCCGGCAATCCCGGCCAAGCCGGTCGAACCAGGGTCCGCCTCACCGGAGGCACCGGCATCACCAGCACCAGCGCTCTTGCGCCCTTTTCCGCCAGAAGCACCGGCCGACTCCCCCGCAAACGGATCCTTGCCGTTCTTGATGGCTTCGGTCATATCGAGATAATCCTGCACGCCTCCGGGCAGATGCCGCACCTTGCCGCCGATCAGCGCGTACTGCTGGTCCGTAACTCGTTCAAGCAGATAACGGTCGTGGGAAACCACGATCAGCGTGCCCGGCCAAGTATCAAGCAGATCTTCCATCACGGCAAGCATGTCGGTATCGAGATCGTTGCCGGGCTCGTCCATGATGAGCACGTTCGGCTCGTCGAGCAGAATGAGCAGCAACTGCATACGGCGCTTCTGACCGCCGGAAAGATCCTTGATCGGCGTCATCAGCTGCGCCGATTCGAAACCGAGCCGTTCCATCATCTGCCCCGGCGTGGTCTCCTTGCCGTCGACGATATAGCTCGGCTTGTAGCGGCTCAGCACTTCCTTGATCTTGTATTTGCCAAGCTTCTCCAACTCGTCAAGACGCTGCGAGAGCACCGCGAACTTCACGGTTTTTCCAATGTTCACATGACCTGCGGTCGGGGTGATTGTACCGTCGAGAATCTTCAGCAGCGTCGATTTTCCGGCGCCGTTCGCTCCGACGATGCCGAAACGATCGCCGGGGCCGATCAGCCATGTCACGTCGTCGAGAATCTTACGACCGGTGACGGTGATTTTCTGCGCAGCCGACGTCACCTGCAGATCCTGCGATTCCGACGTTCCTTGCGATGCGGGGTTTTCCGTTTCGCCAATCCCCGACTTCTCCGCCACTTCCGAGGCCTCTCGTGCGATTCGCACGGCCGATCGCGCGGAAGCCACACCGGCATCGACCAGACGCGGGTCGGTGAGGTCGTCGACCGCCACTTCCACGGATCCGTGCACCTGCGGTTCGGCGTACATTGCCGGCACCACGTCGACGCGCGATGCGGAGGCTTCCATTTCGGCCACGTCGGGATCGTAGTCGGCTTCTCCCTGCATATGTTCGAAGATCTGCGTCACGTCGATCAGGTCGACCACCTGCTTGCCGAGACGGGAAGTGGCCATCTGCTTCAGTTCCAGCGTGTTTCGCACCGGCGGCACGTCGGCGATAAGCTCGCGTGCGGCCTTCACATGGAACTTCTGTTTGGTGGAACGGGCGCGGGCGCCGCGGGTCAGCCATGCCAATTCCTTGCGGGCCAGGTTGCGACGTTTCGTTTCACGCACGTCCGCCTGGCGATCACGCTCGACGCGCTGCAGCATGTATGCGGAGTATCCGCCTTCGAACGGTTCGATCACACCGTCATGCACTTCCCACATCGACTCGCATACTTCGTCGAGGAACCAACGGTCGTGGGTGACGAGCAGAAGCGCGCCGGAGCCCGCCGACCAACGGTTTTTCAAATGTTCGGCCAGCCAGTGGATCGTGACGACGTCCAAATGGTTGGTGGGCTCGTCGAGGGCCAGAATGTCCCAGTCCTTGAGCAGGAGCCGCGCAAGGTCGGCGCGTCGGCGCTGGCCGCCGGACAATGATCCGATCTTCGCTTCCAGACTGATGCCGCCAAGCAACGCCTCCACGATTTCCCGCGACTTGGTTTCCGCGGCCCATTCGTAATCCTCACGGCCTTCAAGCGCGGCTTCGCGCACGGTCGCGTCATCGTCGAGCGGATCACGCTGGTCCAGCATACCGAACGTGAGTCCCCCACGAATCGTCACACGGCCGGAATCGGGTTCCTGCGTTCCGCGGAACAGATGCAGCAACGTGGATTTTCCGTCGCCGTTCTTGCCGACGATTCCAATGCGGTCGCCTTCGAAAACACCTTGCGTGACGTCGGTGAAGATCGTTTTCGTGGCGAAAGCGAGCGATACGTGTTCAAGTCCCAAATCATAAGTCGGCATAATCCACCAATGTAGCTTAACGGCGGAACCTCGGGCCGACGTCGGACCGACACCGATCTCGCACGGTAAAGCCGCGTACCATCTTCAGATGGAAAATCGCCCATCTCCGCACAGGAACGCATGTTTGAACGATATTCGCGCAGAGAAACGGTCGAAGGCCCAATTCAGTCCGTCATCGACTGCGCATAGGAGTTGCAGCGTGCCGCGAAGCCGGAGAACACCTGATCGGCGAGGGGCTGCAATTGCGGATTGCATTCGGCGAACGCCTCACGCAGCTTCGATTTCGAACCTCCAGCGGCCTTCAGGTCCTTGACCATGCTCGGCTCGTCCAGCCATTCCTCCAACAATGTGGGAGTCACTTCCAAATGGAACTGCAGTCCCAAGGCGGAGCCGAATCGGAACGCCTGGTTCTTTGTTTTCTCACTACGGGCGAGCGGCTGCGCGCCTTCCGGAAGCGTCACCACATCGTTGTGCCAGTGGAGCACGTCCACGGTTTTGTTCCACATCGAGAAGAAGTCATGCTTGTCGACCCGTTTGATCGGAGCGAATCCGATTTCCGGCGACTCCCCGACCTTGAGCTTCGCTCCGAACGCGGTGGCGATGATCTGATGCCCCAGGCACACGCCCAGTATCGGCTTGCCCACGCTCACCGCGGCACGGGCCAGCTTGGCCTCCGCCTTGAGACCGGGATATTTGCCGTAGTCGAGCGCGCCCATCGGACCGCCCATGATCACCACGCCGGAGACGTCTTTGAAGTCGGGCAGGTCTGGCTTCTTCTCCTTGACCACGTTCATGATCTGGTATGACAAACCCAAGTCGTCCAAACTATCCAAAATACGTCCCGGCTTCTCCCATGGGACGTGCTGCATGATCAACACCTGCGATTGCGTCATGCAACCATTTTTACATCATTTGCGTAAATAACATTCACAAATTCGACAAAACGACTTCCGCCGTACTGTTCGAAAGGCCGTTTCACGAAGCGAATCCGAACCTGATTATGTCCGATTCAGGCAATACCCTCATGCTTATGACGAACACGCAAGAACCGCAGAATACCAACACTTCCGGCGTTACCGACGCCGCTCCGGCAGTAGCCGAGGCGGCGGCGGGTCTGAAGCTGTATGACACCGCATCGCACGCGGTGTCGAATTTCACTCCGATCAAGCCCGGTCAGGTCGGCATCTACGTGTGTGGCGCCACCGTGCAGAGCTCGCCGCATATCGGCCATATCCGCGCCGCCGTGGCCTTCGATGTGGTCCGCCGCTGGTTCGAACGCCTCGGATACAAGGTCACGTTCGTACGCAACGTCACCGACATCGACGACAAGATTCTCGACAAGGCCGCCGCCGCTGGCCAGCAGTGGTGGGAACGCGCCTACATTTACGAACGTGAGTTCACCGAATCGTACAACACGCTCGGCGTTGAGCCTCCGACCTACGAGCCGCGCGCGACCGGCCACATGATCGACATGATCGACCTGATCAAGCAGATCATCGACAACGGACACGGCTATGTGGTCACCAACGACAACGGCGATCCAACCGGCAACGTGTATTTCGATGTGGCAAGCTGGCCGCATTACGGCGAACTGACACATCAGAAGCAGACCGCCGTCTCCGATGAGGCATCGAAGGTCACCGATGCGATGGGTCCGTCCGTGGATAACGCAGGCGACGACAAATACAATCCCGTCGACCCGGCCGACATGTCTCCCGACAAGCACGATCCGCGTGACTTCGCATTGTGGAAGGCCCCGAAGGATTCCGACCCGCTCGACGCCCGTTGGAACACCCCGTTCGGCACCGGACGTCCCGGCTGGCATATTGAATGCTCCGCGATGAGCCATCGCTATTTGAAGGACATGTTCGACATTCACGGCGGCGGCCTCGACCTGCGATTCCCCCACCACGAGAACGAGATGGCGCAGACACGTGCGGCCGGTTATGATTCGGCCGCCCGTTGGATGCATTCCGCCTGGGTTACCGCCAAAGGCGAGAAGATGAGCAAGTCACTCGGCAACGGCCTGTCCGTTCCTGCGGTTTTGGCGCAGAATTCCGCTTGGGTGGTGCGTTACGCACTCGGTTCCGTACAGTACCGTTCCATGTTGGAATGGTCGGATCAGACGCTGGCCGAAGCGCAGTCCGCATACGACCGCGTGGCGAACTTCATCGAACGCGCGGCCGCCGCGATCGGCGAACAGCCGTCGCATGACGAGATCTCCTCAATCGGCGCGGACCAGCTGCCGGCGGATTTCGTTGCCGCGATGAACGACGACATCAACGTTTCCGGCGCGACGGCCGCGATTTTCACCGCGATTCGTTCCGGCAACACCTTGCTGTCGAAGCTGGCCGACCGTGCCGATTCGGACGTTGCGAAAGCCGAGGTGCGCACCGCGCTGGTGAACGTGCGCGCGATGCTTGACACGTTGGGATTGGATCCGATGGCCGAACCGTGGGCGAACGGCGGCGCAGCCTCCGGCGCAACCGGTTCCGGCAATGAATCCGCCGAGCATGACGTGCTCAACAAACTCATCGGCGAACAGTTGGAAGAGCGTGCGCGGGCCCGCAAGTCCAAGGATTTCGCGCGCGCCGACGCGATCCGTGACGCACTGAACGCGGCCGGAATCGCAATCGAGGACGGCCCGCAGGGGTCCACTTGGTCGCTGAAGTAGTCAATCGAACGCTAAACTGAGGAACATTATGGCAGCATTTAGTTCTTTGACAGACAGGCTCTCGAATGCCTTCAAGCATCTGAAGAGCAAGGGTAAGCTTTCCGAATCCGATATCGACGGTACGATCCGTGAGATTCGCCGTGCGCTGCTCGACGCCGATGTGGCGCTCGACGTAGTGCGTTCCTTCACCGGCCGCATCCGCGAGCGCGCGCTCGGCACCGAGGTCTCCCAGTCGCTCAATCCGGCGCAGCAGGTGGTGAAGATCGTCAACGAGGAGCTCACCACCGTGCTTGGTTCCGGTGTTGACCGTCCGTTGAACTTCGCCAAGAATCCGCCGACGATCATCATGCTCGCCGGCCTTCAGGGTGCCGGTAAGACCACGCTCGCCGGCAAGCTGGGCTATTGGCTGAAGGATTCCGGCCATACTCCGCTTCTGGTCGCGGCCGATTTGCAGCGTCCGAACGCGGTCACGCAGCTGCAGGTAGTCGGAGAGCGCGCCGGCGTTCCCGTGTATGCTCCGGAGAAGGGCGTGCAGTCCGATGGCGGTGAGGCCGTTGCGTCTCCGGGAATGACCACCGGGGATCCGGTGAAGGTTGCCCGCGATTCCATTGCATTCGCCAACCAGAAGCTGTATGACACGGTGATCATCGATACCGCGGGTCGTCTTGGTGTTGATGAGGAGCTGATGAGGCAGGCTCGTGATATTCGCGATGCCGTGCAGCCGAACGAGATTCTGTTCGTGATCGATGCGATGATCGGTCAGGATGCCGTTCAGACGGCCAAGGCGTTCGATGAGGGTGTGGATTTCACCGGCGTGGTGCTTTCCAAGCTTGATGGCGATGCTCGTGGCGGTGCCGCGCTTTCCGTGGCTTCCGTTACCGGCAAGCCGATTTTGTTTGCGTCCACTGGCGAGGGTCTGAAGGATTTCGAGGTTTTCCACCCGGATCGTATGGCTTCCCGTATTCTCGACATGGGCGATATTCTCACTCTGATCGAGCAGGCGCAGAAGCAGTTCGATGAGGAGGAGGCCCGTAAGGCCGCCGTCAAGATTTCCGATGGTTCCTTTGGTCTGGATGATTTTCTTGATCAGCTTCAGCAGGTGCGCAAGCTTGGTCCGATGAAGAATCTGCTTGGCATGATTCCCGGCATGGCCGCGCATCGTAAGGAGCTTGAGCAGTTCGACGAGAAGGAGATCGACCGTACCGAGGCCATCATTCGTTCGATGACCCCGGCCGAGCGTCGTGATCCTTCGATTATCGACGGTTCCCGTCGCGCACGTATCGCCTATGGTGCCGGCGTTACCGTCTCGCAGGTCAATGCGCTGCTGCAGCGTTTCGAGCAGGCTGCGAAGATGATGAGGCGCATGAGCAACAAGGTCGGCGCCGGAATGCCGGGCTTTGGCGGACCTTCCATGGGAGGCGGCAAAGGCAAGGGCAAGAAGGGCAAGAAGAAGGGTTCCAAGTCCGGAAATCCGATGAAGCGCGAGGCCGAGGAGAAGGCGCTGCGCGACAAGCTTTCCGGTAAGGGCTCCGATGGCAAATCAAGCGGCGGTTCGGCGTTTGCCAAGAAGCCGCAGAATCCCGCGCTTCCTGCCGGACTGCAGGAAATGATGGGCGATTCCGGGGAGCTGCCGCTGAACTTCGGTGGCGGATTGGCCGGTTTGCTGCACTGACGTATGGGGCTCGTGCGAAGGCGGGCGTCGGATTGGGTTCCGGCGTCCGCCTTCGTTTATCTGTTATTGGTCTGCCGCCTACGTTTTCGCTTGCGTTGACGCGCGGTTATTTCAATGTGAGCGTTGCGGTCAAAGCCAGATGGTCCGAACCTTCGACGACAAAGGAGCTCACTTCGGAAGCCGTCAATCCAGGCGTGAACAGAATATGGTCAAGGATGATGCGCGGCCATGTGACCCATGACGGGAAGGTGGCGTGGCGGCCTTTCGCCTCGACCAATGCGGCGTCCTTGAAACCGGCCGCCATCAGCTTACGGAAGCTTGGGTGTCCGGTGCCGGAGTTGAGATCGCCCAAAATCACGGTTATGTCGCCGCTTTTCTGCGTGCTTGCCAACTCCGAAAGCCCGATGATTCCGTCCGACCATTCACGGCATCCGCGCATCGGGGATTTCGGATGCGCGGAAACGAACGTGATGCCGCGCATCGAATCGATCGGGAAGCACACTCCGGGCACGTCCGCCGCGGGAATCACCGCCGTGACCGGAGACATGTCACTCGGTTCGACACGAATCCAAACGCCGTTGAAGCCGCCGTTGTCGGTGTCTTTGCGCTCCCCCAGCTGCCGGTATGGCAGCAGCTCGTCGAGTCCGGCCTTGTTCAGGGACTCGATCAGATCGTCCGTCAATTCCTGCAGCGCGAGCACCGCGACATCATGCCGCTTGACGGCCTCCACGATTTTTTCCGCGTTCGCACGACCGAAACGGCAGTTCAGCGTCATAACCCGAAAACGGCCGTTCCGCGCCGATTCCACACTCTCGTCAATACTTGTTTCACGAGATATTTCACGCTTTTCGGCGATTTTTTCCGCAACCATCTGCGCCGTATTGCGCGACTCAAGATTATTGGACCAGTACGCGACCTTGCGCAGCAGCGACGCCACGCAGATCGCGGCGGCGACCACGCCAAGCCCCGTTTCGTGCAAAGCGAAACCGGCGACGCTGATTGACAACGTCGGAATCCACAGAAACGGCAGGAACGCGATCAGATACGGCATCGGCATGCGGCCATCCCAACCTGCCGGCACCTCGCCCAGCGCAACCCAAACCACGCATATCAACAGCACAATCCACAGTGCGGCAACCATTCCCCGCAAACCCCTTTCGGCTAACCTTCAGCACTACGATCGCGATACTCGGTCGCATCGACGGCCTTCGCGAACAACCGGCCCTCAGTGTACCGAGCCGATCCGTCACAAGCCTGGAAAGCGTCTGAATCCTCCCAAACATCACACAGCCTCACGAGTCCAGACCTTGCGTTTATAATTGCTAGGTTATTCGCGCGCGCGAGGCCCTCTAACTATCGCGTGACGTGAGGAACACGTGGGTTTCGGATTCCGTGCCCCACACAGAAAACGAAACGCACACCCCTAGATTACAAGGAGAGCCATTTTGGCAACCAAGATTCGTCTGAAGCGCATGGGTAAGAAGTTCTACGCGTTCTACCGCGTGGTGATCATGGATTCCCGCACCAAGCGTGACGGCCGTGCCATCGAAGAGATCGGTACCTACAACCCGAACACCCAGCCTTCGACCATCAACATCAATTCCGAGCGCGCTCAGTATTGGCTCGGCGTCGGCGCTCAGCCGACCGAACAGGTGCTGAACCTGCTGAAGATCACCGGCGATTGGCAGAAGTTCAAGGGTCTCGACGGTGCTGAAGGCACCCTGAAGACCGTTGAGGCTGGCCCGGATGCCGCCGCTCGCGTCGAGGCCGTCGAAGCCCAGGCCCAGAAGCTGAAGGCCGCAAAGTCCGAAGCCGCCGCCAAGGCCGCCGCGGAAGCCGCCGCTGAGGCGGAGGCCGCTGAGGAAGCCCCGGCTGAAGAGCCGGCTGCGGAAGCTGAGTGATCATGCTCGCCCAGGCTGTGGAACATCTGATCAAGAACATCGTCGATTTTCCCGATGATGTTTCGGTGAAGTCTCACGAGAACGCGCGCGGCGAACTCATTCGCGTGCGCGTGAACCCGGAAGACATCGGTCGCGTCATCGGACGCAGCGGACGCACGGCAAATGCGATTCGCGCCGTGGTGCAGGCATTGTCCGACCATAAGGTGCGTGTCGACATCATGGACGTGCGCAGGTGAGATCCTAGCATGGTGCTTGATATGCATTCCGACGACCCTCAACAGCTTGAGCTGCTGAGGGTCTGTCGTATCGGACGCGCGCAGGGACTCAAAGGCGAAGTCACCGTACAGATCTTTACGGACGAGCCGGAATACCGGTTCGCTCCCGGTGCCGTGTTGTACACGAAAGACGGTGAGGAAGAGTATGTGGTGGAACATTCCCGTACCTTCAAGAACCGTTGGATCATCAAGTTCGAAGGCATAGACAACCGTGATGATTCCGAAGCCGCCAACGGCGTTGTGCTGTATGGTGAAGCGGACGATCCGGAAGACATGCTGGAGGCCGACGAATGGTATCCGAAGGACCTGATCGGCCTTGAGGCGCGCCTCGCCGAGAACAATTCCCTCGGATTGGAATCCGGTCTGGTGGTCGGGAAAGTGGTGGACGTGATCGAAGTGGCCCAATGGCTGCTCAAGATCCGTCTTGCGAATCCAGTGAGGGACGCCGACGGCGTGGTTGTGGAAAACAGCGCGCTGGTGCCTTTTGTGGACGATCTCGTGCCGGAAATCGACCTTGAGGAAGGTTACCTGACCATCGATCCGCCAGGAGGTTTGATTCCGGGGCTCTGAGTTCGTTGACCCAAGCCGAAATCAGCTTCGATGCGGGACTCGGGAGGCAATTCCCGGGTCCCGCATTCGCTTGGCAGACGTTCCATTATTCTGGAACATTATGAAGATTGATATCGTCTCCGTATTCCCGGAATACTTCGAAGTGCTGAACCTCAGTCTGCTGGGCAAGGCGCAAGACAAGGGTCTTGTGGAAGTCCATGCGCACAATCTGCGCGATTGGACGCACGACGTTCACCACTCCGTCGACCACGCCCCCATCGGAGGCGGAGCCGGTATGGTGATGAAACCTGAAGTATGGAGCGAATGCCTCGACGATCTGCTGGATCTCGAACCGACCACGATCGACGGCGACCGCGCCGCCGCGGATGAGGACGGCGAGGTTGCGGAAGATGCCGCGATCGCGGAAAACGCGCCCGTATTGATATTCCCGAATCCGTCCGCGCCGCTGTTCACGCAGCAGGATGCCACGGAACTCAGCCATGCCGACCATCTGCTGTTCGGCTGCGGCCGATATGAAGGTTACGACGCCCGCATTCCGCAGTATTACCGTGCGCAGGGCATCGACGTACGCGAGTACTCGATCGGCGATTACGTGCTCAACGGCGGCGAAGTCGCGGTATCCGTCATGCTGGAGGCCATTACCCGACTGCTGCCGGGATTCATGGGCAATGCCGAGTCGATCGTCGAGGAATCCTACACCGGAGACAACGCGCTGCTGGAACACCGCCAGTACACCAAGCCGGCCCAATGGCGCGGCATCAAGGTTCCCGACGTGCTGCTTTCGGGCGACCACGGCAAAGTGGACCGTTTCCGCCGCGATGAGGCCTTGGCCAAAACGAACGAGTTGCGTCCGGACCTCATCGAGGCGTTCGATTGCGCCAAACTCAGCAAAGCCGATCGCAAGACGTTGATGGCGTTGGGCTGGGAGGTCTCCGGAGCGCATCCTCGCAAGCGCTGATCGCCTTCGCATGTCAGGGCGGGGCGGGGCGGAACGTATCCAATAACCGCGTTCCGACACGCCCTAACATATTCGTCTTACTTGAAAGTGCGCCTAGTCTTCCTGCGCAATAGGGCAGATATAGTAGACGGCCGTTTCGCCGTAATCACGCCGATCGACTATCTCCCATCCGTTGGGAGGAACCGGTTCATCCGATCGGGTGGAGCGTTCCAGCACGATGACGGAACGCTCGTCAGTCAGATCGCGCCCGGCAAGATCGGCAAGTAGCTGGTTGCATTCCTCGGTTGCGAACGCGTACGGCGGATCGATGAAGATCACGCCGAACGGCACCACCGAGGCGGCCGAGGACGCGTACTTTTCCGCCCGGGCCTTGATTACGCGGGCGTTCATTCCCGATTCCCACGAACGGTTGTGCTTCAACGTGTTCAGGGTCTTCGCGATCAACGCCGCCGCCGGAGCCGAGGATTCCACGGCGACCAGATCGCGGGCGCCACGGCTCAACGCTTCGATTCCAAGGGCGCCGGTTCCCGCGAACAAATCCAGCACATGCGCGTCGTCAAGCGCTCCCCATGAGTCGAGACGCGAGAAGATGGCCTCTTTCGTACGGTCTGTGGTCGGCCTGGTACCTGCCTTCGGCGTGGTCAACGCCACACCCTTGAATCGTCCGGAAATAACACGCATGGCTTCTAGACTAATTGCTGGTCAGGAAGGTCTCGTTGCCGCGCGTGAAATCAAGCACCGCTCCGGCAAGCTGCACATGATCAAGCAGATCGGCATCACCGGCAACAATCGTCCGCGCATCATCACGCGCGTTCTCGATGATCTTCACGTCCTTGACCACACGCAGCAGTTTCAGACTTGATTTGCCTCCGGACTGCGCGTCGCCGAGGACGTCTCCGGCTCCGCGGAACTCCAAATCGGCCTGCGCTATCTTCGCGCCGTCCAAGGTCCCTCTAATCACGCCGAGCCGTGCCGCGGCATCGCTGCCGTCTTCGGCGCGGGAAATCAGGAACGCCCACGAATGGGTGCCGCCTCGTCCCACACGGCCGCGCAACTGGTGCAGCTGAGACAATCCGTACCGGTCCGCATCGAAAATGACGATGCAGCTGGCTTGCGCGACATCCACGCCGACTTCGATGACCGTGGTCGCCACCAGCACGGGAGTCTCCCCCGACGCGAACCCTGCCATGACGCGCGCCTTCGTCTCATCGTCGTCACGGCCGGTCAACGTGGCGAAGCGGATGCCTGCGAACTGTGGAAGCGCCGACAGCCGTTCCGCGATTTCTGCGACGGAATGCAGCGGCGGACGTTCGGCATGTTTGTCGTCGTCCTCGCCAAGATCGTACATATCGTCGAAATTCCGGCTTTCCGAATCGTCCGGCAGCGCGTCGGGCTTTTCGGAATCCGCGTCGATGCGCGGGCACACCACGTAGGCCCGCTCCCCCGCGTCGATCCGGCTTCGGATCAGGGTGAACATCTCCGCCATCAGCGGCGCGTTCGCCTCCTGGACCACGAACGTACGAATCGGTTTTCTACCGCCCGGAAGCTCCGTGAGCCACGAAATATCAAGGTCGCCGAACCAGGTCATGGCAGCGGTGCGCGGAATCGGCGTTGCGGTCATGACCAGCAGATGCGGCGCGTTCGATGCTTTGGAATTCAACGATTCACGCTGCTCGACGCCGAAACGATGCTGTTCGTCGATCACCGCCAAGGTAAGGTTCGGCGCTTGGAACGTCTTCGAGAACGCGGCATGCGTGGCCACGACTATACAGGGAACCCCGCTTGCCGCGGTGGCCAGCGCGCGGCGGCGCGCAGCGAGTTTCATACCGCCCGTCAGCAGAAGCACCGAAGTGCGCGTGGATGATTCATCCGGTTCGTCATCGTCGGGATGCTCCATCCTGGCCACCATCGCGCGGATGCTCTCGTAATGCTGCTCCGCAAGCACCTGCGTCGGCGCCACGAGCACCGTCTGGCCGCCCGATCCCACGGCCTGCATCATGGCCGCTACCGCGACCACCGTCTTGCCGGAACCGACTTCGCCCTGCAGCAGACGCTGCATCGGGTAATCGCGGGCCATATCAGCCGAAATATCTTCGATTACCTCTCGCTGCCCGTCAGTCAGAGAAAACGGCAGCGAGGCTATGAAATCGTTTTTCAGCGATGCGTCCGCACATGCCTTCGCCGAGGTTTTGCGTGAGGAGTCACGCGACTTCACCAGCGCGGTCTGGCAGACGAGGGCCTCCTCATAGCGCAATGTTTCCAACGCAAGGTCGAATTCGGCCTTGTTCTCCGGATCGTGGATCGCCATGAACGCTTCCGCGCGATGCATCCAACCGTACTTCCGTCGCAGGTCTTCGGGGATGATGTCCGGAACCGCAACCATCAACGCCTGCAACTGCGCGGCACGATCCTGTTGCACGGGTTGAGCCTGCTGTGTAGATTGGTCCTGCTGCACGGGAACCGCTTCACCGCGCAATTCGTCCATATACCGCAGAATCGACTCGTGGATACGTTCACTGGAAATACGCGAATTCGCATGGTATACCGGGCGTGGACGGCATACGCGGCTCAACGCCTCCTCCATGGTTCGGGCATCATAGCGTTGCGCCATCGTTTCCGGAGCATCCGGTTGCGTACCCGCCGGATCGATGGTGAGCAGATCGGGATGGGTGAACTGCAAACGGTCCCCATACACACTGGGCTCGCCGCAGACCACCAGCAATGCACCGTCATGCAACCGCCTCTGCACCCAATCGACATACGATTTCTTATACGAGAAGAAAACAAGCGAGGCAAGGGAACCGGCCATCCTCCGAGATGCGGCGAATTCGGAATCGTCGACGGTGGCGACCAACCTGTATCCGCGACGGGCCATCGGAAAGACGCGCACCTCGCGAACATGCGCCGCAAACGCCATCTTCTCCCCGATTCTCGCCTCCTGCAAGGCCTTGGGCGGCACGGGCTCGGTGATTCGGAACGGATAGTACGTCAGCGCATCGCCAACCGACACCACACCCAATGATTTCAACGCGTTGACGCGACGAGTGTTCTTCTTTTCGATCGAAGAAATCGGGGTTTCCAATGTGGTGCTCATAGTGTCTCATTGTGGCACATGTCCGATGACATCGCTGGAAGCCGAACAATCCATACAAGGCGTTCCCGGCAAAGCAAAACCCCGGCGACCAAAGTCTACCGGGGTTTCAAGCTGTTATTTCGCGATTCACGCTTCGACGCGCTGAACCTTGCCAGCCTTGAGGCACTTGACGCAAACGCGAACGCGAACGTTCTCGCCGTCGATGGTGGTGCGAACCGGCTGCAGATTCGGGCGGAAGGTGCGCTTATTGCGAATATGTGAGTGCGAAACGGTGAAACCGGTCTGCGGTCCCTTGCCGCACACTGCGCAACGAGCTGCCATAATGGACTCCCTATAATTACTATTGACTTGCAAGTCTGCGTGTTCGGAACCCCGCATATGCACGCAAGGCAGAACACACAACTTTTTAACTATACAACCAGCCCCGCCCAACCGCAAACGATGGCCGGCAAATCGTTCTCCCGCCTTACGTAGGCGCGGCCGACCCAGCGCATACCCAGCCACCCGCCACCCCACACCAAGGCGTTGTTCATAGGCTGTTCATGTTGTGAGGCCCCAACCATGGCCAATCACCCCTACGATGAAATAAGATGGATTCATGATTGACATTTATTTAGAAAGAGTCAACGAATGACGGACAGCTCCAGCGCCGAAACACCTCGATCACGCGTAGCCAGGTTCATGGAAGGCGCACGATTGACCACCCGCGAAACACAATGGATCGCATACGACATCGGCAATTCCGCATTCGTCCTGCTTTCAACCGCAGTGGTGCCGATCTACGCCAATTCCCTGTTGCAGGCGGCTGGCGAAGCGAACCTCATGTCGACTTGGGGGTACGCACAGACCATCGCGTCGCTGGTCATCGCAGCCCTGATGCCGCTGCTTGGTTCCATCGCGGACGTTCAGGGCATGAAGATCCGCTTCTTCACGGGATTCTTCCTGACCGGCGTGGTCATGTGCTGCGCGATGGCGATGCCGCTCGGCTGGTTCGCGTTTCTTGTTGTGTACGTGCTCGCGACCATCGGATTGAACGGCTCGCTCACGTTCTACGATTCGATGTTGGTCGACACCACCTCGAACGACCGTATGGACCGCGTGTCCTCCCACGGTTACGCATGGGGTTACGTCGGTTCCACAGTGCCGTTCATCGCATGCATCGCGCTGATTTTCGCAGGCCCGGCGCTCCTCGGCATGAGCACGGTCACCTGTATACGCATATCGTTCTTGGTCACCGCCGCATGGTGGGTGGCATTCACCATTCCGCTGCTGACCAGCTATAAGCAGACGCATTACCGCGCGACCGCAAGCCAGACCGGCCAGGCGATCCGCGACACTTTCGTACAGCAGGCGGCAACGTTCAGGGCCATCCGCAAGAACAAGCCGCTTTGGATGTTCATGATCGCGTTCTTCTTCTACATCGACGCCGTGAACACGGTCATTTCCATGAGCACCTCGTACGGTACCCAGCTCGGCATCGATTCCACCCAGCTGGTGGCCGCACTGCTGGCGACGCAGTTCGTGGCGTTCCCGAGTTCCATGCTGTATGGAAGGCTGGCCGGACGATTCGGTTCCAAAAACATGATCCTTGCGGCCGTGGCGGCCTATATGTGCATTGTGTTCTTCGCCGCGTTTTTCCTGCGTTCCGCTGCGGAATTCTGGATTCTTGCGATTCTTGTGGGCATGTTCCAGGGCGGCATCCAAGCGTTGTCGCGCTCCTACTACGGCAAGATCATTCCGAAGAACCACGCCAACGAGTATTACGGCTTCTACGACATTTTCGGTAAGACCGCTTCGATTCTCGGCACGTTCCTCGTGGCGACCACCACCGCGCTGACCGGAAGCGCATCCATCGGTGTGCTTTCCATCGCGCTGCTGCTGACCGTTGCGCTGTTCTTCCTTATTCGACAGAAGGACCCGACCCGTGCCTGACACGGTTCATTCCCGCACAACGTAACCGGTATTGCGCCCGGAGTCGACCTTGCGAATACGACCTTCGGCAACAAGTTTGGCAAGCGTACGCTCGATGGTGACCATGCTGACATCCGGACATTCCTCATGGATCATGGCCTTGGTCACTTTGCCAAGTCTACGATCGAACACATCCGCCACACGCTGCGTCTTGGTACGGCGCGCATTGCCACTTACCGACTCCACCCGATCAGCGAAATCACGATACGCGGCCAATATAATTCCCAGCATGAACTGCACGAAGGGCGCCTCATCATTATTACCGTCTTGCCAGCTTGAGGAACTGGCGGCAAGAGCTTCGTAATACAGCGCTTTATTGTCCTCAATCAAACGCTCGATGCTGACGTATGCGCCGACTTCGTACCCAAGCCGCTCCAGCAACAACACTGTCAGCAACCGACTCATGCGACCATTGCCATCGTTGAATGGGTGAACGCACAGAAAATCGAATATGAACCTGCAGACGGTAAGCAACGAATCTCCGTCACCTTGCGCAAGTCCTTCATGGAGCGCTTCACATAGCCGCTCCATCGTGTCTGCCGTGGCAATCGCCGGTATCGGCACAAAACGAGTAATCCGCTCACCTTTGGCGTTGACACCAGCAATCACATTATTCGTGTCTTTCCAACGACCACCGAAAGAGAATGAAGTATGACGCATGAGATCGCGGTGCAGTTGAAGAATGACGTTGGGCGTTACCTCAATGTAGTCGTGCTGCTCGTGAATGAGCGCCAGCACATCACGGTACCCGGCAATTTCCTGCTCATCACGTCCCCGTGGCTCAGTGTCACGCAACACAATGCCTTGTAGTCGCGGTTGGGTGGTCGCAATGCCTTCAATACGATTCGACGCACCCACGCTTTCCACCTTCGCTACCTCAAGCAAAGACCGCAGCGTTTCCTGTCGGGCCGTCAACCACAACGATTGACGCCCCTTACATTCTCGAAGTTCCAACAGCAACCTGGTGATCGCAGGCGAGCAAAGGTTTTCCGGCAATGAGAGGTAATCAAATACGCGCATTGCCATCGCCATCCCGTCTTTCTGCATCATCTTTTCCTTTTCTGCATCATTTTAGCGCCAAATGATGCAGAAAAAACGGGCGTGCGACGGAGAATCCCCGTCGCACGCCCGGTACTGCGCACCCGAGAAAGGGAAAACGGATGCTCAGTGCGTCGCGATTTCGTCGATCTTGGTGACGTGGCCGCCGAACTGGGCCCGCATGGTGGAGACCACGCGCAGAATGTCGTCCGCGCCGCCACGCGAAGCCTGGCGGGCATACAGCGCAGCGGCCGTGGCCGGGGTGGGCACGCCCAGCTCAAGCGCGGCTTCAATCATCCACTTCGCCTCGCCGGATTCATTGGCCACCGGCGGCATGGATTCGAGCGTCGGATCGGACTTGAACGCGATGGCCAGCAGATCCAGCAGCCACGATTGAACCACCGAACCGTCTCGCCAGGACGACATCACCGCGGCCGGATCATTGATCAGTTCGGATTTGACCATGGTGGCAAAGCCCTCGCCGAACGCCTGCATCATGCCGTATTCGATGCCGTTGTGCACCATTTTGGCGAAATGCCCGCCACCGACCGGGCCCGCCAGCACCAGACCGCTCTCACCTTCCGGCTTGAGCGCTTCGAATACGGGCTTCACGGATTCGAAGTCCTCCTCGCTGCCGCCAACCATCAGCGCATATCCACGGTCGATGCCCCACACGCCTCCGGACACGCCGCAGTCCATGAATCGGATGCCCTTGGCTGCGAGCTCCTTCCCATGGCGGGCATCGTCGGTATAGCGGGAGTTTCCGCCGTCGATGATCATGTCGCCCGGCTCAAGCAGTTCCGACAACGCGTTCACGGTGCTATCGGTGGCCGCTCCGGCAGGTACCATGACCCACACGATTCGCGGTGCGTCGAGCGCCGCCACAAGCTCGTCAAGGCTTGCCACCGTACGATCGGATTCGGGTGATTGATCGTAGCCCACGACTTCATGCCCCGCGGCCGCGATGCGCTTCGCCATGTTGCCGCCCATTCGGCCGAGGCCAATCATTCCAAGCTTCATGATGTTCTTCTTTCTACATTGATTTCCGACGTCTTTCGATGAATCGTTCATTGGATCGTCGTCGGGGTTTAGGGTTTTACGATTGCCGTGTTGAGTTGTGTTGAGTTGAGTTGTAGGAAGATCGCCGCCCGTGCGTTCCCGTAGCTCTCCGCAACGCAATAAAGAGGATTACGGAAAGGCCGGGCGGCAAGTATTGAGGGTCCCGGGGAACCGGACATTCATCGTGTTCGGCAAGCGGCGGATGTCGGAGACCCCTCACAGCACCCGCCGCAGGATTCATAGAACCAGCGAGAGCATCATCACGCATCCAAGGCCGACCACCGACAGCACCGTTTCCATCAGCGACCAGGTCTTAAGCGTCTGTCCCACGCTCATGCCGAAGTATTCCTTGACCAGCCAGAATCCGGCGTCGTTCAGGTGGGAGAAGAACACGGATCCCGCGCCGATGGCCAGCACCAGCAACGCCAGGTGGGTCGGGCTCATGCCGGTGGCGAGCGGCACCATGATGCCGGACGCGGTGACGGTGGCCACGGTGGCCGAACCTGTGGCGAGTCGGATGAGCACGGCCACCAGCCATCCTGCGATCAGCGGATTCATGGCCGATTCGGTGATCGAGTTGGCGATCACGTCACCGATGCCGGAATCGACGAGCGTCTGCTTGAAGCCACCGCCGGCCGCGACGATCAGGATGATGCTCGCAACCGACCCGAAGGACTGTCCGACCATGCCGTTGACGGCGTCGCGGCTGAACTTCTGCAGGTATCCGAGCACCACCATCGCGAAAATCGTGGTCAGCAGCAGCGCCACGAGCGGCGTGCCGACGAATGCGAGCACACGGCCCCATGCGGTTTCGCTCTGTCCGGTCAGATCAACCACGGAAGAGGCGAGCATGAGTACCACGGGCAGCAGGATGACCGCGATCGCGGTGGCGAAGGAAGGACGGTTTTCCGCGGATTTCGGAGCTTCCGCCTCGGCCTGGTTTTCAGGAGCCGCGATCGGCACCCACTTGGCCGCGAGACGTCCGAACAGCGGACCGGAGATGATGACCGTCGGAATGGCCACAAGCAGGCCGAGGCCGAGCGTGACGCCGAGATTCGCGTTGAGCGCGCCGATTGCGGTGAGCGGGCCTGGGTGCGGCGGTACGAATGCGTGCAGGGTGGAGAGTCCGGCAAGGGCGGGGATGCCCAGCAACACGACCGGCGCCTTGGCTCGTCTTGCGGCGAAGAGCACGACCGGAATGAGGATGACCACGCCGACTTCGAAGAACATCGGGATGCCGACGATGAACGCGATGAGCGCCATGGCCCATGGCAGACGCTGCAATGGGGTCTTGTCCATGATGGTGTCGACGATCGTGTCGGCTCCGCCGGACTTAAACAGAATCGTGCCGATGATCGAGCCGAATGCGATCAGCAGGCCCACATTGGAGATGGTGGATCCGACGCCCGACGTGAAGCTCGTGAACGCCTGGTCATATTCCACGCCCGCGCACACGGCCATGACGAAGGAGCCCGCCAGCAGGGAGAGGAACGGATGCACTTTGCATACCGCGATGAGGAGAACGATTATGGCGATGCCGATGACCGCCGCTGCTATGAGATTCATGAATCCTCCTTGATTCCGAATTTCCTATGATTGACGCTTGTTACGCGGCTTGTTCCTGCGATTTCGCGGCAAGGGTCGCCGCATATGCGTTCAGCGCGTCGAGCGCACGCTCCACCATGTCGTCGACGCTGCCTTCGATGGAGATTTCCACACCGTTTTCATCTTCCGCGAGCGGTTCGAGAATGGCGAACTGGCTTGGCAGCAGCGCCGGCGGCATGAAGTGCCCCTTGCGTTCGCTCAATCGCTGTTGGATGAGTTCACGGGTTCCGTTGAGATGGATGAAGAAGACGGGAACATCCTTGGCGAGCACTTCGCGATAGCTGCGCTTGAGGGCCGAGCTGGATACGACCGTGTTCTCGTCGAGCGCCTCGCGTGCCACCATCCACTTGTTGATGACTTCCAGCCAGGGCCAGCGGTCCTCGTCGGTCAGCGGAATGCCTGCGCTCATTTTGTCTATGTTGGCCTGTGGATGGAAGTCGTCGCCTTCGGCGTACGCATAGCCCAGTCGTTCGTGGATCGCTTCGGCCACGGTTGACTTGCCGCATCCTGCAACGCCCATCACCACTACGTGAATGCTCATTGTCGCTCCTTTGGAATGATCTTCCGCCGCTGCCTCGCGATCGGAATGAGAATATCATAAACCTTAAAAGTATTACCTGTCAACTCAAAAGTACTACTTTTTAGAAAAAACATATGACTTGGTATGATTCAAGGAGCAGGACAAGAAAGGGAACAATGACCGAGAACGCCGGAAACACGGGAGGAGAGCTTCTCCAGGAAGCCGTTAGTCGCACCTTGGCCATTGAGATACTCGACGGCATTTGGCCGGCCGGGCAAAGCCTTACGCTGGAAGACCTGCAAAGCCGGTTCGGAGTCTCCCGAACCGTGGCCAGAGAGGTCGCGAAGACCCTCGAATCCATGGACGCCGTGCTGGTGCGCCGCCGCGTGGGGCTCGTGGCCAGACCGTTCAACGAATGGCAGGCGCTCAACCACAAGGTAATCGAGTGGAGGCTGCACTCAACGCAACGAGAGCAGCAACTGTCGTCGCTCACCGAGCTGCGCCTCGCCGTCGAACCCGCGGCGGCGGCATCCGCGGCACGACTCGCGTCGATCGAGGTCAAGGCGAAATTCCCCGTCTACGCATCGCAGATGCGGCAATACGCCGAAGCCAACGAGGAAGGCTCCGCGGGATTGGCGAGGTTCCATGATCTGGATGTGGAATTCCACACGCTGATACTGCGCGAAAGCGGCAACGAGCTGTTCGCGGCGCTTGCCGACACCATCGCCACCGTATTGCGCGGGCGAGTGGAACTCGGCAAGTACCCGATGAAGCCGAAGCCGGACGCGCTCGACGCTCACGACGCCGTGGCCGACGCGATCGCGAAAGGCGAGCCGGAGCGCGCAAGAGAAGCCATGTTCGAAATCGTCGACGAAGTGGCCAGGGCTCTCAAGTTCTTCTGAAACGTTTGCGTCCGCCGCGACCGCATACGCCCATCGCAGACGCAACAAAGGGCGTCCCGGCCGTCGAACAAACAGCCGGGACGCCCACGAAAAACCGCATTCAGCGGCCGTACACCTCGCGCACGAACTTCTCAAGAGCCGCGATGGAACGCTCCACCTTCTCCGTGTCAATGCAATACGCCATACGGAAGTAGCCCGGAACGCCGAAGCTGTCGGACGGCACGAGAATCAGATCGTAATCCTTGGCCTTCATGCAGAACGCGTTCGCATCCTCCTCGAGCGCCTTCGGGAAAATGTAGAACGTGCCGCCCGGACGCACCACTTCGAAGCCAAGATGCACCAACGCATCGTAGAGAAGATTCATGTTCTTCTCATACACGGAAAGATCGCTCGTCTCATCCACGACCTTCGCCACCGCCAGCTGCACGCTGGACCCCGGGCAATTGTGGCCGGTGCCACGGCTGATCTGGCCACACATGGGAACGATCAGCTCCGCATCGGTGGCACGTGGATTCACCGCCACATATCCGAGGCGCTCTCCCGGCAGGCTCAGCGACTTGGAGTACGAATAGCAGGAAAGCGTATTGTCGTAGAACTTGCTCGGATACGGCTGTTCCCCGCCATCGAACAGGATCTCGCGGTACGGCTCGTCGGAGATCAGGAAGATGTCATGGCCGTATTCACGTTGCTTGTCCAGCAGAATCCGCGCAAGCCGGGTCAGCGTCCGCGCGGAATACACGGCTCCGGAAGGATTGTTCGGCGTGTTGATGAGCACCGCCGCGGTACCCGGGTTCAGAGCCGCCTCGAACTCCTCGAAATTGATCTGGAAGTCCTCCGTGTCGGCCGGAACCACGGTCAGATGCGCGCCGGTCCCGTTCACATACGGCTGGTATTCGGGAAAGTACGGCGCGAAGGTGATCACCTCATCGCCCGGAGCAGTCACAACACGCAGCGCATGGGCCAATGCGCCGGCCGCACCGGTGGTCGGGAAAATATGGTTGGCCGTGTAGTCCATGTCGAAGCGACGGTTAAGACTGTCGGCGATCGCCTCGCGTACCGACGTGATGCCCAGAGAAGGCGAATATCCATGCAACGCCACAGGTTCGGACGTCTCATACAAGTCGATCATGGCATCGGTGAAGCTCTGCGGGCACGGCACGCTCGGATTGCCGAGGGAGAAGTCGAACACGTTCTCATAACCGATTTCAGCGCCACGTTTGGTGGCGTATTCGCTCAGTTCACGGATAACGGACTTGCCGCCGAGCATCGCCTTGTATGCCTCGTTGATCATCGCAACCTCCCTGTCATGCCTTTCGGTTCACCTTCAACCGCCCCACTCGATTCACCGGCACGGTCTCACGTCGAGCGCACACGTCAAGCACGCGTCAACATACATTCGGCAAACACACTACCCACGGTTTTACCACCGAAAAGTCACGTCAAAGCGCATTTGGCTCACTGTGCGAATCGACACCGTCCTTGGATTTGTCGCCCTCCCCTTGACGAAGGGTCCGCTCCCCAGGCACAAAGCCGTTTCCGAAGATCCGGCACCAGTAGTCGAGCATGTTGGTTTTCGACATCGACATGAACATTCCCGCCGAAAGCACGGCGAGGTCCTCGTTGAACACCGCGTCCAACGGCAGCTGCTCACTAAGCTTTGGCCAGCGCTGCAACACCGCAAGCATGCCTCCGACCGTGAAATCGAGCATCAGATCGGTTTTGAGATCCACGTTGTCGGGTTCAAGTCCCAGAACGTCGATGAGCGTGAGCCTACCGAAATCGCGTAGCGATGCGATGAGTTCCGGAGAGCTGTGCGGACCGGCAAGCAATGCCAATCGACCAAGGCGCTGCCTTTGATCGGGATCTCTCAGAAGCGCGGTCACATGCTTGCGCCATTCGTAATCCGGGTCCCAATCCGCATCGGGAAGCGCCGGCCGCGGCGTGTTCTCCACGGCATGCTGAATGGCGGAATCGGCAAGCTCCGGCAGTCCCGCGAAGTGGTAGTAGAAGGAATTGCGATTCACCCCGGCCGTACGCACGACGTCGGTCACGGTGATTTTGCGGTACTCGCGTTCGGAGAGCAGTTCCCAGAACGCGTTCTCCAAACGTTCTTTGGCCGGCAGGATCTCGGAATCTCGGCGTGGGCGCGGCATGACGGCCTCCTGTAACAAATTAGTCACGCTGTCTACAAACATGATTAACTGTACAGAATGTCTAGAACAAATCGTGTTACTTCCGCTGCACCTTGGGATTTCTTGCGAGCGCCGCCTGCAGCAGAATCATCAACGCCTGGTTGATGTTCTTTCGTTCCTCGCCGTTGAGTCCGACGTAGGTGCCGAGCATTTCCGGTATGACTTTTGGTCCGGCCGCCATCATTCCGGAGATGCTGCCCGCTCCGGATGCTTCCAGAACCGAGAACAGCGCGTCCACGGCATGTTCGCGTTGTTCTTTGGAAAGGTTGGAAAGCCAGTTGTTCAACGATTTGTTGAACGTCATGGAGCTGTCGGCCACGTCTTCCACTTTGGCGAATTCGATGCCGTGCATCTGCCATGAGAACACGAAGTGCTGCATGATGCCTTCCACGTCCGATTTGACCACCATGCATCGTTCGGGGGTTTCAAGGACCATGCCCACCACGGAGGAGTCCGGCACGATCTTCGTGATTCGATCGCAGACGCTTGCGTATTCGTAGCCGCGCACCACCGCTTCCGGGAAGCCCGGACCGTCCAGCGAGTAGATGTGTTCGACGCGGTCCTTGATTTCGTCGGGCGCGTTCATTGCAGCGTATACCGCCAGATTCCCGCCTTTGGAATGCCCCGTGAGTATGATCGGCCCCTGCCATAGGCTCGCCACGTCGTTCAGGTACTGCGCTGCGGAAACCTGTGCCGGCACCGGGTATTGGAAGGCCATGTTGAAGTCTTCCTTCCATCCGACGAGTGAGTCGTCGGTGCCTCGGAACGCTATGACCAATGCGCCGGAGGGCAGACGATAGGTGACCGCGGCGAATTGCGTTTGTTCTTCGTTGTCGAATTGCTCACGGTATGCGCTCATCTCGATATCCGCGAATCGCGGGTTCGCGGCGACCGCGCTGTAGAAGTCATGGGTGATCTGCGGATCCACCAAACCGACGCTTTCCACGGCGTGCTTCTCCTTGTCCGCAACATGGTGCAGCTCGTCGTCGGCATGTGCGATGGTCAATCCGCAGTAGGGCGCATGATGCAGCGCACGTAACGACGCCACCGGACGTCGGATTGAAAAATCCATGGCGAAGGTTCTCGCACGCCGTTTGAAAGTGGAGTATCGCACGATGAGATCGTCCAGCTTCGTGATGGACTGCGGAACGTCATCGTAGGAAAGTTGGGCCAGTACGAGCGCATCGGCGGCACGGAACGGCAGGTCCACGAAGTTGCGCGTTTCACTGCGCGCGTAGTCGATGATATTGCTCATTCGCGCTTCCTCCCCCTCCGTTTACGGTTCTCCCCTTTATTATGCGTCGATTCGAAGGACGTTCCGTCCTTGTTCACTCATATTGGAATCGCGATTCCGCCGCATGCGGGGAGTTCAGCCCGCGTCGAATCCGCCCGTGTACACTTGGGCCGCATGAATTCGTTTGATTTCCTTCTGCAGTGGCTTGCCGCAAATTACAACAAGCTCATACTCCTGGCCGTCATACTGGTGATTGCCTTCATCGCCGACAAGGTTCTCTCACGCGTCGTGCGCAAGGTTCTTTATAAATCACAGGTGCCGAACGCTTCCATATTCGTCAACATCCTGCGCGCGGTGGTATGGGCGTTGGCCGTCGCCACGGTACTTGAACCGGTGTTCGGCGTGAATCCGAACAGTCTGTTCACCGCGCTTGGCATCGGCGGCCTTGCCGTCTCCCTCGGCTTGAAAGATACGATAGCCAATGTGATCGGCGGATTCGGACTCATGGTCGGCCGCGTCATCCAGCCGGGAGATCTGGTCAGCATCGCCGGCACCAAGGGCGTGGTGCAGGACATCAACTGGCGGCAGACGATCGTCCACGAGCGCAACGGCAACGAGATGGTCATTCCGAATTCCATTCTGAACACCGCTTCGCTTGAAAAACTTGACCCCATCAACGAATGCCTGGTCACGGTGCCGTTCACCGCGAAGTCCGGTTCCGACGCGCAACAGGTCGAACGGGAGGTAATCGCGGCCGTGAATGAGCGGGCCGGTGAGTTTTTGAATCCGAATTACCGGACGGATGTTCGCCTAAGCGGTTTTTCGCCGTACGGCATTGAAGGCAACGTGTACGCGTACGCCAAGGACGGCCTGCAACTTTCCTCGGTCGCGGACGCCGTGTCGCTTGCGATCGCCGACTGCGGCCATCTGGAACACCGCGCGATCAATCAGTGACGCCGATCGGAACAGCACATTTCAAAACAACATTGCCGTGCCGCGACGGTTACGTCGTGGCACGGCAATTCACGTTGAAGAAACCGCTACTACAGCAGGTAGTAAAGCGTTCCGCCTATCGTAATGAGGATGAACAGAATCGCGCCCACGTTGCCGAACACGGTTTTCAATCGCGTTCCCTTGGGCAGCTCTTCCGGCGCGGTATAGAATTCGAAGTTCCTACGCTCTCGGATGAGCAGTATCACACCCGCCACAAGCAGTACGAAATAGGCCAGGTAATACATGCATAGCGCGAAAAGGCCTCCCATATTCTGGACGGCCCATTGCATGCCGGCCTCCATCTGTCCGCTTTCAATGTTTCTCTGAGCGGCTTCCAGCGAATCGAAATCCATATTCGAGAATACCCACGGCACCAGCACGCCGCCGTTGAAGTTGAGCAGCATATGCATGGCCACCGAATAGCGCAGTTTGCTGGTACGCATGTACACGTATCCGAACATGAGTCCCAGACCGAACGCGTAGAAGAACTGGAACATGTTCATATGGAACAGGCCGAATGCGACCGCGGAGAACACGATCGCGGTTTTCTCGCCGTACTTGCGCGTATGGTCAATGAGCTGCTTGCGGAACATCCATTCCTCGAAGAACGGCCCGACGGCCACCAGGAACACGACGCTCCATATGTCCGGATGTTGCGCCAGTTCGGAGACCCTATTGGTCGCCTGCCCGTTCGACGCCGCCATCGAGAACACGACGCCGATGATCGAGCCAAGGCACATGATCGGGAAGCACATGACCAGCAGTTTGAAGAACATCCCCGGCCGCATGTCGAACCGTTGCGTCCGTACCGTCGACACCTTACGCATGATGAGCGCCGCAATCGGCATGCCCACAAGATACAGCGGAACACCCGACGATACGTACACGGCCCAATCCGGCAGGTTCCGCACTCGCAGATACATATACAGCGCCGACGACACCACCGTCGCCAACGCGATCCACAGCACGACCAGAACGCTTAATCCGGCACCGACGCGGGAGAAATCACGTCGTGCGTTCCTCAGCAACACCATATACGGATTGGGATTCCCATGCTGCGGCGGTTGGTCTCCCCACGTCCGTGCAGGCTGCCGCGTATTGCGCGGCTGCCGGTTGGATGGCGGAGCGGGAACCGGCGGAGTGGGAACCGGTGGAACGGGAGCCGGTGGATTCGGCGGAAAAGTCATATAGGTCTTCTCCCAATGCTGAAAATGCTGCTTCAATAAGACTGATGTTCGGAATCATTATCCCATCATTCTGAACATCAGCCCGAAATCGTCGGAATCGTCGGCTTCCATGATCGCGGATCACATGGAGGCGAGGGAGCCGGCGGTGATCTTGCATGGAGGAATCATGTTCATCCTCATTGTCTTTTCGTTTCGACGACAAGAAGAAATAATGGCGATCGTTGAAGCCAGACCGTCGTTATGGTAAAGCCGGAGCGATATTCGGGATTGCTTCCGTATCGCTCCGGCAAACTTTCGGTTGATCCGATCGTGTCCGCTATTCCAACACGCCTTCGATGAGGGTTGAGATGAGGTCCGTGTAGCTCAGACCGGTAGCGTCCCACGCCTTGGGGTACATGGAGATCGGGGTGAAGCCCGGCATGGTGTTGATTTCGTTGACCATCACTTCACCGTCCGGCGTCACGAAGGTGTCGACTCGGCTCAGACCGGCGCCATCCACCGCTTTGAAGGCTTTCTTGGCGGTTTCGCGCACGATTTCGAGGGTTTCCTTGGGCAGGTTGGCCGGCACTTCCACATGGCTGGCGTCGGAATCCACGTATTTGCTGTCGAAATCGTAGAATTGGTCGCCGTCCTCGCTTCGCTTGTCGAGCACGATCTCGCCAGGCCAGCTTGCCTGCGGCTCGTCGCCCGCTTTCGGGCACAGCACCGCGCATTCGATTTCACGCGCGTCGATGCCCTGTTCGATCAGGACGCGCCAGTCGTGATGGGAGGCCTCGAATACCGCGGCCGCAAGTTCGGCGGCATCGTCTTCGTGTTCCACTTTGGTCACGCCGAAGCTGGAACCGGCACGCGACGGCTTGACGAACAGCGGATAGCGCAGTCCGGCTTCCTTCACTTGGGCGAGCATGTCCTCGCCGTTCGAGGAGAAGGCCGAGTCCGCATCATAGGAACGCGCGTCGAGGGTGATGCCCGGCGCCACGGGAATTCCCGCGGCGGCAAGCAGCACCTTGGTGTAGTGCTTGTCCATGCAGGTGGAGGACGCAAGCACGCCGCATCCGACGTACGGCACGTTCATCATCTCGAACAGTCCCTGGATGGTGCCGTCCTCGCCGTACGGGCCGTGCAATACGGGCAGCACCGCGTCCACATGACCCAGCGAGCTTAAGGTGCCGTCGGTCTCGCGGGCGAAGAATCCGTCCTTGCCGAGGGCGACGTCCAGTACGACGTCTTTGGCCCCATCGACCTTTTCGACGGTCGGCATGCCTTCGCTCATGTTCCATCCGCGGGGGTCCTCGCCATCGACTATCCACTGACCGGTTTTGGTGATGCCGATCGTGATGGCCTCGAATTTGTTCTGGTCGAGCGCGCGCAGCACTCCGGCCGCGGAGATGCACGAGATCGAATGCTCGTCGGCTTTGCCGCCGTACATTACGACAATACGTTTTTTCGTCATGTTCGTCCTACTCCTCGCAGATCGCGTCGTCGAATAGTTCGGAAAGCATCTGCGCGCAGGAGGTGCCGTTGGCAAGCACTCGGCTCATGGCGGAGGCAAGCGGGGTGGCCACACCGTACTGCTTGCCGAGCGCCACCACGGCGTCGGTGGTCGGCACGCCTTCGGCGACGCCGTTGCTGGCCTTGGTGGCCTCTTCAACACTCAATCCCTTGCCGAGGTTCGCGCCGAATGTGTAGTTGCGACTCAATGGCGATCCGCAGGTGGCGATCAGGTCTCCCACGCCCGCGAGTCCGGAGAAGGTCTTCGGATCGGCGCCTGCGGCCTTTCCCAAGGCGGTGAGTTCGGCCAGTCCCCGGGTTTCGATCATGGCCGCGGTGTTCTCTCCGTAGCCCGCGCCACGGGCCATGCCGACCGCCAGTGCGACCACGTTCTTCAGCGAGCCGCACATTTCAAGGCCGATTACGTCACGGGTCACGAACGCGCGGAAATAATCGGTGGTGCAGGCTTTTGCGATGGTACGCGCATTGTCGATGTCCGCGCAAGCCACCACGGTCGCCGCCGGTTCGCGATCCGCTATCTGCTTGCTCAGATTGGGTCCGGAGATCGCCGCGAAACGTTCCTCCGGCAGATCAAGCGTCTCCATGACCACTTCATCCATGCGCTTGCCTGTGGTGCGTTCGATGCCTTTCATCAGGGACGCCACGAGCGCGGTCCGCGGAATGAGGTCCTTGAATTCCGCGAGCGCCACGCGCGCGAATTGCGCCGCGATCGCCACGATTACGATGTCGGCGTTCGCCACTGCTTCCGCACGGTCTCCCGTCGCGGTCATGTTGCTTGGCAGCACCTCTACGCTCGGCAGGCGCACGCCGTTGTGATGGTGGTCTCGGATGCCTTCCACGATTTCCGGCTCGATCGCCCACATGGTCACATTGTTGCCGGCATCTGCCAGTACTTGGCCGAAGGCCGTTCCCCAAGCGCCCGCGCCCAGTACCGTCACGTTCGTCATTGTCTCGCTCCTTGGATCGCTCCCGCGGATTACCGCCTTTAACGTTGCCTTCACTATGCTACAGCCGATTCTGTATGGATTCCGGCATCCATACCGTGCGCTCAGGAAATCGTTCGCGCCCCGCACGTCTTTTACGCAATTTCGCGCACACGTTTCATGGCACGGTAGTCCCAGTAGCCTTCCGGAGCCTGTTCACCGCGGATTTCGGCCATGATCTCGGTCATGCGCACACGGATGCGTCTGGTCAGCTCGTCCGCCAGACGTTCGGGTACCTCCTCGCCCCATTGCGCGCAATCGGCCAGCAGGTCCGAATAGTCCAACGCTTCATCGAAGCACATGACCACGTTCTTGCGAGGCCACGGCCACCAATGGTTGATGCTCGCCGCACCCCACGTCACGGAGCAGTACAGCGGAATCTCGTAGCCGAGTCGTCTGGAGGCTTCGAGCGCAATCACGCCGACGCCGTTCTTCATGCTCATCGGCCATTTCTGGGGGTCACGCGTCACCGTCCCCTCCGGCCATACCGTCAGCGGACGGCCGGATGTGAGGATTTCGACGGACGCCTCCTCAATGGCTTTGGCCTTGCCGGAACGGCGCTGCACCGGCTGCATGCCTACCAGCTGGAACCATTTGCCGATCAGCGGCCACTTGGCCATTTCGGCTTTGGCCATGTATCTCGGACGGCGACCTTGGTGGAACAGTCCGACCATCGGCACGAACACGTCGTACATGGTCACGTGCGTTGCCGCCGTGATGAACGGGCCTGTTTCCGGAACATGCTCAAGTCCCCAGGCCCGCACTTTGCTTCGGTTGCGCATGACGATATCGCAACCGGTCAGCAGCCTGTGCGTGGCCTTGGGGTTCTGCGCTTCGATTTCCGCCGTATTCGCCGTTCTTGGTCCGGTCGGAAAGTCGTAGGTGGGATCAACAAGATGATGTTTTTCGGCGAGTTTCGCCACTTGCTCGTCGCTGAGCGGCTTCACTGCGGAGCGCGGCGACGGTTTTCCTTTGGATGCCATGCGTTCCATTGTGCCACGTACGCCGGAGTTGCGTTCCGGCTCGGAATCGGATTTCCGTATTCACGCGTATAGGCACGCATATACGCGGAACGGCGGGATCGATGGTCGTTCCTCTTTCCATCGATCCCGCCGTCCGGTTCGGCCTTTCAGCCGTTCGCTTCACTTCGGTTATCGCTTCACTTCGGTTATGTTGTTTTTGGTAGTCTTCGGATTATTCACCCAGATCATGTTGCGGTCATCCCACGGTACTGGGAACCCTCGCCGTATCGGCGTGTCCGTCGATTCTGCTTCGCAGCTTGTTGACCTGTTCCTGCAGTGTCGTGATCTGCTGCACCTGCTGGTAGATGATCAGATCACGAACATCGAACTTCCCTTGCCCATCCTTGCCTGTGCTGATGACCGCGAACGCCGCGTTGGCGATATCGTAGCCGTTGAGCACAAAGTCCTTGCCGGATCGGCCCCCACCCGTTCCATCATTCTCACCGGCCGAGGCCATCCCATCGGTGGCCTCGTACCCGACCGCTTCATCCATGATGGACTTGGTGTTCTTCCAACGCGAGACGCAGCGCTCGATCCGCTTCACCCCGATGAGGGACGGTTCAAGTCCCGCATCGCGGAAGATCCTGCGAGCCGAATCTCCCTTGAGATATCGGCGTACGCATTCGACCTTGAATTTGTCGGAGTAAGTGATACGAGTCGCACTCACATCCTTTACCACCGGAAGGGACCGCAGATACGCGGCCTCGTTTAATGTGAATAATCTCTGTTTATTTTTAGTGGTCATGAGCGCCCCCTTTGAACTACCTAGGAGACAATCATGCCCGTCGAGGCGTATCAAAAGCGTATCCCAGAAGCACACCCATACCCCCTTCACCCCCCCCCTCACCCTTTCTTTTCGGATATTCTCATCCGGAAAGAAAGCGGACATGGAAGAGGCCGGTATTCCAAAATACCGGCCTCTAAAAGTTCATGGGAGATGCGGATCAGTCGAAATCGGCGCCCAAAGCCTCCAGCTTGCCTCGGAAATCGGCATAGCCACGGTCTATCAGGGAGATTCCCTGCACGTTCGAAGGGCCTTGCGCGGTCAGCGCCGCAATCAGGTGGCTGAAGCCACCACGCAGATCCGGCACGTCGATGTCACGGCCGGTCAGCGGAGTCGGCCCGAAAATCACCGCGGAATGCTTGTAGTTGCGCTGCTGGAAACGGCATGGCAGTGAGCCGAGACATTCACGATACAGCTGAATCGTGGCGCCCATCTGCACCAGCGGCTTGGTGAAGCCGAAACGATTCTCGTACACTGTCTCATGCACGATGGAAAGGCCCTTCGCCTGGGTAAGCGCCACAACCAGCGGCTGCTGCCAGTCGGTCATGAAACCGGGGTGCACGTCCGTTTCGATGGCGACCGGCTTCAGGTCTCCGCCCGGATGCCAGAAACGAATGCCCTTGTCGGTGATGTCGAATTCGCCGCCGATCTTGCGGAACACGTTCAGGAAGGTCATCATTTCCGGCTGGGTGGCGCCCTTGACGAAGATATCGCCATGCGTGGCGAGCGCGGCCGAAGCCCAGGATGCGGCCTCGATGCGGTCGGTCAGCGAAGTGTGCGTGTATCCCTTGAGTTCCTTGACGCCTTCGATGCGGAAGGTGCGGTCGACATCAACGGAGATGATCGCGCCCATCTTCTGCAGCACACACACCAGATCCATGATTTCGGGTTCGGTGGCGGCACCGGAAAGCTCCGTCTTGCCTTCGGCCAGCACCGCGGCGAGCAGCGTCTGCTCGGTGGCGCCCACGGACGGATACGGCAGGTTGATCTTGGCTCCGTGCAAGCCGTTCGGAGCGGTGATATGGATGCCGTCCGCATGCTCCTTGTCGACGTTCGCGCCCAGCTTGCGCAGGGTTTCCAGGTGGAAGTCGATCGGACGCCCGCCGATGTTGCAGCCGCCGAGAGCCGGAATGAACGCCTCTCCCAAGCGATGCAGCAACGGACCCGAGAACAGGATCGGAATGCGGGAGGAACCGGACAGCGTATCGACATCGGCGACGTCGGCCAGCCGCACGGTGGACGCGTCGATCGTGACGATGCCGTTCGCCCCATCCACGTCAACATCCACGCCGTGCAGGCGCAGCAAATCGGAGACCACGTGCACATCGCGGATTTCCGGAACGTTCTTCAGCACGGACTTGCCCGGAGCAAGCAACGCGGCCACCATGGCCTTGCTCACGAAGTTCTTCGCGCCACGCACCTTGATGGTGCCGTTCAGCGGCTTGCCGCCGACGACGTGCAGAATGTCGCTGTTCTTCTCAGACACGCGCCACCTCTTTCGCTTTTTTACAGGATTCAAGCATGAAACACACTACCGCCAAGTCTGCCACAAAGATTGTAGCGGAACACGCGAATACCGCTTTCGGCGCAGTGTCTCCCAATTTCGTACGATTCCGCGCCGTCGGAACGGCCGAATCACACTGGCGGACGACCGGAACGGCCATGGTCAGACCGCGGCCTTGATCCTGCGTGCCAGATTCGCATCCCACATGGCTCCAGTGGCGCTCATGACCGCGTTGGCGCCGGCATTGCGGTATGCAAGATAATCTTCCGGACGGATCACGCCTCCCACGCCCACGATCGCGAAATCCAATCCAAGTCGCTCGCGAATCGCGCTCAGGCGGCCAACCATATCGAGACCGGCGCCACGAATCGCGTTGCCGCACACGCCGGAACGGTCACGCCCCTCCCCCGGCAACGCTTGGTTGCCGTCGGCGTCGACCAGCTTCGCGGAAATCGTGTTGATCGTGGAGAATCCCTGCACCGCGCCATGCGTCACGGTTTCCTTCACCATGGTCTCCAGATCGATGTCATTCGGGATGTACGCCAACTTCACGATCAGCGGACGATCGCCAATCTCGTTCTTCACGGCCTCCGTGATGCGGCCGACCAGATGCGGATCATGGCACAGCAGCCGATTGTGCCCCTCATTCGGGCAGCTGGTGTTCATCTCCATCAGACCGGCCCCCGTCTCGGCGACCAGTCGCGCGGTCTTCACATGGTCCGCGATGTACGCTTCCTGATCCATACCTTCCACACGGGAACCTTGGAAACTCGGCACCAACAGCTGGCCGTCTCCAGCCGCGTCGATCGCCTTCTTCATATCCGGCTGCCATTCGTCCGGGTCGCGGGAGGGAACACCGAAGCTATTGGAAATCGAAATCGGCAGTTCATAGCGGGTATCGGCGAGCACGCCCTCGTCCAATTCGTCACTGCCTGGGACCAGGGAGCCGTCCGCGTTCTTCGGATGCACGGCCAGCACATTGGGGAAAGCGTTGCATCCCCACGCACGCGAGCGCACGGTCTTGTACACCGCCAAGTCGAAGCCCATACGGAACGCCGCAGTGGTGAATTTCTCATTGAGCAGCGGTCCGGCGGGAATGCCGAAGGGCAGGTTCACCCGGAAGCCGAGGAATTCCTCGGCGAACGGTTCGCGGGCAATCCCCTCGACGGAAGGACCACTGTTCAGCGCTTCGGCGAACGCGCCGAACGGGCCCTGCAGGTAATTGTCTTCATACGTGCGATTGACGTCGTAGAACGGGGCGAATTCCTGACTCATACTTCTCTCCGAATGATTGGCTGGGCGGCAAAAACATAACCACCATACCGCGCTTCCAGCCGCTCGGAGGGTCACGTCTCTCATTCAGAGGGGAAACCCGGATTCTTCGGAATGGAAATCGTGATTCTGGTGCCCTTCCCCGGCTGACTTGATATGGCGACCGTGCCGTCCGACATCAGCCGTATACGTTCACGAACGTTCGCCAGACCCACATGGCTTCGTCCGTCGCCTTCCATATTGTCGAGCCCCTCGGCCGTCCGTAGAAAATCTCCCGTCAGATCACGGAGCTTGTTTTCGTCCATGCCCACGCCGTTGTCGGAAACCTCCACATGGACCATTCCCTGCCGTTCACGCGTGCTGAGCTCGACCACGCCGCCTTCCTCTTTGCCTCCGATCCCGTGTTTGACCGCGTTTTCGATGATCGGCTGTACGCTTAGCGCAGGAATACGGAAATTCATGGTCTCGATGTCGTACCGGACAACGAGCTTGTCTCCGAATCGCATTTGCTCCAACGAAACATATCGTTTGATGTGCTGCAATTCCATGGAGAACGGAATCGGCTCCGTACGGGCCACCGCATCCGTGTTGTCCCGCATGTACGCGGAAAACAGTCCGATGGCCTCCTTGGCTTTGTCGGTGTCCGTGTCGCACATGGCCTGGATGGTGGCGAGTACGTTGCACACGAAATGCGGATTGATCTGGCTGACCATGATCTGCACGCGCGCGGCATGCTGCAAGGCCTTGAGTTCCTTGTCGTTCGCCACCATCTGGCTGAAATGCATGCGGGACTTGTACCACGCCATGCATGTTCCCAGCATCGCGGAAACGGCAAGGTTGAACATGTTCGGAACGATCTGGGGGTTATCCATGCAGCGCATGACCAAGTACAGCATGGCCAGCCCCAGCAGATATGCAAGGAGATTTTCAAACGGTCGGCTGTCGAACAACGAACCGACCGCGAGAATCGCCACACAGGTCATGACGCAAATCGAACCGGAATAGACCACAAGATCGTAGTATCCCGCCAATATGACCATAGTCGCCGAGAACAATGCCGTCTGCACATAGGAGTGGAACAGATCGTTCCCTTTGCCGACGACCCGGTTGTTCACCACGAGAATGGTCGTGATCGACACACATGCCGCGAAGTATGGCAGGACATTGTTCCAGCTCAAACCGGCCACGATGTTTTGTAGAAAACACATGCCGAGCAGGAAAGGCTGACAGAAGATGCATAACCGACGCACCATGTCGAGATTGTCGGACGCAAGCCTGCGAATGTACTTCGCATGGCTGAAATCAGGATAACCGAGCGTGTACCAGTGCATCCACACACGTCGAATGTAGTTCATGCTCCCACCTATGCTCCCGGACAACCCCTCATTTACGAAGTATGTCAGAAGGCGCGGATGTGAAAACCCACATGGATTCGACGACAAGAAGTCGGACACGCGCCCGGGTCATTGCATTAGAGTGTGAACCATGTATGTGATTGCCGTTGATGACGAGTCCCTGATTCTCAAAAGCATGGAAAAGACTTTGGCAAATGTGTTTGCCGACGCCCAGGTGAAAGGATTCTCGACATTTCAGGAAGCGAAATCCTTCATACGAAAAGTTTCGGCGGACAACGCATCGGCATGCCCCGATTCCCCCGGTTTCCGTGATTCCCCCGCCTCGATAGCGTACGCGTTCCTCGATTTGCGCATGCGCGGGGAAAATGGATTGCAAATGGCGAAGGCGATCAAAGACATCAGTCCGCAGACAAGAATCATCTTCTCCACGGCATATGCCGGATACACGTTCGATTTGCGGGGAGACGCCAGCGTCGGCTACGTGATGAAACCGGTCACGGAAGAAGACGTGCGCGATTGCGTGACACTGCTTGACCACGCGATGCGGCAATATCCGTCATACAAATACGATCGCCCGACAGATGCCGCGAACAGCGGACGCAGACAGCTGATGATCCGCACATTCGGCACGTTCGAGGCATACTCTCAGGGAGAGCCGCTCGTCTGGGATTCACAAGAGGCCAAGGTTTTGCTGGCCATACTGATCAACGCATACGGCAGACCTCTCACGGACGACCAGATCGCGGATATGATGTGGACCGACGGCAACGGCAGACCCAGGAACGATTTTCTGCTGTCGATTCACATCCGCAATCTCGTCAAATCGTTGCGCAAGACGCTACGGACGGTGCACCCGAACGCCGGCGATCTGATCTGCCGCTCCCGCAACGCCACGAATATCGTGAAAAAGCCGATCGACGGCTTCATCACACATTGCGATTTATGCGATATGCTGCGCGGCAGCGCTTACGCCGCCAACACCTACTACGGAGAATATCTGCCGGATTATCCGTGGGCCCGGTTCCCGACGGAACGACTCGATCCGGATAGGTGACCGACCGCACCATATGGCGATGCAAAGGACGTTGGGTTTGACGGCGACATAGTGCCGCATCAAACCCAACGTCCATAAAAAGCTCGCTCAGGCAGCGCCCTGTCGGCGGTGCACCGCACCACCGACAAGCCATCGCGGCTAAATGATGCCGCGATCGGCCAACGGGCCCTGCCAGTCAGGGTATTCGCCTTCTCGGGCGGATTCTATGGGCTGCACCGGCTCACGCTTGACCGGCAAGGTCTTCGGCTTGAACGGGAACTTTTCGGCGCGCATCTTCTCGTACGCGACGATATCGTCCTCGTACTGCAGCGTCAGATCGATATCGTCGTAACCGTTCATCAGGCGCCAACGAATGTAATCGTTCACTTCGAACGGCAACGTGACGTCACCACAGGTGACGGTGCGTTCCTCCAGATTCACGGTCATTTCCCGGCCCGGCTCCTCGTCAAGCAGCTTCCACAGCAGTTCGACGGATTCCTGAGGCATGATCGCGGCCAGCACGCCGTTCTTGGCGGTGTTGCCGTAGAAAATGTCGGCGAAACGGGACGAGATGACCACACGGAACCCGTAATCATGCAACGCCCACACGGCATGCTCACGGGAGGATCCGATGCCGAAATCAGGGCCCGCGACCAGAATCTGGCCCTGCTTGTATTCAGGCTGGTTGAGTACGAATTCCGGATCACGACGCCATGCGTAGAACAGCGCGTCATCAAAGCCGGTCTTCTGCACACGCTTGAGGAACACGGCGGGGATGATCTGGTCGGTGTCGACGTTGGAGCGGCGCAGCGGCACGGCCACACCGGTGAGGGTAGTCAGTTTTTCCATTTCAAAAGTCCTTACGATTCGCGGTTTCGCGATGGTTTACAGATCGGCCGGGGAGGAGATGGTCCCGCGGATGGCGGTGGCGGCCGCGACGGCGGGCGATGCCAGATGCGTACGCGAGCCCTTGCCCTGACGTCCCTCGAAATTACGGTTCGACGTGGAGATGGAGCGTTCGCGGGCCACCATCTTGTCCGGGTTCATGCCCAGGCACATGGAGCAGCCTGCGTTACGCCATTCGGCGCCGAAGTCCTTGAAGATCTTGTCGAGTCCTTCTTTTTCGGCCTGCAGACGCACACGGGAGGAAGCCGGCACCACGAGCACACGGTGGATGTTCTCCGCCTTGTGATGTCCCTTCATGATGGCCGCGGCCACGCGCAGATCCTCAAGACGGCCATTGGTGCAGGAACCGATGAACACGGTGTCGACCGCGATGTCCTTGATCGCCATTCCCGGCTTGAGGCCCATGTATTCGATGGCCCGCTGGGCGGCGGTGCGCTCGGTCTCGTCATTGAAGGATTCCGGATCCGGGACGTTGCCGGAGATTCTGATACCCTGGCCCGGATTGGTGCCCCACGTCACGTACGGTTCGAGGTCTTCGGCCTTGATGGTCACTTCCTTGTCGAACACGGCGTCGTCGTCGGTCTTCAGCGTCTTCCAGTATTCGACGGCCTTGTCCCACATCTCGCCCTCCGGAGCGTGCGGACGGCCCTTCAGGTACTCGAACGTCACCTCGTCCGGCGCGATCATGCCCGCACGGGCGCCAGCTTCGATCGACATGTTGCAGATGGTCATTCGGGCGTCCATCGAAAGTTTCCTGATGGCTTCGCCGCGGTATTCGATGACGTGTCCCTGGCCGCCGCCGGTACCGATCTTCGCGATGATCGCAAGAATGATGTCTTTGGCGGTGACGCCCTTCGGCAGTTCACCCTCGATGTTGACGGCCATGGTCTTGAACGGTTTCAGGCTCAGGGTCTGTGTGGCCATGACGTGCTCGACCTCGGAAGTGCCGATGCCGATGGCCATGGCGCCGAACGCGCCGTGCGTGGAGGTGTGCGAATCGCCGCACACAATGGTCATGCCGGGTTGGGTCAGGCCAAGCACCGGGGCGAACGCGTGCACGACGCCCTGATCGGCGTCTCCGAGCGGACACAGGCGAACGCCGAATTCCTCGCAGTTCTTCTCAAGCGTGGTCAGCTGCAATGTGGAGGTCTCATCCGGGTTCGGACGGTCGATGTCGACGGTGGGCGTGTTGTGGTCCTCAGTGGCGATCAACTGGTCGAGATGACGAGGCTTGCGTCCCGCCAACCTCAGTCCCTCAAATGCCTGCGGGCTGGTCACCTCGTGCATAAGCATCAGGTCGATGTACAGCAAGTCGGGAGCTCCGTCGTTCCCCTTGCGCACCAAATGATCGGCCCAGACCTTCTCGGCCAATGTAGTTCCCATTGTGGAACCTCCTCGATTTTTTCCCACTATTTTCACGCGGGTATTGCCTTCCCGCATCGTTCGTGCTATAAGCCTATGGGGTTGTGCACGCGTTGCGGCCCCAGCATGCCGGTATTTGAGATACCAGAACCGTTTTCCCAACTTGGATTCGTTGAGATTCCAGCGTTTTTTCAGGTTTCATCACGGCATGACCGCCTTCAAAAGGCAGCCCATACAACAGTACGACATCACATACGTTTTGCATTTCAATATGTGAGATGGCATAATCCGTCTTATGACCTCACCGAACGCGCAAGACAATACGCCGAATCCACAGCTCGGCATCGCAGAACCTGAAGCAACGCAATCCTACCAGGCAACCGTAGGCAGCAACGAAATTCATTCTGGCGTAGGGGTGCTCGATAAAACCGTCAAAATCCTCGACGCGCTCGAATCCGGACCGGCAACGCTCGGACAGCTGGTTTCCGCGACCGGCCTGGCACGACCGACCGCGCACCGCCTCGCGATCGCGCTGGAACGCCATCGTTTTGTGCTACGCGACCAGCATGGCCGATTCGTCCTCGGCTCGCGTTTCGCCGAACTCGCGGCGGCCGCCGGCGAGGACCGACTGCTGACGGCGGCGGGCCCGATTCTGCAGACGCTGTTGGACCGCACCGGCGAATCCGCACAGATCTACCGTCGTCAGGGAGACATGCGCGTGTGCATCGCGGCCGTGGAGCGCGCATCCGGCCTGCGCGATTCCATCCCGGTGGGCGCCATGCTTTCGATGGAAGCCGGTTCCGCCGCGCAGATTCTGCTGGCATGGGAGGATCCGGAGCGGCTGCACCAGGGACTGCGCCACGCCAAGTTCACCGCAGCCAAACTGTCCGCCGTACGCAAGCGTGGATGGGCCGAATCCGTCAACGAGCGAGACGAAGGGGTATGTTCGATCTCCGCGCCTATTCGCAACGCATCCGGCCAGGTGATCGCCGCCATCTCCATCTCCGGCCCGAACGGCCGCATGGGAGCCAATCCAGGACGCCGCTACGCGCCGCTGGTAATGGCCGCCGGCCGATATCTCACCGAAGCTTTGATCAAAGCTTCCGCAGGCCGCTGACGGCACCGCCCGCAGCCAACGCACATTCAAACAACAAGCCGAAGACGTGAAAATGCAGGTGGGTCCTATCGCCCACCTGCATTTTTCATTGTCTGGTTCACGCCATCCCGAACCGTTCGGCAATCAGGCTCAACAAAGTCGGACGATGCAGCAGGTCCACCCCCTTGCTATCGGATCTGGACTCGCTTGTCATGCCATACGCATAGGGCCTGCCCAGACTCGGCTTACCAACCAATTCGCCATATTCAAGCAGCTGAGTACGCGGTTCATACGGATGCCGGATGTCAAATTCGATCAAACGGGCGGCCCTTCTCTCCGGAACCGGCCCATATGAGCCGAAACCACTCGTAGGAGACGCGATCATCGTCAGGCCCTTATCAGTACCGGCAAATGCGTTGCGGTGGTCATGACCGGCCGAAATCGCGAAAAATCCGTTGCGTCGCAGAATTCCATGCTCACCGCTGTCCACATCAGGACAGCTGACGCCTTCGCCCAAGTAGCCGCCCGGCTGCGTTTTGCTTTCATCCAGCACATAGTACCTGCCCGCGAAGTTGCGGTATCCCTCAATCGCACGGGCCGCATTGTAAGCCGCGGGTTTCAGCAGGTCATAATATTGCGGAATCGCAAAATGCTGGAATACCATGCAAGGCAACGGCACCTCGTCTTTCGACAATCCGACCGTTTCCTCCGGCTGCGCGGCAATCCCCCCCGAAAGCGAAGAACCTCCCATCCGGTATGGCGCATCGGCCAAAAAGTTCAGCGTGGCCTCGGAGGGACTCCCATAACCACCGGAAGACGCATAGTCACCGGAATCGGCCAACACCAGCCCCAACACGTTGCCCTTGCGCTCACAGTCCATCACCGGCAAGGCGAAGGTGCCCGGTTCACAGGAATACACACGCTGTCCCGGCAGCATACGGGTATACGATTCGCGGATGGACACCACTCCATCGTCACAGGGCGACGCTGGATTCAAGCATCCGGGAAGTTCACGGCAGATGGCGTTGATCTCCGCATTATCCAAACCACACTGAAAGTCATGGTTGCCGAACGTGGCCACCCAGGGAACGCCCCTCCCTGAAATCGGACCCGTAAGCCGTTCCATCGTGGAACGAACAAGATGTCTGGTACGCTCCATCGCGAGCTCAGAACGTTCCTTGGCCGCCCTTCTCACGATATTGCGCACAACATCCTCCGCGCCTTGCGGAGTTTCCGCTTCCGTACGAGCCGTTTCAGGTGCGCTCGCCCCGACACCGCTCCAACGACGTTTGCGGGAAGTGTCGGAATATGCGGAATCATAGCCTGCGATCTGATTGCCGGTGAAAATCACGATATCCGGTCGAGTCGCGTCAAGCGAGGCTTCGATAAGTCTGATGGTGTCTTTGCTTACTTCAGGTCCTTCTTGAACATCCGTGAATTGCAGCACGCGGAATTTGCCTGAATTATGGAATTGCAGCTGCCCCAGACGGACGGATACGGATAACGGGCGGTCGTCCCCCTCCTCTGCGGGTTGAATACGCGGTCGTGTTAACACGGCCTTCGCTGCGTGCTGCAATTCAGTCATACATACTAGGGTAATGCACTTTTCCCGGTTTGCCCCGCCAACAGGGAGAACTTCATTCCGGAACAGGATCAGGAAGACAGGACGTTTGAAAACCTGGAAAACAAAAAACCCTCGCATCTGCGAGGGTCATTGGCTGGGATGCCTGGACTCGAACCAAGAATGGCTGAACCAGAATCAGCTGTGTTGCCAATTACACCACATCCCAATTTGGCTGGCGTGGCAACTCCGAAAAGTTGTCCGTCGTACCCCCAACCGGATTTGAACCGGTGTTGGCGCCGTGAGAGGGCGTAGTCCTAGACCGCTAGACGATGGGGGCTTAAATTCTCCGTTGTGATTCTCAGCAAGCTGTGAACCGCAACGAGTGATTAATATACGCGAATCCACATTCAAGCGCAAGTCTCGGCGTGTCGCGCTATTTTCCAACGATTTGAAAATGCCGCTCCTTCATCGGAAAGGAGCGGCATCGCAACGTCATCGCATCACAGATGTTCGCGCAGACCACGCAGACGGGCCACGGCAACATCCTTGCCGACGATCTCCATGGACTCGAACAGCGGCGGGGACACACGGCGGCCGCTCATGGCCACGCGCACCGGACCAAACGCCAGACGCGGCTTGTATCCGCCATCCTCGATAAGGGTCTTGTTCAAGGTTTCATGCAGGAAGTCGGTCTTCCAGTCGTCTTCGGCAACGGCATCCAGCGCTTCGATGGCCTTGTCAAGCACGTCTCCCGCCGATTCCTTGAGCTGCTTGCGGGCGTCGTCATCCGGCTCAATGTAGCCTTCCGTGGACAGCAGGGAGCCGACCATGCCGGCGACTTCCCCCAGCAGACGCACACGCGGCTGCACGAGTTCGACGGATGCGAGCAGCACCTCGCGTTCACGGTCGGTCAGAGCATCCCAGGAATCGGCGGACACCACGCCGTCACGGTGCAGGTACGGCACAGCTCGATCCAGGAAGTCCTGCGGCTCAAGCATGCGGATATGCTCGGCGTTGATGGAAATGGCCTTGTCGATGTCGAAACGCGCCGGGTTCGCCTTGACGTCGCGAACATCGAACTTCTCGATCATCTCCTCCATGGAGAACACGTCGCGATCGGCCGCGATGGACCATCCCAGCAGTGCCAGGTAGTTCAGCAGACCTTCACGGATGAAGCCGTTGTCACGGTGCAGGAACAGGTTGGATTCCGGATCGCGCTTGGAAAGCTTCTTGTTGCCCTGACCCATCACGTACGGCATGTGTCCGAACAGCGGCATCTGCTTGGCGACGCCCAGCTCGATCAGATAGCGGTACAGCACGATCTGGCGCGGAGTGGAGCTCAGCAGATCCTCGCCACGCAGCACGACGTTGATGTTCATCATGGCGTCGTCAACCGGGTTGGTCAACGTATACAGCGGATCGCCGTTCGGACGAACGATCACGTAATCCGGCACGGAGCCGGCCTTGAACTCGATACGGCCACGAATCAGATCGTCGAAGGCGACATCCTCGTCGGGCATGCGGATACGCAGGGCCGGCTCGCGTCCTTCCGCACGGAACGCGGCCTTCTGCTCCTCGGTAAGGTCGCGATCGTAACCGTCATAGCCGAATGCCTTCGGGCGTCCCGCGGCCACGTTACGCGCTTCGATCTCCTCCGGGGTGGAGAAGGACTCATAGGCATAGCCGGCTTCGAACAGCTTGGCCGCCACATCCTTGTAGATCTGGGTGCGCTCGGACTGGCGGTACGGACCATCCGGACCACCCACGTTGATACCCTCATCCCAATCGATGCCCAGCCAATTCAGAGCCTCGATGATCTGGTTGTAGCTTTCCTCGGAATCACGCTGGGCATCCGTATCCTCAATACGGAACACGAACGTGCCTTTGGTGTGGCGGGCCTCAGCCCAGTTGAACAGTGCGGTGCGGACCATGCCGACGTGCGGGATGCCTGTCGGAGACGGGCAGAAACGCACGCGGACGTTCTCGGGAAGTTCTGGTTTGGTGTTTTCAGCTTCAGTCATAGGCTCCATTGTGCCGCGCAAACCGGACGTGCGGGCAACGTATGTCATGATTCCACAGTGATTCCCAGCGTAAAGGAATCGAAAGAGTATTGTTGGTTGGTGACGAGCCTGTTTTCACCCGTATATCTAGTAAAGGTAACTAACATGGATTCCAACCCATACAATCCTCAAAATCCATATTCCGCACCTCCCCAAGGCGCTCCTATGAGGTCTTCCGGCTTCTTCTCCCTGACCGCGCCGCTCGACCAGCCGGCCTACGGCTGCGGAATGGGTGAGGCTTTCGTCCGCTTCTGGAAGAAATACGCCACGTTCAAGGGCCGCGCATCCCGTGGCGAATTCTGGTGGTGGGTTCTGTGGGTGCTCATCATCAATGTGGTACTCGGTCTGCTGCCGAATGTGTTCGGTCTGTTCGGAGCCAGCTCCCGGAACACCATGCAGGACATCACCAATATCATCAGTTATATTTTCTCCATCGCGGCTTTCATTCCGACGTTGGCGGTATCCGTCCGCCGTCTGCATGACACCAACAAGCCAGGCTGGTTGCTCGCCATCTACTACGGCATTATGGCCTTCGGCGCCGTAATCACGGTAGCCGGTGCCGTTCTGCTCGGCGCAGGCGCCATCCAGCTCGCTCTGAATGGCACGTCCACGACGTACAGCAACTCTGGCGGAATTTCCGAGGAGAGTTCGCTGCTCGGTGTGGCGCTTGTTTTCGTCGGCCTTGCGATCATACTCGTCACGGATATCGTCTACATCGTATTCATGGCGTCGAAGAGCAATCCCGCCGGAGTTCGCTTTGACGCTCCGTACAACGTTCCAGCTGGATATGCGCCGGTGCCTCCCGCAGAGGGATACTACGCCCCAGGAGTCCCGCAGCAGGAACCGTACGGCGCTCCATATGCCGAGTTCAATGCCCCCGCACCACAGGCTCCCATGACGCAGCAGAACCCGTATACCCAGAATTACGCCGCTCCGGGCTATGCCACTGCCGAACCGCAGCAGGCCGCGCCGGTCGTGCCGCCTATGCCGGCTTCTCCGACGCTGTATACCGAACCCACCGCTCCTGAGACCGCTTTCGCCGAACCGCAGCAGCCAATAGCCGAACAGGTTCCGTATGACGAGAGCAAGGGCAACGCTTCGAATCAGCAGAGCTGATCGCGCGAAAGGCTGACACAGCCGTAGCGTCCGGTAAACAAAAATCCCGGTTGGAGGTGAATCACCATCCAACCGGGATTTTTGTTTACAGTTCGATATTCACAGTTCGATATGAGGTTTGTTCGGATCGTCCTTCACGTGTGTGAACTTTTCCTCAAGGGCCTTTTTGCTCTTGAGCTCATCGGCTTCCTTGGCCTCTTGTTCCGCTTTTTTCGGATCCCATTCAAGCTTATGCGCACGATCGTCCCACTCCTGCCGATCGATGGGCGCCAGGAACTTCACCGATTCACAGAAGGTTTGTTCATTGAAACCGTTATGCGTGGCGGTTTCGGAACATGCGGACGCCCGCAGATCAATGAGCTGCGCAAGTTCATCCTCGTTCAATACGGTATGCGGCACGCCCAACAGTTCACGAAGCTCGTTGACATACAACAGCACCGGAAGCGCACGCACGGCCCGTTCCTGCCTGTTTTCCACCCCATGGCACACAATGTTCATCAGCACGTCGAAAATCGCTTGAGAGGCCAGATATCGCGCGATTAGCGGGTATTGTTCGACATTGCTCTCGCTATGATGTTCTCCGCCATCGATTTCAGTGAACGCCATGCAGATCTGATTCATGGATTTGACCGTGCACGGCAACGTTTCCCGTAGTTTCGCTTCCGTGGATGCGTCGACATTGATACCAAGCGTCTTTGCGACTTCGAAGAACAATTCAGTGTCGGTCGTCTCGCTGAAAACGCTCATGTCGTCATACGCCTGGTTGGCGTCCATAAGCGCATCGACGGTTTCCTGGTTGCAACCGGGAATCCAATCCATTCCCTCGTACACGGCCTCGGCCACGGAAGGGTCGATCGCTTCCTGCAATCCAAGCGAGGTCCGCGCCATCATTCGTGTGAAACGTACCTGCAGATCCTCCGCGTATTTGGCGTCGTTTTCCATTTCCTGCGCTGTTTGCAAGGGCCAATGCGCCACCAGTTTCGAGGCGGATTCGATTGCCTTGCCCACTGCATCAATGGACTGATGCGATTGGCTCAATACGGACATGGCATCATCGCTGATTCCGAAAGACATATTCGCTCCTTTGTCCCAAGCCGAATTTTACCCGGATATGAGAAGAGGGGATCCCTCGAACAAGGAATCCCCTCAACAAAACGATTGAATGCGGCGGCGTGCTACTCTCCCACACCCTTCCGAGTGCAGTACCATCGCCGCGCCAGGCCTTAGCTTCCGGGTTCGGAATGGGACCGGGCGTCTCACCTGGGCCATGACCGCCGCAAAACCACAACCACACGAGAACACCCACCACACACACGCAGGAGGGAGGCGTTCCCGGCCATGGACCGTGACGGTCCGGGAACCGGACAACGGACGCGAACAAAAACCCTACCGGCATCGTCCCGTGACACACCACAATGCTCAATGCCACCAGAACAACCAAACCACGCAATCCGACACCCACCCCCAAGAAAAGAGAGCGGGAAATGATGTCGCCATCGCCCGTTAGTACCGGTCGGCTCCACCCCTCGCAGGGCTTCCACCTCCGGCCTATCAAACACGTGTTCTACATGCGGGCTACAGGCATCCGAAGACGCCAAGGAATCCTAATCTTGGAGCAGGCTTCCCGCTTAGATGCTTTCAGCGGTTATCCCTCCCGAACGTAGCCAACCGGCCGTGCCGCTGGCGCGACAACCGGCATACCAGAGGTTCGTCCACCCAGGTCCTCTCGTACTATGGGCAGGCCTCCTCAGGATTCCAACGAGCGCAGAGGATAGAGACCAAACTGTCTCACGACGTTCTGAACCCAGCTCGCGTACCGCTTTAAACGGCGAACA
>CAVAQZ010000011.1:0-47706 GCA_963590945.1 Dysosmobacter segnis
GCGTGAATGAAGACCCTCGCCCGAACAAGGCGAGGGTCTTCGCATAGTATGAGTCGGTGCATGCATTCAATCGATGCGATTTGGCGAACCACATGACGGAGAGGGGCATACATGAAAGAGTTGCGGCATCTGATCCGGCAGTTCCTGGCCCATATCGATGTGGAACGTGGACTTTCGAAGGCCACCATTGATGCGTATGGCGCCGATCTCCTCAAATACGCGACATGGCTGAATGAACAAGGCAAGGACGATTTAAACGCCGTAAACGCGCAGGACGTCGAACGTTACATAGCGTTTCTGGATGCCGAAGGCGAGTCGACGCGCAGCAAGGCGCGCAGGCTCGCCAGCGTACACGCCCTTCATCGCTTCGCGCTCGGGGAGCGCGAAGTCCGCGAGGATGTGTCGGCGCAGGTGAAAGCCCCGAAAAGCGCGGATACGCTTCCGGACGTGCTTACCGTCGACGAGGTCGCGCGTCTGCTTGATGCGATTCCCGTGTCGCAGAACGGTCGTGACACCAAAAGCGGTCGGAGCGTAGTGGACGATCCCGTGCTCCTGAGGGACAAGGCTTTGCTGGAATTCATGTACGCCACCGGATCACGTGTTTCGGAGGCGTGCGGAGCGAATCTCGACGACATCGATCTTGAGGAAGGCGTGGCAAGGCTGATGGGAAAAGGCTCCAAACAACGTTTGGTGCCGGTCGGCAGCTACGCATGCGAGGCTCTTCGACGGTATCTGAAGGACGGCAGAGGAGAACTGGAAGGCAAAGCAAAGGGGGTGGCCGAGCGTCGGGCGCTGTTCCTTAACAAACGAGGGAAACGGCTTTCCCGTCAATCGGTGTGGGAAATCATAAGGAACGCTGGAGAGCGCGCCCATATCGACCGTCCACTGCATCCGCATACGCTTCGGCATTCCTTCGCCACGCATCTGATTCAGGGGGGAGCCGACGTGCGTACCGTGCAGGAACTGCTCGGCCATGCCAGCGTCACGACCACGCAGATCTATACGCATGTGAGCCCCGAAAATCTCATCGAGGCCTACCTGACGTCCCATCCGCGGGCGAGGTGACGGTGTTGTTGCAAGCTGATGAGGAAACTATGGTCTAGCATGGAATGCAGTGAGATTTTGACACAAGGATGTTGGTAAGGTAAACATATGCCTACGGATTTGCTTGGACGTGATTATGAAACGTTTCCCTCTCCGGAACCGCTGCGGACGCACGGTCCGGCCAGGGTCATAGCCATGTGCAACCAGAAGGGTGGCGTTGGTAAGACCACCAGTTCGATCAATATTGCGGGGGCATTGAGCCAGTATGGACGCCGCGTGCTGATTGTGGATTTCGATCCTCAGGGCGCCGCGACCGTGGGGCTTGGGATCAACGCCAATACGGTTGAGGACACCGTCTACACCGCGTTGTTCAATCCTCGGATGGACGTGCACGAGGTGATTCATCACACCGATTTCGAGAATCTCGACGTCATGCCCGCAAACATAGATCTTTCCGCGGCGGAGGTGCAGTTGGTCACGGAGGTCGGCCGAGAACAGGTCCTTGCGAGCGTCCTTCGCCAGGTCAAGGACGAATATGATCTGATCATCGTCGATTGCCAGCCGTCATTGGGCCTGCTGACGGTGAACGCGTTGACCGCCGCCGACGGCGTGATCATTCCCGTGGCGGCCGAGTTCTTCGCGTTGCGAGGCGTGGCGCTGCTCATGCAGTCCATCGAGAAGGTGCAGTCCCGAATCAATCCGGGTCTTGAGGTGTATGGGGTTCTGGTCACCATGTTCACCCATACGTTGCATTGCGACGAGGTGCTGCAGCGCATATACGAGGCTTTCCAGGACAAGGTGTTCCATTCCGTGATCTCGCGTTCCATCAAGCTTCCGGATTCCACGGTCGCGGCGGCGCCCATCACCATTTACGCGCCGAATCATAAGACCGCGAAGGAATACCGGGAAGTCGCCCGCGAACTGGTCGCTCAAGGCATCGTCGCCTGATCGGATATAAGGGACAGCACTTATGGTCATGTTGACCATAAGTGCTACACTGAGGCTTCGAAACAATTCGGATTGACGAATCGAGGCCATTATGATCATGGGCAACGTCTCGGAGAGGCGCAGGCAGCCTCCGCAGGTCGGTGTCTCCGTGGTGATCCTTGCGTTGGGTCCCACCGCGCGGGAGGACGGCCGGAACGAACAGACCCGTGGCGCATTGTGGATGCCTCTGGTCAAGCGTGTGCGTCAGCCGTTCCTTGGCCAATGGGCTTTGCCGGGCGGCGACCTGCGCGCTGGCCGCTCACTCGAGCAGTCGGCTTATGCGGCGCTGGACTCGACCACATCGCTTCATCCGCGATACCTCGAGCAGCTCTACACTTTCGGAAATCCCTCAAGATCATGCGGAGGGCTCCCGATGGTCTCCATCGTTTATTGGGCCTTGGTCGGCGGCATGGACGAAAACATCGAATTCACGGATGGTGACAATGTGTCATGGTTCCCGGTGGATCGTCTGCCGGAACTCGCCTTCGACCATCGCGAAATCGTCGACTACGCCATGGAGAGGCTACGCGGAAAAATCGAGTATCCCGACATCGTCGCACGGCTGGTGGGTGATTGCTTCACCCTGAGCCAATTGCATGACGTGTACGAGGCGATCGCCGAGGAAAGCATCGATCTGGCGAACTTCCGTCGTAAAATGCTCGCTTCCGGCCTGCTTGAGGATACGGGAAAGAAACTGCGCGTCGGACGTAACAGACCGGCCGCTGTGTATCGGTACAAGCATGACGTGACTCAGCCGGCACCATGGAACGTCTCGGAAGCGGGAGCTGATTTCGCCGTATCCGTCATTGATTCGCAGGATGACGCGCTCGCCGCCCTGACCACGGTGTGACGCATCGCATTCAAAAGGAACCAAGGGAAGGGAATCGAATGTCTGCAACGCAACGGGTCGCTGGGGGAGCGGCCGAGCTTACCCGCAATGAGCGGCTCGACAGATTGCCGTTCAACAAGGCGCATCGTAAACTGCTGGTGGCGTCCGGCATCGGATGGGCGTTCGACGCCATGGACGTCGGTCTGGTGTCGTTCGTGGTCGCGGCCATCGCGGCCGACCCGCATTTCAACCTGACGCCAACGGAGAAAAGCTGGGTGCTGTCCATCGGCTTCGTCGGCATGGCCGTCGGAGCGGCGCTCGGCGGATATGCCGCCGATCGGATTGGGCGCAAGACGGTCTTCTCTGCAACGTTGGTGATTTTCGGCCTGGCCAACGGCTGTATGGCGCTGTCGTGGTCGCTGGCCGCGTTGCTCGTCTCCAGATTGATCATCGGATTGGGTCTGGGCGCCGAATTGCCGGTCGCGTCGACGCTCGTCTCCGAATTCTCGCCGACCAAACAGCGCGGACGTATGACGGTGCTGTTGGAATCCTTCTGGGCGGTAGGCTGGATAGTGGCCGCCTGCATCGGGTATTTCGTGATTCCGAACACCGGAGACCGGGGGTGGCGTTGGGCGCTGCTCATCGGCGCGCTGCCATTGCTGTATGCCATCGTGACACGCATTCGTATCCCGGAATCCGTGCGATTCCTGGAATCCAAGGGGCGTGAGGAAGAGGCCGAACAGGCGGTACGGTATTTTGAGCGGGCCGGTGGCGTGGCGCCGGTGTCTTCTCCGAAGGGCCAACCGTTGCCGAAGATCAACACCCGTGAGCTGTTCGGCAAGAAGTACATCGCCCGCACCGCGGCGATTTGGGCCACATGGTTCTTCGTGAACTTCTCCTACTACGGTGCCTTCACCTGGATGCCGTCGTTGCTGTCTGACCAGTTTGGTTCCTTGACCAAGTCGTTCGGCTACACGTTGGTCATCGCCATCGCGCAGCTGCCGGGGTATTTCCTGGCCGCATGGCTGGTGGAGGTCTGGGGGCGCAGAAAAACCTTGGGGTCGTTCCTGGCGGTGTCCGCCGTGGCGGCGTTCGCCTTCTCCCAAGCCGGTTCCGTGGTCGCGGTGCTCTGCTTCGGCATGCTGCTGTCGGCGTCGAACCTTGGCTCGTGGGGCGTGCTGTACGCGGTGACACCGGAAATCTATCCGACCAGACTGCGCGGTGCCGCTGCCGGAGCGGCGGCTGCCTGCGGTCGTGTGGCGGCCATCATCGCGCCGCTGCTCGTACCGTGGTTCCTGACGCTTTCCGGCGGCAACAAGGCCGTGGCGTTCGTGGTGTTCGCAGTGGCGTTCATTCTGGCCTGCGTGGCGGCGCTGTGCCTGCCCGAACGCACCGGCAAGGAACTGGAGGACTGACTTGTGGCCATATAGGGTCGGGCCCGTCGGCATCACGCCGATGGGTCCCGCTATATCTGTCGCATTACTTCGCTAGGATTGGTTCGGTTTGTGTGTAAGTACGGATTTCAAGTACCGATAACCATGTACGTACCGAACGGTTACGCAAGAGAACAGTAATACTAAGAGAGGTTTCGATGGCGGTTCGCGGCGATATTCGAAATGTAGCGATTGTGGCGCACGTTGATCACGGCAAGACCACGTTGGTCAATGGCATGCTGGCTCAGTCCCACGTGTTCAACGAACGTGAGGAAGTCCCGGATCGCGTGATGGACTCCAACGATCTGGAGCGTGAGAAGGGCATCACCATCCTCGCCAAGAACACCGCCGTGCAGTACACCGGCCCGCTGGCCGCCAAGTACGGGTACCCGGAAGGCATCACCCTCAACATCATCGACACCCCCGGCCACGCCGATTTCGGCGGCGAGGTGGAACGCGGCATCTCCATGGTTGATGGCGTCGTTCTGCTGGTGGACGCATCCGAGGGACCGCTGCCGCAGACCCGTTTCGTGCTGCGTAAGGCGCTCGAGGCCAAACTGCCGGTCATTCTGTGCGTGAACAAGACCGACCGTCCGGACGCCCGAATCGAAGAGGTCGTCGGCGAAGCCTCCGATCTTCTGCTCGGCTTGGCCCAGGACGTCATCGAGGAAGGCGTCGACCTTGACGAAGACGCCCTGTTCGATCTTCCCGTGATCTATTGTGCGGCCAAGGCCGGCTACGCTTCCGAGAACCAGCCGGAGAACGGTGGTCTTCCGGACAACGACAATCTCGAACCGCTGTTCGAAGCCATCATCAAGAACATTCCGGCTCCGGAATACGAGGAGGGCTCCGCCCTGCAGGCCCACGTGGCCAACATCGATTCCTCCGACTTCCTTGGCCGACTCGGACTCGTCCGCATCTACAACGGCACTCTGGAAAAGGGCAAGACCTACGGACTGTCCCGTGTGGATGGATCCATCGAGAACTTCCGTGTCTCCGAATTGCTGCGTACCCAGGGTCTGGAACGCACTCCGGTCGAGTCCGCGGGCCCGGGAGACATCGTCGCCGTCGCGGGCGTGAACGACATCATGATCGGCGAGACCATCGTCGACCCGTCCGACCCGAAGCCTCTGCCGCTCATCCACGTCGACGACCCGGCCATCTCCATGACGTTCGGCATCAATGATTCCCCGCTGGCGGGTACCGAAGGCAAGGACCACAAGCTCACCGCGCGCATGATCAAGGACCGTCTCGATCGTGAGCTCATCGGCAACGTGTCCATCAAGGTGGTTCCTACCGACCGTCCGGACGCTTGGGAGGTCCAGGGGCGTGGCGAACTCGCACTGGCCGTGCTCGCCGAGCAGATGCGCCGTGAAGGCTACGAGCTGACCGTGGGACGCCCGCAGGTGGTCACCAAGACCATCGACGGTGTGATCAACGAGCCGATGGAAAACACCACCATCGACGTTCCGGAAGAGTACATGGGCACGATCACCCAGCTCATGGCCGATCGTAAGGGCCGTATGGACAACATGACCAACCACGGCACCGGCTGGGTCCGTCTGCAGTTCACAGTGCCCTCCCGTGGCCTGATCGGCTTCCGTACCGCACTGCTGTCCGCGACCCGAGGCACCGGCATCGCGGCCTCCATCTCCGCCGGATACGCTCCGTGGGCAGGCCAGATCGTGACCCGCCAGAACGGTTCGATGGTGTGCGACCGCAAGGGCATCGCCACCCCGTACGCCATGCAGCGTCTGCAGGCGCGCGGCAACTTCTTCGTCGAACCGCAGTCCCCGGTGTACGAAGGTCAGGTCGTCGGCGTGAACAACAAGCCCGACGAGTTGGACGTGAACATCACCCTCGCCAAGCACATGACCAACATGCGCTCCGCCACCGCTGATGTGCTGGAAACCCTGACCCCGCCGATCAAGATGAGCCTCGAAGAGTCCTTGGACTTCGCGAACGAGGACGAGTGCGTGGAAGTCACTCCGGAATCCATCCGTATCCGCAAGATCATTCTCAACCGCGAGGATTGGTACAAGTGGCGTGCGAAGCAGCGCCGCCAGAACAACGCCCAGAACGGCAAGTGATTGCCGACTGATTGGAGAGGGGATGCGTGCGTCACGCGCGTGTCTCCTCTTTTCCTTACCGTGACGATATATCTTCGGGTTATGCGCTGTGAGGAAACTATAAGAAACGGGGTGCATGATGGCAACCATGGCTCAAGATGAATCCCGCGCCATGCTGCCTTGGTCGCACAGGCTGCCGATATGGGCGCGTTTCCTGATTGACCTGTGCGCGGGCGCGGCGGTCGGTGTGATAGGCACCATGGCCCATCGTATGGGCGCATCCTTGAACATTCCGTATGGATTGGTATTGGCGTACCTGATCGTGATCCTGTCCACATGGTGCGCACGTTCGAGGGATGGAATATCGGGACTTGCCCTGCATCTGATCGGCTCGTCCCTGATGGTATGGTCCGTCATGTCCGGCTACGGTCCGGGCGGAGACGTGGTCATCCCAGTCGGTTTCGGCTCTGGTAGCCAAATGCCGTTCTTCAGCGAATATGCCGGATATTTCTGGCTGCTCGGCATTGTGGTCATTCCCGTGCTCATGCTGGTCATGCCACGGCGCTGGTTCGTGACCCCTCCTCGCACCGGCGTGGAACACAATACGCTACCGGAATCGGAACACCACGAAGAAGGAACTGCGCAAAAGGAAGGGAATGGCTGATATGAGCGTACGAAAGCTGTTTTATCTCGGACCGCAGGGAACCTTCACCCATCAGGCCGCCGTCAATGCGGCCGAAGCGCTGTCGCCACTTGAACCAGACGGATTCGAACTCGTGGCTTTGGACGGCATTCACCAAATCTTCGAAAGAAGCTCGAACGGCGAGGGCTGGGGCGTCATAGCCTGGGAAAACAATGTGGAAGGCTACGTGGTGCCGAACCTCGACGCGCTCATAGACGAGGAGAATCTTGTCGGATTCGCCAAAGTCAATGTGAACGTGGAATTCGACGCATACGTGAAAAAAGGCGCCGATGCAGGACGCGCGCATGTGGCCACGGCCCATTCGCACGGGCTCGCGCAGTGCAAACGATTCATCGCCGAACACAATCTGGAGCAGATTCCGGCATCGTCGAACGCGGCGGCATGCCGCGATCTTGAGGAAGGCCAGATCGCCTTCGGGCCAAGCATATGCGGCGAACTGTATGGCCTCGAACGTATCGGAACGGCCATCCAGGATTACCGGGGAGCGAACACCGAATTCCTGGTGGTGGCCCCGCGGAACGAAGTCTCCAAGCTGTTGGAACGCCCCCGAAGCGAAGCGAACATGGAATACGAATCCGTGCTCACCCTCATACCGTTGGTGACGGGTCCGGGAGTCCTGGCCGACCTGCTTGACGTGTTCCGCGACGACGGGCTGAACATGACGAGTTTCATTTCGCGTCCAATCAAAGGTCGTACCGGAACATACAGCTTCATCGTCACCCTCGACGCGGCTCCATGGGAACAGCGGTTCACGGACGCTCTTGTGGAAATCGCCGAACACGGCGACTGGGCAAAGACCTTGGCCGTATATCCGAGAAGGGAACGCCCGAATCCGCCTGTGGATTCATGGATGCTTCCGCGAGGCGGAGTACGGCTCGACAAAGAGCATTTGCCGGAGGATTGGCAGAACAGCGAAACGGTCAAAAGGGAGTTGATGTGGTGAAGAAGCAGAAAATCGCGATTGTGGGATTGGGGCTCATCGGGGGGTCCCTGGCCCGCAGACTGGTGAATGCTGGATGCGAGGTCACGGCATGGAATCACAACGACAGGCCCTACCAAACGGCCGAAGCCGATGGGATCGTCTGCGTTCCGACGCTGGCGGCGCTTGCGGACGGCAAACCGGACGTGCTGGTGCTGTGCAATCCGCTGAAAGCCATGCCGCAGATTCTTGGCGCGCTGAAGCCTCTTATCGACCAGGACGTCACCACGCTTACGGATGTGGGCAGCGTCAAGGGCATGGTCCGCGAACAGGTCAAATCCGCGGGATTGGAAGATTGCTATGTCGGCGCCCATCCGATGGCGGGCAACGAATTGTCCGGCTGGGAGGCGTCGAATCCCGCGCTGTATGATGATGCCCTGTGGGCGGTGACCGTGGACGGGAACACTCGATACGACCGTTTCCTTGCCGTGGCGACCATGATTGTCGAACATTGCGGCAACCGTCTCATCGCGCTCGATGACGCCACCCACGACCGCTGCGCCGCGCTCATCTCGCATATGCCGCACGTGATCGCGACGGCCATGATCAACGAGCTTGTGGCCAATCCGAACCGCAACATCGCGACGGCCCTTGCCGCTGGCTCGTGGCGTGACATGACCCGGGTCGCGCTGACCGATCCCGACCGCACCCGTGCGATGGTGGAGGAAGACGCCGAAAACGTGGAGATGCTGTTGCGCAACATGGCCAACAGACTCACGCTGATGGCCAACGTGCTGCACGGAATGGGAACGCATAACGGCGCAGTGCAAACCGCGGCCACGCAGGAAAGCGATGCCAAGGAGATGAGCCGATTCTTCTCGCAAGGTCAGCCGTTCCGCGACTACAAGGCCACGTCCCGGAAAGAGGGCTACACGGACCATTGTGAAACGGTAGAGATGGATATTCCCCGGACAGGATGGCAGCGAATACTGCTGGAGTCGGCGCGTAGGGGGGAGCACATCGTGCGATTCGATGGAGATCACAAGGTGTTGGTCCAAGTGCGTTCCGCGGTGTGACGTAATCCGTCGAACCCGTTCCCACGTGATATTTTTTCGACGGCGCGGCCTGCCTGCCACATTGCGCGGGCCGCGCCGTTTCCCTATGCGCGGGGACGTGTCATGGAACGTTCCGGAACCGGTTTGATCGTAACTATCGCATCGGCGGGGATGTTCACGCGTTGTTCCGGACGCGACCCGTTGGCCGCCGCATCCCGGGTCATTTCCAACGTGAGGCCGTCCCAGGAACGTACATGGCCTACGTAATCGCGGAATTTCATGCGCTGGTCGTCCGGATCGACACCTTCGCAAGTGCGCACCACAATACGCGCGCCGGTGGGAATCTCGTTTGGGATGGTCATGATGCTCCCTTCCTTGAGACGAATCGTCGAGCAACGATCGAATCAATGCTGAACCAGTAAAAAAAGGGCTTTACCCCGGAAAACCGTGGTAAAGCCCTATGGTACTCGCTTTTCACTCGCTTGCGACGGCATCCAGTACGGGTTGCTTCAACGCGCGCGAGGCGGGGGAGACGCTTGCCACCAATCCCACGATTACCGACAACACCAGGAACGCCAGCAACTGTGCCCAGGGGATGGCGAGGGTTTCCAGACCTTCGGCCTCATAGACGCTTCTGATTACAGCTCCGGCGGCCACACCGACGACCAATCCCATCAACGTGCCGAACACGGAGATGATGGCGGCTTCGATGCCAAGCATGCCTCGCACCTGGCCGCGGGATGTGCCGATGGCGCGCAACAGGCCGATCTCCTTGGTGCGTTCGGAAACGCTGAGCGCCAACGTGTTCACGATGCCGAAGATCGCGATGATGATCGACAATGCGAGCAACGCGTACAGGATCATGAGGACCTGATCGATCATCGAGCTCATCGTGGATTTGTACTCGTCACGATCAAACACGGAAACCGTGTAGTACTTTTTGACGGCTTTCTTGATCTGACCCTTCACCGTTGCGGTGTCGGCGCCGCTCTTATCGGCAACGTACGCCTGCATGACGAACATCGTCTGCTTGTTGCCGATTTCCTCAGCCAGATCGTCGTTGATGATCAGATAGCTTCGGTATACGGAATTCGAGACGATCGCGCCGATCGTGAGCGTCTTTTCGGTGGTCTCCTTCTTCGTCCGTACGAATGTGGTGGGATCGACGTTCTGCGCGTCCGCCACATACTGTTCGATTTCGGAGGCTTTCGCCTGTGCCGCGGCGGCATCCCCGGAGAGGGCCAGTTGCTGGGCCTGTTCCTGCATTTCCTGAACATGCGACTGCACCTGCGCCTGGTAATCGGCCTGTGCCTGTGCCGTAGCGTCCTCGTCGATCACGGTGTTCTCGGCCGTCACCTTGACCTTTTGACCGACTTGCCATCCCTGATCGTCCGCGACGTCTTTGCCCACCAGAAGTTCGCCGGATTCCAAGGCTTCGATGGCATCACCCTGCGTGGTCTCCGCCTCGAATATCTTGGTGAACAGTTCCGGCTGCGTGGCGAAGGTGATTCCGGAAACGGATTCCCCGTCGTATTTGACGCCAAGAACCACACGGTTGGACACCACATCCTCAACGCCGTCGATATCGCGTATATCCTCGATGGCCTGATCGGGGATCCGACCATACGAGGCCGACGCGATCGCGAAATCGGCCTTGAGTCCGGTGTCGATCAGAGAGCTGACCGAAGCCTGGGCCGACGAAGCCACCACACCCAGACAGCTGACGATGGCAACGCCGACGAACAACGCGGCCGCAGTGTTCGAGGTGCGTCTTTTGGAGCGGGAAATGTTGCGCGTCGCAAGCCGTCCGGTAACGGGGAAAAGCTTCGATGGGAGCCATCCCAATACGGTTCCGGCAGGGGAGACGTATGCCGGCCCCGCCACGATCACGCCGATGACGGTCAATGCCGCGCCGACACCCAGAGGCCAGCCCACGGCCATATCGTTCAAAGCGTTCCATGGTGTGGGGCCGTTGCCGTCCGCGTTCGCCAATGCGCAGGCGAACGCCCAGCATATGAATCCCGCCGCCACCATGATCGTTCCGAAAACGCCGCGTGCGCGCACGGGCTTCTCCGGATTGACGGTCTCGTTCATCGCTTGGATGGGAGGCGCCAATGCGGCGTTCCTGGCCGGCAGCGCGGCACCGATCAGAGTGACCACCATGCCGACGATCAGGCCGATGGCCATATCGGAAACGGTCGGATCCGTGGCGCCGGTCAACGGCATTCCCATGGAGTCCAATCCGGAAGCGATCAGTTTGACCACGCCCCAGCCCAACGCTATGCCGGACACGGATCCCACGAATCCAAGTACCAGAGCCTGAACGATCACCGTGGAGAACACCTGCATGGGGGATGCGCCGATGGAGCGCAGCAGCGCGTATCCCCGCATCGATTCACGTACGATCATCGAGAACGTGTTGGCTATGATGAACGACCCAACGAACAGCGCGATCACCGCGAAAATGAGAATCAGCGGTTGAATGAACCCCAACGCGTCCTGTGTGGACTTCGTGGATTCGTCACGGTACGAGTCTCCGGTTATGGCATGCGCCTTCGCGCTTTTCGGCAGCGCCTTGTTGATCCGATCCGCAAGCTGTTGCTGCTGCTGTTCGTTCAATGGAGTGGTCTCATCGCCGTAGACGCAGATCATCGAGGTTTTGCCGGTATCCTCCGATTGAGCGTCGGACTTCTCCTTGGCGACCGCGTTGTCGATCCCGACGATGATGGCGCCCGCCTGGCTGGCGTCCGTGGAGAAAACACCGCTGACGGTAACGTCGTGCGGCCCGTCGGCGTAGACGATTTTCGCTTTGTCCCCGACTTTCAGGTTCGACTGCTCGGCCGCGAAGGAATGCAGGGCAATTTCATCCTCTCCCTCGGGATAGGTGCCGGATATGAATTTCGCGGAACGCCACGGCGCCGATTCGGTCATTCCGATGGCGAGGGTCGGCGAACCCATGGTGGTCACGGCGTCTCCGTTGGAATCGACAAGCACGATTCCGCTCAGCGAATACCCTACATGGGCGGAGGCCACGCCGTCGACCTTGCCGATTTCATCCACCAGATCGATGTCGATGCTGTTGTAGCTGGCAGTGGAAAGCAAAGACGAGGAATCCGACTTGATCTCCTCGGAGCCACGGACATACACATCATGGTCCGCGTTGGTCGACATCATCTGCGAGACCTGATTGTTGAGCATCTCACGGAAGCAGAACGAGCCGACCACGAAGCTCACGCCGAGCGCGATGGCCACGATCGACATGATGAAACGACCGAAATGGCTGCGCGCGTCACGTAATCCGATACGAATCATTTCCTTGCATCCTCCGCCACGGTCGAAGGCATGTCCATGCCGGCGTCGCCCGCGATTGCCGCTCCGTCGTAATCATCGTCATCCCCGGCGAAGACCTCAAGAATCTCGTTGTACGTCGGATGATGCATGTCTTGCGTGATGCTGCCGTCCGCAAGCACCAGCACGCGATCGGCGAAGGACGCCGCCCTTGGATCATGGGTGACCATGACGATGGACTGGCCGTAATCACGTACGGAATCGCGCAGGAAGCCGAGCACCTCACGGCTCGAACGCGAGTCGAGGTTTCCTGTCGGTTCATCGGCGAAGATCACGGACGGACGTGCCATCATGGCCCGTGCGCAGGCCACACGCTGCTGTTGCCCGCCGGAAAGCTGACTCGGACGGTGGGTCAGTCTTTTTTCCAATCCGACCACGCCGACCACCTGGTTGAACCAATCGCGGTCGATCGGGCGCTTGGCTATCTGCAGCGGCAGAAGGATGTTCTCCTCCGCGCTCAGGGTCGGCACCAGATTGAAGGATTGGAAAATGAAGCCGATCTGTTCGCGGCGAAGATCGGTCAACTGCTTCTGGTTCATGGCCGAGACCTCAAGCCCTTCGACGAACACCTGGCCGGAGGACGGTGTGTCAAGACCGGCCATGCAGTGCATGAGCGTGGATTTTCCGGAACCTGACGGTCCCATGATGGCGGTCATCTCACCCCGCTTGAACGTCACGTCCACATGGTTGAGGGCTGTGACCTCGTTGTCTTTCGAACCGTAGATTTTGGTCAGGTCAATCGCCTTGGCCACAATGCCCTCATCAGTGGCGTTTCCGTTTGATTGTGTTCGATGCGAGTTATGACGAGCCATGATACCGCCTGTTCCTAAGATATGATTCAAGGCTTAGTCTATCGGCGGGTGGATGCATTGGGGAATATCTGGATTGCATCCCGGGCTTGGCCGTACGCGGTGATGGGAGGGTGCGAATATGCGGTTCGATGACTGCGCCGACGCGTTTGAAACGTTTCTGAAAGCCAATCGTGGGCTGAGCGAAAATACGCGCAAAGCGTACCGGAGCGATCTTGCGGAATGCATGGACTCACTCGAGCGTCTGGGTTGTGGGTCGCTGGACGACGTGCATACCGACGATTTGAGAATATGGATGTCGGAATCGTCGAAACGCCATGCGCGAAGCAGCATGGCCCGTAAAACCGTTGCCGCGAGGGTCTTCTTCTCCTGGGCCTACGAACATGGAATCATCGATTCCGACCCCGCGGCCATGCTGATGACGCCGAAGATCCCCGATACGCTGCCGGCGGTGCTCAACGAATCGCAGGCGGAGCAATTGATGGACCATGAATGCGAGGAAGGCGTCGATTCGCAATCGCGCGAGGAAGGCCCGAAACAACAGGCGGCGCGCATACGGGACAAAGCCATGTTGGAACTGCTGTACGCGACGGGCATGCGTGTCGCGGAACTGGTCGGCCTTGACGTCGATGACCTGGTCTTTTCCAACCGGACGGTGAAGGTGACTGGAAAAGGCAACAAACAGCGTGTGATTCCGTTCGGGGCGCCCGCTGAAAACGCTTTGCGCCGGTGGTTGGAACAGGGACGTCCGTTGCTATGTGATTCGAAATCCTCCGATGCGCTGTTTCTGGGCGTTCGGGGCGGCCGCATCGACCAGCGGATGGTTCGGCGAATCGTGCATGAGCATGCGCGGAATGCCGGTGTTCCGGATATCAGCCCGCATGCCTTGCGGCACAGTGCGGCCACGCATATGCTCGACGGGGGAGCGGACCTGCGTGAGGTCCAGGAACTTCTTGGGCACAGTTCGCTGAAAACCACGCAACGCTACACGCATGTTTCCATCGAGCAGCTGAAATCAAGGTATGGTCAGGCGTTTCCGAGGGCGTGAATCAATCTTGGATGACCATTTTTTTGAGCCACTTATGAGACGTCGCGTTGTTGTCCCTCAATTGGTGAACAATAGATGTCTGCTAGCAAAACGTTGATGGGTGTGATGCAAAACGTCCGTTCCCGTTTCTTTTGCTTTAAGGGGTTTATGAAGCTCCGTACACTATGAATAGGAGAAATGTTCTATGAAGAAGAAAGCTCTGGCTTTCGCTGCCGCGGCTTGCGCGATGGGCATGCTGCTCAGCGGCTGTGGCGCTTCCAGCGATACCGCCTCCGATGGCGGCAACATCATCACTGCCTACGCTTCCGAGCCGCAGAACCCGCTCATCCCGGGCAACACCAACGAGACCGGCGGCGGCAAGCCGATCGATCTGCTGTTCTCCCGTCTGATTTCCTTCGATGCTCAGGGCAACGCATCCAACGAGGTCGCCGAGTCCATCGAAGCCAACTCCGACGCCACCCAGTACACCATCAAGATCAAGTCCGGCTGGAAGTTCACCGACGGCACCGCCGTGACCGCTGAATCCTTCACCAAGGCATGGAGCTATGTGGCCAACGCCAAGAACGCCCAGCTGTGCTCCTCCTTCTTCTCCACCATCAAGGGTTATGACGAGTTGCAGGATGCCGACAACCTTACGGGTGATGAGCAGCTCGAAGGCCTGAACGTCGTCAGCGACACCGAGTTCACCGTCGATCTCAACCAGTCCGATTCCGTGTTCGCCATCAAGGTCGGCTACTCCGCCTTCGCTCCGCTGCCGGAATCCTTCTACGACGATCCGGAAGCCTTTGGCGAGAGCCCGGTCGGCAACGGCCCGTACAAGTTCAGCTCTTGGGACCACGACAACGAGATCGTGCTCGTCAAGAACCCGGACTACAAGGGTAACCGTACCCCGAAGAACGACGGTGTGACCTTCAAGGTCTACACCAAGGATGAGGCCGCCTACGCCGACATCCAGTCCGGATCCCTCGACGTGATGGAATCCGTTCCGGCTTCCGCCACCAAGACCTTCGAATCCGATTCGACCGTCCAGGCATACAACAAGGCCGGCTCCGTCATCCAGCAGTTCACCATCCCGTCCAACCTGAAGCATTTCGAGGCCGGCACCGAGGAAGGCACCCTGCGTCGTCAGGCGATCTCCATGGCCATCAACCGTGAGAACATCTGCGAGAAGGTGCTCAACGGCACCGGCACCCCGGCATCCGACTTCACCTCCCCGCTCACCCCGGGCTACTCCGATTCCCTCGAAGGCTCCGACAACCTGAAGTACAACGAGTCCAAGGCCAAGGAACTCTGGGAGAAGGCCAACGCCATCAGCGCATGGACCTCCGACGACAAGCTCACCTTCGCCTACAACTCCGATGGTGGCCATGAGGCCATCTACACCGCCGTGGTGAACTCCATCAACAACGTCCTCGGTTCCGAGGTCGCCGCCACCAACCCGTTCCCGACCTTCACCGACTACCGCACCGCGGTGTCCAACCGTCAGGTCGAGGGTGCGTTCCGTAGTGGTTGGCAGCCGGATTATCCGTCCGCCGAGAACTACCTGGTCCAGAACTTCTCGTCCGCCGCCGCCGATGGCAATGGTTCCAACGATGGCGACTACAAGAACACCAAGTTCGACGATCTGCTTAGCCAGGCCGCCGCCGCCCAGACCACCGACGAGGCGAACAAGCTGTATCAGCAGGCCCAGGAAGTGATCCTCAACGATCTGCCGGCCGTTCCGCTGTACTACGCCAACGCCTATGGTGTGGCCTCCACCAACGTCAGTGGTTTCGAAATGAACTGGCAGAACCTGCCGGTTTACGAGAACATGTCCAAGTCCAACTGATTTGAGCAAATAGACTGTTCTCAATAACAGCAAGGAAGGAACCCAACGGACGTTCCTTCCTTGCTGGCATATTTAAAGGTCCGTTCGCGAACGCACATGCAGAGCAAGGTGCGGCTGCATCGTGGGAACGCTCACTGTAGGAACGTTTCCCAGCTTATTTTCATTTTTTTATAATAGAAAACTAATTTGGCGTTTTTTGACGGTAACGGGGTGAGTCGTCGGCCAACCCCGTGCATGATTTCTTATCAAAAGGTCAATCGCCATGTGGCCGACCTGATAATTGAGTAACTAAGGAGAGACCAATGGGCAAGTATCTTCTGCGACGTATTCTGCAGATGATCCCTGTGGTTCTCGGCACGACGCTTTTGGTGTATGCCCTGGTGTTCGCGTTGCCGGGCGACCCTGTCAAGGCCATGTTCGGAGACAAGCCCGTCAATGAAGCGGTTGCCGCCCAGATTCGTGCCGAATACAACCTGGACAAGCCATTCATTGTTCAATATCTGCTGTTCCTGAAGAACGCGCTGACGCTTGACTTCGGTAAGACCTTCTCGGGCCAGCTGGTCATCGATCAGATCGGACGCGCCTTCCCGACCACCATCAAGCTGGCGCTGATGGCATTCGTCTTCGAAGCGATCTTCGGCGTGATCTTCGGCGTGATCTCCGGCCTGTACAAAGGCAAGCTGCCGGATGTAATCATTTTAATCCTCTCCTTGCTGCTCATCTCCGTACCGACCTTCGTCACCGGCTTCCTGGCACAGTATTTCATCGGTGTCAAATGGCAGCTTCTGCCCGTTACCGCGGGCTCCAATCCAGGCTTCATCGACCTGTTGATGCCGGCGATGGTGCTTGGATCGGTATCGATGGCGTATATCATCCGTCTGTGCCGTTCGGAGATCTCCTCCAACATCGCGCTTGACTATGTGCGAACCGCACGCGCGAAGGGTATGAACCATAAGGAAGTCCTGAAGCGTCACGTGCTGCGTAATTCCATGATCCCGGTCGTCACCTATCTTGGACAGGATCTTGGCGCGCTTATGGGCGGCGCCATGATTTCCGAGACCATCTTCAACGTGCATGGCATCGGCTACCTGACGTACCAGAGCATCCTCAAGGGCGAAGGCAACCTTGTGGTGTCCATCGTCACCCTGCTCATGCTCATCTTCGTGGTGTGCAACCTGCTGGTCGATATGCTTTACGCGGCCCTTGATCCACGAATTCGTTACGCGTGAGTTGAGGAGGACGAGAAAATGACTGATATGAACGAAACCAATCTTTCCACTCGATATGTCGCATTGCCTGGGCAGGAACGATATGTGGCTCCGCTCGAGGAAACCCCTCTGAAGGAAGTCGACTCGGTCGACGAGGAAGCCCCGGCTTCGAGCCTGTGGGCCGACGCTTGGCGCACCCTACGTAAGAATCCGTTGTTCATCATCGCGGGCGTGCTCATCGTCTTCATCATCTTCGTGGCGCTTTTCCCGAGCGTGTTCACCAAGCAGGATCCGAATTACTGCACCCTCGACAATTCCCTCGAACCGGCCTCGTCCGGTCACCCGTTCGGATATGATCTGCAGGGCTGCGACGTGTATTCACGCGTGGTTTACGGAACCCGTACCTCGCTGAGCGTCGGCGTTTTCGCAACCATTCTTGTGGTGCTTGTGGGTACGCTGATCGGTGCCATCGCGGGCTTCTTCGGTGGCTGGGTCGATGCCGTGCTGAGTCGATTGACCGACATCTTCCTGGCACTGCCGATTCTGCTCGGCGCCATCGTTGTGCTGCAGATGTTCCGCACCAGCAGCTCCATCTGGAAGATCATCTTCGTGATGACACTGTTCGGTTGGACTTCCGTGGCCCGAATCGCGCGAAGCGCCGTTCTTGAAGCCAAGAACCTTGAATTCAACACGGCTTCCACAGCCCTCGGCTCCACCCCGCTGCGCAACCTGTTCCGCCATATTCTGCCGAACTCCCTTGCACCGATCATCGTCGTCGGAACCACCTCTCTGGCCACCTACATCGTGCTTGAAGCCACGCTGAGCTTCCTTGGCGTCGGCCTGCCGACTTCTACCGTCAGCTGGGGCGGAGACATCTCCAACGCGCAATCCATTCTGCGCACGGACCCGATGGTGCTGTTCTATCCATCCGCCGCGCTGGCCATCACCGTGCTGGCGTTCATCATGATGGGCGACGCCGTCAAGGACGCCCTGGACCCGAAGAGCCGTACGGTCTGAGTGAGATGAAGGATTTTCGATGACTGAAATGAATACAGAGAACAAGCTCGAGGCCATGCAGCGCGCCAACGGACCGCTGCTCGACGTCAAGAACCTCCAGGTTGATTTCGCCGGTGAGGACGGACAGCCCATCCACGCCGTACGAAATGCCACCTTCAGCGTATATCCGGGCCAGTGGGTGGCCATCGTGGGCGAATCCGGTTCCGGAAAGTCCACTTCGGCTATGGCCTGCATGGGCCTGCTGCAGGGAACCGGCCGCGTTGTCGGCGGATCCATCAAATTCGAGGGCGAGGAACTTGCCGGCCTTCGAAGGAGGGACTTCGACAAGTACCGCGGCAACAAGATGGGCCTTGTTCCGCAGGATCCGATGAGCAACCTGAACCCGGTGTGGCGTGTGGGAACGCAGGTTTACGAGGCGCTTGTGGCCAACAAAATGGACATCAAGCACGAGAAACGCTCCGAATTCGCCAAGGCGCTCGCAGGCGAGGACGTGGAACTCAAGGACGCCGAGGACGAAACCTTCCTTGGATCCAAGCAGTTGCCCGATCTAATGGCAGCGGCCAAGGAGGCCCTCGTCAAGGCCGGCAAAAGCGGTGAGGAATTCGATAAGACCATGGCGTACTTCACCGAGGAATGGGTTCCCGGTTCCGAGACGCGTTGGCGTGTTGCCGAAGACCTGATCAAGGCGGGAGTTCCCTCCGAGGATGCCTGGTACATCGCCAAGAAGTACGTAATCGGCGGTGGTATGACCGACCGAATCGCAGGTCTGCTCACCGAGGCGGGTCTTCCGGACGCCGCCACCCGTGCCCGTCAGTTCCCGCATGAGTTCTCCGGTGGCATGCGTCAGCGTGCGCTGATCGCCATCGGCCTCGCATGCCGTCCGGAGCTGCTTATCGCCGATGAGCCGACATCCGCTCTTGACGTGACCGTGCAAAAGAAGATCCTCGACCATCTGCAGGATCTTACCGATTCCTTGGGAACCGCGGTTCTGTTCATCACCCACGATCTCGGCTTGGCGGCCGAGCGCGCGCAGCATATCGTGGTGATGTACAAGGGGCAGGTCGTTGAGTCCGGTCCGTCTCTCGAAGTGTTGCAGCATCCGCAGCATCCGTACACCAAGCGACTTGTGGCCGCGGCTCCTTCGCTCGCTTCCCAGCGCATCATCTCCGTCAAGGAGCATGGTGGGGATGCCACTTCGCTGATGGAACATGCGGTGAACGAGGATTCCCTGCATGCCGAGTCCATCATCACGGTCGACCATCTGACCCGTGAATTCAAGCTTCCCCGCAAGAAGGAGATGTTCAAGGCCGTCAATGATGTAAGCTTCTCCATCAAGAAGGGCAGCACGCTGGCGATCGTGGGCGAATCCGGTTCCGGAAAGTCCACCGTGGCCAACATGGTGCTCAAGCTCCTCGAACCGACGTCCGGTACCGTCACTTACGACGGCAAGGACATTTCCGGCTTCAAGGGCAAGGAGCTGCTCGACTTCCGTCGTCATGTGCAGCCGGTATTCCAGAATCCGTATGGTTCTCTCGATCCGATGTACTCCATCTATCGTTCCATCGAGGAGCCTCTTCGCATCCATGGCATCGGAGACAAGAAGAGCCGTGCGCAGCGTGTACGCGAATTGCTTGAAATGGTCGAGCTTCCGTGGAGCGTGCGTTGGCGTTACCCCAACGAGCTTTCCGGCGGCCAGCGTCAGCGTATCGCGATCGCGCGAGCCATGGCCCTCGACCCGGACGTGATCGTCTGCGACGAGGCCGTGTCCGCTTTGGACGTGCTCGTTCAGGATCAGGTGCTTCGACTGCTGAACGATCTTCAGGCCGAGAAGGGTCTGAGCTACCTGTTCATCACCCATGATCTTGCCGTGGTCCGCCAGATCGCCGACGAGGTCGTGGTCATGCAACACGGCAATCTCGTGGAACATGCCACCACCGATGAGGTCTTCGAACATCCCCGCAAGCAGTACACCCGCGACCTTCTTGACGCCATCCCCGGCGGCAAGCTGCAACTGGGCCTTGACTGATTGAGTGATTGAGATCCTCCCTCCTCACGAGGGAGGATTTCTCGTATATGGGCTAGGGTAGAGGCCTATGACGATCACGATTACGACTTCGAACGTGAATGGCCTTCGCGCCGCCAAACGCAAAGGTATTGAGGAATGGGCGGGAAAGAACACGCCTGATGTGTGGTGCATGCAGGAGGTGCGTGCGCCGCAAAACGAAATCGATCCCATCTTCGACGAGTTCGCCTTCGAATACTGCACGGCCGGAAGCATCGACGACCAAAGCGAGCTCGAACGTATGAACGAGATCTGCCGTATCAAGGGTCGGGCTGGCGTCGGTCTTCTGTCGTCCCTGCCCATCGTGCGGAAGCGTTACGGACTGGATGGCCTCGGGGAAGACGTCGATTCCGGCCGATGGATCGAGGCGGATGTCAAAACCCCACAAGGGTACGTCATCACCATCGTATGCGTGTACGTGCATGCCGGAAACGCTGATGATCCGGAGAAAATGCGGCAAAAATACCGGTTCCTCGACGCCATGATCGGCCGTCTGCGTGAATTGCGCGACGAAGCGGCCAATGGCGGAAAGCAGTCCGTGCTATGCGGCGATTTCAATATCGCGCACACGCCTCTCGATATCAAGAACGCCAAGGCGAACGAGAAGCATGCCGGGTTCCTTCCCGCCGAACGCGCCTATGTGGACCGATGGCTGAATGAACTGGAATTCGTGGACGTCATGCGTCAACTCGCCGGAGACATTCAAGGGCCGTATACATGGTGGAGCCAGCGTGGCAGGGCTTTCGACAATAATGTCGGATGGAGGCTTGACTATCAGTTCGCCACTCCGGAACTGGCTGAAACGGCATGCGGATTCGTGATTGACAAGGCTCCCGCATACGACATGCGTTGGTCCGACCATGCGCCGCTGAGCATCATGTACGACATCTGATTCAAAACACCGCGAACCTCGAGGGCGCGGCGCGTCCACGCGATGGGAAGGGACGACTTCGTGGGTTCACAACGAATTCCCAGCGCATATTAAGCGCGGGTGCTAGGCTAGTCACGGTTGCAACCGTTATGAAATGAGGAACATCATGGGACTGTTTGGATTCGGCAAGAAGAAGCGTCAGAGCGAGGAAGCTCTCGAAAACGCAGTCGAAGAGAACGAGGATTCCGCCCAGGAATCCGAAACAGAGAACAACGAATCCGCCGAAAAGACGGTGGATCTGCCGGAACCGGCAAACGAATACGTTGGCCGTGGCGAGGAATACGGGCCATGGGACGTGGATGACGAAAATGTTCCCGATTACGACGAATACCTTGATATGGGCTCGTACTACCTGCCGTTCCTGCGTGGCATCGAACTTCGTGTGAAGGCCAACCGCGCAACGCAGCAGGTTCTGGGAACCACCATCACCTATGGTTCCTCCAGCTTGGAGATCGAAGCGTTCGCGGCTCCGAAAACGTTCGGACTGTGGGATGACGTGCGTGCCGATCTCATCGAGGCCAACAAGGCGGCATCCGAAAGCGATGGTGTGTTCGGCACTGAGCTCACTCTCCCGGTCGTTGTCAAGGGAGGCCGCAAGGTGGTTACCCGCATTGTGGGCATCGATGGCCCTCGCTGGATGCTGCGCGGCATTTTCTCCGGCAACGCGGCCACCGATCCGCAGCACGATGAGACCAAGGCCCTGAACAGGTTCTTCTCCGATATTGTGGTGGAGCGCGGAGAAGAGCCGCTCGCTCCCCGAGACCTCATCCCCATGCATCCTCCGGTCGCACCGGCCGAACGCAAGGCCGCCAAGGCCGCTGCGGAAGCTTCCGAGAACGATCAGAAGATGGACATCCCCGGAAAGCCGAAGGGGCCGTTCGATTCCGATCAGCAGGTTGAGGTCAAGACCACGCTGTCGCGCGGCCCGATGTTCTCCGAGGTCCGCTGAGCGTGGTACTTCGCTTGTATGGCAAGATATTTGAACATGACTGACAGTGAATCCAGAAAACGTACCGGTCTCGGCGCACTTGCCACGATCGGCGATTCCGGCGATTTTTCCGTGATCGATGCCATCGGGGGGCCTCGAGGCGTCCTCGAATCGATGCTTCCGGGCGTCGTTTTCGTGATGTTGTTCATCATCACGTCGAATCTGCATTTGACGATTGCGGTTTCCGCGGTACTTGCGGCATTGCAGGTGATTGTGCGTCTGATACAGCGCCAATCCGTGATAGGCGCGCTCTCTGGACTGCTGGCCGTGGGCATCTGCCTGATTTGGGCGTGGAAAAGTCATGAGGCGCGCAACTATTACATGTTCGGTTTCGTGACCAATTCCTTCTATATCGTCTTGCTGTCGGCTTCGTTGTTGGTTCGGATACCGGGACTGGGATTCGTGATCGAATTCATACGGACGCTGCCCACTGAGAATTTCCGTGCATGGTTGTCGGATTGGCGTTCCGATAAGGATCTGACGCGTGCGTATACCGCGATCACCGCGTTGTGGATTTGCGTCTTCTCATTGCGGCTGCTGGTTCAGATACCTTTGTATGTCACCGATCACGTCGGACTGCTCGGCACCGCGCGGCTTCTTATGGGGATCCCGTTCTGGGCGTTGGCGATTTGGGTGTCATATCTGATTGTGGCGACTCCCATGCATCGGCATAAGGCGATGATGGCGGAGGAAGCGGCGTCGGACGAATAATCCGCGAAGCATGTCGGAAATTTTGAATAAGGAGCGTTGATGGAAGCGACCATCCGCATTGAAAGATACGCAGACCAAGGCCGTTGCGTTGGCCACATCGATGGCCGAGTGGTGTTCGTGCGATTCGCGTTGCCTGGAGAATTGGTGAGGATCGCGCTGGACGAGCCCCATGATCGTGAGGATCGGTTCTGGACCGGCGAGGTGCTTGAGGTGATCGAGGCCAGTGAGGATCGCGTGGATCCGGTCTGGCCGTTGGCGGGTCCTTTGGCCATGGGCGGCGGTGCCGGCGGAGCCGACCTGGTGCACGTCTCCCTGCAGGGGCAGCTGAAATGGAAGTCCACGTCGGTCGCCGAGCAGATGAGTCGTTTGGGTCATGTCGACGTCGAGGTGCCGATAGACCGTATGCCTGAGGATGAGGCCGAACAGGGGTTGCATTGGCGGACCCGCATCGAAATGATCGCCGATACGGACGGGCGTCCGTCGATGCGCCGCCGAGGCACTCATGTTCGCGTCCCCATCGATACGATGCCGCTTGCCAGTAAGGCGTTGCTCGATGTGGCCGACAGGGAACATGTGTGGGACGGCGGTTTCACCCCCGGTTCGCAGATACGGTTGTCGGTTCCCGAACCGCGTGGCAATGATTCGACAGAAGGAAATTACGCGGTTTTGGTCGACGGCCAGGTGACTGCCGGAAACCGTGAACTCACGGAGAAGGTGACGGTGGACGGGCGTGAATTCGAATATGTCGTTGACGCCGGCGGATTCTGGCAGATGCATCGTCATGCGCCCATCGCTTTGACCAATCATGTGGTTTCCCTGGTCCGTGGCGAACTTGACGGGACCAGGTCGGCGTGCCTGTGGGACCTGTATTCCGGATCGGGCCTGTTCACGCTGCCGTTGGCCACGTTGATCGCGGAACGTACGCGCATGCTGAGCGTCGAGGGTGGAAAGACCGCGGTGAAGAGCGCGCAGCGAAATCTGCGGCACATACATTTGGGCAACGTCGATGCCCGAGTGGGGGATGTGTCCAAAACCCTTGCCAACGTGCGCAACGATTTGAGCAAGCCCGATGTGGTGGTCCTCGACCCGCCGCGTGCCGGTGCCCGCGCCAAGGTGTGCCGTCAAATCGCGCAGGCCGAGGCACGCAGCGTGGTGTACATCGCCTGCGATCCCGCCAGTCTTGCCCGGGACACGGCCACCTTCGTGTCATTGGGGTACGGGTTGGTGGACATTCACGCCTTCGACATCTATCCGATGACGCATCATGTGGAAACGGTGGCGCTGTTCAGGAGAACGCTTCAGTGAACGGCCATGGTCCCGTGCGACGTGCGCTGGGGATGATATTTGCCGCGATGTTCGCGCTCGGTGTTCTGGCCGGATGCGTTCCCAATGGTTCGGCTGTGGGAGATAGCCAGAAATCTGACACGACCGTGTCCCATAGCGAAGAGGATCGGGCCAGCGTGACGGTGGTCCTGATCGGTTCTTCGGATACGGATGCGGATTCCATGGCCATGAACGCCATGGAATCCGGCAAACTCAAGCCGATCTATATCACCGTTTCCGGCACCGATGATGAGCAGCGTACCGCGCAACAGGGCGTTTGCGATATGTCCCAACGCAAGGCGGACATCATCATTGTTTCGGGAATCAATGTGACGGACGATACGTGTGACGTTTGGGATGAAGCGCTCGAAACCGCAAGAAATGCCGGGATTCCGGTCGCGTTGCTCAATCCGGTCAACGTTCCGGATGACGATGTGCTCTATGCGGCCACGCTTACCGTCAACGATCGCATGACCGATGCCGTTCCGCTCGCCGACGCCGTCGTGACGCTGATCAACAACGATGCCCACGAACGTGAGATGTTCGTCACCACCGTGACCCAATGACATTCGAGGACATCTGAGGCAGGACGGTCATGAATCGGCAGAACCACGGAAAACCTTTACGCCGCCTAAAAGAATCATTGTAATCGTTTGGCCTTTCGCGAAAAACGGAGGGAACACGGTAGGCTGTCAGTATGAGTGAAACCCAATCCGTGCCGATTGTCGAGGAATCAGGGCTGACTTCCGGAGAAGTCGAGGCCCTCGCGCAAAGCGGACGGATCAACGTAGTCGGATCATCCACATCAAGGTCCCTTGCCGATATTGTGCGCGCCAACGTGTTCACCCTGTTCAACGGCATCATCTTCATGGCCATGGTCATGGTGTTGGCGACGGGATCTTGGAAAGACGCCGTATTCGGAGTGGTGATCCTCATCAACACGGGCATTGGCATTGTCACCGAGCTGAAGGCCAAAAGGACGCTCGACAAACTGTCGATTCTTGTGGCCTCCGATTATCTCGTGCGCCGCGACGGCAAGAACGTGGGAGTGCGGCACGACGAGATCGTGCTTGGCGATCTCCTGTGGATCAGATCCGGCGAACAGGTTCCGGCCGACGCGCTGATCATGCACACATGGGGACTCGAATTGGACGAGTCCATGCTTACCGGCGAATCGCGCACCGTTCGAAAGAACGAAGACGACGAGGTGTATTCGGGATCCACGGCCGTCTCCGGCGTCGCCCTTGTGAAAGTCAATGCGGTGGGTGAGCACAGCTATGCGGCCACGCTCACCGCACAGGCGAAAGTCTACAAGAAAACCGTCTCAGACATCAACAAAGGCATCAACACCATTCTGAAATTCATGACCTTCCTGGTCGTTCCGCTGTGCATACTGCTGATATGGTCGCAAATCAATACGGTCGGCGGATGGAACGCGGCTATTTCCTCAGGGCAATGGCGTTCCGCGGTGGTGTCGGCCGTGGCGGGGGTCGTCGGCATGATCCCCGAAGGGCTTGTGCTGCTCACTTCCCTTAATTTCGCGCTCGCCGCAATGCGTTTGGCCAGACAGAACACGCTCGTGCAGGAACTTGAGTCAGTGGAGACGCTCGCACGCGTCGACTGTTTGAATCTCGACAAGACCGGAACGATTACCGATGGCGGAATACGGCTGAACCGAGTGGAGATGCTTGACGGGTCGATGGATGAGAGATCCGTCAAACAGGCGTTGTTCGATCTGTCGAATGAGGAACAGCCCAACGGTACGGGGCAGGCGATTCTGGCCGGACTGTGGGAGCAGGGATTCGTGGATGGTCCGGTCGAAGCCCGCGTACCGTTCTCGTCCTCACGAAAATGGAGTTCGGTTTCGTACGACGGCACGGTATGGGTGATGGGAGCGCCGGAAATCATCCTTTCTCAACTGGATGGCGATTATGCCGATGTGCTGGAGCGTGTGAACGAGTATGCCGATGATGGCAATCGCGTGCTGCTGATTGCCCGGTATGGCGGCGATGCCTCGTCCGATTATGAGACCGATCCGAAGCTTGAACCGTCGTCGAAGCCCGCTGCCTTGGTGTTGTGCGCGGAAAGCATTCGTGATGATGCTGAGGCCACGCTTGCCTGGTTCCGTGAGCAGGGAGTGCGTTGCCGCATCATTTCGGGAGACAATCCGGTCACGGTGGGGGCGATCGCGCGTAAAGTCCGGTTGACCGCAGACAGGGAACCTGTGTATATGGACGCTCGTGAACTGCCTGACGACATCGAACGTCTTGCGCAGATGCTGGAGCATGTGGACGTGCTCGGCCGTGTGCTGCCGGAGCAGAAAAAAGCGATCGTGCGGGCGTTGCACCATACGAATCATGTGGTGGCCATGACCGGCGACGGCGTGAACGACACCCTCGCCATCAAGGAGGCGGACCTTGGCATCGCCATGGGCAACGCGGCTCCGGCAACCAAATCCGTCGCCCAGGTGGTGCTTGTCGATTCGAGGTTCTCGCATCTGCCGGATGTGGTGGCTCGGGGGCGTCAGGTGATGGCCAACATGGAGCGCGTGGCCGGCCTGTTTCTGGTCAAAACCGTCTATTCCGCGATAATCTCACTTGGTGTGGTGTTGATGCAGATTCCTTTTCCGTACCTGCCGCGCCATATCACGTATGTCGGCGGTCTTACGATAGGCGCGCCGGCGTTCATCCTGGCGCTGGCTCCAAACACGAGACGGTATATTCCAGGCTTTTTGAAGCGTGTGGTGGAATTCGCGTTGCCTTGCGGAATCGCCACGGGCCTGTCGATTCTCGGCACATCGTTGCTGCTGCCGATGTCCATGCATTGGGACGCCCAACATTCCGCCGCGCAATTGACCATGTTGCGAGGCGTCAACGCGACCATTCTGTTCATGATGGGTATTTTTGTGCTCGCGCGGGTGGCGCGACCGCTGAATTCATGGAGGGGGCTGTTGGTGATCGGCTTCGCCGTGATCGGCGTGGCCGGTATGTTCGTGCCGATCGTGGCGCGGTTCTTCGCTCTCGTCATACCAATGGGGGAGATGCTCGTCGCCACGGCCATAGCACTTGTGCTTTCGGCGATCATGTTCGCGCTGTGCCTGTGGCTCGTGCCGAAGGTGCTGGGCATTGTCCCATACTTCAAGAAGACACGCCAGAGCTGAATTAACGTGGCTGTATCGTTGGCGGCGGATAATCAGCTGCTGTTATACAGCCACTAAAGCTCGGAGGTAGCATGTCTGTGCGCGACGACCAGCTCGACACCTTGAAGGTGGACGGCAAGGATTATGAGTATTACCGCATCGCGGATCTGCCGGGCATCGATCATCTGCCGTATTCGCTGAAGGTTCTTGTTGAGAATCTCGTGCGCAATATCGACGGCGCCAACATTACCGATGATCATGTCAAGGCACTGTTGGATTGGGATCCGGCCGCACAGCCGAGTCGCGAGATTCAGTTCACGCCGTCCCGCGTGGTCATGCAGGACTTCACCGGCGTGCCGTGCATCGTTGATCTGGCCACCATGCGTGACGCGGTCAAGGAGCTGGGCGGAGATCCGGAAGTGATCAATCCGCAGGTGCAATCCGATATGGTCATCGACCATTCCGTGCAGATCGACAAGTACGGTGTGGCCGACGCCGTCGAACAGAACATGGATATCGAATACCAGCGCAACGGCGAACGCTACCAGTTCCTGCGCTGGGGACAGCAGGCATTTAAGAACTTCCGTGTGGTGCCGCCTGGAACCGGCATCATCCACCAGGTCAATATCGAATACCTGGCGAAGGTCATCATGACCAAGGCCGCCGAGGATGGATGCGAATTGGCGTACCTCGACTCCTGCGTCGGCACCGATTCCCATACCACCACCGTCAACGGTCTGGGTGTGCTCGGCTGGGGCGTCGGCGGTATCGAAGCCGAAGCGGCCATGCTCGGCCAGCCGATATCCATGCTGGTGCCGCGCGTCGTGGGCTTCAAGCTCACAGGATCCATTCCGGAGGGCGTCACCGCGACCGACGTGGTTCTGACCATCACCGACATGCTCCGCCAGCACGGTGTGGTCGGCAAGTTCGTTGAATTCTATGGTGAAGGCATCGCATCCGTGCCGTTGGCCAACCGTGCGACCATCGGCAACATGGGACCGGAATTCGGCTCCACCTGCGGCATCTTCCCGATCGACGGAGTCACGCTCGACTATCTACGACTGACAGGACGTTCCGAAGAACAGATCGCACTCGTCGAAGCATATGCCAAAGCCAACAAGCTATGGGGAGACACCACCGATCCGAACTACGTGGAGCCGCAGTATTCCGAGTACCTTGAGCTCGACCTCGGCACCGTGGTGCCGTCGATCGCCGGCCCGAAGCGCCCACAGGACCGCATTGTGCTGGCCGACGCCAAGACGAAGTTCGCCGAAACCTTGCCCGCATACGAAACCGATAAGACCGTGCAGGAACCCGTATCCGTCTCCACCGATTTCCGCGGCGACTTCGACATCAAGAACGGTGATGTCGCGATTGCGTCCATCACATCCTGCACCAACACGTCCAACCCGTCCGTCATGATCGCCGCAGGTCTGATCGCCCGCAACGCGCATGCCAAGGGACTCAAGCCGAAGCCGTGGGTCAAGACCTCGCTCGCCCCGGGCTCCCAAGTGGTGGCCGACTATCTGAAGGCCGCCGGCCTGCAGGACGATCTCGACGCACTCGGCTACCAGCTGGTCGGTTTCGGCTGCGCCACCTGCATCGGCAACTCCGGCCCACTGCTGCCGGAAATCTCCGAAGCGATCAACGCGAACGACCTGACCGTCACCTCCGTGCTGTCGGGCAACCGCAACTTCGAAGGACGCATCAGCCCGGACATCAAGATGAACTATCTGGCATCTCCGCCGTTGGTCATCGCCTACGCGCTCGCCGGCACCATGGATTTCGACTTCGAAACCCAGCCGCTTGGCAAGGATGAAGCCGGTGATGACGTATATCTGAAGGACATCTGGCCCACCAATGATGAGGTGGCCGCGGTGGTTGACGGCACCGTCAGCCGTGAGATGTTCCTGAAGGACTATGCTTCCGTGTTCGATGGCGATCATCGTTGGAAAGGCCTTGACGTCCCGGAAGGCGAGTTGTTCGCATGGGACGAGAATTCCACCTACGTGCGCAAGCAGACCTTCTTCGACGGCATGAAGGCGGTTCCCGATCCGGTCGAGGACATTCATGGCGCCCGTGTGCTCGCGCTGCTCGGCGATTCCGTGACCACCGACCATATCTCTCCGGCCGGTGCGTTCAAGGCCGCCAGCCCCGCCGGCAAGTATCTGACCGATCGCGGCGTCGAACCGAAGAATTTCAACTCCTATGGTTCCCGTCGAGGAAACCATGAGGTCATGGTCCGTGGCACCTTCGGCAATATTCGTTTGCGCAATCAGCTTCTCGCATCCGTGGGCGAGGAAGTCACGCCGGGTGGTTTCACCTTCGATTTCCTGACCAAGAAGCCGACCACCATCTTCGAAGCGTCCCGTGACTACATCGAGAACGATGTGCCGCTGGTCGTGCTCGCAGGCAAGGAATACGGCACCGGCTCCTCACGTGACTGGGCGGCCAAGGGTACCGTCATGCTTGGAGTCAAGGCGGTCATCACCGAGAGCTTCGAACGCATCCACCGTTCCAACCTGATTGGCATGGGCGTGCTGCCATTGCAGTTCCCGGCCGGTGAGTCCTATGAAAGCCTCGGACTCAACGGTACGGAAACCTACGACATCTCCGGCGTCGAGGAGCTGAACGGCGGCTCCACTCCGAAGACGGTCCACGTTACCGCCACCCATGAGGACGGCTCCAAGACCGAATTCGAGGCCGTCGTACGCATCGACACCCCGGGTGAAGCGGACTATTACCGTAACGGAGGCATCCTCCAGTACGTTCTGCGCAATCTGATGAAGTAGCCGGAGAACGTGGCACCTGCCCGTCTTGTCCTCAGATGGAGTTCATTGAACCATCTGAGGACAAGACGGGTTTTTCTTTTAAAACAGGTCGCCGCATACAGCGTGGTGCCTTGCATGATCGACGACATCGGTGGAAGAATGGAAGCGGCTCGAAGTCGAGCCGAATCGATTCAACATACGAAGGAGTGTGTCATGCAACCCATTAAGGCCATTCAGTTCGGCTGCGGAAAGATGGCGAAGTACACGGTTCGCTACATGGTGGAGAATGGTATTCAGATCGTCGGCGCCATTGATGTGAATCCCGAAGTGGTCGGCAAGGATGTCGGCGAATTCGCGGGTATCGGCCCTCTTAACGTGCCTATTCGTTCAGATGCCGAAGCCGTTCTGGATGAATGCGACGCCGATATCGCGGTCGTTACGCTGTTCAGTTTCACTTCCGAAATCGAGAAGATGTGTGAGCAGTGTCTGAGCCATGGCGTTAGCGTCATCACCACTTGCGAGGAGGCCATCTATCCGTGGACCACGGCCCCGGGCGTCACCAATCGTCTTGACGCTCTTGCCAAAAGCACGGGTGCCACGATGGTCGGCTCCGGTATGCAGGATATCTTCTGGATCAATATGGTGGCACAAGTCGCGGCAGGCTGCCATTCCATCACGAAGATCACCGGTGCGGTCAGCTACAACGTTGAGGATTACGGTTTGGCGCTCGCAAAGGCGCATGGCGTGGGACTGACGGCCGATGAGTTCGAGACTGAGCTGGCCCACCCCGAAACCATTGTGCCTTCGTATGTCTGGAACTCCAATGAGTCCCTTGCCCAGAAGCTGGGGCTGACCATCAGGAGCCAAACCCAGAAGAGCGTTCCGTACTTCAGCGACGAAGACATGTACAGCGCCACTATGGGCGAGACCGTTCCCGCAGGCAAATGCATCGGCATGTCCGCGGTCGTGACCACGGAGACCAATCAGGGAATCACGCTGGAGACGGCCTGCATCGGCAAGGTGTACGGTCCTGACGACGGCGACATGTGCGATTGGACGATTACCGGTGAACCGAATGTCGAATTCCATGTGGTCAAGCCGGCCACGGTGGAGCACACTTGCGCCACCATCGTCAACCGCATTCCCGACGTGCTCAATGCGCCCGCCGGTTATGTGACGGTCGATCAGCTCGATGAAATCAGCTATATGACCTACCCATCCGCTCTGTACGTCGACTGACGGTGGTCTTTTAGCGAAACAAAGGCGGGATGGCGAACCATCGTGAGGTTCGCCATCCCGCCTTTAAGTATGTTCGTTCTTCAATTCGCATGTCTGACGTCCACTCGTCGTGCGGTGTCAAAGGCGAATGATTCGTTGTCACAGGGAATCACGTTCGACTAGCGTCATATGTTCGGTGACGGTCGTCGGTTCCGCTCCTGCGATCATGCGCATCGCCAGATCCGCGGCGATCTGCCCCTCTTCGAACAGAGGCTGGTGAATGGTGGTCAACGCTGGAACCGAATCCGCGGCGAGAGGATGATCGTCGAACCCAATGACGGACACTTGTTCGGGTACGTTCAATCCCTGCCGTTTCAGGGCTTCCAACACGCCTAAGGCAATGCGGTCGGAACCTGCCAGCACTGCGTCGATATCGTTGAAGCGTTCCAGCAGGGTCATCATCGCGGCAAAGCCGGCGGATGAGTCCCACTGCGTGAAACATACGCGTTCATCCGGCAATGCGGCGGCGTCGAAGACCTGACGGTATCCATGAAGTCGATCGGTCGATGCGGGGTTGTCGGCCGGTCCCAGGATGCACACCGGACGGCGTCGGCCTTTTCGTGCGACGGCCTCCGCCGCCAGTCTCGCACCTTCGACATCGTCCGAGAACACCGTGGAGAATGTGCCGTCTTGGGACGGGTCGCCGGTCTGGCCTATGAGCACACCAGGAATGTTGAGCGTGCGCAACGTGTCGAGAATCTCACCGCCCTTGTAGGGGGAGATATCGATGACGGCATCGAACGCGCCGCGTTCAAGATGATGCTGTATGCGTGAACGTTCGCATGGTTTTGCGGCTTGCAGAAGCACCGGCAGATATTCGGATTCGGTCAGCCGCTCGGTGATGCCTCCAAGGAAGGCGCTGTAGGTGGGGTCGGTGAAAAGCTCTTCGATGGGTTCGGTGACGATCACGGCTATGGTCTCGGTGCGTCCAACGGCCAATGCCCGACCTTGTGCGTTTGGCACGAATCCTATGCGTTCGGCCGTTTGCCGAACGTGAAGTTTGGTTTTCTCACTGATTCGCGGTGAATCGTTGAGGGCGCGTGATGCGGTGGAACGTGACACATGCGCTTCTGCCGCGACGTCGGCTAACGTGACGGGGCGGCGTCGGGTGATGCTCATAATCAACTCCTTCTAAGCGGTTTTCAGTATATCCCTCGTTTGAATCGCCACTGTGCAACTGCGACACGCTTAGTTTAAGCAACCGGTTGCACAATGACTGTCAAGATGTTATCTTGTAGAGCAACCGGTTGCACAAGAACTACGAGGTTTTTGAGCATCGGATCTTTCCGTTCGAAGTCGATCGGAATATCGAAGGAGATGAAGCATTCATGGAATGTAATAACGATTGGGAGAACCCATCTTTGACAGGAAGAAACAGGCTGGAGCCCCATGCCTATTTCTTCGGATATGAGACCGAGGAACTCGCCGCCACACATAGTCGTGAGCTGTCGCGTGGATACCAGGAGCTTTCCGGTCCTTGGCGGTTCCGCCTGTTCTCCGGGCCCAAATCGGTGCCCGGTGATGCGCTTGACGATTTCAAAGACGACTGGGGCAGCGTCGAAGTGCCGCACCTGTGGCAGGTCGACGGGTACGGGCATCTGCAATACACCGATGAAGGATTCCCGTTCCCCGTTGACCAGCCGCGAGTTCCGAGCAACAATCCGACAGGCGTCTATCAGCGTATGGTGCGCATCCAGGCTCCCGCCGATGGTGCGCGAAAAATCCTACGGTTCGACGGCATCGAAAGCTATGGCGAGATCTACGTCAACGGCTCATACGTGGGCATGACCAAAGGGTCGCGTCTATCCGCCGAATTCGATATCACCGATTACATCCACGAGGGTGATAACCTCATCGCCGTCAAGGTGCTCCAATATTGCGACGGCACCTACATCGAGGATCAGGACATGTGGTGGGCGTCCGGCATCTTCCGCGACGTGTATCTGATGGAGCGTCCGTTTGCCCATCTGGTCGATTTTCAGGTGAAGACCCATGTGGTCGGCAATGACGCCGAAGTGCGATTGAAGACCTCTTGCGAGAATGCCGTGCGTATGCACTGGCGACTGTGCCACGTTGACGGGACGATTGCGGCCGAAACGTCGTTCGCGCCCGACGAGGAGGCCGTGGTAAGCGTCGCGGACGCGCGTCTGTGGAATCCGGAAGACCCCTATCTGTATGAGATGGCCATCGGTGTCGAAGGTGAGAACGGCATCAGCGAAGTCGTCTCCCGCCGTCAAGGACTATCGGAAGTGACCATTGAAAACGGCCGTATCCTGCTTAACGGCGTCTATTTCAAGATGCATGGTGTGAACCGCCATGACCATGACGATCACAAGGGGCGTGCCGTCGGCGTCGAACGGATGCGCCGCGATCTGGCGATGATGAAACGACACAACATCAATGCGGTGCGCACCTCCCATTATGCGAACGATCCGCGCTTCTACGAACTGTGTGACGAATACGGCATCATGCTGGTCGCGGAAACCGATATGGAAAGCCACGGATTCGAAAATATCGGCAATATCGCCATGATCACGGATGATCCCGTTTGGCAAGACGCCTATGTCGATCGCATCGATCGATTGGTCAGGCAGGAGCGCAACCATGCCTGCGTGATCATGTGGTCGCTCGGCAACGAATCGGGATGCGGATGCAACATCCGCGCCATGTACGAGCGGACCAAGGAACTGGACGTGCGCCCTGTGCATTATGAGGAAGACCGCAACGCTGACACCGTTGACGTGATCTCCACCATGTATTCGCGAGTCTCCCAAATGAACGACTTCGGCGAACATCCCGGTCCCAAGCCCCGCATCAATTGCGAATACGGGCATTCCATGGGCAATGGGCCGGGTGGCTTAAGCGAATACCAGCAGGTTTTCGAACGGTGGGATTCCATTCAAGGGCATTTCATCTGGGAATGGTGCGATCATGGCCTCGCCGCCGTCGATGAGCACGGCCGTGCCTACGATATGTACGGCGGAGACAACGGCGATTATCCCAACAACGGAAACTTCTGCATCGACGGCATGGTGTTCCCCTGGCAGGAGCCCAGTCCCGGACTGACCGAGTATATGCAGGTGATCTGCCCGGTCGGCGTCGAGTATGATGCCGGCAGTGGTGTGCTGAAGGTTCGCAACAAGCGTTGGTTCACTTCGCTGGACGACGTCGTGCTTATAGCTACGACCATGGTCGACGGCGAGCCGGTCGCTTCCAATAGGTTGATTCCCGGAGCCATTGCGCCGGGACGGAGCGCCGACCTCGATCTGGAGGTTCACCCTGCGCAGGCGGGGGAGACGCTGTTGTGCGTCGTGGTGCACTCCACGGTAGAACAACCATGGGGCGAGGCGATGCGACGCATCGGCGTCTATCAATTCGAGATCGCCAACCATCCGCATGCCGTTCTCGCCGCACCGATTCGTCCGTCGGTCCAAGCTTATGAAGACGGCAATGTATTGGTTGTGGAGACGCTTGACACGTCCACTCGTTTCGATCTGGCCTCCGGTGATGTGGCGAGTTGGCGATCCTGCGGACGTGCCGTGCTGGCCGCGCCTGTCCGCATCGGTTTCTGGAAACCGCTTATCGATAATCATCAGCAGGAATTCGATACGTTGTGGAAGCCCCGCAACATGCAGGTCATGCAGACCTCCACACGGAACGTCTCATGGCGGCGGGAAGGCGAAGATGTCGTCGTCGAGGTTGCGCAGATCATCGCGCCTCCGGTCTATGACTTCGGTATGAGGACGAGGATGGCCTATACGGTGCATCCCTCCGGACGCGTTGACCTTGCCGTTTCGGGCGAACCCTACGGAAGTTACCGTGACATCATTCCGCGTATCGGCGTGAGCTTCGAAATGGATGGCGACTGTCGAACCGTCGAATGGTACGGCCGAGGTCCGGGCGAGAACTATCCCGATTCCCTTACGGCGAACATCATCGGCCGGTACCAAACCGCCGTGGATGACATGTTCACTCCATACGTGGTACCGCAGGATTGCGCGAACCATGAAGATACTCGGTGGGTCGCGTTCCGGTCTTCGCACGGTGACGGATTGCTCGTCACCCGACCCCGCAATACGGTGGAGCGCCCGTTCTCGTTCTCCGCATGGCCGTATACATGCGAGGACATCGACAAGGCCGGGCATGTAACGGATCTGCACAAGCGCGACACCATCACCGTGAACATCAATGATGCGGTACTCGGCCTGGGATCCAACTCATGGGGTTCCGAAGTGCTTGACCGCTATCGCATCCGATTCGAACGATTCTCATTCGACCTTTCCCTTCGTCCGCTGCGTTCGGCGGACATCATCCAAGCCGTCACCGACATCGAGGAGTGAAGAAATGCATTTGTATGACACACGGGAGGACTTCGACCGCCAACTCGGAACCGTCAAAAAATGGATGCGCGTCGGACAGGCCCTCGACATCGCCCCCACACTGCAACGCGACGTGGCGTATTCCATCGGCGACTCATTGACCTATTGGTGGAACGACGCAGCAGGCCTCAGCTCGGATTGTCTGACGGGGCATCGCCGTTACCTGACGGTGCTGGCTCCCTTCGAAGGTGAGCTGATCGTCAAAATCGCCAACAAGAAACAGCTCAATGCGGTCGGACGCTACAGCGACCTCACCGATCGCGAACGTTTCAACGGGCCGGCATCGTTCGTCAGCGTGCCGCAGGGCGGCGTGCTCGTCGCCGACATCGACGAGGCGCTCGCGGTGACGTCTTTGATGACGACCAAAGCCGTGCAGCTGCAGGTCACAGTCGAAGGCTACAGCTTCCCAAACAAATAAATCGTCCGTAATGCAAAACCAATTCAACTGACGGAAGAAGGAGTATACCCATGAGCTCCGAACAAAGAGCCAAAATCGGCCAGGTAGCGTTGCTTGGCATGACGGTGTCGGCGGTTTTCGGCATCAAAAACGTAATCAACAACAACGTCGCGATCGGCCTGTCCGCGGCACCGGCGTTCTTCATCGCGACCATTCTGTATTTCGTGCCGTTCACACTCGTGGTGGCCGAGTTCACCGCGCTGAACAAAGGATCGGAATCGGGCGTCTACCAGTGGGTGAAAACCTCGATGGGAGGTCGTTGGGCGTTCCTGACGGCGTTCTGCTATTGGTTCGTGAACCTGTTCTATTTCGCTTCGATTCTGCCGAACGTCATCATCTACGCCAGCTACCTGTTTTTCGGCGAGAACAAGGAAGTCTCGCAACTGTGGATCACCGTGTGCGAGATCGTCATTTTCGCACTTGCCACCTGGGTCTCCACCAAGGGAGCCAAATGGATTGGTTCGGTGTCGTCGTTCGGTGCCATGGCGGCGCTCGGATTGACGGTTGTGTTCACGGTACTGTCGGTGGCCGCGTTGTGTGGCGGCGTCACGCCCGCCACGCCGGTGAACGCTTCGACGCTGTCGCCTGATTTCAGCTCCTTCGCCACCACATGGGCCTTCCTCGGCACGCTTGCCTGGATCATCCAAGGTGTCGGCGGTGCCGAATCCGTGGGTGTGTTCCTCAACGACCTTAAGGGCGGAGTCAAGGCCTTCGTTCGGGTCATCGTGCTGTCCGGCTTGGTCATCGGCCTGCTGTACGCGCTCGCATCACTGGTGATGAACGTATTCGTCTCCGCCGACGAACTCGATCTGTCGACGGGTATTTTCGTGGTCATGGGCAAGGTTGGCGAATGGATCGGCATTCCGATGGCGATCTCAACCCGGTTCGTGGGTCTTATTCTGTTGGCGGCCACGCTTGGCTCTCTGATGATGTGGACTTCCGCCCCGGTGAAGGTCTTCTTCTCCGAGATTCCGAAGGGCGTGTTCGGCGGCAAGCTCATCGAACTCAACGAGCAAGGCATTCCATGGCGTGCCTCCTGGCTGCAGTTCGTCATCGTCGTGCCGATCCTCATCATTCCGGCATTGGGCTCGAACAACGTCAACGATCTGCTGCAGATCGTGATCAACATGACCGCGGCGACCGCACTGTTGCCTCCGCTGCTGATTCTGCTGGCCTACCATGTTCTTCGCCGCAAATACGACAAAGTGGAGCGCACGTTCCGCATGGGCTCGAGAACGTTCGGTCTGGCCATGGCCACGTTCCTCCTCATCGTGTTCGCGTTCGTGTTCATCGCCGGCACGATTCCGCTGGACCAACCCCTATGGCTCACCCTTGTGTACAACGTCGGTGGCGTGGTGGTGTTCATTGGTCTTGCGATGCTGTGGTATGAGCGCTATCTCAGGCGTCTCGCCAAGAGCGATCCGCAGGCCGCCGCCGCTGAATTGCGTCCTACCGCCCTTGATATGAAGACGTCCGAATAAAACCGTGGCATGAGGTGGCGCTCGTTGCGATTCGAAGATTGCGACGAGCGCCACCCCATGCCATGAACATTGAACTATTGGCGGGTCACGTTGCGGATCCAACGGTATTTGCGGTAATGAATCAACGCGGGAACCATCTTGATGCATTCATCGGTGTTGATCAACGCATACACCGCCAATACGGGCAGCTTGAACACGAAGGCCGCCAGCAGGCCGACCGGCACGACGATGACCCACATGACGATCGCGTCGCAGACGAGACCGAATTTCGAATCGCCTCCGGCCGGGAAAATGCCCGCGATGGTCAGGTTGGACATGCATCCGCACGCCGCGTAATACGCGCAGATGAACAGCATGACCGACAGATAATGCGTGGCTTGTGGCGTCAATCCGGCCCACTGCAATACGAGAGGGCGTACCGCGATGATAAGCAGGCCCGTTCCCACGCCGACCAAGGCCACGAGTTTGCAGAACCTGTCGCCCATGATCTTCGCTTCCCTGAACGCATTGCGCCCAAGGAGATTGCCCACCATGATGCCGCCCGCATTGCCCAGACCAAGGCTAAGGCAGACCAGCAGATCCTTGACGATGTTGGTGATGGAATTGGCCGCCACCGCGTCCGATCCGAGATGTCCCATGATCACGGTGTACATGGTGAAGCCGCAGCCCCATACCAGCTCGTTGCCGAGCACTGGGAGGCTGTAGCGCCAGAAATCCTTCTGCAGCGCCATGTCCGGGTGAACCATCATGGTCAACCGCAGTCGTGGTCTACCGTGGCGCGAGGCCACCATGACGGACCATGCCAGTTCGATCGCACGCGAGATCACCGTGGAAATGGCGGCTCCGTAAATCCCGAGTTCCGGCAATCCCAGGCAACCGTAAATCAGCACGGCATTCAACACGACATGCACGATCACGCCGACGGTGCTCACCAGCATGCCGGTCGTGGCCGCGCCAACATTCTTCATCAAGCACAGATAGATCTGCGACAGCCCGATGAACAGATAGGAGACCGAAGAGATCCTCAGATACTGCGCTCCGATCGTTGTCAGCGTGGCGTCGTTCGTCATGATCGACATCAGCGCGTCCGGCAGCAGCAGGGTTGCGGCGAAGAACAGCAGTGAGAATCCCCCGGCGTACACCATGATGAACGCCAGGACCTTTTCCACCGCGTTCGTATTGCCGGCGCCCCAATATTGCGCGATGAGGATGCTCATGCCGAGCGTCAACGCGGCGAGGCACAGGCTGAAGATGAACTGGAATTGCGTGGCGAGCGATACCGCAGACAGTTCGTCCTGCCCGACTCCCGCCAGCATCAATGTGTCGGCGCAGGATGAAAGTGCCAACATGAGTTGCTGGAACGCGATGGGCAACGCCAGCGTCATGGTCTGACGTAGAAAGTCGCGCCAGGTCGTAGTGGTTTGCATGAGGATCTCCATGTGGATGCGGCTTGGGAATATGTCTGGAATAATCTGGAACGCGGCTGAAGCGGGCATAAAAAACGACGCCGGATTGGAATCGTGTCGGGATTGCCACAATACGGCGTCGATGGTCTTACGTCCGCGGCTCGCGGACTCGGTCAGTCGCCGAGTGAATCCTTCCAAGCGCGGTATTCGGCGGCCTTGCCCTCCCAATACTCACGGTCGGCGTCCGTGATCTTGCGGATCGCATGGCAGGGATTGCCCACCGCCACCGAATGGGAGGGAATGTCCTTGACCACCACGGAGCCGGCGCCGATCACCACGTCATCGCCGATGGTGACGCCAGGGCCGACCACGACGTTGCCGCCGAACCAGACGTCGTCGCCGATGGTGATGGGACGTGCCCCCTCAGGTCCGGAGGAACGCACCACGGCGTCGATCGGATGATACGGCGTGTACAGGCCGACGCGCGGCCCGAAGAACACACGGTCGCCGATGGTGATCTTCGCCACGTCGAGGAAGATGCAGTCCATGTTGGCGTAAAAGTTGTCTCCGATGTAGGTGTTGCATCCGTAATCGCAGTTGAACGGCGGTTCAAGGAAGCAGCCGTTGCCCATCGAACCGAACAACTCGCGGAATAGGTCCTCGCGTTCTTTGAACGCGTCGTATTTTGACGTATTGATGGCTTGCACAAGGCGACGCTTGCGCATGTTCATTTCCTGCTGCTGCGGATTGTCGGCAACATACAATTCACCGGAAAGCATGCGCTCCCATTCGTCCTTTGCCGGCTGGATGGTGTTTTCCGCCATGATGGGGCTCCTTCTGAGTTGTTCGTCAATCGATTGATGGATGCTGACTACCATTCAATGCGCTTATCGTTCGGCGACACCGCATTTTGTTGTACTATCGTTCCTGGAATCTGCACTATTTACCAAAATAAGTTGGTAAAGGACCAAGATGAAGCAATCAAACCAGACGCAGTGCCTGCCTTACGAATTCATGCCGGTCACCGGTTGGGGGCGTTTGCCCAACGGCGCGGAGATAGTGCAATACGACGCTCCGATGTTCTTCTCGTTCACCGAACACTCCTTGCTGCACCAATATCCGAATATGCGGGCGGAGTGCCATTGGCATATCGATCTTGAGTTCACGTATATCATCCGAGGCCATATGTGGTATTTCGTTAACGGAGAGGTCGTCCGTCTCGAGGAGGGGCAGGCGATTTTCGTTAATTCACGCCAGCTGCACTACGGCTTTACCGAAGATGGCACCGACTGCGAATTCTCATGCACGCTGCTCAATCCCGCACGTATGAGCGCGCCCACCGCGGTGTATGAGAGATTCGTGATGCCTTTGGTGACGGATGAGACGATGCCCTATGTGGTCCTCAGCCCGGATGATGCCCACGGAAACGGACTGATCGCCCGACTCACGCAATTGCATGATGCGAAATTCGGCCAACTGAATCATGCGACGCTACCCGCAAGAAATATGGCATTGGTCGATGACGCCGCTTCCCTGACCGTGCTCAGCTGCTTCTACGCGATACTGCACGAGCTGACCGTCATCGCACGAGAGCGCAGCGACGACGGCACGACCGAACGCATCAAACGGCATCCGCACGTCGCAACGCTCGCCATGATGGTCGATTACGTGCAACAGAATTACGTGCGCCAGATCACATTGGCGCAGATTGCGTCTGCCGGATCGGTGGGGCGAACCACATGCGCCGCGATCTTTCGCGAACTGCTTGGTCAAACGCCGATCGAATTCGTCAATGATGTGCGGATTCGCGCGGCGGCGGAACTGCTGGCGACCACGCAATTGCCGGTCTCCACAATCGCCGCGCAGACGGGATTCTCCTCACCGAGCTTCTTCACACGAACATTCCATAGACTCATGCATGCCACGCCGCTGTCCTACCGCAACGGCATGCTCCGTTCCTGACGTTGCGATAGACGACGGCGTGGGATTGGCTGCCGATTGCGGTCGAGTACTCCGATATCGCGAAATAGAGTCGGCGGCGGATCTCGCTTTCGTTGAATGTGCCGATCACCAGGAACGTGCATATCGGCATGACCGGCAAGAGCGGTCAGCGTTTCTTGAGCCGGTAGGCTTTCCAGATGTCGCTGAGCTTTTGACCGTTCGAAGTACGCTTCCAAACGGTCAATCCCGCGCCACTGCCTCCAACGGCTCGTGCGGCAGCGGTAGGGGAGGCGTATTCCTGCCCGTCATCCATGCGCAGCTTGCCTTCGGCCGTGACGGTCGTCACCCAGCGTTCACCCTTGCGCGGTCGCTCCCAGACCAGTGTTTCGCCCGGAATGAGCAACCCGGCCTCCAGAACCTGCATGATGGTCACGCGTTTTGAATTCGGTGTCTTATTGGCCTCGGTTTTTCTGGTGAGGAATTCCTCGCTTAACACGGACAGGTCGGTGCGTTCCGCATCGTAACGAATGTTCCAATAATCGGCGATAAGCCTAATGGTTTCATCCTGTCGGAATTGCAGGGTCTGAGGGGTGCATTGGGAGATATCGGCAAGCTGCGCGGTCAGGGGGAATCGTTTGGAACTCGCCGACAGGAGCATGCGGTCGCGGCGTTCCTCATAGGACGCGAGCGGCGCGAGTTGGCGTTCATTGGCCTGGCTGAGCGCAAAATTGCCGATACGGTTGGCCCAATGGTCGCGTACGGCTTCCGGCCAATCAGCGAATGACGAACCCGCCGTGACATGTTCGGGCATGATCGTGACGGCATTGAGGCTGCGCGGCCGGGTAATGCGCAATCCCGCCTGCTGTTCGTTTGCTCGAATGAGCAGCAGACGCTTCAGCCCGGGACTGGTCTGTAATTCGCCACGCAGATGGGCCAACGCGCTCCGACGGTCATCATCGGTGATGAGGAATCCTCGGATCTGCTGCAGGGTGTGGCCGCGTTCGAGGTCGCGTATGGCGCTTGCCGAACGCGTACGTCGGTACAGCGTGTTTTGCCTGTTCAGGCTGTCCACGCCGGTGAGGCGTTCCAGTGCGGACAGAACGTCGCGCAGACGCGTCATGTCGTGCAGCTGCAAGTCCTCGTCGCCCTCACCATTTGCGGCGTTTTTCTTCGTGCGCGTTCCGGGCTTGGAGAACACGCGGGCGGAGTCGCTGCCGAGATTGCGGATGGAATTGACCAGCGCCCACATGGCGACCGGCTTCCAATCGGTGGTCTGATAATCGTTGAGCGCCACAAGCTGGCCTACCACGTCGTTCGGCAGGTTCGCGTCGGTCGGCCTGCTGACGATGAGCCACGCGTTGGCATAGGGCGCCAGCACGTCGTCGATGAACGAGATGACGTTCTGATCCCTGACATACGGTTTGAGCACGTCGTTGCGAAACTCCTCGAGCAGCTGCGTGCAGACGGCCTTGTGAGAGATGATCAGGTGCAGGTCCGAGAAGAATTCCTCCAGAAGCTGCGAATCGTCGCCGAACGGATCCATGATGTCATCCCAACGGGTCGCATAGACGGCGCGCGCGACCGGCGAGATGGCGGCGATTGATTTCGCTTTGAATACGTCGGATGCGGTCAGGGGAACGCCACGCATGTTCATCACGTCGAAGATGCGGTGCGCTCCGGCCAGATCGTCGGTGGTCACGATCACCAGCGTGACGCCGTTGACCAGATACGAGGCGAAACGGCGTCGGTCATGGTCCTCCATCTTCGCGATCTCATCGAAGACCTGTCGTGTGTTGACTGCGATGTTGCGTTGTGCGTTGGATTCGATGTCGCCGTCGCGCAGGTCGAACAATCCCTCCAAATCGCCTTCCTGCACATACATGCGGAAGAAATCGGTGTCGCGTTCGCGCAGTTTCAGACGCGGTTGCGCCTTGATGCCGCGCAGTTTGTCGCCCGGCTCGAGAATAAGATCGTTAAGACTGCCAATAAGGTCCGGATCTGTTTCCAACTCGCGCAATACGGAGATGATGATTGACAGCGAAATGAGGCGCTGCTGCCCATCAATGACCTGGTATCTGGCCGAACCATCCCTGACGAGAATCAGGGAACCTAGAAAATAAGGGCTATCCGGGTTCGTGCAGGCGTCCTGCAAATCGCTCACCAGCTGCAGAATGTTGTCCGACTGCCATGTATAGGCGCGTTGGAAGGAAGGGATGGTGAACTGGTAGTCGGAGGTGAATACTTTACCCAAAGGCTTTTCCGTGGCGCTGATTGACATGCTGACCTTCCCGTCGGGACCGTTTCCTATCAGTCTATCCGTGCAACGACATTACATGCATCAGGTCACATCGGCGCAAACAGCGGCCTGATCTACAAAGACCCCTCCGACAAATCGGCGCGCTCCACAAGACGCGCCATTTGAACGCGACCCATGCAAAGCTTTTCGGACGCCGAGGAAAGATGCGCTTTGACGGTACGTTCGGAGATGAACATACGCCGCCCGATCTCCGCATTGGTATAACCTTCCGCGGCGAGGATGACGGCATCCCTCTCCCGCTCGGGCAAAGTGTCCAGCATGGATCTGGCCTCATCGCGGCGAGACTGAGGCTGCTGCGCGCTAAGCCCGGCGATAAGCTGCTGCTGACTGGCCGGATTGAATTGCGGGAGTCCATCGCACACGTCGATCACCCGCCGAATGATGTCTTCAGGCGCATCCGTTTTGGAAATGAAACCTTGCGCGCCGGCCTCAATCGCCCGTTCGACGGTGTCTGACGGATTCAGCGATGTCAACATGAGCACATGCGGCGGGTGGGGGAGCGCTCGCAGTTGCCGGGTGGTTTCGATTCCATCCATGTGCGGCATGGCTATGTCCATGAGCACCACATCCGGTCGCTCTTCCCGTGCGTGCAGAATGGCGTCCTCTCCGCTGGTGCTTGTCGATACCACGCTGATGAGTCCATCCGAATAGTCTTCCAGAATCAGACGCATAGCCTGGCCTATCATCGGATCGTCGTCGATGACGCTGACCGTAACCGACCGTCTGTTGTTGCTATGCGTACCGTTCACTCAACCCATGGTAGCCGTACGTCAAGGTGAAAAGCGTTGCGTGAGTCGAAACCATATCGGCATATTCCGCCAGCCTGTTCCACACGTGCCGTGATCCCCGGCAGTCCTGCACCGGTTCGTTCTCCGTCGTCTGACTGCGTGAGGGGTTGTCGCCGGGATTGTTGTGCGGCTCGCGTCGATGTTGGATTGCTGATGTGCACATGTACGCCTTGCTCGGGATTCGCATCGACCTGTACGGATACTGGTTCGTTCGATGCATGGCGTCGTGCGTTGGTCAAACCCTCCTGTACCGTCCGATATGCGATTTTTCCGATTGCGCCGTCAAGGGCGTTGAGCTGTCTGATGTCTATCCAGGTGTTCAGTTGCATACCGGCGGACCGGGCTTCGCTGATTAGAGTGTCCAGGGATTCTCTCGTCAAGGATGTCTCGTCGGAGGAATCGGGTTGTGCGACCATCTGTTCGGGGTGGCGCAGCATGTCGATTATGCTGTGCGCCTCGTCAAGTGCGCCTGCGGCCTGTTTGCGTATGTCTTCGGTACGGGTTGAGGTTTGACGTGCCAGATCGGTCAAGTCGTCGGACCCCAATTGTTGCGCCATGTTTTTGATTTTCCGTGACTCGGCTCCCAGCGCGGTGGCGTTCAACGCGAGCAACGACAGCGAATGGGCCAAAGTATCGTGCGCTTCGGCTGCGACGGCTTCCGCGAAATGCTGGTTGATGATCTCGGTTTTGAGCTCTCCGATTTGTTCCTGTGCGGCTTGCTCTCTCGTTGTGGCCAACGACGCCAATGTCTTTGACCGGATATGCAGCCCTATCAATGCGGCTATCAGTGTTTCCACCAAGGCCGCGATGACGGCCGTGATGATTATCGTCTGCTCACCGACCATCAGAACCATCGGCGTACCGTAACTTTCCCCGGTCTTCGGTTCGGCGAAGACCAGATGCCAGAAGGAAGCGTCCGGCGGTTGCACTGCGTCGCGAAACTGTGAAATCAGGGCGGTGCATGCCGCTGCGGCGATGGTGCTGATCGTTAGAGAGGGGCCATTGCGTCGGGCGAGCAACGAAGTGAGCGCCATCAGCGCTATGGTCGAGTCGAACGGAAGGAAGATTACCAGCGCGCAGGCGATCAGGAACGTGGGCAACGGATATTCGTTCCTGGCCAGCAGCAGAAATCCTGAAACAATGCCGACGATGGTGAACACGACCATCATGGTGTAGGCGAAGCTTTCCTCGTCGAACTGTCTTGCGAAGAAGGCGGGCTGCAGAATGCTCATGAAACTGGCGCACGGTATCATCACGAGGGTGCACCAAATCTTCGTTTGCACGGGAACGTTGCATTGGCCTGGGACTTCATGATCGATACTGCGCATATGGCTACATTAGCGCCGGCCGCGTAGGTCGTTCCATTGTCCGAACGTGCATTCCCCCTTCATGCGCGGTGTACCGTTCGGGCATCGAACCATGGCCTGAAGGCCAATACCGCTTCATGGTGAAAATCCCTAGGCTCGAGAGTGTAAGAATCCGCTTTTGAGAGTGAAGAGGTTGATCATGACTGATTTCAATGATTCCAACAATATGAAGCCGCTGGACCCGCGGGTGTCCGGGCAGGCGCAGGCACAGACCGTCGTACAGGCTCAGCCGGGACTGACGGTGTGCGGCATTGTGGGAGTGGTGTTCGGCGCGATTGGTTTCGCCCTGAGCTTCATTCCGATTATCAACAACATCGCATTCTTCTTCGGTCTTGCGGGCGTTGTGCTCGCCATCGTCGCGCTGATCGGCACGTTCCGCGGCAAGAAACGCGGCAAGGCGTTGTCGATCGTGGCCGCGGTGCTGTCGGTGCTCGCCATTGTGATCACTCTGGCCATGCAGTCCGCGGCAAGCAAAGCACTGGATGAGGCGTTCGGCGGCACCTCATCCTCACAGTCGTCCACCACAGATGACTCGTCGGATGATTCCTCTCAGTCGGATGCGTCCAGCAAGGGCGAGCAGGATATGGAAGGCGATTTGGATTACGCGCACGTCAAGATCGTCTCCGCTCAGCGTAGCGGCAACGATTACGAGAACCAGCCGACCGTTCTCGTCACTTTTGAATGGACGAACAACACGGACAAGAACAATTCCTTCGCAAGTGTGGCGGATCCGAAGGTCTTCCAGAACGGCCAGTCTCTCGACACGGCCGTGTATCTGGATTCTCCGGAAGGCTACGATGCCAACTCGTATCTGGCGGAACTGCAGCCGGGCGCAACCGGAACGGTGACTTTGGGATATGTCCTGAAGGACGATTCCGACGTGACCGTGGATGTGACGGACTTCTTCTCCATCAACGATGACGCCAAGGTGGTCCATACGTTCACCCTGTAATGTCCCATGGCCGCAAGATACGCGGCTTGTCACTCGTCCCGGCAGGCTTTTGGCGGCCTGTCGGGCTTTTTCCATGAAATCATCATAAAAATGCCGTATCGTGTTGCGTAATCGAGTTTTAAAGGAGTGACTATGACATTCGGTCAGCAGCCCCAGGGCGGCAATGCCCCACGCAATCAATTCAACAACACGCAATTCAACAACACGGCGCAGCCGCAGTACGGCCAAAACCAATACGCTCCGCAGGGCGGCAACTACGCATATTCCCCGGCCGGCGGAACGACCACCATCAACACCCAGGCGACCTATTCATACGAGGAGGCCGAGCGTTCCTCCGTGTCCCGTGCCTATGCCGAGATGACCATCGGCCTGGTGGTCACGGCGATCGTGGCCATCCTCACGCAGATGAGCGGCGCATACCTCGCCCTCGTTCAGGCCACGGGATTGGTCGGAGCCTTCGCGCCGTTGGTCGTGGAAGTGGCGCTCGCCATCTACCTCAGCGCTCGCATCAACAAGATGAAGGCTTCGACCGCGCGAATCATGTTCTACGTGTATGCCGCGCTCATGGGCTTTACGCTGAGCACCATCTTCATGGCGTACGATCTTGGAACCATCGGCATATCCTTGGCCCTGTGCGCTGGGTTCTTCTTCGCGCTGACCATGTTCGCCCGCACCACCAAGTTCAATATGCTCAAGGCCGGTCCGGTGCTGTTCGTGGCGCTTATCGTCCTTATCATCGCCGAAGTGCTGCTTATGATCTTCGCCCCGGGAGACACCACGCTCATGCTCGTCTCGGCCATCGGCCTGGTGCTGTTCGCGGGCATGACCGTCTATGACGCGCAGAAGACCCGCGCCCTGCTCGACCAGTACAGGAACCAGGGGCCGGAGATGGTCAAGAAGGTCTCCATCCTGTGCGCGTTGAGTCTGTATCTTGACTTCGTCAACATGTTCCTGTACATCCTGCAGCTGTTGGGCAATCGTGACTGATTCGATGCTCTGAAAGACGGGATTTCAAGGCCTGACCAGAATATGGTCAGGCCTTTTTCCATGAAATTTCCTTGCGATAGCGTGACTGCCCATGCGTAGAAAAGAGCTTGTCGGCATGGTCTGTCTGGTGT
>CAVAQZ010000012.1:0-45731 GCA_963590945.1 Dysosmobacter segnis
CCGTTTAGTATGGCACAAACCATGCTACTAACGCAAATACGGCGTGTCGCACTTTTGACAAACATTCAAAATCGTTGGAATTTCAAGGATTCCAGCACCCTCACACATCTTCGGCCAACAACAGCACGAAAAAAAGAACTTCCAAGAAAAAAAGACGACCAAAACGGACCACCGACACGACCGGCCGGCAAAACCACCACGACGAGATAAGGAGAAAAAATGGAGAGATACGGAGAAATACGGCAGGAGGCCCGCCCCCATGCCGGGAACGGGCCTCCGAAAGAATCACGCAGCCGCGCGAATCAGCCGAGGATGGCCAGGATGTCACGCGCGGAGACGATGAGGTAATCCTCACCCTGGTAACGAACCTCGGTGCCGCCGTACTTGGAGTACAGAACCTTGTCACCAACCTTGACGTCGACCGGAATGCGCTCGCCGGAATCGTTGCGGCGGCCCGGACCCACGGCCAGGACTTCGCCCTGCTGCGGCTTCTCCTTGGCGTTGTCCGGAATGAACAGACCGGAAGCGGTCTGGGTCTCGGCTTCCGCCTGCTTGACGATGATCTTGTCTTCCAACGGTGTGAGTGAGATCGACACTGTGGACCTCCTCTTTCTAAGAGAAATCGATACTTACCGCGCCGGGACCCGCTAGCAAGAGGCTGACGATCACTTACGGCGTCGTCCTTTCGCGCTGAGACATATCCTAGCGCGATTATTAGCACTCTGACAACTCGAGTGCTAACGCTGTGAGTGAAAATCAATGAAAAAGCCTGAAACCATACGGTTCCAGGCTTGAAAATCATTCAGCTATGAGCGTTTCCGCCGTTCCGTCAGGCGCCACGGCGGGCCAGAATGGCCTCAAGACCCGTTCCCAGGGAATCGGACGAAGCGTCCGGCACGTCGACATCGGCGCTGACTTCGGCGCTGTGGAATTCGACGACGTCAACGTCATCGAGCTTCACACCGGCGTCCACACGGGCCGCCGCCTCGTCGGAGTCCATGCTGCTCATGGCGTCGGAGGGCACGATCAACGGCTCCACACCGACTTGCGCATCCACCGGCACCGCCTTGGCGACCTGCCTTGTGGACTTGATCTCCATGCTCTGCGGAGCGTCCTGCGCGATATCGTCGCCATTGCGGGACTCACCCAAGGAGAAGGAAATCAGATCCTGGGAGGCGGCCGCCAATACGGAATCGTCCATCGACTCAGCCGGCGCCATCTCGCCGGCCATACCATCACGTTCATCATGGACCGACAGTCCCACCGCGGCCGCGTCATCACGCGCATCCGCCGCGGACCGCACCGATTCGGCGGCGATCCCGGCGGACTCCTCCGCACGCCTGCTCACCACGGCGTCGCGGTCGGCCTTCCCTTGAGCGATCGCCTGACGAATCTCCCCTTCCGAGATGACATCGGTGGGAACCTGCGCCTGTGCGATTCTCCTGGCCTCCTCAAGCTCGGCCTCACGCAATCTGTCACGTTCCGACTGCTCGGCTTCGGCGCGTTTGCGCGCGGCGGCGTTCCTCTTGCGCTGCTTGTCACGGTATCGGGCGACTTTCTGCTCCCAAGCCATCGCCTGTTTCGCGGCACGGACGCCCATCGCAAGCACCACGGCAAGCAAAACCGCGGGGATCAACGCGAACAACGGACTGAAATGCAGGGCGAACGCGCACACGAACACCACAACGGTGAGCACCGCCAACGTCGCCGCGATGGCCCTCCTCCTATGCATGGCGGCTCGACGCAAGGCACGCACCTGAGCAATATGCTCTTTGGACAGTTTGTCCTTATGCGTCTCTTCGGACTGCATTATTGCCCCTTTCGCCTGCAAGGCAGTCTCATCGGAAAACCTCGTCCCGCTGTCGGCATCCACCAGATGCAGCGACGGCGAGAAACGGTCCTCCCGATGCTCAATCACCTTCTTCATGCCGTTGACCGTCCGCTTAGGCAGCCAAATCACCATGAGAATCATCACGATCGCCAGCACGATTACCGTGCTTAACGACTCATAACCCATAATCCACAAGAATAGGTGACGTTCTGACAATATTCCGAAACATGCTTCGCGCGTGTCGGAGACCTTCACATCCTACGCACGCATCAAACGGAACGTGAATCCGTTGGGGGCGTCTTCGGCCAGCAGCGCGTAGGTTTCGTGGTCCCGCCACCGGCCGTTGACATACATGTACGCGCGTCGAATTCCCTCAGCCCGCGCGCCCACTTTGACGGCCACGTTGCGGGAGCGTTCGTTCTCCGGAAGCAATGCGATTTCCAGACGGTGCAACTGCGGTCCGGTAGGGTCGAGCATGGCCCAATCGGCCAGCAGGCACACCGCCATCGGAGCGAAGCCGCGGCCAGCGCACCGTTCATCCACCCAATAGCCGACCACGCCGGTGCGCATAGCCCCATAGCAGATGGCCCCCAGCGAGATCTGCCCCACGATCCGTCCCTGATATTCCATGACGAACACCACTCCGGCGCCGCTTTTCTCATTGCGCCGCAACTGCCGTATCCATTCCTCGTACGAAACCGACGTGCCATGCGTCGGATCACCGGATTCCCAAGGGCTCAGCCATTCGTTGTTGCGCCAGCGGATCTCGTTCCATTCGTCGTAATCGTCCATGGTCAGCGGACGCAAGAGGATCGGCACGTTCAGCGCGTTCGACTGGATGAACCGCGGCACGCTGATGGCGTCGTTATTCGGGATGCGCATCATGCTGCGCAGAGATTGCAAAACCGTCACGCCCCCATTGTGCCACTTCGCAAAGGCCGATCGCCACGCAACCATTCCGCCGCACGCGCATGGTACAACATTCGTTATGAACGAACAGGAAACGACCAGCGAACACCGTGACGACGCCGAACTCCAGCGCGAGTTGAAGAGGCAATGGCGCAAAGCCGCGATCGCCCGACGCAAGGCGACCAGCGCCGAGGAACGGTTGTCGGCCGGGCTACGACTCACGGAGCAGGCGAGGAACGCCGGTCTCATCCATCCGCATGCGACGGTCGCGGCCTTCGCGTCGATGGGCAGCGAAATGTCCATGACCCCGTTGCTTGCGGCATTGCTCGACGATGGCTGCACGGTCCTCGTGCCGCGTCTGGGTTCCGGCATGCAGATCGGATGGAGCGAGCTCGAAGGCGTGGCATCGCTGCGCAGCATGCGCAACAGCGACGGCTCGGCGAACACGCGCCGTCCCCAAGAACCTGGCAACGACGCTTCCGGACCGGAAACGCTCGAATCCGCCGATGTCATCATCGTTCCCGCCTTCGCGGTCGACGACCACGGATTCCGGCTCGGGCGCGGAGGCGGATGGTACGATCGGGCGCTGGAATACCGTAAGGACGGCGCGCTGGTGGTGGCCGTCTGCTGGCCCTGGGAACCGACCGAAGACACCGTTCCGCACGAGGCCCACGACGTTCCCGTTGATGGCGTGCTCACCCCGGAGGGATACGCGCCGATTCGCAGATAGAAAAGGTCACTGGGCCGTCTCAGGGAGCGTACTAGGATATGTCCCGTTAAGAAATTTGAGATTCATGGCCTGATGTGGAGGATATCGTGCCTACTTACCATTACCGTTGCAAGAGCTGCAATTACGATTTCACCGAGCAGCAGTCGTTTGACGACGATCCGATCACCGTTTGCCCGGAGTGCGGCGAGGAGCAGGTCCGCAAGATCTTCTCCGCCGTTCCGATCGAGTTCAAAGGTTCCGGCTTCTACCGCACCGACAAGTCGAAGTGAGCCCGACGGGCGGACCCGGACCAATTGTTCCGGAGGTTGTGGATAACCCACGTTCTCCGACCACAACCCCGGGTTCGCCTTGCATGGGCGGAACCACGAGGTCATCATGCGATCATGATGACCTTTTTTCATACCTTGATCGAACGATTCGGCGCACGCGGCGGAGCTTTCGGACGAGAACGAACGGCGCGAAAGACCGACGGAGGAATCCGGAACGGCGCGTATTCCCCGGATCGTGGGCTTCTCCGCACGTCGGAGACAGCCGGAACGCTTGCGAGGCGACGGAACTCCGCCCGATTGCGCAGACTCGTCGCGGCGGTCTGCGCCGGATTGGCGATGTTCGCCGCCTTGCGGTGCGTCGTGGCGACCGTACGCACCCAGCCTGCGGTCGTCGCGACGCACGCGATATCTAGGGGAGACGTGATCGAAGCGGATGCCATCGCCGTACGCGATGTCGCGCAGGATTCGTCCTTGACGGATTCGTTCCGTTCCGTCGATGATGTGATCGGAAGATTCGCGCGGGTCGACATCGTCGAGAACAGCCTCGTGCTGCAATCGATGGCCCGAGCCTCCCCTCCCGTGCCGAAGGGCTATACGATCATCACGGTGCGTTTGGCGAGTTCCGCGGATGAGATGACGGTCGGAGACTCGGTGACGCTTGCCGGCGCCGCACTGGATGACATGTCATACGACGAATCCCAGGGGTCGGACGCACCGATGCTGCACGAACTCGCCACGGAAGCCGTGCTGATCGAAACCGCGTCCAAGGACTCGAACGGAACGGATGCCGCGGTGTTCGCCATGAGGCCGGAGGAGGCCGCCGCCGTGCTACGCGCGCAGCAGTACAGCGCGATCATTGCCGTGACAGGCTGACGAGAAGCCGACTTCTCGTCCTCAGAGCCGTCCGATTCGACAGGAGGCACCATCCATCAGCGGCCCCGTTCGGAGAACACACCCCAGTGGGGAGGCAACTCGCCGAGGATACGCTTGTCGTCCTCCGCTTCACGCTGACGCGCGGTGAGCACGTCGGACGGTTCGAGCTTGACGCCGTCCGCGTCGAAGAGTTCCGTTCCCTGGCGTACCACGCGCCTGTGCTTGCGCGCGGTACGTCTGGCGGAAGAGTACGGGGGAACCACCCGTACGGCAGAATCGAACGTTTCCGCGGATTGCGCGGATTGTGAATCTTGTTCGACGCTCACTTGTTCTCCTGATATAGATCGCTGAGACGCGCCACGATACGGTCCACTTCCTTATCGGGATTCACGAACGCTCCGACGCTCCACACGGTCATGACGGACCATCCGAGCGATTCGATGTTCTGCATCAGCACACGGTGACGTTCCCTGGTGGACTGCAATCCCATGAACTGCATATCGTCGGTAAGAACGGCGAGCGCGAACGGCTTGTCGTTCAGTCCGACCACGAGCGGCAGCTTGGATCCTTGGTCGAACCCGTATTCGACGGCCACGTTCAGTCCGCGTTCGCGAATGCGTTCGGCCAGATCGTTGAACAGCACGTTCGTGCCGGTTTCCTTGACCTCCGGGCGGATCATGCTGCCGTCGAGCTGTTCGGCCCAGCCGACCACGGTTTTCAGCATCCTCGGGCCGGATCGGTGCAGGCGCCCCTCATCCAGGTCGGAGGACGAGAACGCGGAGACGATGTCGAGATGGCGGTCCGGCACGGCCAAGGCGTCGAGCAGCATGCCTTTGCCGCCGCTGTCTTCCAGCGCGCCAAACTGCTGCAGCATCCTGCCATGCGTGGTCTTGGCGTAGCACATCGTCAGAATCGCGTCGGTGGAATGGGCTCCTGCGACATCGGTGATGTCGACGATGCGCACATGCCGCAGGAACGCGCCCATGGCCTTGTCTTTGCCGGCCAGCGACTTGAGTTCGGCTCCAAGTCTGGTGCGGAACGTGTGCGTGAGCGTGACCACAGTCAGCAGATAGGATGCCGGCACGATGGTGAATGTGGCGGCGCGCTCGGCAAGGAGCCTCACCACCGCGTCGATCTCCTGCTGGCTGCTTTCCACCAATCCGGAGTTGATGACCGGCACGCCACTGGCATCAGGCACGAAATGGTACGTCACCTCGCCTTGCGCGCCTTCTCTGGCGACCTCGAACGGTACGGAACCGTAGCCCTCCGATTCGAGGAACGCATTGAGCCTGGGCGCGCGGCGTACAGGACGATCGACCACCTTCACACTTGGGAGCAACGAAATCAAACGCTTCAGGGATTCCGAGGTGACCGTCTCGCGATGCGCTATCACCACCACCTGGCATGCCCTGCTGACGATGCTGAGCAGTTCGATGGAGGGGATGTGCGCCGCGGCGTCGATGATCACCACATCGGCCAACGGAGTCGGCTCCGTGACCGAGACCAGGGTGGCGGGAGAGCCCACGAGAATCGGCTTGGCCGCGGCGAGAATCTGCTGGTGTTCCTTATGCAGACGGCTTAGCGACACCTTCTGGGTTCCCGCAAGCATGGTATGCAGCAGATTGGCCTCCTGGGTGCGGGAGAACAGCATGTCGCACAGGCGTCTTGTGGATTCCTGGGCGACCATCGGACCGACGGAACGCACATGTTCGACGTCCACTTGGGAGAATCGCTCCGCAGCGGTCTGCATCGCGGAACCATCCTGGTTGGAGATGATCGCGGAGGAGCGCACGATGTCCTCGAAGGCGGTGGTCCACCATGCGAGCTGCAGCTCTCCGGCGACGGCATCATTGGAAACGCCACGACGGTTGAAGTCCGCGACCAGTTCATCGAGGCCGACGTTCTGGAACTCGCGTTCCAGGCGCGCGCGTTCCGGCAAATCGTCAAGGGCCTGCTTGTCGGCATACAATGCCTTGAGATAGTCCTCGACATGGTTGAAATCGATGGTGTCGAGATCGCCTCCCTTGGGAGTCGTGGCCAACACCGAATTCAGCGCGGTCATGTCTCGGGTGAGTTCATCCTGGGTCGTGATGATGTCGTCCAGCTTGGGCGGAAGCACGGGCCACCCGCCATGGGGCACGAACATGTGCCACTGGTCGGCCTGCTTGGACACCACCAACAGCGCCTCATGCAGGTTTTCCACCTGCGCTCCGACGCGCAGAAGCCCCTTGGCCTCCTTGACATGCCTGCGGCGCTCCCAGAATCCCATGGAGCTGCCTTCGGCCTTACGCTCGGTCTTCGGCTTGGTGGCTTCGATCATCGACGCGATGTCCCGCTCGAAGATCTCCGGCTGGAACACGTCGAGCACACGACGCAGATTCTTGAGCACCATGACTTGGCGGCCCCACTCCTGGGCGGTGGTCGGAATCGGGAATCCGCAGGCCTGCACGGTGCTGGCCACCTGCTCACGGGTGGCCGGCAGCACCTTGCGCAGCAGTTCGACGACGCGCTGGTACGCGCTGACGGCCTCCTCCTCCGAATACACGGAGGCCTTGTACCATGCCGTGTCCTGCTCGGTTATGGTGTATTCGCCGAGTTCTCCGGCCCTCTGCAGTTTCGCGGCCCATTCCTCCATACTGTCCGCGATGGCGTGGGCCGTGGCCTTCTTCAAACGCACATGCGTGGTCGGATGGGTCGGCAGCATGGCGATCTGGGCGAGGTTCTGAATCGTCTGGTAGGCGGAGACGCCCCACTCCTGGCTGACTCCGTGCAGATCGCCGAGGTAGCGTGTCAGGCGGGAGCGCACGCCCACCAGTTCATCGGCGGTCCGGTCGAAACGCGATGACGCCACACCGGATTGGAATCCGACCGCGGAGATCAACTGGCGGTCGATCGCGGAGGCCATATCGTCGGCGGCTATATCCAGCATCTGCCCGTTCATCTCATTGGAGGAGATGGCTTGGGTGAACCGACGTTTCTGATCGGCGGCGCACGGAACATACAGCACGCTTCGTCCGCTCATCACGCAACGGGACGCGATCGCCGCGGCCTGTTCCGCGGTATTGTTCGCGGCGGTGCTGTCAACGAACAGCGAATGTCCGGAAGCCGCGAGCTGAGCCGCGTAACGAACGGTGTTGTCCGCGTCTCCGATCTCATATTCGCTATGCGGGTCGGCGTCGAACGGACTGTAGTCGGGAATCTCAACATTGTCGAGCGTTTCAATCGACTTCCCGTCTCCCGCGAGCGCGTCCAGAACGGTGTTGCCGGTAAGGCCTTGCGAGAGTTTGTCGATGATCTTCTGCGACTCCACAAGCATCTGCGCGGACGGGTCCATGAAACAGCCGAGGATGATGTGGCGTTCGATTTCGAAATCGGGGAACGCGCCTGACGCGAGGTTCTTGATGGCAGCGAACACCGCCGACGTTTCCGGGGTGCCGCTTTCGTAGTTGGAACCGTCGAACAGCTTGCGTTCGTCGAGGTTCACGTTGTTCTCGCACATGACCGCGGCGAACGACGGATTGAGCCGCACACGGCCGGTGAAGGCGATCACCGTGCCGTTTTCGGCGCTTTTGCCTTCTTTTCGCACTTCGACCGGGTACATGAGCACCGGCATCTGATTGCCCTTCCATGTGGCCACGCCGACCACAAGGGAAAGCTCCTTCACTCCGCTGATGAGGCTTTTGGCGTCGCGGTCGTCGGTCACGCGCTCGATACGGCGTCCCGCGGCACGCAGCATGCCACCGTCCCGGAACAATAATCCGAGGGTCACATGGCCGCTGGCGAACAGTTGCGCGATGCCGGAAGGGTGGGCGTGCGTCAGATCGAGCTGTGCGCTCAGCCGGGAGACATCCTCAAGTGCGGACGGCGACAATCCGAGTCGGTATCGTTCGCGCCATCCTCGGATTTCGTCGAGCGCGTCGTTGTTCTGCTCGTTGCTTTCATTCATGTGTTGGCTCACTTCCCCACCGCTTTGCGGTATTGCGCATAGCCTTCGTTGTTGGACAAGGCCGCGTCCACATCCTGATTGCCGAGTGCGTCAAGCCATGCGTACAGATCATCATACAGAGACGGATTCATGGCGAGGAACGGCAGCAGTTCCGGATGACGGGCCATTTCGAACTGTTCGGTGAAATCGTCGGTGCGTTTGGCGTCGTCGGATGTCATCCCGTCCACTTCAATGGTTCGTTCCCGCTCTTTGAAATCGCCCTTCGCCACACGTTCGAACACGGATCCCGGTTCGAACACCGGGGTGAAGGCGGCCGTTTCCTCCGCAGAAGGCGTAACGGGCCCGTCCGCGTCAGGTTCCTCGGCATGCGGGCGGAAACGTTCATCGTCGTCTGCCTGGGTTTCGCCATTCTCCTGCGACTCGACCTCGTCTCCCGCTTCGGGTTCGCTGGCTTCGGCGGCTTCGTCATTCGCGACGGCCTGCATATCCCGCTCGGCCGGGGCGACGTCGTCCATGTCGTGTTCCGGCATGTCCTCCATGCGTGACCTGTCTATGCGGCCGCCGGAAATCTGGCTTACGGGAATCGTGTCCTGCGCCTTGAGGGGCTGGGGCTCTTCCTCCCGCTCACGGACCGGCTCGATCTGCGGTTCCTGGGATTGCATGCTGGCCTGGGCCGCTGCGTCGGCGAAGAGGTCACGGGGTTCGTTGCTGAACTCGTCCTCATTCTGCGGCTGCACGAGGGAAACGGACGGGAATTCGCCATAGTCCGGCTCATTGGAGCTAATCGGCGCGAACGACCTGCTCTCGGACTGGCGCAGGAATCCGACACGGTTGGAGACGCTTCGGGCGTTGAACAAAGTGGTCGGTTCGCCTGCGCGCAGGTTGAGGATATCGTCCACCGACATATCGGCGGCGTCCGGCTCCTGCGCGTTCTCGGTCGAAACCGCGTATTCGAACAGGTTGGAGACCGCGGGCTGGTGATCGTTGGTGGAGTCATCGTCCGGGCAGCGTTCGAAAGTCACACGCACATCGCCGAACTGCATGACCGCAGGTGAGGAGGGAAGCGCGAAATCCCCTCCGGCGGGAAGCCTCATCAGTTCACCGTTGGTTCCCACCACGTACGAGCCGTTCGTGGAATCGAGGTCGCGGATGAAGGCCTTGCCCTTCTCATCCACGGAAAAAACCGCGTGCCTTTTCGACATGGATTTCTCGGTATCGATGATGTCGAGACGCTCGTATCCGTCGTCGGCCAGTGGACGCAGCGGCTTACGTCCAATCTCCACGCTTTCGCCGCCGCCGAGCTTCTTCAGGTCATTCCCGTCAACCTTGACCACCCATTGCTCCGCCGTTCGTTGGTTTTCGCTCACCGTTGTCGGCCTTCCTTTCACACACAAGACTATCTGCCATTGTGTCATGTCTCGTCATGCCATGCAGGATTATGACATATCGGATCGGTAACTTTCGCCTATTTTCCTCATTCTACCGACGCGCCCGCCCATACCTCTCATTCGCAATGATTCAGGAGGAAAACCATACGGGTTCAAGGGATTACGCAACATCAACATACTGAATGCGAGGAAATCGTCCGGCATAGCGGAAAACCCCGCTGCCATACGGCGAACGGGGTTTTCTCCAAGCTTGTGATTGCGGCTCAGGCCGCGCGAATCACTTGAGCTCGACGGTAGCGCCAGCTTCTTCCAGCTGAGCCTTGGCCTTCTCGGCGTCTTCCTTCTTGGCCTTCTCGAGAACCGGCTTCGGAGCGCCGTCAACGAGAGCCTTGGCCTCAGCCAGACCCAGGGAGGTGATGGCGCGGACGGCCTTGATGACCTGGATCTTCTTGTCGCCAACGGCGGACAGGACGACGTCGAACTCGTCCTTCTCTTCCTCAGCCGGAGCAGCGGCGCCCGGAGCGGCGATCACGGCAGCGGCCGGAGCGGCAGCCTCGACGTCGAACTTCTCTTCGAAGGCCTTGACGAACTCGGAGAGCTCAACCAGGGTCATCTCACCGAAAGCTTCGAGCAGCTCATCGTTGGTGTACTTAGCCATAATGGCTTCCTTTCATTCTTGGCGACGGATTATATGAAGAGGTGTCCGTCACCTAAAACTTTTCTTGTTTGCTTATGGTCGCTTGTTTTCATGCGGCGAACCGCAGTGAGATCAGGCGGCCTTTTCCTGCTTCTCGCGCAGCGCATCGATCGTACGCACGGCCTTGGTCGGCAGGGCGTTGAACAGGTACGCGGCCTTGGACATCGTAGCCTTGATGTCGCCGGCGAACTCGGCGAGCAGCTGCGGGCGAGACTTGAGGTCTGCCAGCTTCTGGGCACCTTCAGCGTCGTAGACGGTGCCATCGGCATAGCCGCCCTTGACGATCAGCGCCTTGTTGGTCTTGGCGAAGTCACGCAGGGTCTTCGCAGCTTCGATGAAGTCACCCTTCACGAAGGTCACAGCGGTCGGACCGGCGAGGATCTCATCGAGACCTTCGATGCCTGCTTCCTTGGCTGCAATGCGAATGAGCGTGTTCTTAGCCACAGTGTAGGAAGTATCGCGGCCTAGCTTTTCGCGCAGTTCAGAGATCTGCGGAACGGTAAGCCCGCGGTACTCGGTCAGGTAGACGGCGTCAGCTTCGCGGAACTTGTCCGTAAGCTGGGCGACCACCACTTCCTTTTCGGGCCTCTTCATGGCGTTCCTTCCTTAGTCGGCCATTGACTGTGAAGCGGAACGTGTGCCGGGCAACAAAAAAGCCCTGCACGCAGGCAGAGCAACATTCGACCGCTAAGCGGCATACCCTTGGTGGGCGTATGTTCATCAACCTGCGTTGGCTTGGCGAACCAAACTTCGTGAGCGCTCGCGCACTCCAACCAACGGTCTGTGGTTTACGAGTGGTTAATTTACGGGCAGCTCTGGACTATCGTCTTTCGGGCGTGTCGTCCTCGCATGCTTCGTTTTCTTCTTCGGCTTGCGCTTTACGTAGACCACCATGAGGGTCAATGCGAGCGCCCATGCCGCGGCGATCACCGCGACGATGTATTTGCCGGTGTTGTCTTTCGCGGCGTCCTTGAGATTCGGTGCAGGATGCGGCATGGTGGTGCGTTCCCCGGTAACGAGGATGCGCATGTTGTTCACGCCGTACGGCGTGCAGGTGAGCAGCGTGACCAGGTCCTCGCCTTCGACGATTTTCAGTCCGTCGAACTGGTTCGGCTCCACCACGGTGATGCTTTTCACCTTGTAGGCAAGGGTCTCGTCAAGCACCGTGATGTAGAAGAAGTCGCCGACCTTCGCCTGGCGCAGGCTGAGACGGTCGAACATCACCTGGTCGGCCAGACCGGTATGCGCGGAGATCACGGCATGCGTGCCGCTGCCGCCGACCGGCAGCGACGTTCCGTACATGTGTCCCACGCCCATGTCGAGCACTTTGCTTGACGTTCCGTGGCGCACCGGAAGGTTGATGCCGAGTTTGGGATATTTGACGGTCGCCATGATGCCGTCCGCGGGGGTGTCGAGCTGCGACCGGTAGTCCTCATCCTGTTCGGAAAGCGTCTTGCCGTCATCGCCGCCGGAGAAGGGATCCGTGACCTCTCCCAGTACGTTCTGCCCTCCGCTGGCCAGACGTTCGTTGTATTCCCGGGCCTCTTTGATTTCCTGCCTGCGTTGTTCCTTGGCGAGTTTGAGCGACTCGTCCTCGTGCACTTCGGTCACGCTGGACTGTTTGTTGAGATTGCCCACCATGAACATGAGCGGCATGGTGCACAGCAACACACCTATGGAAACGAGGACCATGCCCGCGATCGCCTGTATGCCGAGTTTTCGCGTGGTCTTGTGTTTCGGTCTGTGTTGCAGTACAGCCATGCCGCTCAATTCAGTCAGGGTCCGGACGCGATCAGCGCTTGCGTGCGCGCATGAGGGTCAGGCCGCCTCCGACGCACAGCAGTCCGGCCACCATGTAGATGCACAGCCAGACCGCGCCGGTCTTCGGCATTTCCGCCAGGTTGCGGGCGTTGCGCACGGTGAAGTCGTATTCACTATCCGCGAACGTTTCCACCTGCCCGTTGATGTCGCCCTTCACGATTTCGACTTTGTACTTTCCGGCCTGGGTCTTGTCGACTCGAACCTTGATGGTGAATTCCGGCAGGATCGGATTGTTGAACGGAGACTTGGTTTCGGTGACGGTGTACGTGCCGTCAAGGCCATCGATGAAGAGCACGCCGGCCGCGCCGGAAACGATGGTATCGGTGGTACCGGTGGTTTCCGTATGGTCGGCCAGACGGTAATGCTTCTCATCGACCTTTACGAACTGCAGCGTATTGACTTTCTCGGTGATCGGATCCGTCTGGGTGATCTGGAACTCGGCCCCGGCCAGCGAATTGTTCTTGGCGTCCGTCTTGATCATGGAGAACCCGCCGACATAGGTACGGGTTTCCTTAGCATCCTTCTTCTCATGGTCATCCGTCTTCCCCGGATTATGCGAGTACTCGACTTCCGCGATGTTCGGGTTTCCCGGGTAGCCGATCACAGCGTCCTTGTTGACCCATGCGTCGTAGGTGACCACGATTTTGGCCTCGTTCCCTGCCGCGTTGGCCGGGAATGCTGCGGCTTTCGCGATGTTCTGGACGAAGGCGCCGTCCGTCAGTTGTCCGAAGACGACGTTGAAGCTGCTGCCGCCAACGTATTCCTTGCCGGTTTCCTCGCTCTGCGTGCTGTCCACAGGATTGGCGCCGTCGGTGACCACCTGGTAATCGACATCCTTGGTGAGGGTTGTGTCGCCCAGAGTGACCTTGACGCTGTTGGGGTCGAAGGTCAGGCCTTTGGAAAGGGTATCGTTCAGCGCGAGATAGTAGGTGTCGTAACCGGTCCAGTTCGGAGACTGGGTTTCAAGCTGGAAGGTGACCTTGCGGCCGATGCTGGTCTCGTTGTCATAGCCCTCGTCAGCGGAAGTATCACCGCTGCCGATGAAGTCGCCGTTGCCCTTGCCATCGTTGTTCTCGCCCTTGATGATCTTCTTCTCCACGGTGATGCCGTGGATCTTGTAGGTCACATCGCCGAGGGTGTAGGCGTCGGCGCCTTCCTTGGTTCCCTGGAGCTTGGTGGTTCCATCGATGCCGGTGCCGTTCATCATGACGATGGACGCCTGGCCGTTGGTGGTGCGGTCAACGATCATATATACGCCCGGCTGCAGTCCCGACACGGTCTGCGAATTCGTGCTTCCCTCAGCGGTGGGCGCCCAAGTGCCCTTGCCTTCAGCGGAAGCGATCACGCTCTCGTTCTTCAGCGCGTCGAGGAAGTCGCGCAATTTGCCCGACCACGGGCTGTTGGTGGAATCCAGCAGGTTCTGCACCACCCACGCCATGGGATTTTTGGAATCATACGCGCCGGTAGCATCGGTCGCGCCGTCGGCAATCTTCGAAGTATCGATGCCCGCGGAGTTCAGCGCTTCATTGATGGCCTCGCCATACGATTCGCTCACGTTCATGACATCGAAGCCGGTGATCACACGCTCGCCTTCATCATTGGTGATGTACTGGGCGCTGGAATAGTACGCGAGCGGAATGGCGACCAGGGTCTTGTCGCTGATGTCGGTGTCGTCGGAGGCGGTCACGGTGATGGACTGCGTGGCCTTGAGTTCCTCGGCAGTGAACATCTTCTCGGTCGCGGCGTCGTCGGCGAGCGCGCCGCCGGCGAAGGCCATTCCCGACAGCAGTGTGGCCGCGGCGGCCACTCCTGCCAGGAGTTTCTTGGTTATGGAGTTCATTGCGGAATCCTTCCTTCTCTTTGGTTCAAATCTTTGTGTGGTTGGTTGTTCTGGTATCGGGTCTGCTGTTTGCCGTCCCGTGTGTGGTCCGGCTCGCTTGTTGAGTTTGAACTGGCTGTCATGCATTGCGGCGCCTCCTTGCGATGGCCATTGCCGTGATACCGGCCGCGATCAGCAGGAGTCCCGCCACCGAGATCGTCGGCAGGCCGAAGATCCTGCCGGAATGCGGCATGGCGGCCAATGCCGTTTTGTTGGTGATGACCGCAATGGCCTGATGGTCGTTGTCCGCGGTCTGCGGGAACAGTCCGTCTTTGCCGTCCGTTCCGATGGTTTGTCCGTCGATGCTCCATGTGGCGTTGCCTTGGTCGTCGATGGTCACCGTGTAGGTCACGTCGGTCATCTGGTAGCCTTCGGGGGCCGTGGTTTCCTTGATGGTGTAGGAATGTCCGGCTATGAGTTGCGCGGACAGTTGTGCCGAGCCTTCGTTATCCGTGGTGACTGTGATGGCGGTGGTTCCGTCCGCGAAGGTTTCGCCGTCGTTCGCCGGGGTGATGGTGAACACCGCTCCCGCAAGTTTCTGGCCGTCGACCGGATTGCCTTGCAGGTCGGCCGCTTCCTTGACCAGTTTGAGTGCGGTCGGGGTGTCGGCTGCGGTTACGGTGAAGGTCGCGTTTTCTTCGGCCATGTTGACTGAATATCCGGTCGTTTCCTGTTTGGATGTGATGGTGCCGTTGGTCGCCACGGTGAACGTGTAGGGTTGCGTGAGCCGTAGGTACCCGTTCGGGGACTTGGTTTCCGTCAGCGTGTATTCGGTTTGGCCGTCGGCGATGAGCTGCGCCTTGTCTATGGTGGCGATGCCCGTTTCGTCGGTGGTCAACGTCTTCGTGGTTGCGCCGGTCTGCCCTGCGAAGATGCCGGTGAGTTGGAATTCGGCTCCGTTCAGTTTGCGTGACGGGTCGGTGGCGGACACCTTGGTCACGTGGAACTGTGTTGGATCGTTGGCCACGTCTCCGGTGAACACGTCGATTTCGCCCGAGTTCTTCGTTGTGGAGAAGGCGGGCGGAATTTCGCCGACCACCTGCAGTGAGCCGTCGTCCTGCACGGTGAAGGTCAGGGCGCTGTCCACCTTGATGTAGCCTGCCGGCGCGACGGTTTCCTTGAGCGTGTAGGTATTGCCCACCACCAGCGTCTTGTTGGCGGTGTCGTTCGGCAGGGATGCCTTGCCTTTGTCGCCTGTGGTCAGCGTGATGGCTTCCGTGGAGCCGTCTGAGAACGCCGAGGCCTCGCAATCGCCTTCGGCCGGCTTCGGTGTCAGGGTGAACACCGCTCCCTGCAGGGTCTCGCCGTCCGCGTTCTTCTTGGTGATGGAGAACGCGATCGGCTCGTCCTCGGCTTCCACCACGACGGAATCGTCGAGGAGGGTGATGGAACCGTTGGCGAACGCGTCCGTGGAGTCAGTGGTGATGCTTCCGTCGTTCTTGACCGTGATTTTCAGGGTTCCCGTGATGCGCTTGTATCCGGCCGGAGCTTTGGTCTCCTCGATGAGGTAGCTGTTGCCCGCCACCAGCTGGCCGCTGATGGATGCGTTGCCGTCCTCGCCGGTAACCAGCACCTGTGATGCCGTGTTGTCGGCGAAATGGGATGCTTCGGCCGGGGTGATGGTGAATTCCGCTCCGGCAAGCTTCGCGCCGTTTTCGGACGAGCTCTTGCTGATGGTCAGCGAGGTCTTGGCGTTGGTCATCGATGTGTTGTGGTCGATGGCATCCGCCGTATTCTGGCTGTCGGCGTCACCGAACGAGGTGCGGTCCAGCGTGATTTCATCGGAGACCAGCCGGCCGCTCGAATCCTGGCCGGAATAGCCGTCCTGCGGTGAGGTTTCCACGAAGCGGTAGGTGCCCCACGGCAGGTTTCGAATCATCAGAACGCCCTGCCACGTGCCGCTCTCATCCTGAGTGGTTCCGGTAATGGAACCGCTCTGATCGACCGTGGCCGCATACGTGTTGCCCGTCCGCAGATCCTGCAGTGCGTCGATGTCGATCCAGGCGTCGTTCGACTTGCGCTGCACCTTGAACGTGACGCCGTCCAACGGGGTGGCGTCGTCGGCGGCGGTCTTGGTCAATGAGATCGTGCCGTGCAGCGGCTGGTTGGCCAGGCCGTTCCCGCTTACCGACGAATCGACGTCGGTGACGTCGATGGCGTCGCGATCGGCCTGCTTGGCAAGATCGAAGGTCTTTGCGTTGTCGGCGTTGTCGATGGTGAACTTCGCCACGATCTTGCCACTCACCGCATAGCCCTGGTCGGCGGTTTCAATCAGTGCGTAGGAGCCCTTCTTAAGACCCGTGATCTTAAGAAGGCCCGAATCCGCATCGGCGTTGTTCTCCACTGCGGACATTGCTGCGTTCATGGCGTAGCTCTTGCCTGATTCCAGATCGGCCGCCACCACGGTGGACTCCGAGGAACCGCTCTTCGCGTATTCGAGCGTGAATTTCGCGCCGTTGACGGAAGAGCCGGTTTCGGAGTCGATCTTCGTGATTCGCACGGATGCGTTGAATTCGCTGTTCTCGACCGTCAGGTCGACCGTTTGCCCATGCGCGCCGGCACCGTCGAGCGTTGCGGGCGCGATCGCGAATCCGCTCACCTTCCCGGTGTCGTCCACGGTGTCGAAGGTCGAGCCGGTTTCCTTGTAGTAGTAGCTTCCTGCGGGAACGCCGTCGCTCTGGTTGACGTAATATTTGGCCAGATCGCCGAACGCCCGTTCCCCGTTCAGCCATGCGACATCGTTGTGTGCAGCCGAAGACCATGTTCCGTCCGCATCGGTGGTGATGTCCGCGATTTTCACGTCCGTATCGGACGGCGAATCGCCCGTCATCCTGTACAGTTCGAAGGTCATGCCGGAAACCGGCTGCCTCGAATCGTTATGGGTGAACGTCTTGTCCAGCTTGAGCCGCGAGCGGAAAACCGAATCCGTTACGGTGAAGGTGGCGTCGGTCGCGGAGCCGGGATTCTCGATCGCGACCTGCGATGGCGATCCTTCCAGGGTCACGCTGCCGTCGGAAGCGATGGTCACCTTGAAATCGTCGACCTTCACGTGTCCGCTCGGCAGTTTGGTTTCCTTGACGTCATAGGTGCCTGCGGGCAGGCCGATGATATAGCCGTCCGTTCCCGCGACTCCACCGGCGGGTTCATCGGCTATTTCGGTGCCGTCGACCCACATGCGGCTGGATTCCGCACCGTTCTCGTCACGTTGCCAGATGGCGTACAGTTTGCCGTCCTTCTGAATCTGCAGTTCGACGTCGTTCAAGGGCTCTCTTCCGGAGCCCGTGGTGTCGTCGCCGATCTTGTTCAGCTTGAATCGGGTGGCGGTATTGGTGAGAGCGACGTTCCGCCAATTGCCGTCATCGGTTCGCGTGGATGAATCCTCGGAGCCGTACACCGGGTAGAAGCCCTGCGCGGAGGCGTTTTCCTCCACTGCGCGATACTGGTAGACGTTGCCGTTCGCGTCGGTCTTCGGCATGGCTTCCGTGGTGAAGGTCCAGGAACCGTCGTCGTTCTTCTGCCATTTGACCGTAGGTGCTGCGGATCGGCCGTTTTCCGTCTTCGTGACGTTCTGCCATTCTCCGTCCGAGATCCTGCGCTGGACGGTCAGCTTCACGAGGGATGCCATTGTCTCCGCGGTCATGGAATCGGAGACAAGGCCGGTTCCGTAATCATTCCACGCTTTGGTGCCGCTCAGGGTCACGGTTTGCAGCTTGTTGGTGAACGTCTGCGGCGTGGAAGCATCCATGGCGTCGCCGTCCGTGACGACAAGCTGCGCGTTGGTTCCTTCGGCGCATGCTCCATCGGAGGGGTCGCTTACGGTGTTTCCGCTCTTGCAGGCCAGCACGGTGCCGCCGTCCACCTGGTAGCTGCCGGTAAGCTCCTCCACCAGGCGGTACTGGTATGTTTTGCCTTCGTTGTTGACGGACGGCAGGTTCGCGAACGTTCCCGTCGCCGTATCCGTTCCATTCGCGGAAACGGTGACCGTGATGACGTTGGAGTCGAAGCCGTTCTGAACATTCGCGCCGTATTTGTTCACCCAGGCCCATTCTTCGGTATCCGCCGTCCTGCGCTGCAGCCGGAACGTGGTCTTCCACGTGCCGTTGGATGAGGATGAGCCGGGACGTGTCGTCCATGCGTTGGATTGGTCGTCCCAGGTCTTCGTGGTGTAAACGGTGACGTTCGTCAACGTGTTGGTGATGGTCGTGGTGGTGCCGGTCGTGGACTGTGACGGCTGGTATGGCTTGTACGTCTGGTATTCGCCGGAGTCGTCGGGATTGTTGATATCCACGGTGATCCGTGTGCCGTTGTTGTCGTAGATGAGTTTCGTTTCGACGGCACGCCAGCTGACGTTGTAAGCGGTTCCATTAGTGTCGTAGACCTGTGTGGCAAGGTTCTTCCACGTGTACGTGCGGTACTCGTCCTTCATGGTCACGCCGGGAGACCAGAACTGCTCGATCTTTCCGGAGGATTCGAACTGGCTCGCATTGAACGCATCTCCCAGAACGTTCTTCAGCGCGGTGTCGGCACGCGCCCAACCCTGGACGACGGTACCTTCGCCGTCCGTGATCCTCGCCTGCAGTTCGACGTATACCTTCGGACGCTGCTGGCGTTCATCCTTGCCGTCTCCCGACCATTTCTTCTGCACGCTGGCCGTGGTGGTGAGATAGTTCTCGAGGTTGTTGGGGAACTTCGCGGGATTGGACGGGTCGCCGGCATCGACCGAACCGCCATTGGCGTTCTTGGCCGCATACTGCGAATCCTTGGACTCCGCATCCGTGCTCAGCACTTCCTGGACCGTGTACTTCCACGGTTTGCCGTTCGGAGCCCACTTGTCGACCTTGGTGATGTTGTAGGTCCACGTGTTGTCGCTGTTCTTGACCCAGGCAAGGCAGTTCTTCGCGCAATCATCCTCAGTGGAAAGTTCGACCACGCCATCGGTGAGGTTCGGGTCGGATGTACCGTCCTGATCGGCGCGGGTCAGTTTGAGCGTCAATGTTTCCGGACGGGTGTTGAGCTGGTTGCCCCTGTCGTTCCACACCTTCGTGCCGGTCAGCGCCGCTTCTTCGGCGGTGTACGTGTTGGTGAACTTGGCGTCCTTGACGCCCGTGTTCGGGCTGAGCTCCAGCGTCGAGTCATTCGGCGTCAACGGAGTTCCGGTGGGATTGGCTCCCTCGGCCGGTTCGTTCAACGTGATGCTGGTGGCGTCCGAGGTGTATCCGTTGGCGGAGTCCTCTTCGAGAGTGTAGATCCAGTACTGCCCGCCCGGCGTGAATATGTCCAGATCGCCGAACGTGACGGTGCCGCATCCGTTGCCGGACGCCCCGATGCTGCCGGAGGCCGAGCGTAGGGCGCTGGAATCGCCGGCCAAGCCCTGCGTGGCATCGGTGGAGTCGATGGAGGATGTGGAGCACTGCGTGATCTGGTTGCCGTTGAGCGTCTGCGTACCGACCAACGTCTTGGAGGATCGTGTGCCGTCCGACGTCACATATGAGCGGTACAGCCTGAATGTGACGTCCGGATATTTGGTGTCCTTATCCGTGCGGCCTTGGAATTGCTTCGTGACCTTCAATGACCCCTTGCTGGAGGAGTACGTGTTCTCGATGACGAAGGAGCCCGTTTCTCCGTGGCTGATCCTGTACACCTTGCTCGACAGCGTTTCGGAGGTCGAATCGTCGGCGAGCAAATCATCGACGCTGAATCCGCCGGGCACTCCCGAACCGTCGTTGTAGTTGATCAGACCGTCGATGATCTCACGTGCGCGGTATTCGTAACGCCGTCCGAACTTGTCGTACTTGGGCAATGAATCGGCGTCGGAATCTTCGTCATCAGTGCCGTTCACGCCATAATGGCTGATCTCGTACGTGTATTTGTTCGCGGATACTCTGGTCAGACCGTTTTGGTTGGTGCTGGCCACTTCCGACACGCCGTCTGCGACGTCCTGCGACTCGCCGGTTTCCACGCCGACCACCTCGTATCCGGTGGCGTTGCCATCACCGTCCGTGATTTTCCGGAGCTTCAGCGTGCCCCATTCGGTTTCGGTGCTGGACCATGTGCAGGTTCCCGCATTCGCAGCCGCCACGCTGCAGGTGCTCACCATCGTGCCGTCGGACGACCGATATTGCCCACCGGCCATCCTGCGCTGCACATGCATGGAGATATCCGGAAGGTCCGCTTCCGCGAATCCGGTCGGGACGTTCTTCCACAACTTCTCGCCCTTGGCCAGCATGTCGCCGGAAATCGTGAAGTTGATGGTGCCGTCCTCACGGATCGCCTGATTGAGGTTGATGCCGCCCGAAGTCTGGTCGGACAGTTCGACGGACTTCGCGGCGGCCGCCTTTTCGGCATCCGACGCAGTGGCCTTGTCCCAATCCGCGGTTCCGCAGTATTCGTCTACGCAGTCATCGTCGCCGTTCTCACCGTATGTGAAGAACTGCGGGTCGTAGCCGAGGCTTTCGACCATATCGGCCGACACCGAGGTCTTCGCCGTGGCGTAATAGAAGATCTCCCTGCCGTGGTCGTCGTACTTCGGCAGGTCTTTGATGACCGCTTTCTGGTTGTAGCTTTTCCGATGCTCGGAATCGGTCTGCCAGGCGTAGGCCTCATAGTCGTCGAACTGCTCGTAGCTGACCGTCGGGTTCCCGTCGTCATCAAGATTGTCGTAGTCGTATACCGTTCTGTACAACGTCAGATATATGTCCGGACGCTGGTTGAGGGTCTTGTTTACGTACGTGTCGTACCACTTTGTATGGAAGGTCACGTCTTTCGCGCCTTCGCGCTGGTTGTCGAACTTGTATTCGGCGGTGTCGTGGAAGCGCCATGTCGAAGAGAGGCTTTCGGTCGGCGTGTACGCATGGCCTACATAGTCGCCCTTGCTGTCATCCGGCATGATCTCCTGCACGCTGTAGTGCAGGATGGCGCCGTAATCGTATTTCGGAAGCGCGTAGAAGTGGATATGCGCTTCCCCTTCCACTTTGTCTTTGTCACAGACGGTGACTTTCAGTCCTTTTCCGCCATCGGTGATTTCCACGACATTCGTGTTGGCGTCGCCATTTGCCACCTTCAGTTTGGAGATGGTTTCGGATGTGGCTCCGTCACCGCCCGTGTATACGTACAGCTTCTCATCCGGATTGTTGGGCAACGTCATGTAGATGCTGCCGTCATCGTCGGTGTGGAAGAGATCCTTGTCCGCGTACTCGTCGCATGTCAGGATGAATGATGCGTTCGGACGGTTCGACTTCGTCGCCCCGTCATCGGTCCACGTTTTCACGACGTCGATCCACAGCTGGCCGATGCGTCGGTTCGTGATTTGGGCGCAGCCCAGTTCCTTGTTGTATCCGTAGGTGATTTCGTAGGCGAAGCTTCTATCGGAGGTCAGCATGCGCTCGTTGTCGTTGTCCCAGTTGACCAGCAGGGACTGGTATTCCAAGGCGCTGTATTTGTCGTCGTCTTCAATATCGCTTTTGGACACCACTTCGTACTGGCTGCCGTCAACGGCGATCTCACGGATCTCATAATCCTTGCCCATCGTAAGCGTTCCGCTGATGCCATTGACGGACGCTTCGCCATACCATTGGTTACGCTTGTTCAACGTGACCGTCGCCATCCGGTCTCCCTTGGAGTAAAGGACTTTTCCGCTGGCGTCCGTCAAATCCTTCAAGGCGTAGATGCCGGCCGTGACCTCGACCCGATGCGAGGCGTTGCCGTCGTCGACCCATTTCTTCGCGACCGCGATTATCGTGTGGTCTCCGGTGGGAGGCCGGTTGGTTATGGTCTTCGTGCGGGTGTCGTAATCATATTCGTAGGAACTGGTGTAGTTGCCGCTGACTTCGAGGGTCACATACGTATGTCTGCGGCCTTCGGAGTCGTATAGGGGCAGATTGGTGAAGTCAAGCCGCCATGGCTCGGTTTCCCGAACTTCGGCATCGTCGCTGAGTGAGGTGATCTTGGTGGCCTCGCTGTCGGCGGTTCCGTCAAGTTCGTATGTTCCGACGAGCTCATCGTCTTGCAGGAGCTTGATCTTGACGCTGCTCACGTTCTTGTACGCCGGATCCTCGCTCGGACCGCTGATTTCCTCGCCTTGCGAATTCAGCCACTTCTTGACCACGTGGGTGTCGGTCACCGCCACGTAACGGTTGGTGATGGTGTTGGTGGACGCATCGTATTCGCCGACGAAATCGACGTCCATATCGGTGCCGTCGTTGTCTTTGAGCTGGAGTTTGAACGATGTGCCGTCGCCGTCGGATGCGAATTGGGTGTCGTAGCCCTCTTGGGCGACGCCCGTCTCCACCCAACGGTACACATACTGCCGGCCGAGGGAATCGTATTTCTCATAGGTTCCGGAGACCGTCTGCGTCAGTTTTTCCGCATACCATCCGGCGACCTTTTTCGTCACGACGTTGCCGTCGCCATCCGTGACGTCCTGCCATTCGCTGCCCTCGGACGCCACGCATCGCGCGGCCTTCTTCGTGGTGTCGTCCACGTCGTCCGAATCGGCGCAGGAGGTATCCGCCTTCAGCATGCGCTGTAGGGTCAGGGTCACCTCGATTTCCTTGAGCTGATCTTGGAAGGTCCCGGCCTTCCATGTCTTGGTGATGCCGACCTGGGTGTCGTCCTTGCGGCGGTTGGTGATGGTGCCGTTGTTGTAGACGGAGATGTCCCTGGAGTTGCGGGTGAATTCACCGTCCGACGCGTTCACCGTGTTCTCGTGCGCGATGTCGTAATAGTTCGGGGCCGTGTCTACTGTGGTGCCGTCCTCATTGACGGCGCCGTACACACGCTCGTATCCATCCGGCTTGGACTCACGCAACAGGTAGATGTACGGGTATCCGTCGGCGTCGTATTTCGCCAGCTGAACCTTGCCGTCATCCGAATACTTGTCGTCGAGTTTGCCTCCGAGGCCCACGGATGCGTTTTCCCCGAGGGCCTGGTTGTCTTCGGCGCTCATGCTGAATGTGACGAAGCTGCCGTCCGACGCTCGTACCTGGGCGGCGTTGTCCGCCGTGCTGCCGCCGTCGAGGCTGTAGCGCCACAATGTGTATTCCGTTGCAGGCCGATCGCTCGGATCCTCATCCAGCCAGACTTTGGTGGCATCGAAGGACGTGGTGCCCGCGTGGATGATCGTTACGGTGCCTCCGTTGTACAGGGCCGTCGTGTCGCTGCCGTGGTTGGATGCCTTGGCGTTGTCGTACGAGACCTGGTAGTAGTCCTTGTACTCTCCGGTGCTTTCCTCGCAGTTCACCGTGAGACTGTAGGTCATCGGATTGCCGTTCGGATGGTACTGCACCCAATCCTTGGCTTCCAGGATCGCCGTATCTTCGTCTGTGTTGATGGAGAAGGACAGCATGCCTCGTTCCACGAGTTGCGAGAAGGGGTATTTCGTGCCTTTGCCGTACTGACGTGTTTTGGTGGTGCCGTCATCGTCCACCCAGGATATGGTCAGGGTGTTGCTGTCGCCCCAGGTTTCGGCCCATTTGTCGTAGTTGACGGTTCCGTCCTCGTTCAGCAGCTCCTCGTCCTCATTGCCGATGCCGAGTTTGAAGTTGAACGTCACGTCTTCGGTGAGCTGAAGGCATTCCTTGCCGTTTCTGCCATCGTCGCCGTAGCCCACATAGTCCGGGTATGCCGTCGCGCTGGCCGTAAAATACCGGCCATCGTAGCATGTCTGGTTTTCCACGATGCCGTCGTGCTTGATCGAGAAGACGACGGACTTGGTTTCGGAGGTCTGCCCGTCCGAGATGACGACCGTGTCCGGCAGCGTGACCGAAGTGACGTTGTACTGGTTGCCTGCCTCCGAGAAGCCGAGCAGCGAGCCGTCGGACATGTATGCGTTGAGCTGGTTCTGCGTCATGCCAAGCTGGGACTGGGCCTCGCTTGAGACGGTGGCGCCGTCCTCGTCGGTCAGGGGGTAGGTTTCGCCGTCGAGGGTGAAGTACAGGCGGTATTCGCTTTTGACGCTGTCGAGTTGCGGGCGTTCATCGGAATTGTTGTCGGCCCACAAGGTGACGAACGTGGATTGCCGGGATCCCGACAGCGTATAGGTTTTGGTCGAGGTCTCGCCGTCCGCTTCGCCGACGGTTTCGCTGACGGTCGCGGGCAGAGGGGCCGCGCTTCTGCTCAGGCTGTTCGTTTTCAGCGTTATGCCGAGTTTGGCGGCGATCTGCCGTTTGGAGGGGATTACCAGTTTGGTTTCGCGCGTGGTGGTCTTGCTTGCGGAATCGCTCGTGGAATCGTCTGCGGAATCGTCGGCCTTGGTTTGCAGCGTCCACTTCAGTTCGGAACTTTTGTTCTTCACCAGCGAGGAGTCAAGATTGACTTTGAGCTGCAACCGGGCGGCGGCTTCCTCGATCGGGTCCGAGGCCTCCCCCGTATTCACGTTGACGGGATCGACGAACGTGATCTTTAGGCGCGATTGCGAGACGAAGCGCGCCTCGGCGATCTTCACGTCCGAATCCTGATCGTCGTCGCGCCGAAGCACATCGAAGGTGGCGTTCCGTTTCGCTTCGTCGTCGGCGTCGTCGTCTGCGTACGTTTGGGCGGTCACTCCGTCCGGAAGGGATGCGTAGAGATAATCGCCCGCGATTATGGTGCGGCCTGCCTTCAGCGCAACGTCAAGTCCGAGCGTCGCCGCGATTTGTTCCGGCAGTTCGGTCAGTTCCGCGTTGCCTTGCTTCTGTTCGTCCGAGACGTCGTCGGCGGAAAGCCCCGTTTCGCTGGAGAGCGTCAGCCGGCCGAACGAGTCGGTCCAGTCGGTCGGCCCATCCGACTGGGTATCGGAGGCTTCGTCGCTTTGCTCGACCTCGAGTTGCTGCGATTGCGAATTCAAGGTCGCCTGCGCCGCGCTCTGGTCGGCCCACGCCTGTGGAACGATCAGGGCGATCGAGAGCACCGCGGCGAGCGCGGCGGTGCTCAAACGTTTAATCGGATTGGCAGGGCGAGACGATTCAGAACGACCGGTACTGTCTTTCCGGAACATGGTGTCCTCTTTCAGCTACTTGCAATGCCTAGGAGAGCCACATATCCCCCGGATATCCCCTTCCGAAAGGTCTTTCCCCCGCGCTTCTCACCGGCAAACCCTATTTCACTAATTCCACCAAGGGTACATTTAGGGGTGCTTAGAGACCACGCAAACGCCCCTAACACCCCCCCCCCGAAGAGAAAAAGGACACAATATCTTCACATTTACACGCCGGTGCGGCTCAAGGTGCAGATAAGCGCAAAACCCCGTGCAACCCCCTTCCGCGCTTCCATGACATAGACGCGCGCATACGGACGGGGGACGCCATCGTCACCGGCGCCGATACGTGGTGGGTGCAGGTGCGGACACAAACGCCGGATCCGCAATGCAGCCGCCGCGCAGGTCTGGGCGGGCGCATGAAAAAAGTACGCGCCCGGACACAAGACCAGGGTCCAGGCGCGCATAAGGGGAGCCGTCTATCGAATCGTCTTCTCGAATTTCCCGACCAACGATTCCATCCATTCGGTCAGCGAATCGAAATCGTCCGGCATCTGCTCGGTGAGCTCCACCATCGGCACGTTCGCCGATTTCGCGGCGTCCGTGATCTTGTTCGTAAGATCGGTCTCCTCCTGGGTGTTGACCACCAGCAGCTTTACCTCGCCGGACGCGAGCGCGTCGGTGAAGTTCTTGATGTCCGCCGGGGTCGGCTCGCCGTCATTGGACGTGGCCTGCGCGTAGCCCACGGGAGTGGCGTCGGTCAGACCGAGGTCGTCGGCCAGATATCGGGCGACGGATTCGGTGGCGGCATAGGTAAGGCCGCCCGCGGACTCCTTGACGTCGTCGATCTTCTCGGCAAGCGCGTCTTCCGAGGACCGCCAGTTCTCATAGAGTTTTTCGAACTCATCGGCCTTATCCGCGGACGACCGCTTGTACGCCTCGACGATCGCCTTGGCGGTGGCCTTGCGCACTTGCGAGGAGAACCAGATGTGGGGATTCTCGCCGTCCGCCACTCCGCCGGCCTCGGCCGCGTTGACCACCGTGGCGCCGCTGGATTCCGCCGCCTTGACCGCCCAGGAGTCGTAATCGGCACCGTTGACGACGATGACCTGGGCCTTCTGCAGCTTGGCCACGTCGGCCGTGGTCGGCTCATAGTCATGGGCCTCCACATTGGTTGAGTTGATGATGCTTTCAACGGAGACGTTCTCTCCGCCCAAAGCCTGCGCGACGGTTCCCCACTGGTTGACCGACGCGACCACATTGATGGCGCCGTCGGCGTTCGATCCGTTCGAGGAGCCACAGGCGGACGCCGACGCCGCAAGGCCCGCGGAAGCGAGCAGTGCGATTGCGATTTTCACGGCACGGTTCATGATTGTCTTTCTACCTATTCGGAATGCCTCGAACATCATATAGTAATTGAGAATGATTCTCAACAAAGCGTGTCGCGAGATGGAACCGCGGGACGCGACGGATGGCGCGACGCGATAAAAAACTCCCGCGGGAGATCCCCGCGGGAGCGACGCCTGGAGCAGGACCGATCAGCCGAAACGTCCGGAAACGTAACGCTCGGCCTCTTCGTTCTGCGGATTGTTGAACATGGTGGTGGTGTCGGTGAAGTACTCGAGATGCCCCGGCTGCCCGACGGCCTTCAGGTTGAAGAATGCGGTGTAGTCGGCGATGCGGGCCGCCTGCTGCATGTTGTGGGTCACGATCACGATGGTGTATTCGTTCTTCAGCTCGTTGATCAGGTCCTCGACGGCCAGCGTGGAGATCGGGTCAAGCGCGGAGCAGGGCTCGTCCATGAGCAGCACCTGCGGATGCACGGCCACGGCGCGGGCGATGCACAGCCTCTGCTGCTGGCCACCGGAAAGACCGATTCCCGGATTGTCGAGACGATCCTTGACCTCGTTCCACAGGTTGGCGCCGCGCAGGGCCCATTCGACCAGATCGTCCGCATCCGACTTGGAGATCTTGCGGTTGTTGAGCCTCACGCCGGCGAGCACGTTCTCGCGGATGGACATGGTCGGGAACGGGTTCGCACGTTGGAACACCATGCCGACGTCACGGCGCACGGCCACCGGATCCACGTCCTTGTCGTACAGGTTCTTGCCTTCCAGCAGCACCTCGCCCGTGCAATGCGCGCCCGGGATGATCTCGTGCATACGGTCAAGCGTGCGCAGCACGGTGGATTTGCCGCATCCGGAAGGCCCGATGAAAGCGGTGACCTTGTTGGCCTCGATGTTGATGTTCACATCCTCCACGGCCAGGAAATCGCCGTAGTAGATGTTCAGATGATTGACATCGATACGTTGTCCCATTTTGGTTCCTTATGGTTCTTGTTACTAAGTTCGGTCTATCTTCGAGGTCAGCGGTCCGACTTGACGGCGAACACCTTCGCCACCAGACGGCCGATGAGGTTGAGGATCAGCACGATGAGGATCAGCACCAGAGCCGCGGCCCATGCGCGTTCCATCGGGATGGTGGTGACGCACGTCGCGTCGGCGGAGGCCGGGCAGTTGGCGTTGAGCTTGGAATACTCCTGGTAGACGTACACCGGAAGGGTGGTCATCTGTCCGGAGAACAGGTTGAAGTTCGTGGAGGAGATATAGCCCGCGGTCATCAGCAACGGAGCGGTTTCGCCGATCACTCGCGCGACCGCGAGAATCGCGCCGGACACAATGCCCGGCAAGGCGGTGCGCAGCACGATCTTCGTGATCGTGCGCTGTTTGGTGACGCCCAATGCGTAGGAGGCTTCGCGCAGGTCGTGGGGCACGATCTTGAGCATTTCCTCGGACGACTTGACCACCGTCGGCAGCATCAGCAGCGAGAGGGCCACGGAGCCTTCGAAACCGTTGATGGTGCCCGGACCGATCAGGATCGTGAACATCGAGAACGCGAACAGGCCGGCGACGATCGAAGGAATGCCGCTCATCACGTCGACCAACAGGGTGATCACACGGGCCAGCTTGCCGCGGTTGGAATATTCGACCAGGTACACGGCGCACATCAGACCGATCGGAATGGAGATGACCATCGCGCCGAACGTGATCTCCAACGTGCCGATGATGGCGTGCAGAATGCCGCCATAGCCGCCGGACGGGGTCTGGTTGCCGCCGACCACGCCGGTCATGTTGTAGCTCAGGAAGTTGAGGTTCAGGCGCTTGACACCGTTGATGATGGTGGTGAGCAGCACGGAGAACAACGGGATCAGAGCCACGATGAACGCCAGCGCGATCAGGACCTTCATCAGAAGGTCCTTGCGTTTGCGGGCGGCGATGAATGAGCGGCTCGGCTTGAATTTGTCGAAATCGATGACGGGGGCGCCGTCCATCGGGGAAGCGTTGTTTTGCGCGGCGGTCATCATGCACTCGCTTTCTCGGTGAGCTTACGTGCGATGAAGTTCACCACGAAGGTAATCAGGAACAGGACCAGGCCGGTGCCGATCAGCACGGAAACGCCAAGATCGTTGGCTTCCGGATACTGTGCGGCGATGTTCGCCGCGATGGTCTGGTTCTGGGAGGCCTGCAACAGCTTGATGGAGTAGTTGAGACCCGGGGAAAGAATCATGAGCACGGCCATCGTCTCGCCAAGAGCGCGGCCGAGGCCCAGCATGGACGCGGACACGACGCCGGACTTGCCGAACGGCAGCACCGCGAGCTTGACCATCTCCCACTTCGTGGCGCCGAGCGCGAGCGCGGCCTCCTCATGCAGACGCGGGGTCTGCATGAAAATGTCTCGCGACATGGAGGTGATGATCGGCAGGATCATGACGGCGAGCACCACGGCAACGGTCGCGACCGTACGGGATGGGTTGGCGGCCGGGCCTTGGAACAGCGGAATCCAGCCAAGATACTTGGCGACGCCGTTCCAGAACGGGTAGATCGCCGGCACGAGAACCAGGCCGCCCCACAGACCGTAGATGACGGATGGGATGGCGGCGAGCAGATCGACCACGTAGCTCAGTGCCGTGGCGAGCTTCTTCGGCGCGTAATGGGAGATGAACAGCGCGATGCCTACCGACACGAAGAAGGAAATCAGCAGCGCAAGGGCGGAAATCAGCACGGTGCCGAACAGCAGCGGTCCGACATAGCCCCAGAAGCTGTCGGCCTTGCCGCCGGTAAAGTTGCTGATGGTTTCACTGTTGGCCGTCTGATCGCCGCCGATCAGAGGCCACGCGCGGAACAGCAGGAACAGCGCGACTGCGGCGAGCACCACGAGGATCAGAATGCCGCAGGCGTATGCCACGCCCTTGAACACCTTATCCGCGGTTTTGCCGCTCACCGGCTCCTGTGCCGTTTTGCTTTGCGAACTCACGGGTTCTCCTTAACTTGCAGGTTTGTTCGAAGCCTTGTTTCGATTCTAAGGGAACGGTCTTCTCCAGCGATTCGCCGGCCTGCCACCGGCCTAAGGCCGCAGCCGTATCATCAACGGCTGCGGCCTTAGGCCGGAAGCTGATCGCCGTTCACCGAGAACCGTGTTGTCACTCGGTCACGATGGCGTCGATGGACTTCATGACCTTCTCACGCATGGTGTCGGACATCGGTGCGGAGCCGGCTGCGGACGCGGCGGTCTCCTGGCCTTCCTCGCTGACCACGTAGGTGAGCCAGGACTTGACGAACTTCGCGGTGCCGGCGTCCTTGTATGCCGGGCAGGCGATGTCGTAGGAGACCAGCACGATCGGGTAGGCGCCCTTTTCGGTGGTGTTGTGGTCGAGCTTGACCACCACGCGGTTGTCGCCGGTGGCGGATTCGTCGAGCGGGGAGGCATCCACGACCTTGGCGGCGGCTTCGGCGGAGAACGGCACGTAGTCGTCGCCGACCTTCACCGCCACGGTGCCGAGGTCTCCGGCCTGGGAGGCGTCCGCATAGCCGATGGTGCCGTCCGCCTGCTGCACGGTGGAGATCACGCCGGAGGTGCCCTTGGCGCCCTGGCCGACCTCGTTCGGCCAGTTCTCGCCGAGCTCGTAGCTCCATGCGTCGCCGGCGGCGTCCTTGACGTAGCTCAGGAAGTTCTTGGTGGTACCGGACTTGTCGGAACGATGCACGACGGTGATGTCGAGGTCAGGCAGGTCGACCTTCGGGTTCTGCTGCTTGATGGCGTCGTCGTTCCACTTGGTGATCTTGCCGTCGAAGATCTTGGCGATGGTCTCGGCGTCCATGTTCAGGGTCTTGCCCTTGCCGGAAACGCCGTTGAGGTTGAAGACCACGGCGATCGGAGAGATGTAGACCGGAATGTCGAAGGCGTTGCCGGAAGCGCACACGCTCTTGGACTGTTCGACCTCATCGTCGGAAAGGGACGCGTCGGAGCCGGCCCAGGCGGTGGCGCCGGTCAGGAAGGTGGAGACACCGGCACCGGAGCCGGACGGGTTGTAGGCGACCTTGGCATCCGGGTTGGTTCCCTGATAGCCCGCGATCCAGGCTTCGACGGCGGCCTGCTGGGAGGATGCGCCGGCGCCTGCGAAGTCACCGGAGATGGATTCGGTGGAGCTGGAGCCGGTCGTGGAGGAATCGGCGGCGACGTTGTCGCCGCAAGCCGCGACGGAAGCGAGCATCACGATACCGGACACGGCGGCGATGGAGCGTACGAGAATGGAATTACGCATTGATCTTTCCCTCTGTCAACATTCCGATGGCGTTGGTTTGTTTTGATTCAGCATCTGTGTTTCGCCATCATTCTTCATGACAAGTTCAAGCCTATTGGCCTTTCCGGGACGGTATGACCAAAATCGGTGAACGGAAGATGAACACTCTCCGTCTATTCGTAGCGGTATTCGTGGAGGTCTTCACGGCAGCCTCCGTGGCGGTCTTCACGGCGGTCCGCCGATAATCCAGGCCAAGGCGGTTCACGGACATCACTGCGCCGGAACGTCGATCTTGTAGCCCAGTCCGCGGACCGTGGTCAGGTATTTCGGATGGGCCGGATCCTCTTCGATTTTGGAGCGCACGCGCTTGACATGCACGTCAAGCGTTTTCGTGTCCCCCACGTAATCGGAGCCCCAGATGCGGTCGATCAGCTGATGGCGGGTCATCACACGGCCTTTGTTCTGCATAAGGTATTCGAGCAGTTCGAACTCCTTGAGCGGGAAGAACACGCTTTCGCCGCGCACGCTCACCTCATGCTGTCCGATCCTCATGGAGATGTCCCCGCATACGAGGGGGATGTCGTCATCGGACGCGTTGTCGGCCTCGGCGACCATCTGGTTGCGGCGCAGCACCGCGCGCACACGCGCCAGCAGTTCGCGGAAGGAGTACGGTTTGGTCACGTAATCGTCCGCACCGACCTCAAGGCCGACGACCTTGTCGATTTCCGCGCTTTTGGCGGTGAGCATGATGATCGGTACACGGCTCTGCTCGCGGATTCTGCGGCACAGGGCGGTACCGTCGAGTCCGGGAAGCATCAGATCGAGCAGCACCAGGTCCACGCCTCCCTTCGTGAACAGCTCCAGGCCCTCCTCGCCCGTAGCGGCGGCGGACACGTCGTAGCCCTCACGCGTAAGCTGGTAGACCAGCGGCTCCCGATACGATTCCTCGTCCTCGACGATCAGAATGCGTGCCATCAGCGCTTCCCTTCCGTATTCTCGGTGTGATTCTTCTCTTGGGTTTCTTCAAAATCCTTGGTTTTTCGGACTTCTTCGGGCTCGTCCGCACCCACCTGCGGAAGCGTGATCGTGAACGTGGACCCCTCCCCCTCACGGGACCACACGTTGATCGTGCCGCCGCAGTCGCGGACGCAATGCCTGGTGATCGCCAATCCGAGCCCCGTACCGCCCGTCTCTCGGGAACGCGCCGGATCCACCCGATAGAAGCGTTCGAAGATTCGGTCGAGCGACGCGGCGGGGATGCCGATGCCCTGATCCACCACGCGGATGGTGGCTTTGGCCCCGTCCCCGCTGACGCCTATGGCCACGGTGGTGTGTTCGGGAGAATAGTTGACCGCATTCTCCACAAGGTTCTTCACCGCGGTTTTGATGGTTTCGTAGTCGGCTTTGATGAACACGTCGTCCTCGTCATGCGTCGGGGCGGTTCCGTCCGACGCGCTGCCCGACGCGGGGACCGCGGTGCCGTTCACGGACAACGCCAGCGAGATATGCTTCGAATCCGCGTTCACCTGATTCTCGTTTACGGCCTCACGCACGACCCGCAGCACGGACAGACGCCGCGCGCTCAGCATCGCGGTCGTGCTCTGGGCCTTCTGCAAATCGATGAGACGGTGGACCAACTCGGTCAGCCGCGTGGACTCCTTGGAGATACGGCCGGCGAAATACCGCACCGCATCCGGATCGTCGGCGGCGGATTCGATCGTTTCGGCAAGCAACGAAATCGCGCCGGCCGGAGTCTTCAATTCGTGTGAGACGTTCGTGACGAAATCGCGGCGCATGATCTCGAAACGATGCTGCTCGCTCATGTCGGAAAGGAAGACCGCGAAACGGTCGTCTGCGATCTGGCCGATGCGCACATGCAGATACAGCGTGTCCGCGGGAAGCGTTTTTCCGGCTTCTATGCCGCGACCGCCGGTGTTGTTCGCGGCCGTGCGCGCCGAACGGTCAAGCGGAATCGCAAGTTCACGTTCGCGCACGACGCTGTCGGCGGACACCAACCGCAGGATGTCACGAATTTCGGCGACCGTCATCGCGTTGTCCTCGATCAGGTCGAACCGTTGAACGTCCGGGGACGCGTATTTCACGTCCGCGAGCGAATCGACGACGATCAGCGCTTCCGGCATGACGGCGACCAGCTGGCGTTCGGTGGACCTCACCGGCACGTCGGCGCCGAACAGCGAGGCGTTGCCGTCCGCCGCGCCGCCCGCCGCCATGGAGTCCTTCTCCATCGAGGAACGTCCGGCCGCGCGTCCCGCGAGGAAGGCGGACGCCGCCACGGCGGCCAATGCGAGCAGCGCCGCGAAAACCCACATCGTCATGCGTTCACCTTCCGATAATCCGTTCTTCCTCAACAGTAACGGTTCTCAGGCGGGGTTTGCGCGCGCGACCCCTTGATGACATCGTAAGTTCTCCTGCCGTTCACCTTCGAAAAAAGGGCATCTCATCTTTTGAGATGCCCTGTCGTGGTTCGCCTACATGCGCTTGACGATGTTCACCGCGAGTTTCGCCGCGGTGTCCGCGTATTCGGAGATGTCGAATCCCTTGAACTCCACGTAATCCGTGTCGGCGTTGTCGCTCAACGCGCGGATCACCAGCGCCGGAATGCCGTTGCGGGCCGCGATGTGGGCCACCGCGGCGCCCTCCATCTCGACGGCGTCGGCGCCGGTCTCGCGGACCACCTGCTCCACCTTGGCCGGATCGTCGACGAAATAGTTGCCGGTCGCGATGATTCCGACGATGTGGTTGATCCCCATGTCGGTCAAGGCGGCGTCGGCCAGGCCCAGCAGACGCTCGTCGGAGTGGAACTCCTCGACGGGAGCATCCGCGGTGCCGGGCTTCCACTGGCCCACGAGGCGCATGTCCGTGTCGAGATAGCGCAGCGTTCCGCCGAGCACCACGTCGTTGATGTGCAGGTTCTTGTTGAGATTTCCGGCGATTCCCGAGAAGATGATGGCCTGCGGATGGTCCGCGTCGATCAGATGCTGGGTGGTGGCGGCGATGTTCACCGTTCCCATGCCACCGACCGTCGCCGCGATGTTGAGCCGGGCGCCTTCGTTGGTTTCGATCGTGCCGCGGGTCACGGTGACGCCGGCCTCATCGGCTGCGTTGACGTCGTTCAAAGACGCGGCGATATGCGCGATCTCTTCGTCCATGGCGCTGATGATGGCGATTGTGGTCATGGAATGTTCCTTTCCTCATAGGGGTTGTCAAATGCGGTCCCGCGAATACGGATTTTTGCGAATACGGGTCTGCGGAGCGTTCGATCGATCACTTCCAACGGCGTGTCGCGACGGCCTGCGCCAGCTCGCGCAGCAGCTGTTCGGTGGTGGTCCAGCTCAGGCATTTGTCGGTGATCGACTTGCCGTACTCGAGCTCGACCAATGGAGCCGCCTTCTGGTTTCCACCCTCGATGAAGCTTTCCATCATGATGCCGGTGATGCCTTCCTCGCCTTGCGCTATGCGTCGCGCGATGTCGCGCACCACTTCGGCCTGCCTGCGCTCGTCCTTGCCGGAATTGCCGTGGGAACAGTCGACCACGACCCCGTGCGCGGCCGCGGAATCGGATGGCATCGTGCCACGGATGCGTTCCATGGCCTGGGCGATGGATCGCTCGTCGTAGTTCGGCCCGCTGCTGGACCCGCGCAGCACCACATGGCAGTCCGGGTTGCCGAGCGTTTTGACCACGGCCGCGCGGCCCTTGTGGTCGATGCCGAAGAACGTATGCTGTTGCGCGGACGCGAAGCAGGAGTCGGCCGGCGCTTTGATCGAACCGTCGGTGGCGTTCTTGAAGCCGATCGGCATGGACATGCCGGAAGCGAGCTGGCGGTGCACCTGGCTTTCCGTGTTGCGTGCGCCGATAGCCCCCCAGCTGATCGCGTCGGAAATATACTGCGGGCTGGTCGGTTCAAGGAATTCCGTGGCCGCGGCCAATCCCGTATCCAGCACGCCGAGCAGCGTGCGGCGGGCCATCAGAAGGCCCTTCTTGATGTTGCAGCTGCCGTCGATGTCGGGATCGTTGATCAGGCCTTTCCAGCCGACGGTGGTGCGCGGCTTTTCGAAATACACGCGCATCACGATCAGCAGCTCGCCTTCCAGCTCGTTCATCAACCGCGCGAGACGGGCCGCGTAATCGAGCGCGGCGGCGGGGTCGTGCACGGAACAGGGGCCGACGATCACCAGCAGACGATCATCCTGGCCGTACAGGCATGCGCGGATCTCGTCACGGGAGCCGGCCACGATATCCTGGGCCTTCGCGCTCAACGGCAACTCCCCCAACACTTCGGCCGGGGTGGGCAGCACTTCGAATTCGAGCACGCGACGATTGACGATGCGGCTGATGCCGACCTGATCCTCCCAGCGTGGAACATCGGTCTCCACCAGAGGATTCCTGCCTTCATCCATCGCCTGCCGGATGGCGCGAAGCTCCGCCGGCGTGTTCAACTGCTGCATGGTCTCTCCTTGGGTCTCGATCTTCCCCAAGAATAGCAATCCCGACGCATGTCGGCAGGTTGGAACGGATTATCTGGCGATTATCTGGCGAGCGCCCGGCGTGCGGTCACGGCGTCCGCCAGCGTGTGCAGCAGCTCCTCGGTGCGGTCCCACGGCACGCAGGCGTCGGTGATGGACTTGCCGTATTCAAGCTGGTCGAGTGGAGCCGGCTTCTGGCTGCCCGCGTTGAGGAAGCTTTCCATCATGATGCCGAGGATGCCCTGCTCGCCCGCCGCGATGCGTCGCGCGATATCTTCGACCACTTCGGCCTCACGCACTTCGTTCTTGCCGCAGTTGCCGTGCGCTGCGTCGATGATCAGGCCATGCTCGCTCGGGCCGGACGCTTTGGACGCCTTGAGATCGGCGAGCGCCTTCGCCACGGATTGCGGATCGTAGTTCGGCCCGTGGGAGGAGCCGCGCAGCACCAGATGGCAGTCGGGGTTGCCTTTGGTTTCGGCGGAGATCACGCGTCCGTCGAGGTTGATGGATAGGAAGTGGTGTTCGTATGCGGCCGCGAAGCAGGAATCGGCAGCGGGTTTGACCGAGCCGTCGGTGGCGTTCTTGAAGCCGATCGGCATGGACATGCCGGAAGCGAGTTCGCGGTGCACCTGGCTTTCGGTGTTGCGCGCGCCGATCGCTCCCCAGCTGATCAGATCGCAGATGTACTGCGGTGTGATGGGGTCGAGCCATTCGGTGGCCGCCGGCAGGCCGAGGTCGAGCACGTCGGTGAGCACTTTGCGTGCCAGCCACATGCCCTTGCGGATGTTGAACTGGCCGTCGAGGTCGGGGTCGTTGATCAGTCCCTTCCATCCGATGGTGGTGCGCGGCTTTTCGAAGTAGACGCGCATGACGATCACCAGACGGTCGTCGAGTTCGTTCTTCACGGCCGCGAGCTTCTGCGCGTACTCGTGGGCCGCTTTGGGGTCGTGGATGGAGCAGGGGCCCACGATCGCGAGGATGCGGTCGTCCCGTCCGTGCAATACGTCGCGGATCTCCTGACGGGATTTGAGCACCAGATCGCTCATCTCGTCGCTGAGCGGAAGCTCCTTGAGGAAATACCGTGGGGCGGGAATCGGGTCCAACTGCCGGATATTGACGTCCACGGTCTCGGGAAACACCGCGTTGTCCAACAACCGTGAATCCTTCGAACTATCCGGACCGCGAAGACCTGACATCGCTCTTTCTCCTCCTCGAACTTGCATGCGGCCGGCTATTCACGGCCACCGAAGTTACCTTAATGGAAAGAGCGTGATTATGGAAAACGCCGACTGCATGGTGGAATGACACCATGCAGTCGGCGTGCGTCTTTGACGTGTTGGCTGCGCGCGGGCTCAATCCCGCCTTCACCGTGCCTTCGGCCTCACGGCCTCAGAAAACGCCTCACGGCGTTTTCCCTCGCTACAGGAGCCCACTGGGCTCCTGCTTACGCTCGGCGCGTGTTGGCTACGCGCCGAGCGCGCTACATAGCCAACGCGCCCATCGGATCCCATGCGGGGAGCATGGTGGCGGGTTCTTCCAGGGCGGCCTGGTACTCCTCCGGCAGCATGGCCTTCGGAACGGCGACCTCGTAGACGTATTCGGTGAACCAGTCGTCTCTCATGGTGAAGTAGCCCTTGTCGGCGATCTTGTCTCCCCAGGAGTTCTCCACACGCCAACGACGGGTGGTGTGGCCGTCTTCGGCAACGTCGACGCCGACGAACGCCATGGCGTGGTTCATCGCGGAATCGGCGAAGCGGACGCGGTCCTCCTTGTTCAGGTCGAAGTCGAAGCCGTACACCTTGCCGTATTCGAACAGGTCGGTGGCCCAGGCGCCGTTCGTGCGGTCCATCATCGGATGGCAGTCGGCTCCGAACCAGACCGGAATGCCCTGCTCTTCGAGGATCTGGCGCACGCAGTCCTTCATGAACTGGTTCGGCACGTTCAGGTATTCGGTGGCGTCGCCGCCGGCCACGTTGCCCAGGTGCTCGATGCCGATCTTCTTGCCCTTGGCGTGCTCCTGGCGAGGATCGTCGACGAGGCACACGTAGCTTTCCAGATCGGCGGAGCCGACGTACTTGTTCCAGAACTCGACCGGCGTGATCTCGCCGTCGCGATGGAATTCGCCGTCCTTGTCGGTCCACTCCCAGTCGAAGCTCTTCGGCGGTTCGCCGAGGTGGATCGTCAGAATGCGGTGCCCGGCGGCGGTGGCTTCGGCGATGATCGATTCGATCGAGGACGGATCGGCGTACATGTGGGCCACGGCGGTGTGCAGCATGCCGCGCAGCTGGGTGTTCATCTCGCCGGTCTTCTTGGAGGATTCGGTTTCCGGGAACAGGTCCTTCGGAACGGCACCGTACTTCTTGTACACGTTCATGGCCATGGTCCACTGGCCGCCGTCTCCCATCACGTCGTGCAGCAGGTGCTGCACGAGGCGGGAATCGGACGGCTCGCCGGCCTCGATCAACGACGCCATATCCTTCAGGAAGTAGTTGATGCGTTCCAGCTTGTCGAAGTACATGGCATAGTTCTGGGAGAACTCGAACTCCTTGAGGCCCATGTTCTTCTTGGCCACGAAACGGGCCACGTTCAGCGAGCTGAACAGCCAGCAGCGGCCGGAATTGTCCTGATGGGTGGCGGTGCCGTTGTCCACGACGGTGGAGAAGCGGCGCTGCAGCAGACGAGCGCGGTCATAGTTGCGGGCCACCTTGTCGATGCCCGCCGCCGTCACGGCGTTCATGGCCATGCGGTTGTGGCCGCTTGCCTCGAACTCGTCAACGAGCTTCGCCAATGCTTCTTCGCTCAACGGCGTGATTTCAGTCATTATGCTGTTGTTCCTCCTGTGATTCCTCATACTGTTCGGAATGGTCGGACTGATCGGCCTGCCATTCTTCGACCAACTCTTCGAAATCATCATGCTTCTGGTCGGACGGCTGGTCATTATACGCGCCTTCGTCCTCAAACGTGGATTCGGGCTGTGCCATCTGTTCGGTCGGCATGACCTGTTCAGCCTGTACGAATTGTTCGGCCGGCATGCCCTGCTCCGGTTGCTCCGGCTGAGCAAGTTGCTCCGGCTGCTCCGGCTGGACACTCGGAACGACAATCGCATCCATCACCGCGGTCTCGTCCTGAGGAAGCACCTTGACCTGCTCGGCATCCGCATCCCCGTCCGTAATGGCCGTCGGTTCCGCGGCCCCGAAATCGGCCTCGCCATCGACGGAATTGATCACGGACAGCCCGTTCGCGCCGAAATTCGCGCCGAAGCCGGCGAACGCGTTGGAGAACATCGCACGCAGTTCGCTGACGCGCTGCGTGATCTGCGCCTCACGATTCTGCAGATCGACGATGCGCTGCTGCACGCCTTCCATCTCGCTCCTGGCGGCCTCGCGACGCTCGCCGATCTGCGCGTCGGCCTCTTCGGTGGCCTGCTTGATGATGTTGGCCGCCTGGCTATCGGCGGTCTCACGCTTCTCGGCGGCGTACTCCTCGGCCTCGCTGCGGGTTCGCTGGGCTTCGGCGATCAGCTCGTCGGCCTGCTTCTTGGCCGCCTCGCGGCGCTCGTTGAGGTCGGTCAGCAGCTCGTTGACCTTCTGCGTGGCCTCATCCTGCTGGGCGGAGATATCGGCGCGGATCTGCTCCACCTCGGCATTGACCTGGCTGATGGTCTTGGTCCGATACACCTCGGCATCGTCGGAAAGCTCCTGGGCCTTCGACTTCGCCGCATCGGTGATCTCGGAGGCGCGGCGTTGCGCGTCGGTCAGCATCTTGGAGACCTGCTCCCGCACGTCGGCCAGTTTCTTGTTGGCTTCGGCGAGCGCGTTCTCGATCTGGTCGTTGGTGTCGCTCTTGAGTCGGGAGATCTCCTCGTTCGCGCTCTTACGCTGGGCGGCGATCTGCTCGGTGGCTTCGGCGCGCATGTCGGAAATCTCACGCTCCTGCGAGGCCCGTTCGGATGCGAGCTTCTTTTCGTGCTCCTCGCGGGTGTTGGTGAGCTCCAGGTCGAGGGTCTGACGCTGGGACACCACGTTCTTCTGCGTGTCGCTACGCAGCTGATCGGCCTCGTGCTGGGCGGAGGACTTGACGGATTCCGCGTCCTCGTTGGCCTTCGACAGCACCGACGAGGCCTTGGCGTTGGCTTCGTCAAGAATACGCTGGGCGTCCAGCCTGGCGTTGTTCAGCAGGGTCTCCGCCTGCAGCTGCACGGTCGCGCGGGTGGCGGACGCGTCTTTCTTGGCGCGGTCGAGCAATTCGGCGCTGGTCTGTTCGGCGCTGGCAAGCATCTGCTGCGCGTTGGCCCCCAATGACGCGAACGAGTTCGGATTGGCCTTCTTGTTCTTCTCTTCCTGAAGCTGGGCCTGCAGTTCAAGAATCGTCTGGTCATCGGCCTTGATCTGTTCACGAAGACGGTCCACCGTCTCCTGGGCTGCGGCGAATGCTTCGTCGACCTTGTCTTTGTCGTACCCCCTCAGCACGATTGGGAACTGCTCCACCATGGTATTCCTTTCGCGATCTCCCACTGCTGCGCGCACATGCCGCGCATCATCCGTTTGCACTTTAGCGCAGCGGACGCGCGCAACTCACGCAAGCGGCATAATCCTCACACAGAGCACAGAAATCGTTCGGGAATCCGACGGTACGACCCGTCTGATCGGCCAAGCGGTCCTGTAGGGGTCTCAGTCGAGCAGAATGTCCTGCGATGATGGCTGCAGATAGTAGCGGATCGATTCGCGAACCACGTCGTTCCCGGCCGCGATCTGCTGCGCGATGCGCAGACCGTGCTGCGGATGCGGCTGCTCGTTGACCACGGGAAGGCTGAAGAAGCCCGACAGAATGCGCTTTTCCTGCGTTGCCGACCAATCGAGCAGATGGTAGAACAGCGAATTGCATACGAACGTTCCCGCGTCCGAGCTGAGCGCCGCGGGAATCTCGTGTTTGGCGAAATCGCGCAGAATCGAACGTAGCGGGAGACGCGTCCAATATGCGGCCGGGCCTTCCGGGTTGATCGGCCTGCGCGGAGGGATCACGTTGTCGGCATCCGGTTTCGCCGCGTCCATGAGGTTCGTCGCGCACCGTTCCAGCAGGATTCCGCGCGCGGAACGTTTGAGTCCCGTGGCGAGCACGATGTCGGGCCGCACCTTCTCGATGACTTCCAGCAGCGCCGGCCAGGCGCTGCCGAAACTGACCGGCAGCATCACATCGGTGACTTCGACGCCGATATCCCGCAGCAGTTCTTCCGACAATGCCTTGGACCGCGCCGGATCGTTCCATTGTTCGGTCAGCGCCGCCGCCACGAGTTCCGACGGGTTCACGTCGACGTCGGCGTATTCGAAACCGGAAATGACGATATTGATCTGCTGCATGGTATTTCAGTGTACGCGACTCAGCCGCGGCCCATTTCCGAAACGGCCTGCGCGAGCACCTCATGCATGCGCGCCTTGGCATGCGCCTTGGCGTCCTCAGGGTTGATGCGGCGCGCTATGCCTTCGGCTATCGGCATATCGGCCGGCGTGGTGATCTTGAGGTTCGCTTCGGAACCGTTCACTATGGCCACCGGCTCCCCCGGCAGGTAGTCCACCACCACGCGGGTGTCGTCGGTGGGGTGGAATCGCGGATCGGCGGACGCCAGCTCGTAGGCTTTGACGATGGTGGAGAACCGGAATGCCTGCGGGGTCTGGGCCCTGAACGTGTTCGGGCGTTCCGGCACGGACCTCACCACTTTGCGTCCGTCCCGGTCTTCGGTGAGCAGGACCGTGTCGGTGGACGCGAAGGCCACGGTGGCCGCGTTGAACTCGTCGAGGCCGTCGATGCAGCCGTCGACCGATTCCTGGCTCACGAACGGACGCACGGAATCGTGGATGAGGATCTTCGCGCCGCCCGGAACGCCGGCCTGTTTGAGCAGGTCGAGCGCCGCGAGCGTGCTGTCCACGCGTTCGGCGCCCCCCGGGATGATGGCGCGGACCTTGCCGTATCCGGATTCGTCCACCAATGCGGACACCACGCCGCTCACCCGTTCGTTGACCACGACGATGATGTCGGAGACCCGATCGTTGTTCTCGAATGCCTCGATGCTCCAGCATACGATCGGCTTGCCGCCGACCGAAACGAGCTGCTTGGGGTTGTTGACGTCGAATCGTGTGCCGAAACCGGCCGCCAACACCACTGCGACCACCGGCATGTTCTGGCTCTGCATCTGCTCTTCCTCACTCATAGGCACCACCGTAGGGCCGTCCAGGGGGTTTGGGGTGCGCTCGATGGCGTTCTGCACGTAATCCGCAAGTGTTCCGTTCGGTTACGTGCGGTTCCGTCCGGTTCCGCCCGGCCCGGCCAAGATCCGCCCGGATGTCTATTCGCGCACGATCAGCGCGAGCATGCGTCCTTCATGCCGTTTGTTGGCCAGCACCGCACGACGGTGGGAGAACCACAGGGGGTTCTCCAACGTGCACAGGCTGCGGCGAATCCGGTCGATGCGCTCCGACAGCCGTTCCTCCCCCTCGCCGTCGGTCCGGCAGATTTCCGCCAGTTCCTCGTCTTCGCTCAGATACTGGGTGGCCGCGTTGACCCTCGGCCGGGAGGAGACGACGTTGCCCGCCGGAATGCCCGCGGAGGCGAGTTCCTGCAAGGCCGCGGCGGCGATGTCGATTCCCGGCTGGCCGAAGCGGCTCAGCGTGAACGTTCCGGGGAATTGCGCGTCGAAATCGTCCGCGATGTCTCCGCCGACTTCGTAGCAGTCGCCGCAGATGCACGGGCCGAGCGTGGCCACGATGCGTTCCGTCTTCGCGCCCTTTTCCGTCATCTTTTCGACGGTCGCGCCGATCACGCCCCGCTGCAGCCCCTTGCGTCCGCAATGCGCCGCGCCGATCACGCCCGACTGCGGGTCGGCGAGCAGCACCGGCAGGCAGTCCGCCGCGAACATGCCGAGGGCGATGCCTTCGCGGGAGGTGACCTGGCCGTCCGCCTCGACCACGATCCGATCATCCGCGTTCCCGGAATCGTTCTCGGAATCGCCGGAGAGCCTCATTCCGGACGCGTCGAATCCGAACGGGCGATTGTGCACGAACGCCTCGTCGATGTCAGCCACCACCGCGGAGTGCACCTGGCTGACCAGGCTGAGCTTCGCGCCGATCTCGTTGGCGAGCGCCGTGCGGTTGGCGATCACGTGTTCCGCATCGTCGCCGTTCTTTCCGCCGAGGTTGAAGTGCGCGAAGTCGCCTTCGCTGGCCCCGCCGAGGCGAGTGGTGTAGATGACTTTGATTCCGGGCGCCAGCATGATCGGGATGGTCACGGGGATCGGGTTGCCGTTGTTGTCGGTGGGCGCGATGGCGTTGGAGTCGAGGATTGCGTCGTCGTATTGCGTGTTGCTCATGGATGTTCCTTGCTGGATGCGCGTTGCGCTTCTTGTCGTGTTCGGTGAATGGGCGGATGGGCCTATTCGGCTTTGAGCGTGGGCTTTTTGGTTCGCGAGCGGATGGCCGCGTTGACCGGCACCTGCGTGGGGCATGGCATGGAGAACACGTGCGCCGGATTGTTGATGGCCTCCACCCAGTGGCCTTCCTCGTCGCGGAATCCGCCTGCGGGGAGGGTATAGGAGAGGGGTGCGCTTCCGGGGAGCACGAATTCGACTTCCTGTCCGGCTTCGATTTTGTTGCGGCTCATGATGGTCACGCGGCCGCCGTCCTGCGGGCTCCATGAGAGCACTTCGCCGACGACCAGCCATGCGCGGAAGTATGCGGAGCGGTCGGTGCTTTGCCGCACCTTGTGTTCCGGATAGTAGAAGCCGGTGGAGTAGTCGCGGTGCGCCACCTTGTCGGGTTCCTCAAGCAGCCATTCCGGCAGGGTGACGTGTTCAGCCGGTCGTACGCCGGCGTGGTGCCATCCGTCCGGCAGCACTTCGGCGGCCGTGTTTGACTTGCGTCGTGTGCTGCGCGCGTGGTAGCTCAGGTTCTCCGGCTCGTTGGCGATGCCGGATGCGACCGGCACGGCGTCGATGTCCGGTTTGCCCGCGAACGCGCCGTCCGCATTGGCCATGATCACGTCGCGCGATTCGTCTTGGCCGTATTCCGGATCGGATGGGCGGATCACGCGGTCGTGGAACGGTTCGAGCGTGTTGCCTTGGGCGTCTTCGAAACCGCGCTGTGTCATGTATTCGTTGACCGCCGTCTTGTAGGCGTTCGTCATCGCGGCGATATAGTACGCGCTCTTGGAGCGTCCTTCGATCTTGAGGCTGGTGGCGCCGGAATCGATGAGATCGTCGATGTGCGCGAGCATGTTCATGTCTTGCGAGTTGAACAGGTACGCGCCTTCCTCGGTCTGTTCGATCGGGAAGTACTGGCCGGGGCGCTTCTCTTCCACGATCGAGTATTTCCAACGGCAGGGTTGCGCGCATTCGCCGTGGTTTCCGTCACGGCCGGTCAGATAGTTGGAGAACAGGCATCGGCCTGAGAACGCCATGCACATGGCGCCGTGCACGAAGCATTCGATGTCGAGGTCGTCGGGGATGCGGGCGCGGATGTCACGCACCGCCTGCAGATCCATCTCGCGGGCCAGCACCACTCGGCGGGCCCCCAATTCGTAGAACGCGTTCGCGGCCTGATAGTTGGTCACGCCCGCCTGCGTGCTCACGTGCAGTTCGAGATTCGGGGCGATCCGCCGGGCCATGAGCATCACACCTATGTCGGAGACGATGAGCGCGTCGACGCCGGTGTCCTTCAACTGCCCGAGGTATTCGCGCATGGCCTCCACCTCGTTGTTGCGTGGCAGCACGTTGAAGGTCACGTAGACGCGGGCTCCGCGATCATGGGCGTAGTGTGCGCCCTCCTCGAAATCCTCCAGGCTCAGGTTCTTGGGCGCCGAACGCATGCCGAACGCCTTGCCGCCGCAATATACGGCGTCCGCACCATAATCCACGGCCGTTTTGAGGCCCCTCAGATTGCCTGCCGGAGCCAGTACTTCAGGCTTGTTTCTTCTTTGCACAGATGTTCCTCTTGACTGCTGCTTACACGTTTGAAACCGTATTTCATTCTCATGGACTCACGGGACAGCGCATTACCCAGACAGACGGTTGATGTGCATCGACAACGCATCATAAAAGACAGCTTAAAGAAGCATCTATCAACAGACCGTTCCTTATCCAAGGAAGCACTTTGCAGATTCGAAATATAAAACTAATTCCAACGAAAATTTTACATACCAGAAAAAGCAAAACATCAACGTCGTATTCCAAGGAACATAATGTTCATTCCATGGACGTAGGGATTTTAATGTGGCAGCACACCAGACCGTTCGACATGGCTTCCGCTTTCGAAGTCTTCTCCCTTGCGCTGAAAACCTCCGGAAAAGTCTTCACTATTCCAATGGACCCCAACTGCATGACCGGAGCTCAGCCCACCTGCAGTTTCGCCGACGCCTGTAACCGCTGTGAAGTTCTTATCGTTCCCGGTTTTTCGGCATTTACAACCGAAACTTTGCCCCATGCAAGCCAGAGCGAGATTGGACTACTCCAGATTGCGCATAGGCAAGGGAGCACTCTGGTTTCGCTATGCACCGGAACATTTTGGTTAGCTTCCTGCGGAATACTTGATGGCAGAGTCGCTACCACTCATTGGCAATACTGCGAACAACTGAAGAAAAGCTATCCTTCGGTCAACGTGAAGAACAACGTTTTGTATGTGCAGCAAGACAACATCTGGACCTCTGCAGGAGTCAGCGCAGGTACAGATGCATGCCTCTGCATCACTCGTCAGCTGCTGGGCAACAAAATCGCCGATTCCGTCTCCAGACAGATGGCAATAACGTTGGAACGCAGCGGAAGTCATATTCAAATCGTCAACGACGCCTCTTCATCTCAAAACAAATTCGATAATGATTTAGATTATTTGCACATGTTATTCATAAAGCACCCCGAAGCCCCCTGGAGAGAAGCTGACCTCGCCGTAGCGTTAGGAATGTCCATAAGGACACTAGAACGAAAATTCAAGAAATGGGGAGTTACACCACATCAATGGATTCTACGCGAACGACTTCTTATGGCGGAGTCCCTCCTTACCTCCACCACCATGCAAATGGATTCGATCGCCCATGCCGTTGGTTTCTCGAACGCCGACCTCATGAGGCGTCATTTTTTTCATCTTTTCGGCATGACGCCTCACCAATTTCGTTCCAGACATACTGTTTGACACAAAACACCCCTCAAACAGTTTCCTCATCGGTATTTAGATCAATACCCCCAGAGGTGTTTTCTTTTTATTGCACGTATCACGCTTGGGTAGGTTGCATCGATTAATTCTTCATCGGTCATTTCTCCGCCACGTATCTTCGTCGCGGAAATTTTGGAATGCTCTAGAAGAGTCCCCTCAATGACTCTATGCTGAATGAGAT
>CAVAQZ010000013.1:0-42816 GCA_963590945.1 Dysosmobacter segnis
GTGTATCCACAATGTTCATCAATAAGCTCATGGCCGACTATGGTGATATGGCACTTGCTGGCGTTGGGGTGGCGTCCAAAATAACGATGATCACAGGAATGATCTGCATGGGAATAGGCCAAGGCGTACAACCTTTGCTGGGCTACTCCGTTGGAGCGAAAGATTCAAAGCGTTACTCCGAAACGTTACGTTTCTCGCTCATCTACGCTTTGATCATAGGGGTAACGATGACTTTGGTCTGCTATTTATTCACGAATCAGATTGTAGGGGCATTCCTGACTGATGCGAATGCATATGCATATGCATTGAAGTTTGGGCGTATTTTCCTTACGACTAGTTTTCTGTTCGGCGTCTTTTATGTTTTGGTGAATAGCCTTCAGGCCATGGGTGCCGCGCTTCCGGCGCTGATCGTCAATATCAGCAGGCAAGGAATTATCTTTATTCCGACCATGTACGTTTTGGACGGTCTTGTCGGCATCGATGGCATAGCGTGGGCTCAACCGGTCTCGGATGTTCTTTCCATTGCGCTTGTTGCGGTGCTTTCCGTTGTGACCAGTAAAAAGAAACTCATCGATTCCGGCTTGTAAGAACTCATACTCCTGATGGGTGGTCTGCATTGGGCTTGTGCTCCTCTGCGCCGCAAATAGAAAAACCCGGAGTACGACCTGCCGTTTTTCGGCTTGTACTCCGGGTTTGTTCAATTGTGAGTCGGTTCGGAATCAATGATTTCGTCGGTACGACTTTGAAGTCCGTTCATCGTCGTACCAATTCCATCCATCCGCTTCAGGCGTTTCGGCAATGCTTCCGGCCGATGCGCCCGTTATGCCGACAAAGATCCGTTCCTTCTTCAGAAGACGTCAGGCGACCGTGAACGTGGTGCGCTTGAGATCCTCGCGACGGCTGGAATGGCCGAGCAGAAGTTCGAACTCACCCGGTTCCACAATGCGGTTGGCGTCTGGATCGACGATGGTGCAATCGGCAACCGGAATCTCGAATTCGAGGGTCTTGGACTCGCCGGGCTCGAGCTCCACACGCTGGAAGGACTTGAGTTCGCGATCGGTCCAGCTGTAAGAGGTGACGATGTCGCCGATGTAGGCCTGCACGACCTCGGTGCCCTTGCGCTCGCCGGTGTTGGTCAGGGTGATTTCGGCATGCACGGTGTCGGCTTCCGTGAAAACGCCGGATTCCGGAACGTTGGTGATGGTCGGCTCTCCATATTCGAACGTGGTGTAGCTCAGGCCCTCGCCGAAAGCGAATGCCGGATCCTGCGTGAGATCGGAGTAACGGTTGCCGTGCTGGCCGCGAATCTGGTTGTAGTAGACCGGCAGCTGGCCCGCATGGCGTGGGAATGTGATCGGCAGACGTCCGCTCGGTTCGGTCTCGCCGAGGATGATTTCGGCGATGGCCTGGCCGCCCTTCATACCCGGGCTCGGAGCCCACAGCAGGGCGGAGGTGCCTTCGGCGGCGGATTCGTCGACGATCACGCCGTTGGTGCCGATCACACACGCCGGCAGCACCATCGGCTTGGAGCTCATGAGCACCACGACCAGCGGCTTGCCGGTTTCGCGTGCGGTGTCCGCAAGCGCCTGGAGCAGCGCGTTCTGGCCGCCCTGCAGTTCCAGAGTGCCGGTGGAGCACGTTTCGCCGATCATCTGAATCACGTCACCGACCACGGCGACGACCAAATCGGACTGCTTGGCATTCTCAACGGCTTCGTCGATGAGCGCCTGATCCACGGCCGCGGAGACGCCGATCTTCGGGCGGGGCTGTCCATCCGGGTAGAAATCGCCTTCCGGATCGGGAACGAGATCCACGATGTTCGCGCCACGGGAGTAGACGACGTCGCATCCTTCCGGCGCGACCTGCTTGAAGCCGTCGAGCACGGTGGTGATCATGCCGCGCGGGTGTCCGTCCGGCATCCAGTTGACCTGTCCGGAGTTGCCGGCCCAGTCGCCCAGTTGGGTCTGTGCGTCGTCCGCGAGCGGGCCCACGACTGCGATGCGCTTGCCGTTGGAAGCGGCGAACGGCAGGGAACCGTTGTTCTTCAGCAGGGCCACCGCCTCTCGTGCCACTTCAAGGTTGAGCTGCTGGTGCTCATCGGAGCCGATGACCGCGTCGATGCGCTCCTGGTCGGGCAGGCGTGGGTCTTCGAACAGGCCTAGGCGGAACTTCAGGGCAAGGATGCGGGAGACCGCTTCGTCGATCAGGGATTCGTCAAGCAGGCTGATGCGGACGGCTTCGAGCGCGCCTTCGTAGAACTGCGGGGTGGTCATGACCAGATCGTTGCCGGCCTTGACCGCGTCGGCCGCCGCGTGCACGTAATCCGGCTTGACCTTCTGCTCCCACACGGAACGACCGACGTTGTCCCAGTCGGTGATCAGCGTTCCTTGGTAGTTCCATGCGCCGCGCAGCTTGTCGGACAGCAGCCACTTGTTGAAGGTGACCGGGACGCCTTCGATGGATTCATAGCCGAGCATGAACGTGCCGCAGCCTTCCTTGGCCACGCGTTCGAACGGCGGCAGGAACCAGGATTCGAGCTTACGGTGGCTCAGGTCCGCTTCGGAAGCGTCTCGTCCGCCCTGGGTTTCGGAGTAACCTGCGAAATGCTTGGCGCATGCCAGGATCGCATCCTTGGCGAGCGGTTCGCCGGCCTTGGCTCCGCCTTGATATCCCTTGACGATGCTGGAGGCCATCTCGCCGATCAGATACGGGTCCTCGCCGAAGGTCTCGCCGACGCGGCCCCAACGGGTGTCGCGTGCGATGCACAGCACCGGGGAGAAGGTCCAGTGAACGCCGGTGGTGGAGACTTCCTGCGCGGTGGCGCGTCCGGCCTCTTCGACCTTCTTCGAATCCCATGTGACGGCCATGCCGAGCTGTTCCGGGAAGATGGTGGCGCCCGGCCAGAAGGAATAGCCGTGGATGCAGTCGTCGCCGATGACCAGCGGAATGCCGAGGCGGGTCTTGGTGTTCACGGTTTCGACCGCGCGGGGCAGGTCGGCGGGAGATGTGTGCAGGATGGAGCCGACGTGCTTGTTGACGATCAGGTCGTCAAGGTCGCCGCTGCGGGCGTCGAGCTGCATCATCTGGCCGACCTTCTCTTCGAGGGTCATACGGCCGAGCAGATCGGCGATGCGCTCTTCGGTGGGCAGCTCGGGGTTCTTGTATGGCAGTTCGTTGGTATTGGTCATGGAATGCTCACTTTCCTCGTTGAAGCGATGTCCTTTAATTACCAATTGGTAGTTTAGCAGTTTTGGGGCGATCGCGCAAATGGCAGGGAGCGGCTATTCGCGGACGCGTCGGCGAGCCAATATCAATCCGATGCCAAGTGTGCCGTATGCGATCAGCGTGACGGCGGGGGGCAGCAGATCCGTTCCGGTATTGGCTATGGTCTTGGTCTTCGTGACCTCGGCCGCGGAGGAATCGTTCTTCTGGTCGGGCTGGTCCGGCGTGACAGGGGCCTCTTCGTATACCACGGAGGCAATGGCCTGTCCGGGTTCGACTTTGACGACGGTACCGTCAGCGGACAACGTCACTTTGGAACTGTAGGCGGCTGCGAGATTGAGCCGCTGATATCCGCTCGAGCTTGCGTCCAACGGTTCTCCGGAATCGATTTCCGTGGCTGCCAACACCGCTCGACGCTGTTCGTCGTTCAGCGTGGGGAATGCGGTGATCAGCAGATTTTCGGCGCCGTCCGGAACGACCGCAGCCTGGCCGGTGGCGGATGTCGGTGCGAATCCGTAGCTCATGCGGGCCTGATATGCGGCCAGAGCGTGCTGTCGGTCGGTCACGGGCTGTGTGCTGTAATCGTCGGTGAAGTCGTTGGTGTATCCGCCGCTCGCCTTGGAGGAATCGGCGGAGTTCGCGTTCAGCGCGGTCACGCAGTTCTGTACGGTCGTGGCGTCATCCGACGCGTATTCTACGATGCTGGACGATACGCAACGTTGCGCCATGTAGGCCTGCATCTCCTGATATGCCGGCATCAGTTTGTCATTGCGGAGCTGTTCGTCGGACCAGCGTGTCGTCAGACCTGCTTCGGCGATGATGCGTCCACTTATCAGATCGAGTGGATAGTGCACGCCTACGACGAGGCGATTGTTGGCCGCTTCGGAAGCGCGGGTCAAAATTTCCGGTGCGAGCTGTGGCAGTAATGTGGCCAGGCCGATGCCGCCGGAATAGGCGAAGGTGGTGTGCCCGGAAGGAAGTGAACCTGCGGTGGAGAGGCTCGCGTAGCCGATGTCATATGTTTTTCCGGAGGAATCATCGGTCCATGCCGGCAAATATACGATGTCTTCCGACTTCGGCAGTCCGGCGTCCACGTAGCCTGCGTCGGTGCGGTCCACGAACGGACGCGGATGCGCGTATTGCTTCTTCACCGAGGAATATCGCACGTAATTCGAAAGCAATGCGTTTCGCTTGCTGTTGGTGTTGTTGCTTTGGTCTACCAACAGTTCCGAGGAAAGCGGCAGATCGCCCTGTGCGAGGCCTTCTTTCAGGAATGCGCCCAATGTTGGGCCGAGGGCGTCGGGGAGGGTGTCTTCGAAGATCATGTCGCTGTCTTTCAGCGCGCGCTGCTGCTGTGGATTGAGCGGATCGTCGTCGCCGCGGCCTTCGTTGGCCTTGTGATTCACCGATGTGGTGGCGCTGCTGTTGGCTCCCAGCACGTCCGCGTTGACCACGCGTCCGCTGAGGCCCGACGCCGATTCTGAGGGATCCGGTTCGTAGTAATTGGTGAAATCGCTGAGCAGCGCGACGTAATCCGGTTGGGTCGTGTCGGACGGATACGATTCGGCGCATTGCGCCGATGCGGCGAAGCCCAGTGTCAGGGCGATCGCGGCGGTCGCCGAGATGCCGCCGCGCAGGACGAGTCGTGGCGTTCTTCTCATCTGTCTCTCCTTTGATGTTCCATGCCTTTGTGGATGGCGAGCGTTCCTTCTCCATCATAGGCGTCGATGGGGTGGGCTGCATGTCTGACCGAAGGGGTGCGAACCGATTGAAAAGCCCGTTTCCTTAGAAGGCGGAGAGAGAAACTTTCCAAGGAAACGGGCTTTTGCTGTCGTGGTGGAGGCTACTTCACTTTTTTGATGAACAGGATCACCACTGCGCCGACCATCACGGCGGCGATGGCGACGGGGAACACCAGGAAGTAGCCGCCGGTGGCGACCACGATGGAGGAGACGACGATCGGAGCGATGACCTGGCCGAGGGTGTTGGCGAGGTTCAGGATGCCGAGATCCTTGCCGGCTTCGTCCGGATTCGGCAGCACGTCGACGTTCAACGCCTGGTCGACCGCCATGTAGATCCCGTACCCGAGGCCCATGAGCGCCGCGTAGATGAACATGGAGACCTGGGTCTTCGCGATCCACGGCACGGCGATGCCGATGGCGATGATGGCGGAGGAGACGAATACGGGCAGCTTACGCTTGCCGATCCTGTCGGAGATCGGGCCGGATGCCAAGGACACGACCAGCGAGACGATCATGGTGATCACGGCCATGGTGGATACGGTCGCCGCGGCGGCCTTGGCGTCCTGTCCGATGTACTTCATGCACACGTATAGCTGGTAGCCGACGATCATGTTGTAGCCGAAGATGAGCATCAGGCGGCCGACGAGCGCCAAGTAGAAGTCGCGTGCGCCCTTGGTCGGCGGGCGGAACTGCATGGCGACCTGCTTGATGTCGAACTTTTCGGTTGTGTCGGTGGCTGCGGACAGCTCACGCGGAAGCAGCAGCACGGTGCCGATGCCGCACAGGCACCAGCAGATGGTGCCGATCATGAAGCCGGTCTTCGGCGCGTCGATGAATGCGGATCCGATGATGGTGCCCATGGACTGGCCGACGATCTGTCCGGCGCCGTAGAAGGCGGACATGGAACCACGGTATTTCTGGGGAACGCGATCGGACAGAATCGCCACGCATGGTGCGATCATGCAGTTCAGGCCTATCTGCAGCAACGACCAGGAGGCGACGATGGTCGGCAGGGTGGGGGAGATGGAGGTCAGGTAGAAGCCGAGGCCTGCGATCGGGCCGCCGACGATGATCCATGGCGTGCGCTTGCCGAAGCGGCTATGCGAGGCGTCGGACAAGGCTCCGAAGATGACGTTGGAGATCAGGGCGAAGATGATGCCGATGGAGTTCATCGTGCCGAGAATCGTCTCGCCCTGGCCGATGCCCAGTGTATTGAAACGAGCTGGCAGCAGCACGGTGGAACCGATGGTGCCGGACATCATGAAGACGATGCAGAAGAAGATGAAGCCTGCGCCGAAGCGGCCGAGGTTGAGTTTGCTTACGGGCCTGCCCGTGTCTGGGGCGAGCTCCTCTGCGGTGATGGTTTGCGATTCCATATGTAACACCTTCCTTGGTGCGTTTTGCGGTTGGTGATTGGGTAACTTCGTTGTTCCGGTTACTGGTTACTACCAGATAACTTAATAAGTTAGCTATGAGTAACTTTGATGTCAAATCGATGGTGATATCACGGTGTGTTTTGTGGATTTTCCGCGATTCTTGCGTATGTTATACGGCATAATTACTAATTGGTAACTTATGTGAGTCGTCTGATATGTCTGGAGGTGTGGCGTGGTTGCTAACGGAGTGAATGGCGGCGGGGTCGACGTGCTCGACAAATCCGCCATCACCGCGCTGATGGCGGAACCGAAGCCGAAGAAGAAGGCGGCGTCGAAAAGAATGAGCGCCGAAGAGCGTCTTGGGCAGATCATCGACGTGGCTGTGCGGCTGATCGGGCAAAAGGGCTATCGTGGACTGTCTTTGCAGGATGTTGCGTCTGAGATCGGCGTGACGCAGACGGCGGTGATCCACCGGGTGAAAAGCAAACGCAATCTGCTGGTGCTTGTGGTGGAGCGCTATTACGACATGTCGGGCGCGGAGACCAAATACCTTGATCGTTATCGTGCCGGCGGCGATTGCGCGGGGCAAAAGCCGCGCGTTCCCGAGGTCTTGCGGGTGGTGGCCGAGCAGAATGTGCGACAGCCCGAAATGGTCAGATTGTTCCAGATGCTCAATACCGAGGCCATGTCGGCCGAGCATCCGGCTCATCAGTATTTCGTGGAGCGCACCAAGGGGCTGTGGGCTAATTTTGCGCAGTTCGACTGGGATGTGCCGGAGGGCGTCGATGGCATGTTGGTCTATCAGCTGGCCAATGCCGCCATGTATGGGCTTGAGGGGCGCTGGCTGGCCGATCCTGAGGGTGTGGACTATCTGGAGGAGTGGAAGAGGTATGAGTCGTATCTGTTCCCCTCTCCGCAATGGGATGGATATCGGTGATGGCTATGGGTTCGCGGGATCCGATGTCTGTTGGGTGGCCGCTGGCGTGTCGTGGTTTGACAGATAGGTTATCAATCAGTAAGTTACTGGTTAGTAATCAATAACAATCGGATTGTTGTTCCGGTATTCGATTGCTGTTGATTACCATTTACCAACACGTTCAAGCGTGCCTCACGTCGTCGTGCGGCACGGGTCGACCGAAGGATGGCAACCATGGCAGAATGCAAGACCCAGGTTGAGCAGTATCGACTGTTCGAAATCAATCTCACCGGAACCGAAGAAGGCAATCCCTACCAGGATGTGGAGCTTTCGGCGGATTTCATCAATGCCGAAACCGGACAGGTGATCTCGGTCGGTGGATTCTACAGAGGCGACGGTAACTATTCCGTGCGTTTCATGGCGTCCGCGGCGGGCGGCTGGTCGTTTATGACCCGCAGCTCCGATCCCGCGCTCGACGGGCATGCGGGTGACTTCACCGTGACTCCGGCGACGCGGGGCAACCACGGTCGGGTGCTTACCGCGGCCGAAGCGCTTTCCGGCAAGGCAAGAGAATCCTATGGCAGCGAACTCAAATATCGTTTTTCCTATGAAGACGGTACTCCATACCAGCCTTATGGCACTACCTGCTACGCGTGGGTGAGCCAACCGGCCGAGGTGCAGGACCGTACCATCGCCACGCTTTCCGAGGCTCCGTTCAATAAAATCCGCATGTGTGTGTTTCCGAAATTCTACGATTTCAACACCGCCGACCCATGGGCCTACGCCTATCCGGGCACTCGTGAAACCGGCTTCGACCGTACCTGTTTCAACGAGGAGTTCTTCGAAAACCTCGACTTCCGCATCGGCCAGCTCGACGAGCTCGGCATCGAAGCGGACGTCATCCTGCTGCATCCGTATGACAAGCCGGACTGGGGCTTCTCCAAGATGACCAAGGCCGAAGACGAGATGTACCTCGCCTACATGGCCCGCCGATACGGCGCCTATAGGAACGTATGGTGGTCGATGGCCAACGAATATGACCTCATGCCGCAGAAATCACTTGAGGACTGGCGCACATACGCGCGGGTGATCATGGCCAACGACGCGTTCGGACACTTGCGTTCCATCCACAATTGCATTCCGATCTACGATTACAACGAACCGTGGTGCACGCACTGCTCCATCCAGCGTGTGGACGTGACCCGAACCACCGAATGCATAGCGGACTGGCGTAAGGCCTACGGCAAGCCGGTCGTATGCGATGAGCCGGGTTATGAGGGCAATATCTACTGGGGTTGGGGCAATCTGACCGGCGAGGAGCTCATGCGTCGCTTCTGGGAAGGCGTCATGCGTGGTGGCTATGTGACCCACGGCGAGACGTTCATCGACGAAGGCGAACAGGTCTGGTGGGCGCATGGCGGCGAGCTGCACGGCGACGCTCCCGCGCGCATCGCCTTCATGCGTTCGATCTTCGACGATGCTCCGCTCGATGCGGCTCCGTTGGACGGTGATCTTGATGGCGACTGGGCATGGCCGATCGCCAATCCGATCGATGATTCCGTGAATGTGACTCCGGCGATCGAAAAGGCCGCGCAGTATTGGGATGTTCCCGTGTTGCGCAGTGGCGATGATTACCAACTGATCTATTTCGGCTGGTTCCGTCCTAAATACCGTGAGATTCCGCTGCCGGCGGGTTCGTCCTACGTGGTCGACGTGATCGACACGTGGAACATGACCGTCGAAACGCTGCCGGGTGTCTACGAGGGATCCGTGCGCGTCGACCTTGGCCGCCAGTATATGGCCGTGCGGATTCGCAAGGCCTGATCATCGCATTTCGCTCCTCTCTCGTTAGGGGGAGGGGCTCATTATGCGTTTCATTTCGTTTCATGACAGAGGTATGAGGGAATAACTATGTCTACAGCCGCCAAATCCCAAGGCAAACTGACGTTCCTGACGAAATTCGCCTTCGGTATGGGCGATTTCTGGACGTCCATCGGCAACATCGCCATGGCCACCTATCTGACCATGTTCTACACGGACGTGGTCAGGCTCTCCCCGTCCATGGTCGCGTCCATGCTGCTCGTCGTGCGTCTGATCGTGGCCTTCTGGGACCTTACCGTCGGCATTTTGGTCGATCAGACCAAATCCCGTTGGGGCAAGGCCCGCCCATGGATGCTGTTCGGTGGCGTCGCCTACGGCGTGGCGTTCCTGTTCCTATTCCTCGATCCGTTCGGCAATTCCTTGGTGGGTGTGATCTATGCGTGGGCCGTGTATGTGATTGTCAATGTTGCCTACTCGACGGTGAACGTCTCATATGCCTCACTCACATCGTTGCTGACCAATGACTCCGGTGAGAAGACGTAGCTCAACATCTTCCGTATGACCATCGCCAATGTGGGCGCCATGCTGGTGTATGTGCTTGCCATGCCGGTGGTGAACGCGTTCGGCGGGTCGGCGATTGGCTGGAGTGCCTTCTTCGGCGTAATCGCCGTCATGATTCCGTTCGGCTACTGGTTCACCTTCGCGAACACTCGTGAAGTATCTTCCGTGGAATCGGCCGGCGGTGTGAATGGCGTAAGCGACAAGATCTCCGTAAGAGGTCATTTCAAAGCGCTGGCGCGCAATAAGTACTGGTGGCTTACGCTCGGTCTGAATTTCGCACTGTGGATCTACAACGGCATTGCCAATGGTATGGCCGCCTATATCGCCAAGTATGTGCTCGGCAATTCCAACCTGACCGCGGTGATCGGTCTGGCCACCGTCATTCCGATGGTTGTCGGATTGCCGTTCGCAGGTCCGATCGTAGCCAAATTCGGCAAACGCAACTCCTCGATGGCGGGTCTTGTTCTGGTGGTGGCCGGCAGTCTGCTGGTATTCGTCGATCCAAGCAACCTGTGGGTGTTCTTCATCTCCATCATCGTGCGTATGGTCGGTATCGTCCCGATGAACGCGGCGCTCAACGCCATGAGCGGCGATGTGGTGGAATACGGCGAATGGCAAAGCGGCGTGCGCTCAGACGGCATCGTGTTCAGTTCATCGAGTTTCTCCATGAAGGTGGCCATGGGGGTCTCCTCGGCGGCCATCGCATGGATTCTTGGCGCCAGTGGTTATGACGGCTCTCTCGCCACGCAGTCTACTGGGACCATATCCGCCATGGTCAACACCTTCGTATGGGTGCCGGTCGTCATGGTCGTGGTTATGGCCGTGTTGCTGTTCTTCTACGATCTTGACGGACGCATCGGGCGGATCGGCGAGGAGCTTGCCGTGCGGCGTGCGTAGCGGAACGTTTTAAGATGTTCGGGAAAATCGGGCGTGTATCCTGCGGGTGCGCGCCTTTCCTATTGATAGACGATTTTGCGATGCGTCGCAAAGTCCGATATGGGAAATGTGTTCGTTGTCCGGAATATTCATATACTTACTTTTAGTAATGACTATTGGTAACGATATGTGAGGTGTCATGGCGCAATCGCAGGATACGCGGCAACTGTCATTGGATGATGTGAGCGATCTGATCGACGCATGCTGGGTGGCGAAACGCATCACCGAAATGCTGCCTGAACTGCCGAAAAACATGAAACCGCGGCACGTGCACGTCATCGACGCCATCTGGAACCTCAATCATCAAGCCGAAACCCCGGCTCCGGTGGCACGGGTCAGCAGCGTCAGCGCATTTCTGGGAGTGACCGCACCGAGCGTCACGAAACTCGTCAACGAACTGGTCGGCAAAGGACTCGTGGTCAAACATGCATCCGAAACCGACGGTCGGGCGGTGACATTGAGCCTGACCGAACCGGCCGAGGAAATCCGCGAACTGTACGTGCACCAGTTCCATGAACATCTGCGCGGAGTGCTATCCGGCATCAACTCACAGGACGCCGCAACCGCGGTCGCCACGTTGCAGTCCATGCACCGGCTGATGGATGCGGATCGGGGAGGGGGGTGGACCTTGCAGGTGGCCGACACCTGGCCAATCCGTATTGAGGAGTTGATGGCGGGAAACCAGCCGCATACTACGGAATAGCGATAATCCAACGCTTCGCGTAACAAGCAATTCCGTACGTTCAACACATATCGAAAAGAGAGGGAGCACACAATATGACGAACGATAGGCAACGTCGAGAGACATCAATGCAAGAGGCTCGGGAGGAATCGCAAACCGGCGAATACATGAGCGAGGGAAAACTCACCATCGTGGTGGTGGCGCTCGCCATCCTGACGTTTCTGGGCATTCTGTCCGAAACATCGCTGAACATCGCCTATTCCACGCTGATGGAGGAATTCTCCATCAGCGCCGATGTGGTGCAATGGCTCACCACAGGCTACCTGCTGTTGCTTTCGGTGGCGATTCCGACATCGCCGTTCCTGGTACGCAGATTCTCGACGAAATCGTTGTTCGTCACCGCGATCGTGCTGTTCTCCGCCGGTACCGTGGTCGGTGCGCTCGCGCTGAATTTTCCGATGCTGCTCGCCGCGCGACTTATCATGGCGCTTGGAACTGGCGTTTCCCTGCCGCTGCTGACCAACATCATTCTGGAAAAGGCTCCGTTCCACAAGCGTGGCATGATGCTCGGCCTGGTCAGCCTCGTAACCTGCGCGGCTCCGGCCATCGGTCCGGTGTTCGGCGGATTGGTCATGGAATTCCTCGACTGGCACTGGATCTTCTATGCCATGATTCCGTTCCTCGTGATTTCCTTCCTGCTTGGTCTCGCGACCATTCCCGATATTCGCCACGGTGAAAAGGGATACCTGTCGGTGCCGTCGCTGCTGCTGATCGCAGTAGGCCTGGCCGGCATCATCGTTGCGGCAAGCTTCTTCTCGCAGTGGAACGGCGATTGGCGATTCTGGACGGTACTCGTCGGTGCCGTCGCGGTATTGGCGGTGTTCGCCTTCGTGCAGTTGAGGATGGAACATCCGCTGATCGAAGTACGTACGTTCGCCCATCCCGGATTCACGCTCGGCATGGTGATCCTGCTTATGTCGTCCGGCGGTGTGCTTGGCGTCAATTTCCTGCTGCCGATTCTGCTGCAGCGAGGCCTTGGGCATACCAGCATGATCGCCGCCCTGATTCTGCTGCCTGGAGCTGTGGTCGGAGCGGTTTCCGCACCTGTGATCGGCGGTGCGCTGAAATCGCACTTCCCGCCGAAATTCATCGCCTGCGGTTTTGTGGGAGTGGCTGTCATGGATGTTGCGATGATGCTCGGTGGTGCGCATGAATGGGCCGTGGCAGTGGGGTACGCGCTGTTCATGGCTGCTTCCGGATTCGTGCTCGTGCCCGACCAGACCCATGCACTGAACCAATTGCCGGCCGAAATGAATGCGGATGGATCCGCCGTGATGAACACCGTGCAGCAGCTTGCCGGCGCCATCGGCACGGCGGTCGCATCCACGCTCATCGCCGAATTCGCGGGTGCGAACACCGCTTCCGGAATGAGTCAGGCCGCGTCATATGTGGCGGGATTCTCCACCAGCATGCGGGTGTTCCTCGGCATGGCCGTGGTTGGTGAGATTCTCGCCCTGCTCATGTTCCGCTTCTCGAAGCGCGTGGGCTGAATGCGGCCGTAAAACCAAAGAGGCTTCGGTTCCATACGGTGTGCGAGCCGTGCGGAACCGAAGCCTCTTGGATGTTGTGGGTCAGTCTTGTGCTACCAGATGAACAGGCCGACCATGGCGGTGGACAGCGGGGAGACGAGGATGCCGTGTCGGCGTCACGACTGTTAAGAATAGAGCGGCGTGCAGCGATGGCGGGTGAAGCGGATGCGGACCGACCCGTCGGGCGTGCGGCTGCCCCAGATTTCCGTCATGGTGACGTGCGGCCAGTCCTCGGGATTGAGCTCCAATGCCATCGTGGTGCCGTCGTCGAAACATTCCACGAGGGAATCGCGTTCGATCACCTGGCTTTCTGCAGGGCCCCCGGGCGGGTTGATGACGATTGTGTCGTCGGGAAAATCGTAATCGCATATCAATCGTGAACGATCGCCGGAATGGAATACGTCGAGCATGTGCTGCGAGGGGGCGAACTGATGAAAGGCGAACGCCTGTCGCCGTTCCAAATCCATAAGTATGCCCCGGCGTAAAAGATGTGGTGCCGACGCTTCGCGAACGGCTTTGCGCAGGTCCGTCATCGTGCGCAGATATCGCTTCATGTTGCACGGGGCGTCGAACGGCCAGTCGGTTGATGCCAGCCATGTCGGAAGCAGATCGGACCTCACCACGCCGTCGGCGGGGGAGTGGGCTTTGCGGACCAGTTCGCCGGAATAGTCGTTGATCGTGGTCTGCAACCGCTTCAACTGCCTCATGCGTTCGTCGACTTGCGATTGCGCGGCCGACAATACGCTCCGCCAATCCAATGACCCGTCTTCCGAACGGTACTGTTCCAACGATTCCAACGGAATGCCCGAAGCGGTGCAGATGCGCATGACGTCCACGTCGAGCATCTGGTCGGGTGTGTAATACCGGTATCCGGTCATCGGATCGACCGCTGCGGGCTTCAGAATGCCATGCGCGTCATAGTAACGCAGCGCTTTGGTGGTGATGCCGTCCAATTTGGCGACTTCGCCAATCGTCAGCAATTCGGCGTCAGTGCTCACGTCGTCCTCCTTGACCTTGACCTTGACCTTGACCTCGGGGCAAAGTCTACCATCGGTGCTGGTTGTTCCGGCGAAGATGCGGAACCGAAGGAAAATTTCAAAGGAGAAATTCCGTATGGCTGAAAACATGGCTGAGAATGTTGCTGATACGACGAATGAAAATTCGGATTCGCGGCAATACGACTGGTTGGGATTGACGGGCGACGTATGCGTGGTGACCGGTGCGGTCGGCGGCATGGGCACCGCGATTTGCGGTGAACTCGCCAAAGCCGGCGCCAGACTCGCGTTGGTGGACGTGAGCGAGGAGACCACCAGCACGTTCGCCGCCGAAATCGCGCAAACCTACGGTACGGAGGCGAAAGGCTACGGTTGCGATATTTCCGATGCCGCCGATGTTGAGATTCTGCGCGATAAGATCGTCGCGGATTTCGGTACCGTCGACGTGCTCGTCAACACCGTGGGCATTCTGAGGTTCGCCCCGCTTGAGGATCTGCCGTTGCAGGATTGGAAGGACGTGATCAACGTCAATCTGACCGGCGCGTTCATCCTCTCCCAAACATTCGGCAAAGTGATGCTGCAGCACAAGTCCGGCAGAATCGTGCATATCTCCACCGTCGCGTCGCATTCCCCGGAAACGTTTTCCGGCGCATACTCCTGCGCGAAGGCGGGACTCGGCATGCTTTCCAAGATGATCGCGGCCGAATGGGGGCCGTTCGGCATCCGTTCCAACTGCGTGTGCCCATGTTTCGTGAAGACCCCGATGTCGGCCTCGTTCTATGCGGATCCGCAGGTCACCAAGGACCGCGAGCGTCTGATCGCGTCCCGTCGTATCGGCGAAGTGCAGGATATCGCCAACGCGGTGGCGTGGATGGCGTCTCCGAGGTCGGACTTCGTCAACGGAGATGAAGTGAGCGTGGACGGTGGATTCCATCTGATGATGGGCGACCTGACGCCGAAGCCGGGAGGCCGTCGTCAATTCGCCGTCAACTCGCTCAAGCAGCGTGGACTGCTGTAAGCGGTACTCGAAAATCTCGGTATGACGCGAAGCCGCGCAAAGGGGCGCGGCTTCGCGCGGACAATCGCAATTGCGGTTTCGAAAAGCAATTGCCGGAAAGGAAAGCCTCATATGGCAACCGCAACCAAGGAACATAACCGTTACGGCATTTTGTCGGCCGCGTTCGTGGTCATGTTCTTCGTGGCGTCCATCGCCCTGTTCAGTGTGTTTCTGACACCGTTGAGCGAACAGAACGGGTGGAGCAAAACCGACGTGAGTCTCTCGTATTCCATCTTCCAGACGGTCATGGCCGTCACGGGCATCTTCTCGGGGCGTATCTCCGACAAATTCGGCCCGCGCAAAGTCATGCTTGTCGGCGGACTGGTGTTCGGCCTGGGCTGGTTCCTGACCGGCATGGCCACCAGCATTCCGATGCTGTATATCTGTCATGGCGTGATCGCCGGTATGGGAAACGGCCTGGTGTACAACCCGACGCTCACCACCGCGCAACGCTGGTTCCCCGACATTCGCGGTAAGGCGTCCGGCATCCTGTTGGCCGCTGCGGCCATCGGACCGGCCACGCTGTCTCCGATCGCCAGTTTCCTGTCGAGTACGTTCGGCGTCTCCACCGCGTTGAAGATTCTCGGCGTGACGTTCTGGATCACCATCACAATGGGCTCGCTGTTCGTCTCTCCGGTGCCGGAAGGGTACCGTCCGAAGGGCTGGAATCCGCCTACTCCCGCAACTCCAGCGACTTCTGCCGACAATGCCGAGGATGACGGCGGCTTCGACTGGAAGGCGATGCTCGCTTCGCCGCGGTTCTATGTGCTGCTGCTTGTCTACGCGGCCGCGGCGACCGCCGGAACCATGCTCGTCGGCGCGCTTTCCTCGATTGCCCAATATCAGGTCGGCCAAGTCGGTGCGATGACGGCCGCCGCCTTCGGGGCGATGGTGGTGTCGATCAACACGTTGTCGAATTTTGTGGGACGACTCGCGTTCGGCGCTTTGTACGACAAGCTGGGCGCGTTCAAGTGCCTTGCCGTGATGCTGATTGCCACCGTGCTGGCGATGGTGGCGATGTCGTTCGCGACGAACGCGCCGTTCTTCATCGGCTGTGTGATCGTACTCGGATTCGCTTTCGGCGCGTTGCTGGTGATCTACCCGCCGCTGACGGGCGAGACCTTCGGTACGAAGCATCTGGGCATCAACTACGGCATCATGTTCCTGGGGTACGCGCTGGGCGCATGGATCGGCCCGCGTGTCGCCACAAGCCTGTTCAATGAGACGATCGGATACCGCAACGCGTTCTACGCCGCAGCCGCAATCACCTTCGCGGGACTCGTCGTCGCACTGATTCTGGCGGCGAAGGTCAAGAAGGTCGGCACGATGGTGCCGAATCGCAAGTGAGCGGCACGACGTGAACATTGCAACGTGATCGACGTAAGCAAGCGACGCAAGCAGGCGTCGCAAGCAGTCCAAATGAATCGCAATCACGAAAACAAGCAGACAAAGGAGTTTCCTATGACGCAACAACTCAGACTCGCGGTAATCGGTGCAGGTGCCATGGGCCGCGACCACATCCGCTATATCCAGGACAATCCCGACGCCGCATTGGTGGCGATCGCCGATCCGATGCCCGAATCGGAGGAATTGGCCCAATCCATCGGCGTCGCATGGTATGCGGACTACAACGACATGTTCGACCATGTAAAGCTCGACGGTGTGGTGATCGCGTCACCGAACAGCCTGCATCTGCCCATGGCACGAGCCGCGCTCAAGCACGGAGTGCCGCCGCTGGTGGAAAAACCGATCAGCGACGACCTGGACGACGCGCGCGCCTTCGCGAAGGAGGCCCGCGAAATCGGCCTTCCGGTATTGGTCGGTCAGCATCGCCGGCATAATCCGAAGGTGCAGCGTGCCAAGGAAATCATCGAATCCGGCGTGCTCGGCACAATCGTGACGGTTTCCGTGCATTACAACATCTACAAGCCGGATACGTATTACGACATTCCCTGGCGCAGGCAGAAAGGCGCCGGCCCGATTCTCGTGAACATGGTGCACGATGTTGATCTCATGCGCTATCTGATCGGCGAACCCGTGGAAATTCAAGGCATGGCGGCCAACAGCGCTCGCGGATTCGAAGTGGAGGACTCCGCGGTGGTCAACGTGCGTTTCAAGTCCGGCACGCTTGGTTCGATCACGCTTTCCGACGCGGCGGCCAGCCCGTGGAATTGGGAGGCGACCGCACGGGAGAACCCGTTCTTCGCGCCGTTCGACACTGATGCGTATTTCATCATGGGCACCAAGGGATCATTGTCCTTGCCGAGATTGCAGCTGTTTACCTACCAGGATGGCGTGAATGATTGGACGAAGCCGCTCACCTGTGAGATCCAGGGGGTGAAGGAAGGACTGCCGCACCGTCTTCAGCTGGTGCACTATCTGAAGGTGCTACGCGGTGAGGTTGAGCCGATCGTCACGCCGGAAGACGCCATCAAGTCGCTGGAGGTGCTTAATGCCGTTAAGAAAGCAGCGGATGAGGGTGCTATGGTGACGCTGTAAAACGGTGGATTTAAAGGAGGTCTGCACATGACTGAACATGCTGAACATACCGAGCGTGAGGGACGTTTGGCGGGCAAGGTCGCCATGGTCACCGCTTCGACGCGAGGCATTGGCTATGCGGTCGTGAAGCGTTTTGCCGAGGAAGGGGCGACCGTGTACATGGCCGCCCGGAATGCGGAACGTGCGCAGGAGAGAATCGGCGAGTTGGCCGGTTCGGGACTGCCGGGCGAAGTGCGATTCGTATACAACGACGCTTCCGAAGACGAGACCTACGTGTCCGCGGTGGAGACGGTCGTGGCCGATGAAGGGCGCATCGATGTGCTCGTGAACAACTTCGGCACATCCAATCCGGCCAAGGATCTGGACATCGAACATACCGACCCGCAGGAGTTCATCAATACGGTGAACATCAATCTGAAATCCGTGTTCATCACGTCGCAGGCCGCGTTGAGGCATATGGCCGAGCGGGAGTCGGGCAGCATCGTCAATATTTCGTCGATCGGCGGTGCCGTTCCTGACATCTCGCAGATCGGATATGGTACATCGAAGGCGGCCATCAACTATCTGACCAAGCTGATCGCGGTGCATGAGGCGCGTAAGAATATTCGGTGCAACGCCGTGCTTCCGGGCATGACTGCCACCGATGCGGTGCGGAACGCTCTGAATGATGAGTTTCGTGAGTTCTTCCTACGCCATACGCCGATTCGCCGCATGGCCACTCCGGAAGAGATAGCTGATGCGGTGCTCTATTTCGCTTCCGATGAATCGCGATTCACCACTGGGCAGATTCTCGAAGTGTGTGGCGGCTTCGGCCTGGCCACGCCGGTCTTCGGTGATTTGCAGGACAAGTCGCGCGCTGCCGCGTGATTGCGGGGTGATTCCTCCAGTCACTGGCTATTTCTGCCCGCTGAGGGATTCCTCAGCGTCCCGTTTTCTCCAGTGGCTGGAGGTTTTATTCTCCTGACGGATGCCTGAGCGGGATGATTTACCCAGTGGCTGGAGGTTTTGTTCCCATGAGCTATGTACCCGTGTCCTAATTTTGCCACCCACTGGCTATTTCTTCCCGGTGAGAGGCTCTTTAGCGGGGTGATTCCTCCACTCACTGGGGAGATCGGGACGCTACGGGGCGCCCGAACGTCCCGATTCCTCCAGCCATTGGGGAAATCAGGACGTTCAGCGGTAGCCTTCCCACTGGGGCAGCGGGAAGAGCACGTCCTCGCAGGAGGCCCACATGCTTTCCAGATCCTGACCGGGTTTGCGAAGCCAGCGCAGCTGCACGCCGTCCATCATCGCGAATCCGGCGCGTAGCACCCGTTCCGCATCGACGCCTTCGGGCACATGCCAACGAATGTTCCCCGCCACGTCCACGATGCGTTCCTCACGGTTGGTGAAATAATCATGCGCGGGATGATCGGGGTTCAGAGCTTCAGCGCTCAGTGTGGAGAACATGTGCACCAGTTTGGGGCGTTTGTTGTTGATCTTCACGGTTTTGCGCCACATTTCGGCTATGCTTGGATGCTCGTCGCGCACCATTCCCGCGGTGATGTCCACGGTTTCGCGGTCGTACATTTCGTCGAGCACCGCATGCAGCAAGCCTTCCTTGCTGCCGACGTAGTGCAGTACGCCTGCCTTGGTCAGGCCGACCATGGTCGCGATTCTCTGCAGCGAGGTTCCGTAGTATCCGAGCGTGCCGAAGCATTCAACTGCGGCCTCAAGTATTTCGCTTTTGCGGTCGACTTCGTCGTTGGCCATGTTGTTCTCCATATGTTTCTCGGATGATGCGCTTTCGCGAGGAGCGAAAGTTACATTTACCTTACGGTCGGTTGGTTGAAATTCCAAAGATGATTGGCGTGTCGCTTTTTTGATTTTGATAAAGTACCTACCAATCGGTTGGTAAAGAATTCGGGGTTGAATTCTTGCCGAGCAAATTGAAAGGGGCTCGTATGAGCGAAAGCACCTATCCCTCCGTCAATGACCTGACGCTCGAGGAGAAGGCGTCGCTGACCTCCGGTGGCGATGCGTGGCACCTGCAGGGTGTGGAATCCAAGGGCATTCCGGGCTATATGATTACCGACGGCCCTCATGGCTTGCGCAAGTCCCTGGCGTCCAGCACCGGTGAAACCGATCTGAACGACTCCGTGCCGGCGACCTGTTTTCCGCCGGCCGCGGGCCTGTCCAGTTCCTGGAACCCGGAACTCATCCACCAGGTGGGCGAAGCCATGGCCGAGGAATGCATTCAGGAGAAGGTGGCCGTGATTCTCGGCCCGGGCGTCAACATCAAGCGCAATCCGCTCGGCGGCCGCTGCTTCGAGTACTGGTCCGAGGATCCGTATCTGGCCGGACATGAGGCCGTCGGCATCGTCGCGGGCGTGCAGTCCAAGGGCGTGGGCACCTCGCTCAAGCACTTCGCCGTCAACAACCAGGAGACCGATCGTCTGCGTGTTTCCGCAAACGTTTCCCAGCGTGCGCTGCGTGAGATCTACTTCCCGGCATTCGAACACATCGTCAAGGAAGCCCAGCCGTGGACCATCATGTGCTCCTACAACTGCATCAACGGCGTGCACTCCGCGCAGAACCGTTGGCTGCTCACCGACGTCCTGCGTGACGAATGGGGCTTCGAAGGCATCGTCATGAGCGACTGGGGCGCGGCCCATGATCGCGTCGCATCCCTCAATGCGGGCCTCAACCTTGAAATGCCGCCGAGCTACACCGATGACCAGATCGTCTATGCCGCGCGTGACGGCCGTATCCAGCCCGAACAGCTCGACAAGATGGCCCAAGGCATGATCGACCTGATCAACAAGACCCGCGAGGCCATGAGCGTCGAAGGCTACAAGTTCGATGTGGACGCCCATGACGAAGTGGCCCATCAGGCCGCGGTCGAATCCATGGTGCTGCTCAAGAACGACGACGCCATCCTGCCGGTCGCCTCCGACGCCAAGATTGCAGTCATCGGCGAATTCGCGCGCACCCCGCGTTATCAGGGCGGAGGATCCTCCCACATCACTCCGACCAAGATGACAGGATTCCTCGACACCCTCGCAGCGCGTGGCGTGGACGCCAAGTTTGCGCCGGGCTTCACCCTCGACCTCGAACCGGCCGATGCCGCAATGGTGTCCGAAGCCGTTGAGACCGCCAAGGGCGCTGATGTGGTACTCATGTTCCTGGGACTTCCGGAAGCCGCCGAATCCGAAGGCTTCGATCGCGAGACCCTCGATATTCCGGCGAAGCAGGTCGAATTGCTCGAAGCCGTGGCCGCCGAAAACAAGAACATCGTGGTCGTGCTCTCCAATGGTTCCGCGGTCTCCGTCGCTCCGTGGGCGGGCAACGCCAAGGGCGTTCTCGAGGCGTGGCTGCTCGGCCAGGCCGGCGGTCCGGCGCTCGCGGATGTGATCTTCGGCGGCGTCAGCCCGTCCGGAAAGCTTTCCCAGACCATTCCGATGGACATCAACGACGATCCGAGCATGCTCAACTGGCCGGGTGAGGAAGGCCATGTCGATTACGGTGAGGGCGTGTTCGTCGGTTACCGTTACTACGACACCTACAACAAGGCGGTCGATTATCCGTTCGGCTTCGGCCTGAGCTACGCCACCTTCGAAGTCGGGGACGTGAAGGTTTCCAAGACCGGCGCCAACACCGCTTCCGTAAGCGCTGTGGTGAAGAACACCTCCGATGTGGACGCGGCCGAAACCGTACAGGTCTACGTGGCTCCGGGCAAGGCCTCGGTGGCACGTCCGGCGCACGAGCTCAAAGGCTTCAAGAAGGTGTTCCTCAAGGCGGGTGAATCCGTCGAAGTCGGCTTCGATCTTGACGCGCGTGCCTTCTCCTACTGGTCTGAGAAGTTCAACGCCTGGCATGTCGAATCCGGTGAGTACACCGTCGAGGTCGGCACATCCAGCCGCGACATCGCCGGCACCGGTGTGGTCGAACTGGATGGAGACGGCATGGCCGAGCCGCTCACCGAGTGGTCCACCTTCGGGGAATGGTCCGAGGATCCGGTCGGCTCCAAGATAGTCGACTCCGTGTATGCCGAGGGAGAGGCGGGCAATCTGCCGAAGATGCCGGACAACGACATGATGCGCATGTTCCTCAAGTCCATGCCGATCAACTCCATGCCTATGCTGATGAGCGAAGGTGGCAAGAAGATCACCGCGTTCATGCTTGACGAATACGCCAAGATCACCAAGTAAGGCAAGTCGATACCTAGGCCGAGGTTTTGATCCGCGAAAAGAACCGGTGCGCGGATTTGAGCCTCGGCCTTGCTTATATCGGCACGCTATTGCAATTTACCGCTAAAATATATCGTGGTCCGGTGAGAATGCGGTCCACGGATGAGAATGACGAATTAAAGGGCGCGCGTGATGGCGTGCATGCAAGGAGGCATGACAATGGCTGAGATTGACGAGACGGCAGGCATGAGCGAAGTGGGCCGTCATGAATGGGAGCTGATGGTGTCCAGCAAGGTATACCAGGATTCCCATCCGGACATCGAGCGCAAGCGAGCCGATGCGAAGAAACTGTTCGTCGAATACAACAAAACCGATTATGAGGATGTCGAACGTCGTCGTGAGATCATGGAGCAGCTGTTCAAGTCGGTCGGTGAGGACGTGTTCATCGAACCGAACTTCCGTTGTGAGGTCGGACGAAACATCACCATCGGTTCGCATGCCTACATCAATTTCGATTGCGTGATGCTTGACAACGCGCCGATCACAATCGGCGACTACGTGTGGATCGCGCCGATGGTCGGCCTGTTCGCCACCAACCACGCGATTGATTTCGAGGAGCGTAAGAACGGTGCGTGCCAGTCGAAGCCGATCGTGATCGGCGACGGCGTGTGGCTGGGCGGTCATGTGTCGGTGCTTGGCGGCGTGACCATCGGCGACGGTGCGGTGATCGGCGCCGGCGCGGTGGTGACGCATGATATTCCGGCGAACTGCATCGCGGTCGGCAATCCCGCGCGCGTGCTGCGTGAGATCACGGACGAGGACCGCACCGGATTCATGGAACGTGTCCAGGCGCGCGACGCGGAATGACGTCGTTCGTCTGCTGAAAACCGTTTCTGCTGCGAAATGCCGCCATTCGACGTGAGTTCCGCAAAACCGTTTTTGCCGGTTTGCGGAACTCATGTTTTTCGGTGATGGACGTTCGTGCGCTCCGTATGCTTGTCTTTCCGTTTTGTTCGCCATAGCCCCGTACGTTCCCGTATCGTGCGCGACTGCTGGTTTTAAGGTCGGTCAAAGGCATGCGATTTTGCAACACGCTTAAAATGTTGCATGTGCAACTGTTGTATATGCAACGAGTTATGATATATCTCGTGACAGAACATATGAACGAAACCGCCACTTCGGTGAATCCCGAATTCGCCGAAGCCTGGGATCAGGGTGCATGCAAGCCTCCCAGCGTGGCCATCCGTTCCCTGCACAACGTCATCAACCGGTATCTTTCGGTGACTCATCCGGAGGAAGTGGAAGGTCTGAGCGGTGGCAACATCGACATCATCACCTTCCTGGCGAGGCATTCGGAGCGTGAGATTTTTCCGCAGGATGTGGAACGCCGGTTCGGGGTGACCCGGTCGACGTCCAGCAGAGTGCTGGCGTTGATGGAACGCAAAGGGTTGGTTGAACGTGAATCGGTGCCGTCGGACGGACGATTGAAAAAAATCGTGCTCACCGATAAATCGCGCGAAATCGCCGAAGCGCTGAGGGAGAACGCGGTTGCGATGGAGGGTGTCCTGCTGCAGGGGTTGAGCGATGATGAGATTCGCCAATTCATGCACACGCTGGATGTCATGCAAAGCAATCTCGTTGGGACCGGTAGAATCGGCGACTGCAGTCGATATCCCAGTTTGGCGATTTGCAAGGCGAGTGAAGTCGGGCAAGTGCACATTGAAACAGAAGAAATGGGAAAACAGAAGAAACAGAAAGGAAGGGTGTGAAACAAGTATGACGAAATCATCTTCGATTCGACAGAACAGAACGTCGCAGCATCAATTGCGCACGCTTGGCAGATCCATGCGTGAATACAAGAAGGACAGCATCCTCGCACCGCTGTTCGTGGCGGGGGAGAGCATCCTCGAAATCCTTATTCCAACGGTCATGGCGGCGCTCATCGACCAGGGCATCACCGCGGGAAGCATGCCGTCGATCATCAAATTCGGCGTCATTCTGCTGATATGCTCCCTGTGTTCGCTCGCATGCGGCTTCCTGGCAGGAAAATTCGCGGCCATCGCCGCGGCGGGCTTTGCGAAGAACCTACGTCAGGACGAGTTCAAGAAGGTGCAGGAATTCAGCTTCACCAACATCGACCGCTTCTCCACGGGTTCGATCATCACCAGGCTCACCACCGATGTGACCAACCTGCAGAACGCGTACGGCATGATGATTCGTATGGGCGTTCGTGCGCCGATCATGGTGGTCGTGGCATGGATCTTCTCCTTCAAGATCAGTCCGTCGATCTCCTTGGTGTTCCTCGCCTGCATTCCGATTCTCGCAATCGGCCTGTGCGGCTTGGCGGTAATCGTTCACCCGGTGTTCGAGCGCGTGTTCCACACCTATGACGAACTCAACAACGTGGTGGATGAGAACCTGCAGGGTATCCGCGTGGTCAAGTCGTACAATCGCGAAAGCCATGAAATCAGCAAGTTCGATCGCATCTCCGCACGCATCTTCAAGGACTTCACCAAGGCCGAGCGCATCATGAGCTTCAACAGCCCGCTCATGCTGCTGTGCATCTACGGAACGATGATCCTCATCTCCTGGATGGGCGCACAGCAGATCGTGGCCTCCGGCAACAACGCCGCCTTTGGCCTGACTACCGGCGATCTCACCGCTCTGGTCACCTATGCCATGCAGATCCTCATGGCCATGATGATGCTTTCCATGATCTTCGTCATGTTCATCATCTCCCAGGCTTCCGCGGATCGTATCTGCCAGGTGCTTAATGAGGAAAGCACCGTCGTCAACCCGGCCAATCCGGTCAAGGAAGTGAAGGACGGCTCCATCGAATTCGACCACGTGACTTTCCGCTATTCCGGGAATTCCGAAAAACCGGTGCTCGACAACGTGAACCTGAAGATCGAATCCGGTATGACCGTCGGCATCGTCGGCGGCACCGGCTCCGCGAAATCCAGCTTGGTGCAGCTTGTTCCGCGACTCTATGACGTGACTGAAGGCTCGCTCAAGGTCGGCGGCGTGGACGTGCGTGATTACGATCTCGAACTGCTGCGAGACCAGGTGGCGATGGTGTTGCAGAAGAACGTGCTGTTCACCGGAACGATCTCCGAAAACCTGCGTTGGGGCAACCCGAACGCAACCGACGAAGAGGTCCGCCACGCGGCCAAACTCGCCCAGGCGGACGGATTCGTGCAGGAATTCCCGGACAAATACGACACCCACATCGAACAGGGCGGAAGCAACGTGTCCGGAGGCCAGAGGCAGCGCCTGTGCATCGCCCGCGCACTGCTGAAGAAGCCGAAGATTCTGATCCTCGACGATTCCACGTCCGCTGTCGACACCAAGACCGACCAGCTGATCCGCGCCGCGTTCCGCGATGAGATTCCCGACACCACGAAAATCATCATCGCCCAGCGAGTGGCATCGGTGCAGGAATCCGATCTGATCCTCGTCATGGACGCGGGCCGCATCCTCGCATCCGGCACTCACGACGAGCTGCTGGAAAGCTGTGAAGAATACCGCTCAATCTACGAATCGCAGACGAAAAACCAGGCGCAGCCTGAGGAACTGCAGTGAAAGGAGGGGAAACGATGGCCGAAAAGAATATGAATAAAAAAACTGATGCCGCGGGCAAGCCGGGCGCAGGCGGTCCGGGCAGAAAGAAAGCCGCTCCCGGAACCACCAAACGTATCTTCGGATACATCTTCCAGTACAAATGGCACGTGATCGCAGTCGTCGTATGCATTCTCGTCGGAGCGGCGGCGCAGGCCGGATCGGCTCTGTTCCTGCAGTCGCTCGTCGACGACTACATTCTGCCGATGGTCGGCGCGGACAACCCCGATTGGGGGCCGCTGCTGCGCATGCTGACCCTCATGGGATGCCTGTACGCGGCCGGAACCATTTGCAGCTGGCTATGGCAGTGGCTTATCGTGACCGTTGAACAGGGCACATTGAAGAAGATCCGCGACGACATGTTCGCCCACCAGCAGAGCCTGCCGATCCGCTACTTCGACGCCAACGAACACGGCGACATCATGAGCCGCTACACCAACGACACCGACACCCTCCGTCAGGCCATCAGCCAGTCGTTCCCGCAGATGTTCTCATCCGCGATCTCCGCGCTGGCCGCCATCGTCTCGATGCTGTGGCTGTCCGTGCCGCTCACGGTATTCGTGCTCGCGTTCACGGTGATTCTGTTCGCCGTGGTACGCAGAATCGTGTCGCGCTCCGGCCGCTACTTCGTCGAACAGCAGACCTGGCTCGGCGACGTGAACGCATTCGTCGAGGAATCCGTCAACGGACAGAAGGTCATCAAGGTCTTCAACCATGAGGACGCCACCCAGAAGACCTTCGACGAGAAGAACCATGCACTGTTCAAGGCTTCCGCCGAAGCGAACATCTGGGGCAACGTGACCATGCCGGTCGTCGGCAACATGGGCTATATGCTCTACATCCTGCTGGCGATCGTCGGCGGCGCCATGGCGCTCTCCGGAGTCGGCAACTTCGGCCTGTCCGGAGTGGGCACGCTCACCTTGGGAGCCCTGATCTCGCTGCTGACGCTGTCCCGCTCCTTCATCAATCCGCTCGGCCAGGTCTCCATGCAGTTCAATATGGTGATGATGGCGCTCGCAGGAGCGTCGAGAATCTTCGAGCTTATGGACGAAAAGCCGGAAGACGACGGCGGCTCCGTGACCTTGGTCAATGTGGAGCTCGCTTCGGACGGCCGTACCATGACGGAAGTCGATTACGAAACCGGCCGTTGGGCTTGGAAGCGTGAGGCTGGCGATGACGGCACCCGTTCCCTGAAGGCCGCGCATGCGCTGAGCCCGCGCGCCGCGGAAGTCGCCATGAAGGCACGTGAGAAGGCCATCACATCTCCTGACGGCCGACTGACCCTGCTGCAGGGAGACGTGCGCTTCACCGACGTGACTTTCGGTTACAACCCCGACAAGCCGGTGCTGCACGATATCACCTGGTTCGCCAAGCCCGGTCAGAAGATCGCGCTCGTCGGCGCGACCGGTGCCGGCAAGACCACGGTGACCAACCTGATCAATCGCTTCTATGACATTCAGGAAGGCATGATCCTGTACGACGGCATTTCCGTCAAGGGCATCCGCAAGCCGGATCTGCGCCGTTCCCTCGGCATCGTGCTGCAGGACGTGAACCTGTTCACCGGCACCGTCATGGACAACATCCGCTATGGTCGTCTCGACGCCACCGATGAGGAATGCATCGCGGCCGCGAAACTGACCAACGCCGACAGCTTCATCCGTATGCTGCCGGACGGATATCAGACGGTGCTGAAGGGTGATGGTTCCGGACTTTCCCAGGGCCAGCGCCAGTTGATCTCCATCGCGCGTGCCGCCGTGGCCGATCCGCCGGCGATGATCCTCGACGAGGCGACCTCTTCCATCGATACCCGTACCGAGGAAGTGGTGCAGGCCGGCATGGACAACCTGATGAAGGGGCGTACCGTGTTCGTGATCGCCCACCGACTGTCCACGGTGCGCAACTCCGATGTGATCATGGTGCTTGACCATGGCCGCATCATCGAGCGTGGCTCGCATGACGAGCTCATCGCGCTCAAGGGCGAGTACTACCAGCTGTACACGGGTGCCGTGGAACTGGAGTAAACGCTGAATGAATAGCGAGAATGGCTGTGACCGTCACGTTCGGTCGCAGCCATTTTGCGTATTTACTGGTTTTTATGCCGCCTGTTGACTTCGTCTGTGGGACGCGTCGTTCCGTGCTGGCGGGGCCGGCGCCTCACAAAGCGAAAAGCTACTCGAGATTGGCGTGGAACTCCCACAGGGAATCAAGATCGATGCCCTGCCTGCGTACCAGGCTCATGGCGATTGCGTCGCCCAATAGCAGCAGCGACTGTTCGAACAGGCTGGTCATCGGCTGCTCGCTCGGTTTGGTTCCCGATCCCGGCTTGCCTGCGGCCGGCACGTGCACGAACAGGTTGGTGTATTCCTTCATCGGGCAATCCTCGACGATGCCGATGCGTGCCACCTTCGCTCCGAACGATTTGGCCTTGCCTGCGATGAACAGCGGAAAGCCGGTTTTGCCGGAACCGGAACCGACGATGAGCAGGTCTTTATCGCATATGGCCGGCTCGGTGATCTGGCCGACCATCACGGTGTCGATGCCGAGATGCGCGAGTCGCTTGGCGATGGCTTCAAGCGCAAGCTCCACACGACCGACGCCCACGAAGAACACCTTTCGTGCGCCGGTGATCAGATCGACCAGCTGGTCGACCTGGGATTCGTCGACGTTGCCCAGAACGTCGGACAGTTCGTTGACGATGATGCGTTCGCATTCGCGGAAAGAGGTTGCGGTGGTCATGATGCGTTGTTCCTTGTGCTGTGATGTGGATGATATGAAGATATGAGTGATGTTGGTGATGTCGGTGTTGTGTCCGGAGATTATGCGAGTCGATTAACGGATGCGCACTTTCTCGCCGGTGGATTCCTCGTAGGCCGCCATGGTCATGTGCCAGGCCTCCTCGATGTCTGGCGAACGTTTGAAGATGCCGGTGTTGCCGAGTACGAAGGTGTCGGCGCCGACCTCACGCATGCGCTTGAAATTCTTCTCGTTGCATGATCCGTCGATCTGGATTTCGTAATTGAGTCCGTGTGCATCGCGGAACCGCGCCAGACGTTCGATCTTCTTCAGGGTTTCGGGAATCAACGGTTCGCCGGAATAGCCGATTTCCACAGTCATGACGGTCACGAGGTCGATGCGTTCCAGCAGATTCTCCATTTCGGAGAACGAGGTGAGCGGATTGACCGCTATTCCGGCGCCGCAGCCGTTCTCGCGGATGATGCGCAGCGTACGGAAGGCGTGCGCGCCCAGTGATTCCACATGCGGGGTCAGCATGGTGGCTCCTGCGGCGACCAGTTGGTCGATCCAGTGGTCGATGTCGGTGACCATCATGTGCACTTCCTTGCGTAGCGCGCACAGTGGCATCATCTGTTCGATCCAGGTGGTGCACAGGCCCATGCTGGGGGAGAAGTGGCCGTCCATGATATCGATGTGATAGGAGTCGGCGTAGTTGTTCAGTACGTCGATCTGTGCGGCGGGGTTGCGGAAGTCGCTGCAATACAGCGAAATGGCGAAGTGGGGGTCGCTGAATGGCGAGGTCATGATATGTGCTCCTTGTCGGTCGTTGACAAAAGTTCGTTGTGTTTGGCTGTCTGCCGGAGTGGGGTGTTTTTGGGTATGCTTGCGCGCAGGTGCGGGTATGCCGCATCTCAAAATGGAAGGGATTGGTTGGGTTGTCCGGAGAGGTTGCGTGTCAGCGGACGATGCGCAGTGAGATTCCAGCGGAGATGAGCGCGTCGGCGCATTCCGGGGTGCCTTCCGTCACGATGACGTCCAGCGCGCTGCAATCGGTGATTTTGTAAGTGGAGACGTGTCCGAATTTTTCCGGGGTGATCAGGCTCATCACCTTGGTTCCGGCTTTGATCAGCGCTCGCTTGGTCTCGGCGGATTCCAGATACGGCGTGGTGATGCCGTATGAGGGATCGATTGACGAGACGCCAAGCAGCACCAGATCGCAATGCAGCTGCTGCAGCATCGCCAGTGCCGCCGAACCGACGGTTTCCTTGGATTTGTGATGAATGGTGCCGGTAAGCATATTCACTTCGACGTTGTCGTAGTCGGACATCCACAGAGCCACGGCCGGACTGTTGGTGATGATGGTGCCTGTGTAGTCGCGTGGAAACGATTGCGCCGCCAGATAGTTGGTTGATCCGCCGTCGATGAAGATCACGCGGTTCTCCATGATCTCATCCATTGCCGCCGTCGCCAGCTTCGTTTTGATGTCTTTGCCCAGATCGACTCGGCTTTCGAATCGGCTGAGTTCTGTGTCCGGCTTCATCGCGCCGCCGTGCACGCGCTGTACCAATCCTCGGTCATCCAGTTCCTGCAGGTCCTTGCGCAAGGTGGCTTCGGTGACGCCAAGCTCCTTGGCGTAATCGGTGACGACGATACGGCCGTTGGTGTCGATCTTCTTCAAGATCAGCTCTTGGCGCTCGGCTTTCATCATCGTAGTGCTCCTTGCTTGTGCGTTGTCGAAACGGGATTTGTCTTCCATCTTAACAATCTTTTTCGTTATTTATCGTTATGGCGGAAAAATCATTTCGAATCCTTTCGTTTTGTGTTGACAACTATCGTAACCTTGTGTTATGTTGTTGTCAACAAGCAAAACGAAAGAAATCGCAAGTAAAACGAAATCAATCGAAAATACTTGTTGTTGAGGGAGACACACCGAAGGCGGGTCGCCCGAAAACGAAAAAATACGCAACAATCGAAAGAAACAGCAACGGACGCGTAAACGTCGCAGTTTATGACAAAGGAGTTTCCGCCATGAAGCGTTCTGAAGTCAATGCAGTCATCAAGCAATTCGAGACCCTGCTCGACCAGTACAAGTTCCGTATTCCGCCGTATCTGAGCTTCACTCCGGAGGAGTGGGCCGATAAGGGGCACGAGTGGGATGAGATCCGTGACAACGCCTTGGGTTGGGATATCACGGATTACGGTGAGGGCGATTTCGAGCACAAGGGCTTGGCGCTGATCACCTTGCGCAATGGCAATGTGAAGGATCCGAAGTACACTAAGGTATATGCGGAGAAGATCATGATGAGCATGCCAGGTCAGGTCTCCCCGATGCATTTTCACTGGAACAAGATGGAAGACATCATCGTGCGCGGCGGCGGCACCGCGGTGTTCCACCTGTACAACGCCGACCCGGAGACAGAAGAGAAGCTCGACACCCCGGTGCTGGTGTGCCGTGACGGCCGCCGCTACTATGTGCCGGCCGGAGAACCCATCGAGCTCAACGAAGGCGAATCCCTGACCTTCTATCCTTACACCTATCACGAGTATTACATCAAGGAGGACTCCGTCCCGACCCTCGTGGGCGAGGTGTCCATGTGCAACGACGACAACACTGACAACCGCTTCTACGCACCGCTTGGCCGTTTCCCGGAAATCGAAGAGGACGAGCCGGCCTATCGTCTGCTCTGCAACGAATATCCGGCGGCCAAGGAAGACTGAGGTCCACCATCATCACCGCAGAGGTACGGCGGCATTGCCGTACCTCTGGTTCAACTCACCCAAAAACAAGGACATTCGCAATGAACACGCAATCCAAATCCGTGCTCACCATGGGCGAATTGCTGTGGGACATGCTTCCTGACGGCAAGAAGCCGGGCGGAGCGCCGGCCAACTTCGTATACCATGCCGCCCAGAATGGCGTGAAAGCCACCGCGGTCACCGCCGTTGGCGACGATGAACTCGGTCGTGAACTGGTGCAGCTGCTCGCTGAACGTGGTGTTGATGTGGCCGCGCAAACCAACGAATACGCAACCGGCGTCACCGCGGTCTCCCTGGATGGGAACGGCATCCCCTCCTACGATGTGGTGCGCGACCGCGCATGGGACCACATCGCCTTCACCGACCAGGTACGCAAGCTGGTCGAAAACGCCGATGCCATCTGCTACGGCAGCATCGCGGCCCGTGAACCGCACGGTACCCGTGACGCGATCTACGCGATGATCGATGCCGCCGGCCCCGAAACCGTGCGCTTCTTCGACATCAACATCCGTTCCGGCTTCGCCGACCATGACGTACTCGAGCGCATGCTGGACGGCGCGACGATTCTCAAAATCAACGATGAGGAGCTGCCGATCGTGGCGCGGCTCTTCGGCATCGACGAACCGGAATTCAAGGTGCCGGCGCAGGCCGAGTGCGTCAAAGCCGTCAAGGACATGTTCGATCTCGACGTGGTGATCCTCACCGCCGGCGACTCCTACAGCCTGGTGATGGACGACAAGGCCATTTCGATGCTGCCTACGCCGAAGGTCGAGGTCGCCGATACCGTAGGCGCGGGCGACTCCTTCTCCGGAGCGTTCCTTGCTTACTGGTTGCGTGGATTCGGTCTGCGAGCCGCACACGAACGCGCGGTCGAAGTATCGGCGTTCGTATGCACGCAGCAAGGCGCATGGCCGAATTATCCGGCTCGACTGCAGGAGGACTGAGATGAAGCGTTCCGATATGCTCGCCCACGTCGGCAGCATGCAACAGGCCGCCTATGTTCGTCCGATCGAATACCAGGAAGGCCGTACGCACGGTCTGAAGGCGGTCGAGGTCAAGAACGGGCCGCTGCGCTTCATGTCGATGGCAGACAAGGCACTCGACGTGGCATTGTTCGAATACAAAGGCGAAAATCTCACGTTTCTGTCGAAACCGGGACTGAACGGCCGCAACCAATTCGACACCAACGGCCAGGAAGCGTTGCGCTCCATCATGGGAGGCTTGTTCTTCACCTGCGGTTTCGAAAACATCTGCGGACCGTATTCCACTCCGGAAGGATCGCGATATCCGGCCGGCGACTATCCGATGCATGGCCGTATCCGTACCACGCCGGCCGAACACGTCAGTTCCGACGCCTACTGGGATGGCGACGATTACGTGCTCGAAGTATCCGGCGAAATGCGTGAGGCGGAACTATTCGGCGAGAACATGGTGCTACGCCGTCGCATCCGTTCTGTGTACGGCAAGCCATCGATCACGGTCGAGGATGAAGTGGCCAACGAGTCGTTCCGTGACGAACCGCTCATGTGGATGTACCACTGCAATTTCGGCTGGCCGTTGCTGGCCGAAGGCGCACAGGTGGTCATTCCGAGCCGTGGCGCAACCCCGCGTGATGACACCACCGCGGCCGATACCGCGCCATGGAACGAGATCGGCGCTCCGGAAGACAACAAACCGGAGAGCGTGTACATTCACGAACTGGCGTCCGATGCGGACGGCGCAAGTTTCGCCGCTGTCGTCAACCGTGAGCTGGGCTTGGGTGTGGTCATCGATTTCAATGTGGCTGATTTCCCGCATTTCATGGAATGGAAGTCGATGGGTTCCGGCGATTACGTGGTCGGCCTCGAACCCTCGAACTCCAAAGTGTATGGCCGTGGATGGCATGAGGAACGTGGGAATCTGCACATGCTTGACGCGCAATCCAGCGAACGCAAGACCGTTACGTTCACGGTGGTCGACGGCGTTGAAGCCATCGATGCGCTGCTGGCGCGTCGTGACGCACTGCTCTCATAGCAAGAGGTTTGCGTCATTGAAAAACCTGCCGGTCCGGACGGATTTGGATCGATATCTCTCCGTTTGAACCTCGGATACTCCGTTCGGGCCGGCATTCTCCCTTGCTGAAGAAGGGATTTCGAACGATTTCGGAAAGTCCGTCTTTCCGTATAATCGCAGTATCTTTCAAGGAGGAAGGACCTATTATGTCTTCAATCGAAGCGGATGCGGCGAAATCAGCCGGCATAAGCGAATCGTCCATCAAAGCCCACAGATCCGTGGCGCGTCGGCTTGCGCTGATCGCGGCATTCGGCGGTCTGCTTTACGGTTATGATTCGGCCGTCATCAACGGTGCCACCAACGCCATCAAAACCGAATTCGCCACGGGTGACGCATTGCTCGGACTCGCGGTCGGGTCCGCGCTGATTTCCGGCGGTATCGGCGCGTTGTTGGCCGGCCGTATTTCCGACAGGATCGGCCGCGTGCCGATGATGAAGATCGCGGCCGTGCTGTTTCTGATCTGCTCGATCGGCTGCGCCATCGTACCGAACATCTTCGTATTGGTCGCTTTCCGTGTGTTCGGTGGTTTTGCGGCGGGCGTTGCGGCCATGGTGGCGCCGGTCTATATTGCGGAAATCGCGCCGACGGACGAGCGTGGCGTGCTTGGGGCGTTCCAGCAGCTTGGCATCGTCATCGGCATTTTCATTTCGTTGCTTGTCAACGCGTTGCTGGTGCATATCTCCGGTGGGGCCAGCGTGTTCATGGGACCGCTCGAAACCTGGCAGTGGATGTTCCTGTGCATGGCGGTGCCGTCCGTGCTGTATTTCCTGCTTGCGTTGACCATTCCCGAATCGCCGCGTTATCTGGTGGCGCAGCATCGTGACGATGAGGCGGCCGCGGTGTTGAACCGTATCAGCACCGACCCGGCTCCGATTCCCGACCAGATCGGCCGTATCCGCTATTCCATCGGCATCGACCACAAGCCGTCGTTCCGTGACCTTGTCACCCCGGTCGGGCGTTTGAAGCCGATCGTGTGGGTGGCCATCGGGTTCATGATCCTCAACCAGTTCACCGGCATCAACGTCATCTTCTACTATTCCAACACCTTGTGGGGCGCGGTCGGCTTCACCGAGAAGGACTCCTTCACCATCACGGCCATCACGTCATTGATCAACATCGCCGCGACCGTTGGCGGAGCGTTCCTGATCGACCGTGTCGGACGCCGCCCGATGCTGCTGGCCGGTTCCATCGGCATGGTCATCACCCAAGGTGGCCTGGCGTTGCTGTTCGGCACCGCTCCCTTGGTGGATGGCGCTCCGCAGCTCGGTGTCGTCACCGGTCCGCTTGCGCTGGTGTGCGCCAATGGCTTCGTGATCGCATTCGGCCTGACCTGGGGTACCGTCTCGTGGGCCATGCTTGCCGAAATGTTCCCGAACTCCATGCGCTCCGCGGGCATGTCCGTCGGCACCGCGGTGCAGTACACGTCGAACTTCATCGTCACGGTAAGCTTCCCGGTACTGCTGGCCTTCAACGTCGGCCTGATCTACGGTCTGTTCGCCTTCTTCGCATTCGTGTCCTTCTTCTTCGTGTTGAAGTTCATGAAGGAGACCAAGGGCGTCGCGCTGGAAGACATGGAAGGCTGAGCGGTGGTGTGCGGCTGACGGTTCTTAGCCGACTATGCGCGGCCGGCGGTGTCTGGCTGATTGCACTTGGTTGGTTGCGAATGCTTGGCCGCTGCACAACTGGTCGCACACAACTGGACGCTACGCATGCCTAGCCGCGTTTGGACCCCTGCCGGCTGATACCGCCTTTATGCCCGGTGGCCTTGAACGGTCGTGACCCTTTAACAAATCCTTTGCCTCGAAAATTCCGCGAGGCAAAGGATTGTTGCTTTTCCGGTTTCGGCCAGGTCTGCTTGTGCGATTGCGTATGCATAGGGATATTGTATGGGTCTTGTTGCGTCTTGCGCATGCGATTCGTTTGTGAGTGTTCCCATATGTTCGTAAAAAGCGTGGTTTGCGGTGGTTTGGGAATACATCTATTTGGAGATGGGCATCTCCATAAGGTCGAAAGGTGACGCAGTGGTGCTTGATGATTGGATCCAGGGGAATTTGAGCGCGTTGTCGTCTGTCATACGGAACCGTATGTTGCATGGGATTGTGCGGGACCGGGGTCTGCGTTAGCCTGATACGTTAGCGAGGCCGGATGTTGCTGGTCGGTAGTTGCGTGTGCAGGATGCGCATTGTGGCGAATCCATAGTCGTTTCATGCCGTGGCCGGTTTGCGTCCGCTCATGCGTGTGGAGCTTGTCTCGAGAGGTGATGCGTGATGCTTGGGGTCGACGAGAAAATCAGAGGCGTCAATCTTGGTAATTGGCTGGTTTTGGAGAAATGGATGTCTCCTGCGCTTTTTGACGAATGCGGTGAGGAGGATGAGATTTGGATGCATCGCACGTTGAGCGCCGATCGGCTCGTCGAAACGCTGCGTGGCCATAGAGATGCATATGTGACGATCGATGATTTTTGCAATATCGCGGCACATGGCTGCAATCTGGTTCGACTTCCCGTTCCATATTTTGCGTTTGGCGATGTCAAAGGTCATCCCGGTTGCATCGAATATGTTGACAAGGCTTTCGATTGGGCCGAGCGGACCGGATTGAAGGTGATGCTGGATCTGCATACCGTTCCAGGCTCGCAGAACGGATACGACAACGGTGGCATTACAGGCGTGTGCAAGTGGGCCAAGAGCCCGAAAGCGGTCGAATATTCGTTGACCGTGCTGGAACGGCTGGCCAAGCGTTACCGGGACAGGGCGTCGTTCTGGGGTATGGAAGTGGTCAACGAGCCCATCAGCTGGATCGTCTACGCCACGGCACCATCGACGGGCAGCGCAAAAAACAAGGCCGAAGCCAAGGGCAGTGGATATGTTCCGATGAGGTTCCTCAAATCGTTCTACCGCGAGGCGTACCGTCGTCTGCGCCGAATACTGCGTGATGAAACGGTCATCGTGTTCCATGACGGGTTCCGTCTGAACTCCTGGCGGGGCTGGTTCGCGCGTGAGGGCATGCGCAATGTCATGCTTGATACGCATATCTACCTTGGTGCCATGGAATCGTTCGTCCCGCTTCGTGCCATGTGGGTGTACAAGGCGTATGTGAAATGCTGCGAGTGGGCCATCAAGCGTGCCGCGCGTCACACTCCGGTGATCGTGGGGGAGTGGAACGTGGTCAACTCGCTGGCTATGTGCGAAGGCGTGAATAAGAGTGACGTGTACGGGAAGATTCTTGAACTCGAACTGCCCGCATGGAACGCTTCGGCGGGCTGCGTTTACTGGAATTACCAGCTGCTGCGGGATCAGCCGGATGTAACGCCTACACACTATTGCACAACGGACAGCCTCGAGGCATGGGATCTTTCCCTGATGTGGCGCAGGAGTTGGATTGGTGGAACTGCCAAGTAACCGTGCCGACTATTCCCGTACCGACGGAAATGGTGTGGTTTGCGTTGGTTCGGGGATACTGGAGCGGTCCGACCATCCCCATACCGACGCAACGGGTCCGCGCATCCCATCCATACCGCATGGCAGTGCGTTTGATTACCGCCCGCAACGGAAGATAAGGTAACCTGATTCGGTAAAGCTTTTACTTCATCGATTGAATGAACTGATTGAATGAGGGGCATCGATGGCGACCATCAAGGAAATCGCAAGACGGACTGGATTCTCGCAAGCCACGGTATCGCGGTTGCTTAATGGCGATCCCACATTGTCCGTCCGTGAGGAAACGCGTCGCAAGATCATTCAGGCCAGCGAGGAACTTGGCTACAGCATGCAGACCAAGCGCATCGTGATTCCGCATGAAGTGGCGCTGCTCGACTGTGAGGAATTCAACGAAGCGTTGCACGACTCCTATTTCACGGGTCTACGTGCGGCAATCGAACGCAATGCGGTCCAGCAGCGTATGGAACTGACCGTGTTCCACGATCTTGACGGCATGATCGCCGAAAGCGGCAAATTCGACGGTTTCATGGCGATCGGTGCTGGTGGAATCGAGGAGCGCGATCTGGAACGTCTGCATGACGCCATGCCCTACGGCGTGTTCATTGACGTGAATCCGGCTCCGAGCCTGTTCGATTCCGTACAGCCGGATCTGCAGCAGACCATGCACGATGCCGTCGCGGCCGTAGCCGCCAACGGAATGAAACGCGTCGGATTCATTGGTGGCAAGGGGAAGCTGGTCAATTTCAACGAATTCAACGAGGAGATTCGTGCGGAATCCTTCCGCCGTGAGGCGAGACGTTTCGGATTGGATTTCAGCGGCATGGTCTACTCCAGCGGGTTGTTTACCGTTGAAAACGGCCGCGAGCTTGGCGAGCGTTTCATCCGCGACCACAATGGGGTGCTGCCGGATGCGGTGATCGTCGCCGCCGATGTGATTGCGGTGGGTGTGCTGCAGGCGTTCAACGCTTCCGGAGTGATCGTGCCGCGGGACATCAGTGTGATCAGCGTCAACGATCAGATGATCGCGCAGCTTACGTCACCGCCGCTCAGCACGTTCGCCATCGATCAGAGCGAGCTTGCGCGAGTGTCGATTCTGACGTTGGCGGACGCCATTTCCGGCAAGAGAAACATCCGTCAGCACGTCTATCTTTCGACCTCGCTGGTGGCGCGAGACAGTTTCGTACCGGCAAAGAATCGTCGTTCGTCGGCAAAACACTGATATCCGCAAAAAGGCGGTTGCGGAATCCTTCGGTTTGAACCGCATCCCGATCGTTGGGCTGAAGAGATTCGGATTTGACGATCGGAGGTGCGGTTCGGTTCCGCAACCGTCTTTTTTACGCTGCCTTTTGCGAATGGCTGGCTAATCGGCTGATTTTTGTGGGTCGCCAACCTTTTTGGCGGGCCGGATTGACGTTCGACCACGGTCGATCGACAGTCCGGCCCGCGGGGATTTCCGATTAGAACAGTTCCAGCATCACGTCGAGCGTGAGCGGCTGGTCGGCCGGCACCTGATACTGCTCATAGACAGGCGCGCCCCACGAATCGTCGCCGCCGACGCCCATCTGCGCGGCCAGCAAACGCAGGAACATGTGTTTCGGCTCCGGCAGCTCCTCCTGGTGTGTGGCTTCCTCCAGCATCAGGGTGCTGTACGGCAGCAGGCTTGCGGCGAAATGCTCATCCGAAGCCTGGCTTACGCGAATTCCGTGACCATAACGGTCGGTCGCTTCAAGCCAGCGCACGCCCTCATGGTTGCCGGTTTCCTGCGGCACCAGATACGGGGCGTTGTCCGCCTGGGCCGTGGTTTCGAACACTCCCAGCTTCGCCCCGTGAAGACGGTCCTGATACGTTTCGGCGGGGCCGAGTCCGTAGAATCGCAGATTCGAATATTCGACCGGAATCATCCACTCCATACCAAACGCAGGCAGGGAAGCGGCATCGACGCCGCCCGGATAGGAGAGCGTCAGATGAATACGGCCATCTTCCAACAGCACATAACGTGCGGTGACCCTCGTGCGTTGAATATCCGCCAATTCATACGTATACAGCGCGGTGACCGACTTTTCGTCGTTGGAAACCTCGGTGGCTACGGTCTTTGCGTAACGGCCGGCCGCGAACCATTGCGCACGATCGAAACCGGAGGCGTTGCCGCGATCATTGTCGGTCAGCGGTCGGAACGTCAACAGGCTGGGCCTGCGCGAAAGCATCTCATGACCATCCCGTGTGAAGGAAACCAGACCTCCCTGCGCCTTGGAAAGCAACGCTTCGCGTCCGCAGGCGCGCATACCGGCGTTCCAACGGCCGTTGGTGATCGTAACGTCGTTCGTAACGTCGTCGGCCCCGACGGCGTCGGGACGCTTGCCGGAGCGAGCGTCGCAAGTGCCGCAAGCATCGCGATCGGTGCGAACAACGGTCGTGAACTGGCCGAACGTCACCTCAAAACCGGCCGGAGCCCAGTCCGTGGCGGCAGCCAAACGCTGGTCAACCTCGTACGTAATCTCATAAGAGCCATTCGGCAGTTCCGTGCCAACATGGCTTGCGGCCAGATCGCACGCCGCGGGGAACGCGATATCAAACCGTTCGGACGCTCCGGCGGCAACGTCGAAACGGTAATCCGCATGCCAGCATTCCACACCGTTGACCAACGCACGAGCCGTGAACACATAATCAGCGGTGGAGACGAACAGATTCTCATTACGGATCGTCACGCCCCGCTCATCCGGCATGATCTTCACATTCGCATACAGCTGCTTGACCTCCTGCGCCTTGGGGGAGGGGGTGCGGTCCGCGAAGATGATGCCATCTCCGGAGAACTCGTAATCATTGGGCTTGTCATCCCAATCACCGCCATACGTCAGACGTTCGGTGCCATCCGGAAGCCGCTGGAACAACGCCTGGTCGATGTAATCCCAGATGAAACCGCCCTGATACTGCTCGTAACGCTCCAACTCGGTATACAGGTGCATGCCACCGACGGAATTGCCCATGGCATGCATGTATTCGCATGAAATATACGGCTTCTTGGGGTTCGATTCAAGATACTGCGCAATCTCAGCCGGTTTGGCGTACATGCGGCTCTCCATGTCGGAAATATCCTCGAACTCGCGATTCCAGAACACGCCCTCGTAATGCGTCGGACGTAGCGAATCGTTCTCATGCACGAAATCGCTCATGGCCTTGAACACGGTGCCCGCATATGACTCATTGCCCAACGACCAGATCACCACGGCCGGATGGTTGTAGTCGCGACGCATCATCGACTCGACGCGATCCACGCACGCATCCCGCCATTCCGGCTTATTCCCCGGCACATTGGTATCGGCGGTAACCGGCTCGCTCGGAGTGGTCCACGAACCATGGGACTCTATGTTCGTCTCGTCGATCATATAGATGCCATACTCGTCGCAAAGCTCGTACCAACGTTCCTGATTCGGATAATGCGAGGTGCGCACGGCATTGATGTTGTGCCGCTTGAAGAACCTGATGTCAAACAGCATGTCTTCCTCGGTGACTGCACGTCCGCGGCGTGCGTCGAACTCGTGACGATTCACGCCCTTGAACACGATGCGCTTGCCATTGAGCCTCATCACACCGTTCTCGATGGCGAAATGACGGAAGCCGATGCGTTCGCGATTCACTTCGATTACGGTGCCGTCCTCGCCATACAGCGTCAGGCTGAGGGTGTACAGATTCGGCTCTTCCGCACTCCATGGGGAGATTCGTTCGATGCCGGCCTGCAGTGCGATCGTCTCCTCGACCGGCATTTCGTCGGATCTCCACACGAGGGTTCCGTCCGAATCGGTGAGCGTCGCCACGGCTTTGAACGCGGCGTCGGGATTACTGACGTCGGCTCTGAACGCGAGCGTCGCATTTCCTGTGGATGCGTCGAAATCGGGATCGATCTTCCAGTTGCGTACGTGCGCTGCGGGGATCGCGGTCAGCTCCACGCTGCGGTACAGGCCGTGCAGGCGCCAGAAATCCTGGTCTTCCAGCCATGCCGCGCTGCTGTATTCGTAGCATGCGACCGCCAGTACGTTGTCGTTTTCCTGGATGGCTCCGGTCACGTCGAATTCACTCGGGGTGAAGGAGTCCTCGGCGTATCCGACGAATTTGCCGTTGAGCCACACGTAGATGGCGGTGGAGGCGGCGTGGAAGGTGAGGGTAACCTGGCGGTTCTCGCGAATCGCGCATGCCACCGCGGACGACGGTGTGAAGGTCTTGCGGTAGAGCGCCATGTGGTTGTGTTCGGGGATGTTCGGCTGCTGCGGGTCCTCATGGCCGTCCCACGGGTATTGCACGTTGACGTACTGCGGTTTGAGCAGTCCGGATGTTTCCAGATTGGAAGGCACTTCGATGGCCTGGAATTCGCGTTGCGCGTGTTCGTCATCGGCGTAGCTGGTCAGGAATCCCGTTTCGGCGGTGTCGGCGACCTTGACCTGCCACTGCCCGTCGAGCTTTTGCTTGAGGGATGTCGGCTCATCCGCGAGCGGTTCATGGTCGTAGAAACGGTGGCTGGAATGCGCCGGAAGGCGATTGACCGCGAAGACGGTGGGGTCGGTTAGCCACGATGCGTTCGCTTCGGTTGCGGAAAGGATGTGAGACATGGTGTTCTGCCTGCTCTCTTTCTAGTGTTCTACTCACGGCTCTGTGCATAAGGCGTAAAAACCTTAACTAGATAATAGTAACTTTCTTTATTAAACATTGCAAGTCAAGCCTGGGTTCCGACGGCGATGCGTAGCGAGATGACGGGCGATGCGTTGGATGGTGTGACGAGCGGTATGACGAGCGGTGTGACGGACAGTATGACGGCATGCCGGAAAGTGCGGCAAGTTCGCGGTGCGTGCTACTGTGACTGCTGAAACGTATAGCAGTGATCCGTTATCAGCGGGGAGCTTCCGGAAGAACGGCCGTGCGCGATCGCAAGATATGCGCAAGACCCAGTAGAACCGGCGGGATCGGCCCGAATAGCCGAACTACAAGCGGTCGCAATCGCCGGCAAAAGAAGAAGGCGGATGCGGCAAGCGAGGTGGTACCGCGGTGGTGGGAACGCGACGGAAATCGCGTGAACGGCATCGTCCTCGTAAGGGTAAGAAACTGATGGAATGCCAAGCGAGGAGCATACGGTGAGCGAAACCACCAATCATGTGTATCCGAAGGCTGCTGCCGGTGAGCAGAGCGCCAATGTTGCGCCGAACCCCAGCTTCCCGAAGCTGGAAGAGTCCGTGCTCGACTATTGGGAGAAGGACGATACTTTCAACAAATCTGTGGAGCGCCGCGAGTCCGGCGACCACAGCCAGAACGAATTCGTGTTCTTCGACGGTCCGCCGTTTGCAAACGGCCTGCCGCACTACGGACATCTTCTGACCGGCTACGCGAAGGACGTGATTCCGCGTTACCAGACCATGAAGGGCCACAAGGTCAACCGTGTGTTCGGCTGGGACACCCACGGTCTGCCGGCCGAACTTGAGGCCCAGAAGGAACTGGGCATCGATTCCGTCGATCAGATCAAGGAAATCGGCATCGACAAATTCAACGACGCCTGCCGCGCATCCGTGCTCAAATACACCAACGAATGGCAGGAATACGTACACCGCCAAGCTCGTTGGGTCGACTTCGAGCATGGCTACAAGACCTTGAACATTCCGTACATGGAATCCGTGATGTGGGCCTTCAAGCAGCTGTACGACAAGGGGCTGGCGTACCAGGGCTACCGCGTGCTGCCGTACTGCCCGAAGGACCAGACCCCGCTTTCCGCGCACGAGCTGCGCATGGATGCCGACGTGTACCAGGACCGTCAGGACACCACCGTGTCCGTGGCCGTGAGGCTGCGCGACGAGGAGGACGCCTACGCGGTGTTCTGGACCACCACGCCGTGGACCGTCCCGACCAACTTCGCCATTGTGGTGGGCGCCGACATCGACTATGTGGAAGTCCGTCCGACCGAAGGCAAGTTCGCCGGCAAGAAGTTCTATCTCGGCAAGCCGCTGCTCGGCTCCTATGCCAAGGAACTCGGCGAGAACTACGAGATCGTTCGCGAGCTCAAGGGCGCCGACATGGAAGGCTGGCGCTACTATCCGGTGTTCCCGTACTTCGCGGGCGACGAAAACGCGGTCGAAGGCAAGGTGCCGGGACCGGAAGGCTACCAGATCTTCACCGCCGATTACGTCGATACCGTGGAAGGTACCGGTCTGGTGCATCAGGCTCCATACGGCGAAGACGATATGAACACGCTCAACGCCAAGGGCATCAAGAGCGTGGACGTGCTCGACGCAGCCTGCCGGTTCACCTCGCTGTGCCCGGATTACGAGGGCCAGTACGTGTTCGACGCGAATCTGCCGATTCTGCGCAACCTGCGTGCCGGAGACGGCCCGCTGTCCAGCATTCCGGAAGACCAGCGCGCGATTCTCTTCCAGGAGAAGAGCTATGTGCATTCCTATCCGCACTGCTGGCGTTGCGCCACTCCGCTGATCTACAAGCCGGTGAGCTCCTGGTTCGTGTCCGTCACGAAGATCAAGGATCGTCTGCTCGAACTCAACCAGGAAATCAACTGGATTCCGGGCAACGTGAAGGACGGCCAGTTCGGCAAGTGGCTCGCCAACGCCCGCGACTGGTCCATCTCCCGCAACCGCTTCTGGGGCTCCCCGATTCCCGTGTGGG
>CAVAQZ010000014.1:0-7756 GCA_963590945.1 Dysosmobacter segnis
GTATAGGCCGCCAGTTGGATCGCGTACAGGCTCTTGCCCGCAAGCATGCCGCCGCCACTGGCCGTTACCGTCATGGATTGTTTGACGCTCAGATCCGCCAACTGCGCATCGGCCTGCGCCGACGCGGGAAGCATCATGGCGGCGAGCGCGAGCGCCGCGGCAAGTGGCGTCCATCGGTGTCGTTTGGCTTGTTTGGTCATGGTTCACCTTCTTTGGTCTCTTTTGTGGTTTTCGGAGAGGGCTTCGTTGCCTGTCCGTGTTGAACAGGATGGCAGAATGTCGCGTTCGCGCGCTACCTGCTTTGTGAAATCTGTGGATATGTGGATGTGGATGGGTTATCCACCGTTATCCACTTTTCCTGGTTCTTTGGGTTGTTCGGGTTGGGTCTCGTCACCCGTCCCCTTTTATACTTGTGCGGGTGTGGGGTTGTACCGCGCTTTCTTGTGGAGGAGGCAAACCGTGACCATTCTGGCGGTCAATACGTGTGTTGAGACATTGTTTTTGGCGTTGTACATTGTTTTGATTGTTCGTGTGCTGTCCGGTGAGGGTGAACGGCGTGAGAAGGTTCTTTTTTCTTTGATGTTTGTGCTGAATGCCTGCAGCACGTTGGGTATTTTCTTGTTCTGGATGTTTCGCAGGCATACGGATTTGTTTTCCACGGTGTGTGCGCGGGCCGGTATGCATTTCGCGTATTTGACCGGTCCTCTTGCGATGACGTTGTGCGCCTTGCTGGCATGTCGTCTTCTGTGTGAGGATTTGGACGTTTTCATACAACGCGTGCTTGATTGTGTGGTTGTCGTTCTTTATGTGGCGTGTTTGGCGTTGTTTGTGTGTAATTTTTGGAGCGGATGGATTTTCAGAATTGATGAATTCAATGTCCTCTCGTTCGGTCCGTTGCGTTCCGTTCCTGAGATCCTGACCATTTTGCAGTCCGCCGTTCCTCTTTTTGCCGTGTTGTTCGCCGGTGAGGAGAATAGGTATCGCGCGAGTATGCATTGGCTCGCGATCTTCACGTTGCCGATTTCGTCGGGAATCATCGAGGAGGTTTATCCGACGTTGCTGCTTGTGTATCCCGGCACTGCGTTTTCCATGCTGATGATGTATCTCATACGCAAGCATACGTTGGAGGAGCGTCGCATTCACGCCGAGCATGTGCTTGAGGAGAATCGTGCGAAGCTGTACGTGGAGCAATTGAATCCGCATTTCATTTTCAATTCATTGACGGCCATTCAGGAGCTTTGCCTGGACGATTCCGATAAGGCACGTGAGAGTGTGCGGAATCTTTCGACGTATCTGCGCGGCAATATCGACGCGATTTCCAAAAATCAGATGGTTCCGTTGCGTAAGGCGATCGGTCATGTCAAATCGTATTTGGCGTTGGAACAGGATGAGTCGCAGCGGCGCATCGATGTGAAGTGGAATCTTCGCAAGCTTAACGTCATGCTGCCTCCTTTGAGCCTGCAGGCGGCGGTGGAGCATATGGTGAAGTATCACCTGACGTACAGCGATCAGCCGAAATTGACCATCAGCGTGACCAGCGACGGATCCAACGATTATGTGAGCGTGAAAGACCATGTTCCGCCATCCCTGTTGCGGGAACACTCATCCGACGAGTGTTTCACCGGAATACTGGGCAAGGCGGATGAATGGCTGCGGCTCTCATGCAAAGGACGCATGGAAGTCGATATGAAGCCTGACGGCACAGTATTGACTATCATTGTTCCAATCGATGGAGGTGACATGTCGTGAATATTCTGGTGGTTGATGATAAGGCGCTCGCGGTGAACGCCTTGTGCCGAATCCTTAGGGACGTGGCTCCCGAGAGTTCCTGTTCGACCGCGTGTTCCGCATCCGATGCGCTTGAGTTGGCGGAGAAGACGCGATTCGACGTGGTGTTCCTCGATATAGAGATGCCGTGTATGAACGGTTTGGAGCTGGCGAAAAAACTCAAGGAGACGAACGAGTCCGTCAATATCATCTTCGTCACCGCGCATGGTGAGCATGCGCTGGAGGCGCACAGCCTGTACGTCAGTGGTTTCCTGCTCAAGCCCGCAAGCGAGAATGACGTCCGTGATGCTTTGTCGAATCTTCGTAATCCGGTCGAACCGGGTCATGAGAAGCTGCAGGTGCGTTGTTTCGGGGATTTCGACGTGTTCTACAAGAACGAGCCTTTGAAATTCGACCGTACCAAAACCAAGGAGCTGCTTGCCTATCTGGTGCATCGCAGGGGCTCGCGTTGCACAATCAGCGAGCTGCTTACCGTGTTGTGGGAGGATGCTTCCAATTCGACGTCACGACGCGCCCAGGTGCGTAATCTGATCCATGATCTACGTACTACGCTCACCGCCATCGGTCAGACAGACGTTCTTGTTCGAGAGCGTGACAACGTGGCGGTCAAGACCAGTGAGCTTGACTGCGATTTGTATCGGTTCCTCAACAATGATCCAGAAGCCGAGAGCCTGTACCAAGGCGAATACATGGCGCAATACGCTTGGGCCGATGTGACCGAGAGCATACTGTGAATTCGCGTCGGCATGACGATACGCTTGAGCAACCGCTATTCTCATAACGACGCAACCAGCGGGCTTTGCGAACGTACGGGTATACCGCCAGCCGGACACCATTCCCATACCGACGCAAAACACGTTGTCCGCGTCGGTATGGGAATACACGGACCCAACGGCTATATCCATACGTCCTCCAAGACGACACGGCAACCGTATCAGTCAAAAACCAAAGGGCACCCGTGCGGGTGGCTTGGAATGAATTTCAGGTCCGTGGGATGGGTACTTTCCTGGCGCCGGTCATGTAGTGCCAGAATTCGTCCGTTCTCGGAACAAGACCGTGTAAAACGCCTGACGTTTTCTCGACCGCGATGCTTGGCATTCCTTCTGCTTGCTTCCCGTGGATTCGAGTTCGACCGCGCCACGGTGCGCTATATGGCCCTCCCATGCGATACGGCGCATGGTCGCCGCCAACCGGATCGGCTGGTCGAGTGGTGGATGCAGGATTCGCACCTGCGTGGCTGTGAAGCTCCCGATTTACAGTCGGGCCCGTTCGTCTACTCCGGCAATCCACCTTGATTTCAGGAATAAGAAAGGCCACCACGACGAATCGTGATGGCCTTCACCTTCAAATGATTGAGTTCAGTCCTGCATAGCCAGTGGGTATTCCTCCCTTGGCTTGCCGTAGAAGATGCACCAATTTATCCAACGGAGAAGTTCTTTGTCGCTGACGTTGGTGTCTGCGTTCTCGATATCGAAAAAGGGTTTGTGAAACATGCGACAGTAGCAGCTGAACGAATCGTCCATTGATTCGCTGGACGATTTCGCTTCTTCTGCCATCCACTGTTCGAAATCGCCGTCATAGATTTCGCAGAAACCGCTTGTCATGCCATCGCCTCCTTAACCATCTCATCGAACAGTTTAGCCGATTCCGGGAAATATTGCTTGATGAGCGCATATGCTTTCGGGTTGGCAAGTTGAGCGTCAATCATTTCAGCCCACGCCTCGGAGCTTCTGCCGTTGAAATTATTGGCGAAATATCCATCGGCATGGCCGATTTTCCTAGGGTAATTGTCACCCAAGGCCGCCTGCAGCATATCCTCGATATTCAGGTCCGTTTCGGAGGCGTTTGCTCGCACTTTGCTCGCTATGGCGGCCAATACTTCGGAATCCGTAGGTTCCAAACCGTCCCTGTAGTATTCGAGCAGTTGACGTAGTGCGTATGTATGGCCACTGCCTTTGGCGGCATTGACATCCTTGATTATTCCTTTCTTCAACATCCACTTCAGATCATCGGCCTTCAGTCGATGATGCAGATTCAAGTAATCAAGGAGTTCTTCTGCCCGGTTTATGTCCTCCAGATGGTTTTTCTGGAGTTCCGCCTTGGTTTTTCTCTTCAGGCTCATGCTTTCAGCCCATAGGCTGATGGCGAGCCGTTCGCCGTTGGTGTTCTTCCTTGTCGAATAGTAGGTGTCACCTCCGAGCAGATGGTCTAGCATATGCCCGGATTCATGGAATAGGTTCTGGTAAGGCCTGTGCGCCTTGTCGCCCATGAGCACTCGTTTGAGGTCGAGATGCATGGCCTTGTCCGATGGGGAATAGTAATTGTCCGTCGAATAGGTTTCCGCGATACGGTATTCGCCAGCATATTTCGACCATAGACGTGCAGTACCAGCATGTCCGCTTTTCTTCAGAAGCTGGTTGACGCGCAGCGTATGGAGCGGATCGAGCTGACGTTCAAGATCGCAGCCACGCGGAACACGCATGTCCGGGGCGAAAACGACGCCATCCTTGAGCATGGACGGGAATTCAGAACGCATCCACGACAGCACTTTGCGCGTATCCGTGGACCCATCGTTCTCGGCCGACAACTCCTTAGCCCTGTCGTACATGGCCTTGAACTCGTCGGGATCATATCCGGTGAGTGTCTGTTTGCCCCAGTTCGGCATGGGTTGGCAGTGGCAGTCGGCGTGGTAGATGTTGCCTTTGCCGCCTGCCGCCTCCTCGCTGGTGTATGCGTAGCCGCGTGAGGCGAGCATGGCGCAGAATGCGCATGTCTTCGGTCCTTTTGGCACTCTCGCCCATTTTGGTTTCGTGGGGTCGAGTCGTATGTTCCGTCGTTCGGTCAATCGGGCGCCGGTGCGGATCATGTCGGTGATGAACTGTTGCGCGTCGTCGATGTTCGAGAATGATGGCCACAGGTCGTCGATGGTCGCGCCGGATCGTGCCTGGCCTGCCATGACCTGCGAGTAGGTCAGTCCGTTGTAGTCGGTGTTGGCGAAGCCGCCCTGGACCTGCCAGAGCACCCGTTCCGGTTCCAGGTCGGATCCGGGGTCGAAGTCTGGCATGGTGACGCCGGCGTATTCGCTCCATGCGGTGCGTACCGTCGCGTAGTAGTCGTCGGCGAGGCGGTTGGCCGTGGCCGTGTATTCGCGTACCGTTTCGCGTGCGTTCAGCGGGTCGCGTTCCAGTACGGTTTCGATTTCATCGGCGGCCGCGTCGGTCAGGTTGGTGAGGTCGTCTTGGTAGTCCTTCCATGCCTGGTCAAGCACCTGTTCCAACGCTTTGCGGAGTTCCGGCGGCAGGTTCAGATTGTTCAGATTCATCTGACGCCTCCTGCTGCTGGCTGTTTTGCGCCGTGCGGATCTTGAGCTGGTCCACGACGTTCTGTGCGCGCGCCTTGCGCTGGTCGGCGCGTAGTCGGAGAATTTCCTCACGGCTCAATCCCAACCGTTCGAGTCCGACGTCGGAGTCGGCATAGCCGGTGACCTTGTCCGCGATCTTCGTGAACGCGTCTGCGCGCGCCGCGTCGGAGACCTCCCTTGTCGGAGCCCAGACGGGATGTATGTCGCGCATGGAGTCGGGTATCGTGTTCGCGCCCTCGCGCAATGCCACGGCGATGCCCATGGCCTGTTTGAGCTCGCGTCCGAAGGCCGTGTTCTGTTTGTCGGCGATTCGCGTCAACCGTCGTTCGGCGGACGCCATGGCCTCGGCGCTGGTCGGATTGTCCAATGTGATGCCCAGGTAGTCGACCGGCACGCGGGTCTGCGAGGCGACGAGCATGGCCATGGTCTTGAGCATGTCGGAATGCGGCTGCATGCTCGCCTGGCTGACCTGCCTCAACTCGGGCACGTGGTCGTCCTCGTCGTAGCTGATCGCGTTGATCGCCTGGATGAGGCTCGTCCACGTGTTGCTGCTGAACGCGTCCCTGTTCGCCCCGATGAACCAGAGCTTCGGAACGGAATAGAACTCGGCCGACGCCTCCATGCGCACCCGAAGCTATTCGGGTTATTGGCCAAAATGTGTGTCTGGAATTGGTTCCGAGGCCTTGTCTCGCAAGGCTTCAGAGGGTTTCAAAAGTGGTGTGGCTGGGTTTTGAGGTCGGCCAAAAAGTGTGTCTGAAATCGTCTCTAACGTCTTGCGGCAGTAGGTGCGATGGGCGTTCAAAAGTGGTTGTCTTGGGGCATGAGGATTCCTTCGTGCCCCAAATGCCATGAGACGATGAAGAAGAACGGGACCACGTCGTCCGGCAGGACGCGCTGGCGGTGCAAGGCCCCGGCTGCGGCGCCTCGTCGACCAGTCCGTACGACCGCCGCGCCTTGGATTTGGAGGCGTTCCTGGCCTGGCTGTTCTCCAAGGAGAGCCAGGCGGAGCTCGGCACACCCGCGCGGACCTTGCGCCGGCGCAACGAGCCGTTGTGGAACCTGTGGCCGCCGGTCCCGCTGGTCGACGAGATCCATGACGTGGTGCATCTGGACGTCATCCATTTGCATCGGCAGGCCGTCGTGCTGATCGCGATCGCCGGCGGGCACGTGATCGGCTGGTACGTCGCCAAAAGCGAGACAAGCGCCGCGTGGGGCCGTCTCATGGCCAGGATCGCCCCGCCCCTGGCGGTGGTGGTCGACGGCGGCGGAGGCGTCCTGAAGGCCCTGCGCGCCCATCAGCCGGAAACCAGGGTCCAGCGATGCCTGTTCCACGTGTGCATGAACATCACCCGGCTCACCGACCTGAGGCCACGGCCGGAGGCCGGCAAACAGCTCAGGAAGATCGCCGTGGAGCTCAGCCGCGTGACCAACGAGGACTCCGCGGCCGCGTGGCTTGTCTCCTACAACCGATGGGAGCAGGAGCACGCCGGGTTCCTCGACGAGAAAAGCGAATACACGGACGGCACCGTCGCCGAGGCGCACCAACGCCCCGTCAAGGCCCGGCGCATGATCCGCAGGCGCGTCCGGGAAGGGCATCTGTTTGTCTTTCGTCAAATTAATCCGCGTGTCGTCACCAGTTAATCTGAACACCATCGGCATTCAAAATGGACACCGTCACCGGTAATCCGGACGGTTCCCCTCGTTTTCGGTTATCTCATCAGGGAGTGGCTGTTGCGGTACGACTCGCCATGGAACCTGACGATCCTGCCGTGGTGCACGATACGGTCGATGACCGCGGCGGCCATGTCGCCGTCTCCGAACACCTCTCCCCACCGCCCGAACCCGCGTCATGGCTTGTGACCAACGCGATCACCGACCAAAGGATCGAGGAACTCTACAAACGGGCTTGGGAGCATAGTCCGCAGGGCGCGTACGAGACGTTCGCCATCCCCAACCGGTGGGGCACCGGCATCGACCGGAACGAATTCCACACCAGCGCATGATACCCCGACACCACCGAATAAACACACACTCAGACACACATTTTGGCCTATAACCCAGCTATTCCGTACACTGCCCAAACTTTCCCGAACATACGAAAACGGCGGCATTCCAAACGCTTCAAAACCGTTGGAATGCCGCCGTCTCTGGTCGGACCAGCGGGATTTGAACCCGCGACCCCTTGACCCCCAGTCAAGTGCGCTACCAAACTGCGCTATGGTCCGAACAGTGCAAAAGCACCGAGAAAAGAATCTAGCACATTTCTTCCATCTTTTCAAACACCGTGTCGCACCGCAGTTCAAACGGCTTTTGGAGATCCGATCCAATTGGACGATGGATAGAACGACACTTTTCCGCGAGTCCTTGGAGCATGACAAAATTGGCGTAATACCAAGGACTCTTAGTGAGAGGTGATTGACTTGGGGCCGATGAATGCTCAACCGCAATTCGATGACGTTGATGATTTGGCCCATGTGTTCGACGAAACACAACAGGAAGACGAATGGAAGATTCGTCTTCCCCGAAAGCTTGGAGTCGCAGCCAGGGAAAGGGCCCGGCATGATGGCGTCACCCTGACCGAGCTGACCAGAAAAGCACTCGAATTCG